>DAMCZI010000008.1:0-128793 GCA_032095175.1 Clostridiaceae bacterium
AAAGCATCTGGCGATGCTTTTGATTAAATAACTCAAAACTCAAGTGCCCGCCACCGATATCTTGTGAAAGTTGGATTTATATAAAATTCATAAATTTTTAAAAGGGTTCCTTTTTCGGAGGTTTGCCTGTCACCTTAAAAAAAACTGGCTGAATTATATCAGCCAGTCATTTTTTTATGATACTTTATTTTTTCTTCTCATTCTGTCTGCTATAACAAGTGCCGCACCAAGTGCAATTGAACTTCCACCAAATCCAATAAGTGTTGTAAGGTCAATAACTGAACCTGTGTTTGGTAAAACAGGCTCTGTGACTGTTGGTTCTGCTGGCTCTACAGGTTGGTTATCTAGAGGATCATTCCCAGCTACAAGACAGTTGGCACTGTTAAATGATAGATTTTTTATCTCCTTTAATTCTTTAACAAGGGCATCCCTTATTGGTATTTGCATATCAACCATATTCTTTGCAGCTTTAAAATCATATTTGTCCCCACCAGTTGCCATAAAATCATTTGTAACTACTGTGTAGTACTTATCCATATCCAGCTTTGTTCCATCTGGAAGTCTCATTGATGTTATTCTGCTTCCCTCTGAAGCTGCTGGATCATAGTAAACCTTTAGTCCTGAGAACTGTACCCAGCCTACTTCTTTGTTATCTATACCATGTTCTATATTTTTCTTAATATCAGAACCCTTAAGCTCCATCTTAACAAGGGTATTATCAAAAGGCATTACCTCATATAGCTTACCCATTGTTATATCTCCCTGTGGTATGGAAGTTCTCAAGCCTCCACCATTTTGAATTGCAATCTGTGTTCCTGCTGCCTTTCTCATCACATCACATGTCCACTCCCCAAGAAGTGAAAGGCCTGAAGTTTTATCATGGCTAAGTTCTTTATCTGTTGTCGCAACGACCTCACCTAATATTGGCTGCAATTCCTTATCGTATTTATCATAAATTGCTTTTACTGCAGCATCCTCAACCAAATCAGTTTTCTTATAAAGATCTGCATAAATCTCTGCCTTTGCAACTGGTTTATTATTCTCATCATACCCAAGAGTTAGCTTTGCAAGGGCTCTTCCATTATAGTAAGCTTGAACAACTGGAATATTGTTTACATACCCAGCTACTGCATTATGTGTATGGGCTGATACAATAGCATCAATTCCCTTCGAAGCCTTGGCAAGCTCAGCTGCTT
Organism: Clostridiaceae bacterium; assembly: GCA_032095175.1. Taxonomy (GTDB): domain Bacteria; phylum Bacillota; class Clostridia; order Clostridiales; family Caloramatoraceae; genus DAMCZI01. The sequence continues at coordinate 1,197 of DAMCZI010000008.1, forward strand.
CTCCTGTTACCTCCTTGGTTTCCTTATCTTGAAATGCTCCAAGGTGGGTTAAAGCAACAACAAAATCAACCTTTTCCTTCTCCTTAAGCTCTTTTGCCCACTCATTGGCACTTTCAATCGGATCTTTAAACTGAAGGTTTAAAACGTTTTCTGGCTTTGTTTTAAACTCACTCTCAGGAGTTGCAATACCTATAAAACCAATCTTAAATCCATTCTTTTCAACTATTTTATAGGGCTTAGCCCATGCTACAGGTTTTCCTGTTGTTTTATCATAAATATTAGATGCAAGGAAATCAAATTCTCCATCCTTTGCCCAGCTTTCTATGTACTTTACTCCCCAGTCAAACTCATGGTTTCCCACTGCTGAAGCCTCTATTCCAATTGCTTTTACGACTTCAGATACAGGCTTTCCATAGGTTAAGTTTGACATGGCACTTCCCTGATAAAGGTCTCCTCCTGCAACAACGATTGTATTAGGGTTTGCCTGTCTTAACTTGTTTATTTCTCCAGCAAGCTTTGCAGCACCGATGTTTTTACCATCTGGCTTTAGTGAACCATGAAAATCATTGAAGGATATTATGTCAACTGTTCTACCAGATGCCTGAGTCCCAGCAGCCATTGCATTCTTCATCAACCCCGGTGCAAAAATAGAAAAAATCATAATCATTGACACCAGAATAGCTAGTCTTTTAGATCTGAAAAACTTTTTCACATTATAACCCCCTTGTATTTAATTTTGTATATATATATGTTTTGCATAAATGCTTCTACATTATTCAATACTAAACACCCATGCAAAATCATATTCTTTGGTTTATTAATCCTACAACATTTCATTTAGGATCTTCAGTATGATAAATATATAATTCTATTGTTTATTATAAGTTTAATTCCACATATTGTAAATCTTTAAGAAGATTCCTTAACAATTCTTCACTATTTATTACCTGTCTTAAAGAACAAAAATCATAAGTTAGGGATACACAACGATGTAATAGATATTGTGTATCCCTAAATAATTTACCAGAAGAAGAACGGGAAGAAAAATGGGAAGAAGAATGGGAAGAACGGGAAGAAGGATCTTCTTCTAAACCACCATCCATCAGGGTCAGGATCATCATAAGCATAGTTTCCAGCCATCCAATTATATCCTGAATATCCTGAATATCCGCTGTAATAGGGATTATACTGGTAATTTCCATAATAATCCACAACCAATTCCCCCTTAAGTTAACATATAATAAACCTTATAATTTGCCTATTTAGCATATTGTAAATAGACGGAGGTGATAAACACCTCCATTTTGACTAGCAGCAGGAATATCTAATTGGTGATATAGGTGGCATTATTGGGTAATTTCCTTTACATGCACAAGCAACAAGCAAGAATATTGCGATTATGAAGAGACCACCATTGTTTACAAGACCTCTTTCTGGAGATATAGGCCCTCCTGGACCACCAGCTCCATCAAATCCATGGCATCCTACTCTAAACCACTGCAAAACAATTAAGATAAGAATTATCCAGATAAAAGGGTTGAATCCACCAAATCCGTTTGGCATAAAAATCACCTCTTAACTTAAATTTATATATTCTGAAAAGGAGAAACTTACATTTATTTAGTGAAGAGAATTGTCGAAATTTGTAGTCCCCCTTTTCTTGGTATAATATATTCACTATATAAGGAAACGCTACAATATTTGTATAGTTTTTCATTTGACTGTAAATAATAAAATTGTATTTAACATTTTAAAGAATAAAACAAGAGTTTATGCACAAAATAAAATATATCTTTTACTAATAAATAAACTAAAAAGGAGATATATATATGGAAAAACCTATTATAGCACAAAAATCGCCAATTCCTGTGGAACTAAAAAAAGGGGAAACTTATTATTATTGTACGTGTGGGAAAAGTTCAAACCAACCATTTTGCAATGGGGCACATGAAGGCACTTCATTTAAACCTATGGCGTTTACTGCTGAAAAAGATGAAACTGCTTATTTATGTGCATGCAAACATACTAAAAATCCTCCATACTGTGATGGATCACATGATAATCTTTAACACTTATAGTGCTGCATGATTATTAAACTATTAATCATGTAAATATATGAGCAAAAAATTGTACTTCTAAATATAAAGGGTGTACAATTTTTTACTATTTGGATAAGTTTAAAAAACTATATGTGCAGTGAATATATATAAAGTGCTGCAGAACTACTTTTTTAGTAGTTATGCAGCACTTTCTTAATCACTATTTTAGTTAGCAGCTATTTCTGTTTTTCTTCTTATTAACGAGTAAACAAGTTCCTCAAGGAAACTAAATACCCCTGTTGTTATAAGATATATTCCAACAGCTACAGGCATCTTTATTGTTATAAAAAGCATTGGAACACTCATAACAATTCTGACTATCAAATCCTGTTTTCCTGGTTTCATACCATATCTTGATTTTAAAAATCCTATATATGGCAGAATAGCTGGCATCATTGATATTAATGCATAAAGCAGAGGCACAATAAAATACTGATCCGGGAGCTTTATGTTTGCTACCCATGGTATAAGCATTGTCGCTGCTTGAACAGGAAGTTTTAGAACAACATTGTATAGTGTTATTACTATTGGAAGTTGAGCAAGGCTGACAAGACAGCCCATCATTCCCTTTGTACTCTGGGAATAATATTTTTGCATTTCTTCTTCAAGCTTTCTTTTATTGTTTTTGTATTTAGCCTTAAGTTCTTCAATCTCCTTAGATAACTTCTGCTGCTTTTCCATGCTTGCCTTCTGCTTTATGGAAATTGGCAGAAGTAAAAGTCTTACTGCAACAGTTAAAAGTATTATTGTAATTCCCCAATCATAGCTGATGGGATATAGATATTTCAATGAATTGTTTAGTATCTGAAAAATGATGTTCATAAAATCTCTCCTTTTTATTTATTAATTCTTCTAGAACATCATTTCCCTTAAAATGGGTAAAATATCGCCATATACCGTACTTTTCAAAGGATGTATAATCCTTTACCGTCAGTCTTTTAGCATAGTTTAATGCTCTTCTATATTCTTTTTTTAATAGCTTACATATACAGTTCCTGCGAAATTTATATATTTTAATTCCAAGGACAACTACCCCGGCAAAAACCATAAACAAGAACATGATTTGCATCATACTTAATGCATCTAAATTCATCATATTACCATTCCTTTTTAAAGGTATTTATATGTAATTATATTGCTATTTATATTAATGTCAATTACTTTTTATCATAAACTCTTTTATATATTTCAATTGAACCAGCCATTATAAGAAGAGCTAAAATAGCCGGTAAATAGCTGAATAGATGTATACTATAGTTACCCATATCAATGCCCGTTATATTTTTCAAAAATATTTTTGTACCTATTATCCCAATAATAGTAAAGCCCCATATTTTTAACAATTTTGAACTGTCGTTCCCCCCTCTAATATATAGCAAGGAATTCATTGGAGTACACAAGGATCTACGGTTGCTTTTTCTTGTAAATGGTATTATAAACAGAGCAATGGCATTAGCATATATAAACTTGTCTATTGGTATACCAAGTCCACGTATTCCTAATCCACTCTTAACTTGATTACTCATAAAAAATGATATAATAATCATTAATATTATGTATTTTTGGAGAAAGCTTAAGACCTTATATATCCTAGGTTTACTCATTAAGTATTCATTAACAATGTTATTGCAAAATTCTCTATAGTCATCCCCAACGATTACTTCTACCGGTTTATCCTCCATTTGAATCTGAAGCATCATGTCTAAAATATCCTGTAGTATTTCTTCCTTTTCTACACTTCTTAAGTCACTATTTTGTATATTGTTTGTTATTACTTTATATAATGCAAGATTCCTACTGTTAAGCTTATCCTGCTGTTTTATTCTTATACTTCTTAATCTAAATTCTCTAAGCATCAATTATCCCTCCAATACATTATCTATATTCTCTTTAATTTCACTCCATGAATCCATAAATTCCTTTAGTTCTCTAACCCCTTCATCAGTTAAATAATAGTATTTTCTCATAGGCCCTAGGGGTGATTCCTTCATAACTGAATGTAAAAGTCCTTTCTTTTCAAGCCTTATTAATATTGGATATACACTTCCCTCGGAAATTTCCTTAAATCCGTAACTTAATAGTTTTTCACATATTTCATATCCATAAGTCTCATTTGAGCTAACTATTTTAAGAATACATCCTTCCAGGAGACCCTTAAGTATTTGTGTTGTGTTTGCCATTTACTCACCTACTTTGTAATACATAATAGCCTTTAAATTCATATTACCTCCACTACTTTGTATTGTCAAGTAGTCATTAGGAAATTCCTCAACTATTTTTACATGTATATTTTTTAAAAGCAGGAGAAACTAATATCTGAGGTGATTTACTATTTTATGAGGCGTAAAGTAATTTTATTAATAATAATTACATTGGTTACAGTATCCTCAATGCTTTTCATAGCACATGGATTTTCCCTTTTGAATAAGATACAAAGAAGGTATCTTACTGATAATGATGAGGAACTTGGGATAAGACCAGAAACACAGCTCTATTCAGAACCCGATGTTAAGCCCTCTTCCCCAAAGGAGCAGAAAAAGGAATTAAAGCAAGATACACCAAAAGTCAATCTTGCCGATAGCGAAAGCAATAAAGATGCAAAAAACAAAAAATCACCTGCCAAAATTGAAAAAAAGAAAATACCTAACGGTAAAAGAGAAAATAAGAATATCTATTCTAAAGCTAAAAACGGTATATTGAATATTGCACTTTTTGGATTGGATGCAAGACAAGTATCTGATGCTTCAAGATCAGACTGCATAATGGTACTTTCAATAGATCAAAAGAATCAAAAGCTTAAAATAACATCCATTATGAGGGATACATATATTAATGTACCTGGGAGAGGAAAAAGCAGAGTAAATAATGCATATTTTTACGGTGGCCCTCTCTTGGCAATAAAAACGCTAAATACAAACTTCCAGCTTGATATAAGAAATTATGCCACTGTAAATTTCTTTGGTCTTGAAAAGCTTATAGACAAGATGGGAGGAGTCAATGTAAATATTAACAGTGCAGAGGCAAAACAGATAAACAGCATAATAAAAAACACTGGAACAAGAAATGTAACTGCATACATGATAAGAGATATTGGTAATGTACGTTTGAATGGAAAACAAGCAGTTGCCTATACAAGAATACGATATGTTGGTGATTCCGATTTTGAAAGAACTGAAAGACAAAGATATGTATTAAACCAACTGTTTAAAAAAATCAAAGCTCAAGGAACTGCACGACTTACATATAATATTTCTTCTGTACTCCCCTACATTGAAACAAATATGTCAAACAGTGATATATTTGATATTGCATTTAAAGTTATGTCCTTTGATATCCAAAAATCTGAACAGTTCAGGATTCCAGCCAACGGGACATTTAAAAATGAAAATGTTAATGGAGCAACTGTACTTGTACTTGATATAGAAAAGAATAAAAAATTGCTGCATAAATTTATCTACAACAGCAAATAGCATAAAGGACTCATGTGATTTTCACATGAGTCCTTTACTTTAAGCCAAAATTTGTTACATCTTTTTTCAAAGGTTCAGTATTATATTTTCACCTGACTAATATATGAAATATTTGGTAGCGGATAAGAATCTTTGGTAGTAAAATAAAAATACAGTTAATTTGTGCTTTGCAAAATAAGCAGACTACATTTAACGAAAGGGGATTAAGGATTTGGAAGAGGTAAAAAGGCTTTTAGCTATTGAAAATGATGGTATCATTATGAAAAATGAGAAACAAAATCTTTACATTCTAAATAACAAGACATTTTTAATATATGATATGGATAATCAAAACATAATTAATTCTAAGGAAGTATTCAATAAAAATGGTAAATCACGAGAGTTTATTATTGATGGTAATTCAATCTATATAAAAGATTTTTGTGATCTTTATGAATATGATAAAAACACATTAACTCTACTGCATAAATGGGTACTTGGTACTGATTTAAGCTCTGATATAAATAAACTTGGCAGTGATTATAAAAATATATATGCAAGTATCCGTAACGGATCATTAGCAGTAATAGATAAAATCAGTAAGAAAATAATTTCTTATAAAGTTTCTGATTACAGCATGTGGGATTATATTGTTACCTCAGATTATCTATATGCTGGTAATGTTAATGGTGAATTCTTAGTTATTGATAAAAATGATTTTACAGTATTGCAGCGTACTCATTTACATAAAAAGAATTTAAAAAGCCTTCTTTTGTTGAATAATGTTATTTTCACTGCATCACAGGATTTATCTATGAAAGCTGTTGATATCAATAGTTTAAAGCTAAAACTAGAGGCTAAGAAATGTCATAAGAAAATGTTTGCAATTGTAGGAAATTATCAGAATCATATTATTACAACTAGTCCTCCATGTGGAGAAACAAAAATATGGAATAAAAATGATTTTTCGCTATGCGAAATTTTACCCTTTGCAAGCTGGAATATGATTATGAAAGACAATTCCTTGCTGTTCGATGATAGAAACGGAATTTGCAAAATTGCTTTATAATAAATATAGATTAGTACAAAATAGCTTGCTTAAAAATAAAAGGGCTGTTGTATAAGGAAAGCTTATGTCTTATATATAGAGGTAACAGGCTCTTGGATATTACTTTAATATTTTTTCATATTTACTTCCAAGTTCAGCTATATAACGCAATAAAGATTTTACATTAAGGTATTTATTGATTTATATGAATTTCGGAAAATATATCGCATAAATGATTTTTAAAAATGTAAAATCATTTATGCGATATATTTAGTACCTTTCCAATTGCTATTTATATTAATGTCAATTACCTTTTATCATATACCCTTTTATATATTTCGATTGAAGCAACCATTAAAGGGAGTCCTGCAATGACAGATATATATCTAAATGGATATATGTAATAGTTACCCAGATTAATTCCAATCACCCTACTAAAAAAAGTATTTATAAACATCAGTCCAATAAAAATGAAAAGCCATATTCTAAACACTTTTCCCCTTTCATTATCAATTATGCCAAAATGATATGAATGAATAGGTGTAGCTAAGGATTTGCGCCTTGCTTTTCTAGCAAATGGTATTATAAATAAAACAATGGCATTGGCATATATGAATGCATTTATTGGTATCTTAATTCCTCCTATTCCTTCCCCATATTTTGCTGGAGTAATCATAGCAAAAGAGATGATACTTATTAATATTATATATTTTTGAATAAAGCTTAAGACCTTATATATATTAGGTTTGCTCATTAAATATTCATCAACAATGGACTTGCAAAATTCTCTATAATCATCACCCACAATTGTTTCAACTGGTTTATCCTCAATCTGAACCTGTAGCATCATGTCTAAAACATCTTGTAATATTTCTTCCTTTTCTACACTCCTTAAGTCGCTGTTTTGTATATTGTTTGTTATTACTTTATATAATGCAAGATTCCTACTGTTAAGCTTATCCTGCTGTTCTATTCTTATCTTTTTTAGTCTAAATTCTCTAAACATCAGTTATCCCTCCAACACACTACCTATATTTTCTTTAATTTCAATCTATGAATCCATAAATTCCTTTAGTTCTCTACCCCTTCATCAGTTAAATAATAAGTATTTCTTCATAGGCCCAAGGGATGATTCCTTCATAACTGAATGTAAAAGTTCTTTCTTTTCCAGCCTTATTAATATTGGATATACACTTCCCTCGGAAATCTCCTTAAATCTGTAACTTAATAGTTTTTCACATATTTCATATCAATAAGTCTGATTTGAGCTAACTATTTTAAGAATACATCCTTCCAGGAGACCCTTAAGTATTTGTGTTGTGTTTGCCATTTACTCGCCTACTATGTAATACATAATAGTCTTTAATCCCATAATACCTCCACTACTTTGCATTGTCAATTAGTAAGGGGGACATTATTTCCCCCTACTCTGGAATAAGCCTGGTACAATTCTTCTAAATTCAACTCCTCTACGATTTGACTTAGCAACCTCACAGAATCATCTTTAGGAATCATGTATTCAGATATGGTCAGATATTCAGTATTTATCGGAAGTGTCAATTGATAACCTTGTCCAATAATGGTATATTTTTTTTTGTGTTAATTTGAAGTTTTGCATACATCAATTATACACCTTTTCCCGAGTCTTTCAGACTCGGGAATCGTATTTTTTGCATAAAGAAAGGACCATCACACTAATTTCTTAGTGCGACAGCCCCTTTTAGGTTACTTTAATATTTTTTCTACCTTTTCTATAAGGTTTTCAACAGTTAGGCCATGTTTCTTGTAAAGATCATCAGGGTTTCCTGATTCTCCGAAGGTGTCATTTATTGCTATGCCTGAAACCTTGCATGGGTGTTCGCTTGCGGTAACTTCACATACTGAGCTGTAAAGTCCTCCGTTTAGGAAGTGGTCTTCCATAACTACTATTCCCTTTGTTTCCTTTGCAGCCTTTATAATTATATTCTTATCAAGTGGCTTTATGGTAGGCATATCTATAACCCTTGCATTTATTCCTCTTTTCTTTAGCTCCATAGCTCCTTCATATATAACAGGAACTGTTGCTCCGTGGGCAATTAGGGTTACATCATCACCATCAACTATTGTGTATCCTTTACCTATTTCAAATTCCCATTCTTCCTTGAATACAACAGAACATTCCTTTCTTCCCACTCTTACATATACAGGACCGTCATGCTGTATTGCCTTTTCTATTGCTTTTCTTGTTTCTATTTCATCTCCAGGTGCTAGAACAACAAAGCCTGGAAGTTCCTTCATGATTGCTATGTCATCTAAGCTCTGGTGTATCGCACCATCCATTCCAACTGATAGTCCTGGATGGGTTGATATAACCTTTACATTAAGGTTTGAATATGCAATTGATTGTCTTATCTGGTCGTAGCATCTTCCTGGTGCAAAGCATGCAAAGCTGCTCATAACTGGTATGAAGCCAGTCCTTGCAAGACCTGCTGCCACACCAACCATGTTCTGTTCTGCTATTCCAACATTAACATGTCTGTCAGGGAATTTTTTTGTAAATTCCTCTGTTTTAGTTGCCTTTGCCAAGTCTGCATTTACTACAAATATTTTTTCATATTTACTTCCAAGTTCAGCTAGTACCTTTCCATATACGTCCCTTGGTGACATTGGTTTACTCATTTAAAGCCACCTCCTGCTTCTCAAGCTCTTCAAGGGCTATTTTAAATTCTTCATCAGTTATCTTCTTTGAATGCCATTCAACAACGTTTTCCATATAGGATATTCCTTTTCCCTTTACGGTATTGGCAATTATAACGTTTGCACAGCCCTCTTTTACTTCTCCAAAACCTCTTTCAATATCCTCAAAATCATGTCCATCAACCTCTATTGCATTAAAACCAAAGGCTTCAAACTTTTCCTTGAAGTTGTTATTTCCCATGATATTTTCGAAGGTATCATCAAGCTGCAGCTTGTTATTATCAACAATTAAAACAAGGTTGTCAAGCTTTAAATTTCCCTGGAGCATTGCTGCTTCCCAGTTCTGTCCTTCTTGAAGTTCTCCATCTCCAACTAGTACATATACATTGCTTTTGATTACCTTTTTCTTTAATCCGAGAGCAATTCCTATTCCAAAGGAGAAACCCTGTCCAAGGGAACCTGATGAGTTTTCAATACCAGGTATTGAATCCATGTGGCTGTGTCCTTGAAGTCTTGTGTTCACCTGTCTGTAAGTCTTTAATTCCTCTAGTGGAAAAAATCCTCTTCTTGCAAGTGTGGAATAGTATCCAAGGGAAGCATGCCCTTTGCTTATTATGAAAATGTCCCTGTCTTCCTTCATGGGGTTATTAGTATCTATATTCATCTTGTCAAAATACAGATAAACTAGCATTTCTGTCTCTGAATATGAGCCCCCAATATGACCTGATGTAGCAATCCTCTGAGTATATAGGCAGTCTCTTCTTACATCGATTGCTGTTTTCTTTAGTTCATTTAATCTTTTTTTATCCATAATTATCACCCCTAAGGAAAAAGGGTAGAAAATCTACCCTTTTTTATTTTAGTGTACAAATATCTTTAATACATTTCCAAGAACAATACCTACTAGACCAAAGTCAGCATCACTGAATGTAGTGTTTGCATATCCAAGGCCTCCAAGTACAGGAAGTAGAAGTACTGGAAGGAATGTTATTAGTAATCCATGTATGAAGGAACCAATAACTGCTCCTCTTCTTCCACCTGTAGCATTTCCAAATACACCTGCAGTAGCACCACAGAAGAAGTGTGGTACAACACCTGGAAGTATAACTGGTGCCTTAAGTGCTATAAGAATGAACATACCAACTACTCCACCAACAAAGCTTGAAAGGAATCCTATCAATACTGCGTTTGGTGCATATGGGTAAACAACTGGACAGTCAAGTGCTGGCTTAGCATCTGGAACTATCTTCTCAGCAATTCCTCTAAATGCTGGTACGATTTCTGCAAGTATAAGTCTAACACCTGTAAGTATTACATATACTCCACCTGCAAATGTTATTGCCTGAATAAGTGAGAATACTATAAAGTTCTGTCCACCACTTAATTGTGATTCAACAAAAGTCTTACCTGCTGCAATTGCAACTATTAGGTAAAGTATTCCCATTGTTAAACTTATTGCTACTGATGTATCTCTAAGGAATGCAAGTCCCTGTGGAAATTCCATTTCTTCAGTTGACTTTGAACCCTTTCCAACAACCTTTCCTACTGCTGCTGCTACAATATAGCCAAATGTTCCAAAGTGACCAAATGCCACATCATCTTGTCCTGTAATCTTTTTCATTGTAGGTTGAGCTATTGCTGGGAATATTGCCATTACAAATCCAAGTATTATTGAACCAACTACAACAAGTGAAACTCCCTTCATTCCTCCAGCAACAAGTATTGCTGCTATCATACATGCCATGTATAGTGTATGATGTCCTGTAAGGAAGATGTACTTAAGCTTTGTAAATCTTGCTATTACAATGTTTGCAAGCATACCAAATGCCATTATAAGTGCTGTTTGTGTTCCATAAGTCTTAAGTGCTAGAGCAACTATTGCTTCATTGTTTGGAACTATACCTTTAATTCCAAATCCCTGCTGGAACATAGTACCAAAGTGTCCAAGTGAGCCAACAACGATACCAGCTCCTCCACCAAGTACCAAGAATCCCATTATTGTTTTAATTGTTCCCTTTACAACATCCGCTGCTGATTTCTTTTGAGCTATAAGTCCTATCATTGCTACAAGACCAACTAATATTGCAGGTACACTTAGGATGTCAAGAATAATTTTTAACATAAAAGACCCCCCTTTGTATATTTAAATTAAATTAGACCCATTGATTTAAATACTTCTGATAGCTTTTCCTTTAATTCCTTTGTATCAATCATGTTGTTAAGTGATACAACCTGGCCTCCAAGGTTTGTAAGCTGACTTGCTATATCCCTTGTTCCCACATAGATGTCTGACTTTATTCCCTTTGCAGATGAAAGGTCTGAATGGTCTACTTCAGCAGCTACGTTTAGCTCCTTTAAAACCTTCTTAATATTCATCTCGATCATGAAGCTGCTTCCTAAACCACTTCCACAGCAAACTAGTATTTTCATAGTAACTCCTCCTTAATTTGAATATTTATTTATGACTTTAATTACATCCTCTTTATTAGTTGCATTAAAAATCACATTCATATCTTCCCCATTCATGAACAATTCCATAAGCTGAGATAATGCTTTTAAGTGCGTTTCGTTGTCAACTGCTGCAACAGTTATAACAAGCTTTACAGGATCGTTGGTTTCATTTCCAAACTTAACTGGTTCCTTTAATGTTGTAAGACTCATTGAAAGAGTATTTACTCCATTTTCAGGTCTTGCATGAGAAAGAACTATTCCTGGTGCAACAACCATATATGGTCCAAGTGTTTTAAAGTTTTCTATTATTGCTTCCTCATATTTTGTCTCAACATATCCCTTGTCTACAAGTACTTCTGTTCCTGCCTTTATAGCTTCAACCCAATCCTTACAATTAACATTAATTCTTACGGTTTCCTGTGTTAATAAATCTGAAAGCATATATATAAACCTTCCCTCCTGCATATTCTTGTTTACTTTCTTTATTTCATATAGTAACTCATATTTTAGATGCTCCCTGTCCTGTATAGTACAGTATTTTTCTACTACGCTTATAAACCTGTTTACTATATGAATTTCATTATCTTCATTTCTCCATTTTCTATATCTTGCCTTTAGAAATCCTCCAAGCTTTTCAAAATCTCTGTTTGATAAAAGAGGACTTATCCTTATATACTGGTCTCCTTCAAGATTTGGTATTTCAACGGTGCTTATAATCGCATCATAGTTTTTGCCATTTACTTTATTCATCTCTCTACAGGATATAGTATCAACAATTTCTACATCAAACTCATTTGCAATCTGAGAAGCTACCATTCTAGCTGTTCCTATACCAGTTCCGCATACTATTACAACCTTTGACTTTGCTCTTCTATTGTGCTTTGCATTTTCAAGAGCAGCACCAAAATGCATTGTGATATAGGATATCTCATGTTCATCTACCTTCTGCCCTAGGAACTCCTCAAGATGCCTTGCTGCATACATTGTATCTATAAAAAGCTGACCATAGTTTGCCTTTATTTCATTATGCAGTGGATTTACAAGCTTCTTGTTATACTTCATTCTAAAAAGTCCTGGTCTTAGGTGAGTAACCAATCCCTGTATAACTCTCTCCTTATCTTCTCCGAAGTCTGCATTATAAAGCTTTTCTATTTCATTTGTCATAAGCTTTGCAATATTGTATATTTCATCATCATGATCTTCACCATCTAGCTTTGACAAATCATCCTCAAAAATCCTTGCTCCAGAAAGGTGGAGTACTATATAGCTTGTTTCTTCATCCGGAACAACGATTCCATATTGCTTTTCAATTTCATTAATCATTGATTTTGCAACCCTGTACTCGCTGCTTTCCTCCCCAGTTTTGATATAAACTTGAGGAAGGTATATCGTTTTGTTAAGCTGTATTCGCTTAATCATTATTGCAATATGAGTTAACAAGCCGCCATAGGCATCATCGCTGAATTTTTTTCCAAGCTCTGTTTCGGCCTTTCTTATAAGTCCATCAAGGAAATCAACGTCCATATCTTCAAAGAGTACATCAAACTGTAGATTTTTTATTCTAGACTGCGCCATTCTTCTGTTTACATAGTTTAAAATGTCCTCGGTTGAAACAGTCTCAGAAACTAACTCTATTATCGTTTTTCTTTTGTCGTATTCACTGCCTTCTACGCTTATTCCAACCCTTGGTTTCCTTATTAGGCTTAAATCTCTTCCCTTAAGCCATTCTTCAATTTCATCCAGTTCCTTTAAAACTGTATTTTTGGAAACGCAGAGGCTGTTTTGCAATTCTGAAATATTTACAGGGTCATCAGATTGAAGTACCTTTGACACAATATACTTAAATCTTTCTTCCTTGGAATAGTTGTACTTAAAAGGTGTTGGCGCCTTTATAAATCCTTTAAGGAATTCATCAAGCCCCTCTTCATTTAGAATACGAACTCCCATGTTGTGCTTTCTATCAAGATATTTAAAACCATTTTTCACTAGAAAGCTTTCTATTTTGTCAACATTATATCTGATGCTTCTTTCAGTAACGTTGTATATTTCAGCCAGTTCTTCAGTTTTTACATAGTCGTTTCTTTTAATGAGGTATTGTAATATTTCTATACATTTTTTATTAAGCTCCAATAAAATCACTTCCATTCTATAATTGTGTGAATATTCCAACAACGGAAATTATGAACCATTGTTTCACTATAATATTATTGTTATGAAACTTAATAAAAAAATTATATCATATCAAATCATTTCTCAACAGTTTTATCCTTCTCTTGATTATAATTATATAGTATACATGAAGGATATTAAATAGCTTGTAAGCACTATCTCCTTCCAAGAGTTTCGGAAAAAATGAACTATATATGATTAACATATCCCATTTAAATCACGATGCACATTGTGCCTAGGTTAATACTGGTATATTTATTATTATTTTGATAGAATATTTTATAAGATATATTTTAAATTCTAAATATAAATCAAAAATTCTATTACATTTTGTCTTTTTAAACATCCTAAGGTCGGACCAATACTGCAGGGCTGTTTAAAAAAACAAAATGTAAAGAATTTTACGATTTATATATATCATTGATATACTTTCATTTTGGACTTATTTCTACAACAATAATTTAAAGAGGTGTCGCTATGAGCATTGAAACTTTAGATACAAGGGGGAAGATACTCCAGGCTGCAATCGATATAGTCGGACTTAAAGGGGAGGTTACAATAAGAGAGATTACTGAAAAAGCTGGTGCTAATGTAGCCTCAATCAACTATCATTTTGGAAACAAGAACAATCTTTTAAAGGAGGTTGAAAGCTACTATTCAGGAATTTTATATGATCGTCAGTGCAAAATGTTAGAAGACAATCACCTGACATCAAGTGAAAAGCTTGTAAATTGGACAAAAAGTTTTATCGATTTTTTATTTGAGTATCCCTCACTTTTTGGACTTATAGGAGCCCTTTCAATTGAAGATAAAGATTATAAGCCGCGTATTATAGAAAAAATATATTTAAACAAAGAGCTTCAAAACATTATTATAGAAATAATAAAAAGGGCAACCGGAATTATTGATGAAAAAACTCTTAATTATAAATATTTACAGCTATTCTCTGGCATAGTTGGTATTGTGGTAAGCAGAATAGTTTCAAACACATTTGGAAACGGAGATAGTATATTTGATATCGATAGCAGAGAAGCAATTGATGAATATGCAAACATTTTAATTAAAGGGGTACTATCAAACTAATATTTTATAAGAATATAATTTTTTAAAAGTCACTGAAATTTCAGTGACTTTTTTGTATAAATACCCTTAATGTGTTATAAAATAGTGTAAAGTTATGCATATATTTACTTTTGAATAAATCAGTTCATTTACTACGTACTTCCAAATAATTTAATACTTGACATGCAGTTCATGGTGATGTAATATTTAAACAGATGTTTAAAACGCTCATTTTAAACCATTGTTTAAGGAAAGAGGTGTGAGTATGCGAAAATTTGCATCTTTTATTGTAACCCATAAAAAACTTATTCTTATCTCCTATCTTATTGCTGCAATTCTTTCCTTTATCGGGATGAGATACGTTTCTATTGAGTATGACCTGGCATCATATCTTCCAAAGGATATGAACTCCATAAAGGGAAGCGACATATTGCAGAAGAATTTTAAACTAAGTGGAACAGCAAAGCTTCTTATAAAAAGCAATAACCTAAGCAAAATAAGTAGTATAAAAAATGATATAAAAAACATACCCGGAGTTAAAAATGTAACCTGGCTTGATGATGTTGATGATATTATGAAATCTGAAGGCTTTATCAATGAGAATATTGGTAAAAATTTTAGAGTCTCTGATTATAATCTTTTACAACTTGAATTCAATGAAGGAAATGATGCTTTAAGCACAAAAGAGGCAATTGATAAAATAGATTCCTTAATTTATGAGGAACACTATATAGGTGGACCCGCAGCAATATCCAGCAATATGCAAAACACTGTATCTAGAGAAATGATTTATTATTCAATTGCTGCCTTTATCATAATTTTTATAATTCTTTTTCTATCTTCAAGTTCATATTTTGAGCCATTACTTTTTTTTATAGTACTTGGTACAGCGATATTAATAAACATGGGTACAAACTTAATATATGGGAAAGTATCATCAAATACTCATTCAGTTGCAAGTATACTTCAACTTGCAGTATCCATGGACTATTCGATATTCCTTCTTCACAGATTTCATGATGAGCTTCAATCAAAAGAAAAATCAGAGGCTATGATTGAAGCAATAGTAAAAACCTTTAGCTCTGTTTCTGCAAGTGCATTAACAACTGTATGTGGCTTTTTAGCCCTTGTATTTATGAAGTACGGAATGGGAAAGGACATGGGCCTTGTACTTGCAAAGGGAGTATTCATAAGCCTTATAACAGTTATTACTTTACTTCCAGTTCTCACACTTGCTGCAGAAGACAGGCTTGAAAAATATAAGCATAAAGTTTTGCTTCCAGGGTTTAATAAAATTGCAAAGCACCTTGTAAGCATGAGACACTATGTGCTTATACTTACACTTTTAATAATCATACCAGTTTTTTTAGGTCAATCTAAAGTAAACTACTATTATTCAACTGAAAAAACACTTTCTCAAAATTCCATATCAGTTATTGCAAATAAAAAGATAGCTGATATTTTTAGAAATAATAATGAGTTGGTTTTAGTCATTCCAAAATCTGATAGGACTAAAATCAACAATATGTCTGCTGAACTTGAGAGTATAAATTCAGTAGATTCAATTATTGGAATGTATTCTTCTATTGATCCGGCAATTCCCGATATTCTTATACCAGATAACATAAGAAGTAGATTTGAATCAAGCAAATATACATACCTGATAATAACCTTAAAATCAAATGTTGAAAGTACTGATACAACGGATGCAATAACTAAAATCCATAATATAAGCTCAAAGTATTATAAGGAACATTATTTAACAGGAGAAGCCCCTATTTATCTTGACCTAAAGGCTGTTACCTCTAAGGATTTTGCAATTGTTACTATAATCTCGACCATTCTAATAGCCTTGATACTATTTGCAACCTTTAAATCCTTGCTACTTCCATTTATATTGATTTTCGTAATTGAAACCGGTGTATGGATAAATGTAAGTATTCCATACTTTATTGGAAGTGAGCTTAATTTTATAAGCTTTATAATAATTGGAGCAATACAACTTGGAGCAACTGTCGATTATGCAATACTCTTTACAACGAGATACAGAGAAAACCTTGAAACACTATCTCCTGTTGATTCAGCTATACAAACCATAAAGGATACAAGCAGATCGGTTTTAACAAGTGCTCTAATCCTTATGGCAGGAACGTTAAGTGTTTCATTTATAACAACTATAAAATCAGCATCAGAACTTACTCTTTTAATAGGAAGAGGAGCAGCAATAAGTCTGATTCTTGTATATACCTTACTTCCAGCACTGCTTCTTCTATTTAAAAAGCCTATTAAATATACAACATATAAATGGCCTGAAATAAAATAAAGAGGTGTTAAAATGAAAAAGAAGATTATAAGCTTATTTCTTATTCTATTTATATTAACACTAACCACCCTTGCAAGTGCGGATGTTAAAAAGGATGAAACCGTTTATGTAAAGTTAAACCATGATGGAAGCTTATTGGAAACAAAAATTGTAAACCATATTTATGGTTACAGTGCATCTGATTATTACACTGATTATGGAACATATAGTAGTATAAAAAACATGATAGGCAGCACATCACCTGGTTTTAGCAATAAAGAAATCAAATGGCCTATGAAGCTTTTAAAATCAAAGGATATATATTATGAAGGAACTATAAATAAAGAACCCCCAGTTAACTTATCAATAAGATATTATTTTGATAATACAGAAATTTCTCCTAAAGAGCTTGGAGGAAAGACAGGACATCTTAAAATATCTATTGGTATAAAATATAACAAAAGTATTAATTGGAACAAAACAAACCTTGTTGCTCAAATTCAATTAAGTCCTGATCTTGATGTATTCAGCAATATCAATACCGATGGTACCAAGGTTGTTATCGGTAAAAAAGCCACTATAACCTTTGTATCTCTGCCTTCAAAGGATCAAACCTTTACAATTGATATGGATGGAAATAATATATACCTTGACCCTATAAGCATAACCCTGATTCCATCAAATTTTAATCTTCCCAAAGACTTCAAGGACGGATTAAACAGCTTAATGGATGGTATAGGTAAAATGGACAATGCATCAAAAAAACTGGTAAAAGGAGCTGATTCACTGGCAAATGGTACGAAAAAACTTGAAAATGGAATGTCTGAGCTTGATAGTGGAATAGAAAAACTTTATTTAGGTTCAAATGAATTAAGCTCCAATTCAAGGACTCTTAGTGATGGATTAGAGGAATTCCATAATGGACTCAGTCAAATGTCCAGCCAGGGCAGCCAGTTAATTAGTGGAATGGGACAAATCAACTCTGGAATGGGAACACTTTCAGAAAAGAGCATTGAAATGTACAATGGGCTTGATAAGCTTCATAACAGTATTAGCAGAGCAAATGAAGGTACTAAAAAAATCTCTGAAGGTTATAATGAACTCTATAAAAATCACAAGGAACTTGTTAAGGCTGCAAACCGTTATGCATCTAGCAAGGATCCCATTATAAGAAAGATGGCAGAAGCAATAATCAAAGAGGGCGAAGCAATGGAAAAATTGAACTCCGGTCTTAATGAAGCTTCAAATAGTTTTGATGCCCTCGAAAAAGGAGCGAACCAGCTTCAGACAGGATTCGGTGATTACAAATCAGGTGTAATACAAATGAAAGATAGTTTGGGTAAAACCCAATCCGAAATAGAAAAGCTTCCTAATGCAATCAGCCAAATGAATACCTCCTTTGGAACCTTGAAGAATGGCATAAACAAATATTTTGATGGTGCTAATGATATAAATAAAGGCCTCAAGTTTACTCATGAAAATACACAAAAGCTTCCATCAAGTGTTATAAAGCTTTCTAATGGTCAAGTGCAGCTTAAAAACGGAATAACAAGCCTTGGAAATGGTATAGGTAGAATTAATAATGAACTTGAGGAAAATATAGGCGGTGCACTTTTTGAAGGTAAAGAAAACACCTATAAATCTTTCGCAGATAATGAAAAGAACAAAAACTCAACAGTTCAATTTATAATGAGAACCCCATCAATTGATAGACCTGCACAGGAAAAAGTCTACGCAAAAACAACAGAAGTTAAAATGAATTTCCTCGATAGATTTTTAGCTCTCTTTACAAAAAGATAAAATTGGTGCCATGGCATCACATGTAAAATGTTATGCTCATGGCACCTAATCTTTACATCATTTCATATTCTTCACGAGTATATACTTGATTTGATTTCAGATATTCTGGTATGTTCTTCTCAATATCGTTCACCGTTATTTTAGCATATTTTCTACCTATTTCTATAGCATATGTATTATTATCAGTTGGAATCTTTCCAATAAATCTGATTCTAAATTTTAATTTCTCATCATAGTTTCTTATATCAATTAAGGATAAGAACTTATTGCATTTGTCCTTAAAAGCTCTTTCTGGATCAAGATTGGGCAATTCTTTGTTGTCAAATATAAAATCAATCATCAAATAGTTATTTTTCATTGAAATATCTGTACTGCAGAATTCATCTACATATTGTCGGTTTTGATTCGCCCTCGATATTCTTGAGAACTCCTCTATCTCATCAATTAAAATCAAATAAGCTGACACATCTGTTATTTTAGATATTTGATATCCATCACTTGTATGGTTTGATACAGCCTGAAGTATCTCCTGTTTTGTAATTATGTCTACTAAATCTATATTACCAATGTTAATATTCTGCCTTCCATGAAATGCAAATGTTACTCCTTTAAATGCACTTATTACCTTCATAAGGAGAAATGCACTCATTATTCCATGCTGATATTGTTCAAAATCATTATAGTATCTCAAATACATTGAAACATCTTTATCAAGATTGACTTCAAATTTAGCTGCAGCCTTTATCATCTTAACTTCTTCGTTTGTTAATAAACTTGCTTCCTCATTCAATGTGATCTCTAGAGAATTTGAGTTATCTTGATTAACGTTAAATGTCTTTTTTAATATTTCTTCCAATTTTTTATTATTTGAATCATCAATCATAAAATTTATATTAAAATTGTAATTCATAAAATCGATAAATTCTTTTATAAAACCCTGCTGTATCTCTGAATAATTAAAATTAAACTCATCATAATTATTAATAGAGAATTCTGGAAGTATTTCCTTGATACACTTGTTTATCTTATTTATTTTTTTAAGAGGATAGCCAAGATCGTGGGTTATTGAAGCAATACACCTTACTGAATCCTTATATTTTAACGATTCATAAAATTTATCTATAGTAGCAAGTATATCACCAAAAATACCATCTCTATTCAATTTTCTAATAGATTCAAAAAATTGAATTGGTGTTTTAAGTTGTCCATACATATCTTTTGTAAGCATATTAAATTCTTCATGCCTTAATATATATTCTCCAAGAAAGTAAACCCAAAGGCAATGGAGAGTATGATCCCTATAAAAAGAATCTGAAGCAAATATAAGTTCCTCAAAGTTTACATATCTATCAAAATAGTTAAAAAGGTTATCATAGCCTCTCTTATCAGGGTCTATATAACCCATAGCTGCATTAAAAAGAAGCTTCCAAAGCTTTTTAGCTACTTGAATTTTTGCGTTCATATTATCAGCATCTTTTAGTGCAAGTATCTCTGCTTTTATTTTCTTCTTATACTCATCTCGCCCAACTAAAAATTGAATTTTGTCTTTATCCATTTCTTCAATATAGTAGCTCAATACCATTTTTTCATTTACCAATCCCATAAAATCCCCCCAAAACCATCTCTTACAAAATATTATTCACTATATTATACCATAGTGTTAGGGACATCACATATTGCATTTAAAATGCAGCATGTGATGTCCCTCTTATTTATAACTTAAATTTATTTACCTCTTCAATGGTTACCATAGACAGATTAGTAAGCATTTCAGCACTCTTAGATACTTCTTCAGAAGATGCATGCATTTCTTGTGAGGATGCTGATATTTCCTCTGTTGATGCTGAATTTTCCTCTGCTACTGCAGAAGCAGATTCAACCTTTTCAATTATTATATTTTTCTCACTTTCAATTTTACCAACCTGATTATTTACATCTTCAATTAAAGGTATAATTCTTTCTATTGCATTAATAATATCCTTAAAGGATGCTATTGAGCCATCTATCACTTTCACTTGACTTTCAAGGGTGACGTTTACTCTTTCTGTTGTATCAATTACTCCTTCTGATTCAGAGGTTATCATAGCAAGAAGATTGTTTATTTCAATTGAAGAATTTTTGCTTTGCTCTGCAAGCTTCCTTATCTCCTCTGCCACAACTGCAAAACCTCTACCTGCTTCACCTGCTCTTGCTGCTTCAATTGCTGCATTAAGTGCAAGCAAATTGGTTTGGTCAGCAATACTGTTAATCAGCATTGTTATTTCATTAATATTTTTAATGTTCATTCCAAGAGTTGTTATCTTACTGCCAACTTCCTTAAATGAACTACTCATCTCACCAACAGATGATACCAGATCAACTAGTTGTTTATTACTGCTTAAAGCCATTTTACTAACATCCTTTGCATTTGTATCAACCTGTACCACGGAGCTAACAATTCTATCAACTATATTGCCAAAATTATTTAATGTAGATGCCATTTCCATTAGCTCTTCTGCCTGGGATGATGACCCTTGCGCTACCCCCTGAATAGCTGCAGAAACCTCCTGAGCCGAAGAAGTCATTTCTTCTGATATAGCTGATAAGGATAATGCTTGTTCATTTATCTTATCAGTATTGCCTCTTATAGTATTTAGCATATTCGCCAATGATTCAACTGTATCTGCCAATTCCTTTTTCATTAATCCAAATTCATTTTTTCCAGACTTGTCTATTTCATATGTAAAATCACCTGCTGAAACTGCATCCAGTGCTTTTGACATATCTTTAATAGATGATTTTATTATTGCAAGTATTGCCAATGAAATCGCAGTCATTATAACTGCTACTGCTGCTAATATTATAATAAAAAGCACCTGAGTGTTTTTATATTCACTTGCGTTATTGTTGTTTAAAGCCTGCGCTTCCTTTTTATCAAATTCAATTATTGTTTGTATATCTTCACTTACAATATCTCCTTTTTTACCAAGTTCACTAGCTTGCTCTGGAGTGACTTCCTTTCCTGCCTGCTTAATAGCTTTTATTTCAGTATGCTCATTTACATAGTCACTATAATCCTTGTTTAGCTTATCAATTCGCATCATATCTTCAGAACTCATATCACTTGATGAATATTCCTTTATTATTTTTTTTATATTTTCATCATTTTCTTCAATGGTTTTTACATAACTCTCATCATATTTTCTGTCAACTAACTTAGTAAATGCATTTCTGATAAGTCCCATATTCCCATTTACTTCACCCATTTCCATAATACCTACTAGCTGTTCCTGATACATTTTGTTGGTGTTTTTGTTCATGCTGGACATATTTTTAAGTCCAATAACACCTACTGATAAAGTAGCTATAAGTGCAAATATCCAGATAAAGACTATTAAATTGATAATTCTTACATTTCTCATTTTGTTTATCATTATTCTCACCTCTTTTATTTTATATATATATTTTCTTTATCGTAATATTTTATATATTATTTATATAAATTTTGAATTATATTGTCGATTTTTAATATATTTTGTATATATTTGTAGGTTTACTAAAATGCCAGGCACCGGAGAATGGAGAAAAGGGAAAAGAAATATGCCTATGTGCATTTCTTCTCCCTTTTCTCCTTTTTTCGGTGCCTGGCACTCATTAGATCATTTCTATAAATGCTCCAACTCTTGTTTTTAATTGCCCAACATCGTTTTGAGAATAATCTGTTTCAATACTAATATAGGGGATTCCCTTTTCTCTTTCAACGAATTCCTTTACACTATAACCTTCAACGTTATATGTATGACATGCCTGAAGTATTACATCGACAACACCATCTATCTTATATTCATCAACAAGCTTCGAAATAAGTTCTATCCTTCCTGGGTTTGGACTCATACAAGAACATGGTATTGCCAGGTATTTTTCTGTTAGTGCATCAATTGGGTCTTTATCCTCATCAACTAACACAGAGGTAGACTTCACTCCGCTGCAGTTTTCAAAGCATACAACTACTCCGCCACTTTCCTCTATTATCTTTACAATCTTTTCACCTGCACCACCTATCGGGCAACCTGTAACAAGTATCCTTTTTGTATCAGCAGGAACCTTTCCTTCTTCTCTTTTACAGCTATCAGAAAGATCATTGGAAAGCTTTTCTATAGATTGTATCTGTGCCTCTTTATCTGTCTTAAATGTTGCACCATATAAAACCTTTAACATTTCAAGTCCCCACATTGGAGGTGGGCAAGCCTTTGAAAGGCTGTAAAAATTCTGCATTGCTATTCTTTCTCTGTTTCTTAGTTTTATAGCTTCTTTTATTTTTTCATCGGTAATCTCAACATTAAATTCCTTTTCTAATCTTTCCTTAAGCAAGATAATTTGCTTTTTCCAAAGGTTATATGAATATTCACCCTCCTGGGTTTGTGGAAGCTGCATTATATGCATTGGTTTCTTTTTACTTAAAAGCTCATACATCTTTTTCTTTCCATCACATGTGGTTTCCGCAACAAGAAGGTCAGAAAAAAAGAAATAAGGACATTTATCTGTTATTCCAAATCCATAGCTTGATTTAATAAGCGGACAGAGATTCCTCGGAAGATTCTTTTCTGCATCAGCAATTGGCTCCTCACTCGTTCCACAAAGTGATATAGGTATTGCTCCTGCAGCCATTATAAGTTCCCAAGGAGTATATGTACAGTATGTTCCAACTACCTTTTTCCCTTCATCCTTTAGGTTTTTAATTTCCATAAAACCATTTCTTCTAGCCTCACTAAAGTCATTAAATGCTTCTGGCAATCTATTATCCATATAAAATACCGTCCTTTCAAGTTGATACTTAAATACATCCTACAAGTAAATTATATTTTTAACAGCCTTATTTTAAAAATTGTTATTTTAAATAGCATTATGATTCTTTATTTAATTTTTAAATAAATATAAAAATGCCAGGTGCTAGAAAAAATTTTTCTGCACCCGGCACTAAGGCTTATTATCCTCTATTTTTTACAGCATCTATAAAAACATCAACAAGTTCAGGGTCAAATTGTGTTCCCTTATTTTTTGCAAGCTCCTCAAATGCCTCTTTTTTTGTCAAAGCTCTTCTGTATGGTCTATCCGATACCATTGCATGATATGAATCTGCAATGCATACTATCCTGGCATGAAATGGTATATCATATCCTGCTAGTCCATCAGGATATCCATTTCCATCCCATCTCTCATGATGGTTTCTAATACAGGTTATTATCTCTGGAAATTTTGCTACATGCTTGGCAATACTACTTCCAAGCAAAGTATGATTCTTTACTATTTTCCATTCATTATCATCAAATTTCCCTGGTTTATGTATAATTTCATCTGGAATTCCTATCTTACCACAATCGTGGAGTATCCCTCCAATTCTTAATATGTACTTATCATTTTGTGAGAGGTTCATCTTTTCAGCCATTAAAAGCGAATATCTTGCAACAGATTCTGAATGCTTTTCTGTATAGCTATCCTTTGCATCTATTGCAGCAGTTAGTGCAAATACTGCATCTAAAAGCATTTCCTGATTAGCAAATTCAAGATGGCTTTCATTTAAAATATTGTCAATCTCCATGTTGTATATTGTTGTCAAATTTCTTCCTTTTTGCTTTGAATAAATCATTGCTCTGTCAGCCTTTTCAACTATATCCTCAGGGTTAAGGCCATCCTTTGGATATGCCGATACTCCTATACTAACGGTAATTGGAAATACAGTTGAATAGCTTTGAAGCTTATTTGACTTCATTATCCTAAGCCTTATTTCCTCAGCAAGGCTATATGCTTGTGCTGTATTTATACCATTTAATACGGCAGCAAACTCCTCTCCACCATATCTAAAAATCCCTTCTTCTTCGTTGAGTTTTTCCTTTATTATTTTACTTATCTCTACTAATACTGCATCCCCAACAACATGTCCAAAATATGAATTCACCATTTTAAATTGATCAATATCAAAGAATATAACTGAAATTTGACGATTTTTTTCTGATATACACTGGTTAAAATACTCAAAAAAGTATCTATGATTATATAGCGAAGTTAACCCATCTGTTATTGATAGTTTCTTCAAGTTTTCATTTTCCGCTTTATGTTTTAATAAACTGGATGCCATTTTATTAAAGGTATTTGCTAAATTCTCAATTTCCTCTGGTCCAGTAACTTCAACATGTCCAAGAGTCGTATTTTCACCCATTCTATTTATCTGATTTTCAAGATCAAATATTGGTTTTATTAGTTTATTTCTATAATAAATACTTATAATAATAATCAACAATACAGACATTATTCCAACTATGCGACCATTATTTCTAATAACATCAATTGTGGAAGACATTGTGGTCTTGGTATTTATTATATAAATATCTCCAATTTTCTCTCTAGACATATCAAAAATTGGCGCGCCTGCAAGCTTTAAATCCTTTTCTATCTTTAAGTAATTTTGCTTACTTATGTCATTTATTCTATCTCCATATTCTTCTATTAACCGCTGTGTTTCTAACCCCGAAATAGTTTTATCGTTATATTTTATAATGGTATTTATTCCAAATCCATCTCCTACACTATCAACAACATCACTATTAACTTTTCTTGCAAAAACTACAACACCACTTTGTGGTCCAGAAAAGTCGCGTTTTAACATCGGCGAAGCTGCTACCATATATAAATCTCCATTAAATATCTTAAAGCCAGCACTAAAATAATCCTTTTCATTATTAGGTTCATTAAAGAGCATTGCTGATATATTTTTATCATTAAGCAGCTGAGTCACTTGATTTCTTTCTATTCCATAGCTGCTTATTATTTCTTTTTTTGTGTTTGCAACAACTATTACATCTATATCATTATATTTAGGAAGCCATTCCAAGTAATTTATACTAAACCAATTAGTATCTTTTTCATAAACGCTTTTATATGCTTCATCCCATGTTGCATAATCTTTTAAAAGAATACCCATATTATATACTTCATTATCCAATAAACGTTCGGCCTGAAGAGCTTTTAAAGTCATGCTATTAGCTTCAAGTTCATTATATTTTTTAAAGGCAAGAGTACCATTTAAAGTCATGTATAGAGCTAATGGAATTATGGCAGCAATAAAAATTGAAATGAATAACTTGTTATGTAATGTATTTAATCTTCTTATATACCGTTGTTGTTTCATAAAGGTCCCCTCCCAGTATGTAAATGACAACAATAAAACTCTATTGACTTCTTATATGAATTGAAAATTATAATATAGTATTATTTTAAATATACAACATATTTCCCCAAATGTTAAGGCGAATTTTATATCTTTTTGTATTTTTATGTAGCATCTTGTGACTCTATGCTTATGATATAATAAAATAATGATACAAAATATATGTTGAAATGTGAGGAATTTTATATGCAGGTTACAAAACTTTTTATGCCAACATTAAGAGAAGTTCCAGCAGAAGCTGAAATAACAAGCCATAAGCTTATGTTAAGGGCAGGACTTATGAGAAAGCTTGCCTCTGGTGTATATAACTATCTGCCTTTGGGACTTAGGACATTAAGAAAAATCGAGGAGATTATAAGAGAAGAGATGAACAGGGCAGGAGCCCAGGAAATACTTTGTTCTGCACTTCTTCCAAGTGAGCTTTGGAAGGAATCAGGAAGATGGGATGTTTTCGGTCCTGAAATGTTTAAGGTTATAGACAGAAATGAAAGAGAATTCTGCCTCGGACCAACCCATGAGGAAATATTTACAGATATAATTAGAAATGATATTAAATCATATAAAGACCTTCCATTAAATATCTATCAGATACAAACAAAGTACAGGGATGAAAGAAGACCAAGATTTGGTGTTATGAGATCAAGGGAGTTTACAATGAAGGATGCCTACAGCTTCGATACAAACCTTGAAGGTCTAGATAAATCCTTTAATTCAATGCATGAAGCATACTGCAGGATATTTAACAGATGTAAGCTTAATTACAGTCCAGTTGAAGCAGATTCTGGTGCAATGGGCGGAACAGGCTCCGTAGAATTTATGGTTAAGTCTGATATTGGTGAGGCTGAGGTTGTTTTCTGTCCTGAATGCGGTTATGCAGCAAATATGGAAAAGGCACCAACCAATAAAATTGAAGCTTCAAAAGGTGAGGCTTTGAAGGATACTGAAAAGGTACTTACTCCCCATGCAAGAACCATAGATGAACTTGTGGAATTCTTCAATACAACAAAGGATAAATTTGCAAAGACCTTGATTTATCAGGCTGATGACAAGGTTATTGCTGTTATGGTAAGGGGAGACAGAGAGGTCAATGAAACAAAGGTTATTAACCATGTAAAAGCTATAGACCTCAGCCTTGCAGAAAGTGAAGTTGTAAAGAAAGCAACAGAGGCTGAGGTTGGTTTTGCAGGGCCTATAGGAATAAAGGTTGATGAGCTTTTAGTTGATTACGAGGTTTTAAACATAGAAAACATGATAATAGGTGCAAATGAAACGGGATACCATATTATAAACGTAAACTACGGAAGGGATTTTACTGGTTTTGTGGGTGACTTTAGAAATATAGTTGAGGGAGATTCCTGTCCTAAGTGCGGTACTCCTGTTTCTATAAACCGAGGAATAGAGGTTGGTCATATATTTAAGCTTGGTACAAAATATTCTGCTGCCTTTAATGCAAACTATGTAGATGAAAATGGAGAGAAAAATCCTATAATTATGGGATGCTATGGTATAGGAATAAACAGAACAATGGCAGCAATAATTGAGCAGTATCATGATGATAATGGTATCATCTGGCCACTTTCAGTGGCTCCATACCACGTAATTATAGTTCCTGTTAATGTTAAGGATGAAAAAGTAGTTAAAACTTCATATGAAATATATAACAAGCTTAATGAAATGGGAGTCGAAACCCTTATTGACGATAGAAACGAAAGAGCTGGAGTTAAATTCAACGACGCAGACCTTATAGGAATTCCAATGAGGATTACAGTTGGAAAGAAAGCAAAAGATGGACTCGTTGAATTCAAGCTAAGAAATGAAACAGAAGTTAAAGATATTAAAATTGAAGATATCTTAAATACAGTTAAGGCTGTATTTGAAAAGGAAGATGTAAAAATACAGAGGATGTATTAAAATATCAAGGTGACAGGCACACACCTGTCACCTTGATATTTTATTCCTAATTCCCGATATAATTTCCAACTCCTCGGGGCTCTTCATTTTTGTTGAATAGCACTCAGCTCTTTTTAGCCTTTCCATGGCCTCTTCATTTTTTCCATCCATTGCATTTATAAGGGCCATGTACCCTTCTGCAACTGACCTTTTCCAAGTTGTATCCATAATATCAAATATCTTGAGAGCCTTTTTTATATATTTTCTTGCTCTTGAATAATCTCCAAACTCATAGGCAGCCTGTCCTGCATTTGTGTTAAATACAGTCAGTCCGGTTAAAACCTTCTTATCCTCTGTTATACTTATTGCTTTATCATAATAGCAGATAGCTTCTTCATATTTCTTAAGCTTTCGCCTTATATCCCCTAAATAGTTATAGGCTGCAGCAATATTTAAGATGAACCTGTCATCCTCTTCATTTATTATCTCAAATATTTTTATAGATTCCTTTAAAAGACTTTCAGCCTCTTCATATTTTCCTGACATTATGCTACTTAGTCCTTTAAGCCTTAATAATATTCCAAGCTCCTTTGTATCCTTAAGCTTTCGTGCAAGTGGTATGGATAGCTCAAGATATTCATTCATAAGATCAACATCGTTTATCTGTATTCCACAATATATCATCTGCCTGTAGCCCTTCATTGAGTAGGCATTATTCCCAGCATTAATGGAATATCTTATCATCCTTTGTATATACTCTATTCCCTTTGAATATTCACCTTCCCTAATATAGTATCTTCCATACATATGATAGAAGGCCATTCTGTATTCTATTAATTCGCCCTTTTCCTCCACTCCTTCATCCTCTATTTCAAGAAGGAGCTTTTCAATATCCTTTAGATACACCTCAACCTGGCTCTGATTTATATATAGATATTTTCCTCTGTTTTGACCGGCACTGTTGAGTACAGGAAAAAGCTCCTGACTAAAATCCAAATAGACATCTGCATTTTTTATTGTATATTTAAGAGCTAAATTTCTGTTCCCAGCATTTTTAAAATGATAAATAAGCCCTGGGAATATTAAAGCATCACTTTTATCATTTCTAAGTTTCTTCTCTAAATTAATACCTGTTTTATTATGAAGTATTCTTCTTTTTCCTAAAGAAAGCTGCATGTATATAAATTCTCGAAGCTTTTGATGGGTGAAAGCAAATCCTATCCCATCCTTTTTTTCCTCTTCTTTAATTATAAACCTTCTTTCAAGCTCCTCAGCCATATCCATTATTTCAAGCTCATCCCTGCCTGTTAAGTCCATTATCATATCAAGGGGTGCCTCATCAAAGAATATGGACATTATCTGAAGCATCTTTTTTCCCTCTTCAGATACATCTAAAAACCTGTTTTTTAGTATATCCTGCATCTTTGATGACATTATATCCATGTTTCCGTTCTCCCTTATGGAATTTAATATTTCCACAAGGAAAAACGCATTACCCTCGGTTTCTTCATATATTCTTTCTATTAATTCATCATTATCCATGGATTCCGGTACTGCATAATTTATAAAATTCTTTACTTCCTCCCTTGTAAACCTTTGAATCTCTAGTTTTTCTACTTTGTTGTACTTTACCATTGTTGATGTAAAATTATCTATTTTATCATTATATTCATTTCTACAGGTTCCTATAAAAAACAAATTGTTATCCATATGAAGAAGAATGCTGCTTAAAAGCGAAAGACTCATTCCATCCATCCACTGCATGTCCTCAAAAACCAGAATGGTCTTCTTTCTGCTGCAAACCTTCTTTAAAATACCTATAACTGCTTCTTCTGCATATTGATATTTCAAGCTGTCCATACCTTCAAGTGGATTTATATTGAATGGATTTTCTTCTCCTGCTATAACTGGGAAAAGACTCGCTATGGCGCTTTTCCATAGGTCTGGTATTTCTATACCCTCTTTATTTATAACCTCTATAAGCTTAATAAACACATTGTTCCATGGTTTTAAAACAAAGTTTTCCTCAGCCTGATAGCAATTTGCCTCAATAATATGTAGTTCTTTTCTTCCTGTAAGCTCAATAAATTTATTCTTAAGACCGGTCTTTCCTACCCCTGCCTCTCCAACTATAAACAAAGATTTGTATTCTCCTCCAGCTGAAAACTCATAGAAATTTCTTAAAAGATGCTTAAGCTCACTTTCTCTCCCATAGAAAAAGGCTTTAGCTTTTTTACCCTCTGAGGACTTTTTTATATTTTTAAGTTCAAGAGCCCTTTCATAAAGTACAGAACTTTCAGTATCTGGAGCGATTCCAAGCTCTCTTTCAAGGACATCAGTTAATTTATTAAAGGTATCTATGGCTCTGTTATATGAACTACATTCCATATAATACTCCATTAAAATTCTATATGCCCTTTCATCTAAGGGATCAATCACTATTATCTGTCTTATAAATTCCTCAATATTATCCTTATCTTCTCCTGCTTCCACCTTTGCATAGAGATTCCTTTTATACACTTCTCTAATATATTCTCTTGTATTAGTAATCCACTCTTCAAAATATTCCGCTTCCTTTATAGAAAATCCCTGCAAAAACTCCCCAGGATATTCATAATACACCTTACCCTCATTCTCTATAGGCAAGATATCCGTTTTTATATTTAAATCCTTATTAAGCACAGTAATTGATTTGTTAGGAGATATAAGTACATCCCCTCCAAAGGTCTTTTTTAGCTTATATATGGCATTTCTTAAATTTTTTCTTCCTGTTTCCTCATCTATATCCGGCCACAATAAATTAACAAGCTCCTCCCTTGTGGCCTCACCCTTTACCACAAGATAATAAAAAAGTGCTTCAACCTTTTTAAAGGGAAACAACACACTATGGTCATCTATACTAACTCCTGGAGTTCCTAAGAGTTTTACAATTATATCCATACTATCTTCCCCTATTCATACTATTAAATAATTCTATGTATGTAATTAAATTATAGCCAATTATACAAACATAAACAATCAATTGTATGTAACTTTAAATTTTACAATTCTATGCATAATATATGTTGACATATAATATTATACATTGTATAGTATTATATAAAGATTAACTATATAGGTTGCATTAAAATTTCTACATTTTATCTTTATAAACAACCCTGCTTGATTGGTTCGACCTTAGGATGTTTGTAAAAATAAACTGTAATAGAATTTTTGTAGGTATATAATTGCTGAGAAAAATAAAATTGCTTATATAAAACTGCATATCAAAATAATTTAAAGGAGATGTTAACATGCTTAACACAATAAAACCTGATAAGGTTTACTTTGAAGTTACAAACATTTGCAATTTTAAATGTGATTTTTGTTCTATTCACTATTCAAAGAGAGAAAAACAGTTTATGGACTTTGCATTGTTTAAAAAAGGAATCGATGATATAGTAAAAAACAAACTTACCAACACAGTCTGCTTTCATATTTTAGGTGAACCTTTCCTTTATCCACATATTTTCGATGCTTTAAGTTATGCAAAATCCAATGGACTTCGTACTGATTTAACAACCAATGGTTCACTGCTTACAACTGAAACTGTAAAAAGACTTGTTGAGGAAAATTTAGTAGATAAGCTTAATATTTCTGTTGAAACTATTTATGAAAAGGAGCATGAATGCAGAGGTTCAAACATACCCTTTGAAAAATACTACAAGGGAATTTTAGAAGCAGTAAAATTTATAAAGCAATCAAACAGTAAAACTAATATTGAACTTTGTCTTATGAATACTGAGACTAAAAAATATTTTGATATCGATAAAGATATGCAAATAGCTGTTCAGAAAGATGGATTTAAGAGAAAGCTCCTACCTTTTATTATAGACATATATACAGCTATTGGCAAAAAAGTCACCTATGAAACTGTAGAGACTCTAACAAAAGGTATAAATGTGCACAGACCAATCCTTATTCGTATTACAGACAACATAACTGTATATGTTCAAATGCTTGCAGATTGGGGTAATGCCTTCACCTCAGGTAGAATACATCCCTGTAAGCATGGCTGCTGCGGGTATGCTTTAACAAACATTGGGATTCTTAACACTGGCGAGGTAACTATCTGCTGTGTAGATTATGACGGAAAAACCTCCCTTGGAAATATTAACAATAGTTCTTTAGGAGAAATTTTATCCTCTGCTAAAGCCAATGAAATTAAAGAATCCTTTAAAAGGATGAAAGTTGTTGACCCCTACTGTCAAAAATGCTTTGGTAGTACCAATAAAGCAAAAGCAGTACTTAAAGGACTCGTAAGTATATATTTGTTTAAAATTCTCAACTTTCAACCGGCAAATGTTAAGGAAGCGTACCTCGACTGATATGTATTTTAATAGTAAAATATTATATTATATATAAATCGTAAAATTCTTTACCTTTTGTTTTTTTAAACAGCCCTACAATATTGGTCCGACCTTAGGATGTTTAAAAAGACAAAATGTAATAGAATTTTTGATTTATATTTAGATATTTATTATTTTTTTAACAGCAAGGAGGTAATGCATGTGGATGCCCAGCTAAAAAAAGGGCTTTTAGATGTATGTGTTCTATCTATATTAAGAAACAATGACGCTTATGGATATAAGATAACTCAAGAGGTTACAAAACTTATGGACACATCAGAATCAGCACTGTATCCTGTACTTAGGCGACTTGAAAGTCAAGGGTTTTTGGAAACATACTCTGTTGAACATTCAGGACGTCTTAGAAAATATTATCGCATAACCGCTAATGGAATTACTCGCTTTAGTGAGTATATAGAAGAGTTAAATGATCTTAAAAGAGTTATTGATTATATTTCAGGTGGTGAGAATAATGGATAATAGAATTGCTATTTTTATTGATAAATTAAAATATCAGCTAAGAGACCTTCCAGAAGAAGAAGTTTTAGAAGCTGTCAATTATTATGAGGAATACCTAAATGATGCTCTTGATGCAGGTAATGATATTGACAGCATAATAAGCAAGCTTGAGCCCACTGAAAAAATAGCAACTACAATAAAAACTGAATCATATGTGAGTAAAGCAGAATCACACCCTGGTTTAGGCAATTTTTTCAAGGCTGTAAAAGCTGCTTTCAAAAGTGTATCTACTCCTCTGTCGATATTTTTGTTATCTATACTTGTTCTATGTACATTTTGTATAGTTATAACTTTTTTTGCAGCAGCGTTCTCTTTTGCTGCAGGTTCTTTAGCTGTATTTCTAGCTTGTATCTATGAGGCTGTAAGAATACCTTTCAAGTTTTTCCTTGAGAAAGTAGGAACTTTGGGAATTGGGCTTATGATTGGAGCCATACTCATGCTTTCAGCCATTTATCTATATAAGCTTGGCAAATTTTTTATTAGACTTTCATCAAAACAAACCAGGTTTATTTTAAAAATATCTGGAAAACCATTACAGAATTCCAATAGCAGTGATACTACTAATATTAATAAATCCAAAAAAATTATTCATATGCTGCTTGCTGGAACTATAGTTGGTATTATTCTCTTTGGGGTTTCAGGACTTCCTTGGAAATTCTTTATTATTTTCAACAGCATGAAACCAGAAGGTTCTATAAATCAGGTTGTAGAAGAATATTACCCTGCTAAAATAAACCAAATACAAGTCACAACTGCACATTCTGCTATTAGGATTAAGCCTGGTTCATCAGATAAGATAATACTCTCATACGAGGAACCCAACTGGCTTATGCATGAAATTGATAACAATGGGGGAATTCTCAATTTTAAAGAAAAGTCAAATGGCAGACTTCCTTTCTTCTCCCTAATATCCATTCATGAAAGTGCTACTGAATTACTTATATCACTTCCTAAGGGATACAATTTTGATTCTGTAAATCTTCAAAGTACAGGAGGGAAAATAGTAATAACTGATTTATCTGGAAACATTGAAGCTAAAAACCTAAACGGAGGTATCTCTTATACTTCCAGTATACTAACTAATAAATGCAATATATCTGCAAGTTCTTCAAATGGCAAGATATTTTTGAAGAATATTGAGACTGGTAAACGTGATTACAATAACAACATTAAATCAGATAGAATAATAAGACTAAAAAGCACTAATGGTAATATTACTATAGAATAAAAAGAAACCTCTGAAATGTAATAGGATTAATCATTACTCCATATTATATTTCAGAGGTTTTTAAATAATTAAATACTTAGCTCTCTTAATATCAATACTAAAGATATATAAATTTAACATGCTTTATGAATAGATGTTGCTAATTTTGTCAATAATATATATAACGATGTTATAAATAATGTGTGGAGGATACATTTCGTGAAACGTAAAATAGTGAATTGGTTAGTTAATTGGAAGAATAGTAAATATAGGAAGCCACTAATACTTCAAGGAGCAAGGCAGGTAGGTAAAACATACTCCGCACTGAGCTTTGGAAAAGAGTATTATAAAACAACTGCATATTTCAACTTTGAAAATAATACTGAATTAGCTAATGTATTTAATAGAGATTTAAATCCTGAAAGAATAATAAAAGAGCTTTCTGCAAGAACCGGACAAACAATTTTAAAGGGAGATACTCTAATTTTCTTCGATGAAATACAAGCCTGTGAAAGAGCATTAACTTCTTTAAAATATTTCAATGAAAATGCTAATGAATATCATGTAATTGCTGCAGTAAGCCTGTTAGGTGTTGCTGTAAATCGCGAGCATTATTCCTTTCCAGTTGGCAAGGTAGATATAAAAACCTTGTATCCATTGGATTTTGAAGAATTTCTAATGGCTTTAGATAATGAGCAATTCATAGAAATGATAGACGACTGTTTTAATAATAATACTCCATTTCCCTTTCATGAAACAGCTATGGATATATATAGAACCTATTTAGTTACAGGCGGCATGCCTGGTGCTGTAAAAGAATATATCGAAAAGAAAGACTTCAATTTTGTATTAGCTACTCGAAAAAATATAAATGATTCATATATAGCAGATATGGCTAAATATGCAACACCAAATGAAACAACCAAGATTATGGCTGCATTTAACAGCATTCCAGCACAACTCGCTAAGGATAATAAGAAATTTCAATATAAGATAATAAAATCTGGTGCAAGGGCTTATGATTATGAAACTCCACTAGATTGGTTAAAAGCATCCGGTGTTATCATTAAATGCTATAAATGCAATGAAGGAAAATTACCCCTATCTGCTTATACAGATTTCAATTCCTTTAAGGTCTATATGACAGACACAGGACTTCTATGCTCCAATTTTGGTATTCCCTCTAATGCAGTACTTGTTGACACTCCAACTTTCAACGACTTTAAAGGGGCATTAACTGAAAATTATGTAGCCTTTTCTCTTACTGTAAACGGCTATATCCCATATTACTGGGAATCAAATGGTCAAGCTGAAGTAGACTTTCTTATACAAGACAAGCATGGAAATATAATCCCTGTTGAAGTAAAGGCAGCAGATAATGTTCGTGCCAAAAGTTTAAATCAATTTATAAAAAAGTATGCCCCCCCTTACTCAATTAGGATTTCTGGTAAAAACTTTGGTTTCGAAAATAATATTAAATCTGTACCATTATACGCTGCATTTCTTATTTAGCAAAATTTAGTGCCCGGAATATCACATCTGAAATATGATATTCCGGGCACTTTACTTAAATACTATTTATTTTCAAATGCCTTCTTAACAAGTCCCTTTACAAGATTGTCGTCTGCAACGTATGGAATTGTGATGTGGTCAGTTCCTTTGTTTAGCTTGTTGTATTCCATACTGGTTGTTATTGCGTTTGTATTTCTTGCCCAGCTTCTTCTAGCAACTCCGCCCATAACGTCCCAAAGCATTGACTGTTTGATTATTTCATCTACTCTGTAGCTTCCATCAAGTACAAGTCCAAAACCACCGTTTATTGATTTTCCTGTACCAACTCCGCCTCCGTTGTGAAGTGCAATTAAGCTCATTCCTCTTGCTGCATTTCCTGCGAAGCACTGAATTGCCATGTCTGCCATTACGTTGCTGCCGTCCTTTATATTTGAAGTTTCTCTAAATGGTGAGTCTGTACCACTTACATCATGGTGGTCACGTCCCATCATTATAGGTCCAACCTCCCCTAATCTTACCATTTCATTGAACTTCAATGCTATTCTCATTCTTCCATATGCATCCTGGTAAAGAATTCTTGCCTGGGTTCCAACAACTAGCTTGTTCTTTTCTGCATCCTTTATCCATACATAGTTGTCTCTATCCTGAGCCCTTCTGTTTGGATCGATGCAGGACATTGCTGCATGGTCAGTTTTTACTAAGTCCTCATGCTTTCCACTTAAGCATACCCATCTAAATGGTCCATATCCATAATCAAATAGCTGTGGTCCCATTATATCCTCAACATAGGATGGGAATATAAATCCGTCCTTTTCATCTACACCATTCTTTGATATTTCCTTAACTCCTGCATCATAAATTGCCTTCATGAAGGAGTTACCATAATCAAAGAAGTAGGTTCCCCTATCAACTAATGCCTTTATTAATTCAAAGTGTCTTCTTAAGCTCTTATCAACAAGCTTATCGAAGTTTTCCTTATCCTCTTTAAGCATTCTTGTTCTTTCTTCAAAGGTTATTCCCTGTGGGCAGTATCCACCGTCGTATGCTGCATGACAGGAAGTCTGGTCTGATAAAAGTTCAATCTTTATATTGTTAGCAACAGCATACTCTAAAAGATCAACTATATTTCCATAGAATGCAATTGACATAGGTTCCTTCTTTGCCATGTATTCATGGGCTATATCAAAGGCTTCCTTTGGAGTTTCAGCTATCTTTGTAACCCATCCCTGGCTGTGTCTTGTCTGTATTCTTGAATAGTCAACTTCAGCTACTATTCCTACACCGTTTGCTATTTCTATTGCCTTTGGCTGAGCACCACTCATACCGCCAAGACCTGATGTTACAAATAGTCTTCCTCTTAAGTCTTCATCTTGACCTATTCCAAGCTTTAATCTTCCTGCATTTAATATTGTGTTAAAGGTTCCATGAACTATTCCCTGTGGTCCAATGTACATCCAGCCGCCAGCTGTCATCTGTCCATAGTTTGCAACTCCCATCTGTGTTGCTACATGGAAATCCTTATGATTATCAAACATTCCAACCATAAGTCCATTAGTTATTACTACCCTTGGTGCAGTTGGGTTTGACTTAAATAGTCCTAGTGGATGGCCAGATTCAACAACAAGTGTCTGATCCTGAGTCATTACCTCTAGGTATTTCTTTATCAATCTGTACTGCATCCAGTTCTGGCATACCTGTCCTGTTTCTCCGTAGGTTACAAGTTCATAAGGATATAGTGCAACATCAAAGTCAAGGTTGTTATCAATCATAACCTGGAATGCCCTTGCTTCTACACACTTTCCTTTATATTCATCAATTGATTTTCCCTTTATGCATCCCTCGGGACGGAATCTGTATCCGTATATTCTGCCCCTTGTCATAAGTTCCTCTAGGAACTCTGGTGCAATCTTTTCATGATACTTTTCTGGTATATATCTTAATGCATTTTTTAGAGCAACCTCTGTCTGCTCTTTTGTTAGTGTAAATCCTCTGTCTGGTGCTCTTCTTATACCCTCAACAAACTTAGGCATTTCTGGTAGATTATCATCTAGCTTGATTGTCATTGCTTCTGAAATATCAATGTTGTTTAACATTTTACCCCTCCTATTTTCCCATACAGCAGGCACTTATAACTCAAGTGCCTGCCAATCATGTGGTTATATATACTAATTTAGAATAATCCTGTTATAACACCCTTCTCGTCAATATCTATGTTATTTGCAGCTGGAACCTTTGGAAGTCCTGGCATAACCATTATGTCTCCTGTTAAGCAAACAATAAAGCCTGCTCCTGCTGAAACTCTAACTTCCTTAACTGTAACCTCAAAATCCTCTGGTGCTCCAAGTAATGCTGGATCGTCGGAAAGTGAGTACTGTGTCTTTGCCATACAAATAGGAAGCTTATCTAATCCTATTTCTTCAAGCTTTTTGATTTCCTTCATAGCCTTTGAAGTAAATACAGCTTTCTTTCCTCCATATATTTCCTTAACTATTGTGTTAACCTTATCAGCTATTGAAGCTTCAGTATCATATAGAGTCTTGAAGTTGGATTCTTCCCTGTCTATTAAGTCAACAAGTGTCTGTGCCATTTCAACTCCGCCTTCTCCGCCAAGTGCCCAGGAGTCATTTAATGCAACTTCAACTCCATATTCCTGACACTTCTTTCTAAGAAGAGCAACTTCAGCTTCTGTATCGCTTGAGAACTTGTTGATTGCAACCATAACTGGAAGTCCATACTTTCTGATGTTTTCAACCTGTTTTCCAAGGTTAGCAAATCCCTTATCGAGAGCCTCAAGGTTTTCATTTGAAAGCTCAGTCTTTTTAACTCCTCCGTGCATCTTAAGTGCTCTTATTGTTGCAACTATTACAACAGCACTAGGCTTTAAGTTTCCATATCTGCACTTAATATCTAAGAATTTCTCTGCTCCAAGGTCAGCACCGAAGCCTGCCTCAGTTATTAAGTAATCTCCAAGCTTTAATCCAAGCTTTGTTGCAAGTATACTGTTGCAGCCATGAGCTATGTTTGCAAATGGTCCACCATGTATAAGTGCTGGTGTGTTTTCAAGTGTCTGAACAATGTTTGGCTTTATTGCATCCTTCATTAACATTGTCATTGCTCCATGAACTCCAAGCTCTTTAGCTGTTACTGGTTTTCCATCATATGTATAAGCAACTACCATTCTTCCGAATCTTTCTTTCATATCTGTAAGACATGTTGAAAGGCAAAGTACTGCCATAACCTCAGATGCAACTGTTATCATAAATCCATCCTGTCTTACAAAACCATTTGCTTTTCCGCCTAATCCTACAACAACATCCCTTAGAGCTCTGTCATTCATATCAAGAACTCTTTTCCATACAATCTGTCTTGAGTCTATGTTAAGAACATTTCCCTGATGAATATGATTGTCTATTGCAGCGGATAAAAGATTGTTTGCAGCTGTTATAGCATTCATATCTCCTGTGAAATGAAGGTTTATATCCTCCATAGGTACAACCTGTGAATATCCACCACCTGCTGCTCCACCCTTAACTCCAAATACTGGTCCTAGAGATGGTTCTCTAAGGGCTATAACTGCTCTTTTTCCTATCCTGTTAAGAGCCTGACCAAGGCCTACTGATGTTGTTGATTTTCCTTCTCCTGCAGGAGTTGGATTTATTGCTGTTACAAGTACTAGCTTTCCATCCTTCTTATCCTTTAATCTTTCAAATATTTCAAGGGAAATCTTTGCCTTATATTTTCCATATGCCTCAAGTTCGTCGTCTAAAATCCCCCATTCCTTAGCAATTTCTGCTATGGGCTTCATTTTTGCACTCTGTGCAATTTCTATATCACTTGGTACTTTCACTGACATGTTAACCCCTCCTTTGTAGAATTCTTTATTTATATTTTAACACAGTATCGTCACTAAAACGTCTATTTTTGAGTATAATTCAAAAATTCTGCTAATTTGGTGATGATGGGGGTGATGTGAATAATAGGGAGATAACAGGCACTCGAGTTTTGAATTATTTAATCAAAGCATCTGAAGATGCTTTTGATTAAACAACTCAAAACTCAAGAGCCTGTTATCTCCCCCCTCTAAAGCTTCTTTTCAATAAGGTTCTTCCAATACCTAACTGGCATATAATTTTTCTGAAGCCGTGGATTTTTTCTTTCCTCAATGGCTATAGTCTTAAAGTATTCCTTCCATATAGATTGGAAAAATTCTTCTCTTTCAGAGAGATTTAAAGTAATACCCTCCGGGAGCTCAGTTATAACCCAATCCTCTTTATTATACAGGGCTGCAGTACCTCTTTTTACATCATGTATAATCCAGCTTTGATCGCTGAGCCTTTCTTTAAAATGCTGTACAAGAAGCATCAATATATTGTTATCAGGCTCCATCACAGCATAGAAAACTCCATTCTTAAGCTCAACAAACCTTAAAA
Organism: Clostridiaceae bacterium; assembly: GCA_032095175.1. GTDB lineage: Bacteria > Bacillota > Clostridia > Clostridiales > Caloramatoraceae > DAMCZI01. The sequence goes on from DAMCZI010000008.1 coordinate 41,403, forward strand.
GCCCCGTAAATCTATGAACCTCAAAGGAAACTTGCCTAACTAATTTAAGTACATTAAAAACATCCTCATCTGCCAAATTCATATCTATTCTATTTCCAAGCTTAAAACCTAGCCTTAAATATCTATAAATCAAGGTTCCAGAATTTTTATCTTCTGATAAATATACATAAAAAACATTTTCCACAGCTTCCTGACCTATTTTCTGCACTGCTGCTTCATATACTCTGTTGGACTTTTCTTCATCTGCTTCTATATATACATATTCATCCATCAATCCAAACTGCAGATTATTCTTTGGCACTATACAATCTGGTTTTTGTCTTCTATAGTATGCTTCATAAATTGCTGTCATTATACCTTCGAAACTTCCATCATAAACATATATGAGCATTATAATTCCCCCGTAATCCTTGAAATTGAATCATTAATTGAATCATTAAATAAAGAAAATATCGTTAGCTGCTCCCCATTTTCAATGCTTTTCTTTACCCCACTTCCATCAAGAAGACGATTTTTTATTACCTCACCATCAAGATTAACTCCTCCATAGTATTTCCCTCTGCAGGTTATAAAATATTTTGCCCTCTTAAGAACAACTCCAAACTTTTTGAGAAGTTCATAGTCAATTGATGCCATCTGTCTTGCTGCCAGAATTCTTCTTGCAGATTTCACTCCAATGCCAGGCACCCTTATAAGCATCTCAAAGTCTGCTCTATTTACTTCTATAGGGAAATTTTGAATATTTCTTATTGCCCAATCTGTCTTGGGGTCAAACTCCATGCTGAGGTCAGGATGCCCCTCATCTAGTATCTCCTCTGCTCCAAAACCATAAAACCTTAAAAGCCAATCTGCTTGATAAAGCCTGTGCTCTCTTAATAGTGGAGGAGATGTAACCACTGATGGAAGAAGAGGGTGGCTTACAACTGGGACATAGCCAGAATAATACACCCTTTTAAGCTTATAGCTTTTGTACAGCCCTTCCGAAAGCCTTAATATATTCACATCCCTTTCAGGTGATGCTCCTACTATTAGCTGGGTTGTTTGCCCTGCTGGAATAAAATCCTTGGCATGTCTGTAAATCGCCTTTTCCTCCTGTACTTGGGTTATTGTTGATTTTATAAACCCCATGGGTTTTAATATGTTTTCCTTCTTTTTCTGAGGTGCCAGCAGTGTTAAGGATTTTTCTGTTGGAAGTTCTATATTTACACTTACTCTATCTGCTAAAAGACCAATCTGACTTATTAATGCTTTATCCGCCCCGGGAATCACCTTTACATGTATGTATCCATTAAACTTGTACTCATATCTCAGCTTTGCAATTGCCTTAATCATAAGCTCCATAGTATGATCAGGAGTTTTAAACACAGCAGAGCTTAGAAACAGTCCCTCTATATAGTTTCTTCTATAAAAATTTATTGTTAAATCAGCAATTTCATCTGGTGTAAAAATTGCCCTTGGCACATCATTTGTAACTCTGTTTATGCAGTATGCACAATCATATACACAATTATTTGTCATCAATATTTTAAGAAGAGAAATGCATCTTCCATCCGCAGACCAGCTGTGACATATACCGCTCATGCTTGCATTTCCAACTCCACCTTTATTCTTTCTATTACTTCCGCTTGACGAACAGGAAACATCATACTTCGCTGCATCAGCAAGAATCTTAAGCTTATCCATCATTTCCATACAAACCACCTCAACCATCTCAATTTAAATTTTACCATTCTTCAATATTTTATGCAAACATATGTTCGTGTAAAAAATATGAAACATATAACACTTTTCTATATAGTAATTATTTTTCCAATTTGTGAAATACTAACTATGAATTTAAAAGGTGTTGGAGATGATGGTTAATGAAAGTATGTATTATAATTATGGTTATTATTTTAATATTCTCAATAATACTATACAGCAAAAACAGAGCAAAGGCTGGTGCAATTTCACTCTTATTCTGCATAAGCATGATTACAACCTTTCTTTTAACAGAAACCAGATTAAATAAAAATAAAGGAATATCCCTAAAGAATATTCCTTATATATCAGTTGATAATCAAAATGTCAAAATATCTGCTTTTTTAAGTAACATTACTCCTTCAATGAATTCAACAATATATGCAACAGTTAAAGGACCGCCTGACGGGAAGATAACTGTAATATGCCACTTCAAAAACAACTCTCAACCCTTCTTTGGGGTAATCGGCAAAAACGGCACTGGATCTGTACCTATAAATGTTGGAAGCGTTGAACCAAATTTCAATGTTGTTGTAGATGTAATTGTTGAGCATAGCAAAGGTACTTCTAAAACAACTCTCTTTTTTGTACCTAAATAATATGGTTTTGAGGATACGGCGGTAACAGGCTCTATACTTATAATTTTGTGAAAATAAGTTTTAGAAATTAAAAAGGTGAGTGTCTGGGTAACAGACACTTGAGTTTTGAGTTATTTAATTAAAGCATCTGGCGATGCTTTTGATTAAATAACTCAAAACTCAAGAGCCTGTTACCTAACATTACCTGGATCATATCTTAAGTGTGTGTCACCTTCTGCGGTTCGACAGCACCATCTTCTATGCAGATTCTCTTATAACAAGCTTTGGCGTAAAATAAATTATTTTTTTCTTTATTTCTTTCTGATTTATTATATCAATTAAAAGGCTGCAAGCTGCCCTTCCCATGTCATATATTGGCTGAGCTACGGTTGTAAGCTCAATCTGCATAAGCTGGGATATTTGTATATCGTCAAATCCTATCACAGCTACATCCTCGGGCACTCTATAACCTTTTTTCGTTAAAACCTTTATTCCTCCCATTGCCATAATATCGTTGCTGTACAATATGGCATCTATACCTGTAGACTTTTTAAGTATCTCCTCTGTTGCAGTTTTACCACCTTCTGCAGTAAAATCTCCATCAAAAATGAGCTTGTCATCAAAAATTTCATACTTTTTCGCAACAATCTCGTATCCATTAAATCTCTGCTTTGAAATTTCAAGGTCCTTATTTCCCCTTACAAATGCAATTTTTCTTTTACCAGAGCTATACAAATATTCCATTGCCTCAATAATGCCCTTTGTATTTTCACAGTATACCCCATATAAATCCTGGTATTCCTCAACATATCTATCCACAAGTACAAAAGGAATGTTATTAGCTTTTAAAAGCTCAACTCCACCACTGGTTTTTCCTCCAGATATAAATATAACTCCATCAACTTGTTTACTTATAAGGAGCTTTACATAAACCTCTTCCTTTTCAAGAATATTATCTGTATTACATAAAATAACGCTGTATCCATTTGAATTTGCTTTATCTTCTATTGCCCTTGAAATCTCCGAGAAAAAAGGATTTGTTATATCGGGAACTATTATACCAATGGTGTTTGTCCTATTTGTTGTCAGGCTCCTTGCTGCAAAATTGGGTATATAGTTTAATTCCTTTGCAATATCTAGTATTTTATTTCTCGTTTCTTCACTGATGTTTGAATCCTTACTGTTTATCACCATGGATACCGTTGCCTTCGAAACACCAGCAAGCTTTGCTATATCATTAATGGTTGCTTTTTTCATGTTAACCCTCCTTAGAAAACCACACCGGATTTTAGGATTATATTTGCGTATGGAGTTTGTTCTCCCGTTCTTATAACTGCCTTACAGTCCTTTAACAGTCCCTTTAACTCTTCATGTGTTATGATAGTAATTTTTACATCGCCAATTTCCTTCTTTACAGCATCGAATATCATAGGGCTTACCCCTAATGTTTCATTGGCAATTACAACCTCCTCAACTTGAAGCTCTGTTAATACAGCCTTTAAGGTGTCAATAAAGGTAGGTATATTCTTTATCAGAGAAATATCTATTCTTTTCGTTTCATCAGGTATTGGAAGACCACAATCACCTATTGCCAGCATATCAGTATGCCCCATTTTTGATATTACTTCTGATATTTCGCAATTTAGTATGCCTATTTTTTTCATTAGAAATCCTCCCCATATACTTTAGTAACTTCATCAAGTACAGGTATAGAAGTCTGTGCTCCTTTTCTTGTAACAACAATTGAAGAAACCATATTCCCAAACCTTACTGCTCTTTTTATTATTTCAAAATCTATCTTTCCTTCATCATGAAGGATTTTAGAAACTCCACCTATAAATGCATCTCCTGCCGCTGTTGTGTCCACTGCATTTACCTTGTAAGCAGGTACTATTTCACACTTTTCACTGTTTCCAATAAAAGCTCCCTTTTCTCCAAGGGTTATGATTACATACTTAACCTTCTTATTTAAAAATGTTTTAGAAGCTTCCTTTGCAGTTTCCAGATCATATGCCTTAACATTAGTAAGTTCATAGGTTTCAGTTTCATTTGGTATTATGATATCTGTTACACTTAAAATATCATCTCCTATTTCACCAGCAGGAGCAGGATTTAAAATTGTAATTACACCATTCTCCCTTGCAATTTTAAAAGCTTCATATGTTACATCCTTTGGTGTTTCAAACTGTGCAATAAGTATTTTTGAGCTCTTTATTACGTCTTCACATTTTTTAATATCCTCAACTGTAAGCTTCATGTTTGAACCAGCTATTACCTCAATCATGTTATTACCCATTGAATCAACTGATATTATAGCCATTCCAGTTGGGTTTTTATCATCAACAAATACCTTGTCAGTATTTATATTATCCTTATTAAGTCCCTCTAAAAGGATCTCTCCATTATCATCTTTTCCTATCTTTGCTATCATATAAACGTTAGTTCCAAGCCTTGCTGCTGCAACAGCTTGATTTGCTCCCTTTCCTCCAGGAACCTTTTTAAATTCATTTGCCATTATTGTTTCTCCAACTCGTGGCATTTTATCTACATTAACAACTAAATCCATATTCATGCTTCCAAGTACACATACACTCATATTAGCAAACCCCTTTCTGAGTTTTTGGTTTACTTAACCGTTTCACTAAACCGGTTAAGTAAATATTAACATCTTCAAAATTGTTTGTCAATTCAAAATATTTAAAATGCACTTGCTAAATATTAGCAAGTGCATTTTAAATATTGAGACTAAAACGAACTTCATATAGATAACCCATTCTTATATTTTTTATACAAGTTCTGATTTTGCCTTTACCGAAATTGCATATTCAGAGGGTGACATGTTTGTATACTTTTTAAAGCTTCTTGAAAAATAATGTAATGATTCATATCCTAAAAGCTCAGAAATTTCAGTAAAATTGTATCTTCCTTCTCTTATCATCTTTTTAGCCTCTTCCATTTTTAGCATCCTAAAATATGCCATAACACCATAGTTTGTCTTCGCTTTAAACATTATCTTTAGATGGGTTTTGCCAATGGAGAAGGTTTTACATATGTCCTCAAAGGAATAATTTTTATCTAAACTGCCCTTCATGTATTCTATTATAGAATTCACAAGGTCATGTTCCATTCTTTCCTTTGTTGTAAAAGATATTCTGTCTTTGCTTATGGATAAGCTGTCTTCCCTTGCAAGCTTTATTAAAAATTCTTCAAGATGTATCTTTATAAGTTGTTCAGAGCCAAAGATGGGGTGCTCCCTCTTTAATAGTCTGCTATAATACCCGGAAAGCTTGTTTTCAAAAGCATTTTTTGCCTCTTTAATTATCTCTCCAAGAAGATTTTTCAGAGAATTAGATAGCTTTAATATCTTATTTTCAAAATATTTTATACCAGAGGAGGTGCACTCAAAGCTTATTACTACAATGTTTGGAGCTATTTTGCCATTTGCCCATACACTATGGAATTCATTTGGCTTGTGAAAAACAATATCTCCCTGATAAAGCTTGTACCCTTTTGAATCTGCCATTACTTCAACCTCGCCTTTGTCAACATAAAGGAACTCCCAGAAGTCATGTCTCTCACCGGTATATACATAATTGCTGGCAAATTCAAAATAATGAACAGTTATTATTTTATCTATTACAATAACCTCATCAAGATTGGTTTTATAATAAATCTCCTTGTTGTAGTCCATTTTACTCACCCTCCTTAAGTGCCAGGCACGTGGCAAGTGGCAAGTTGAAAACCTTGGCTAAGCCGTGGTTATTCAACTTGCCACTTGCCACATGCCTGACACTTTCTCACTTCTAATTTACCATATGCCCGACCAAAAGTGCAAATAATATGACTTAATTTCTATATATTATTGAGGTAGTTGGATATAAAATAACCTTAATGATAAGAAAAAGAGCTTTAAGGAGGGAGGATTTCCATGAAAAAGGGTATAAACATATGGTCCTTTAAGGGGGATACACCCCTTGAGGAATGTATGAAACTTGCTAAAAAGGCAGGATACGATGGAATAGAGCTTGCACTTTCGGAAAAGGGAGATATAAACCTAAAAAGCAGCGAGGGGGAACTTATAAAAATAAGAGGAATGGCTGAGGACATTGGGTTGGAGCTTCCAAGCCTTGCAACAGGTCTTTTCTGGAGTTACTCACTTACAAGCAATAATAAGGATATAAGAGATAAGGCAAAGGACATTGTAAAAAAACAGCTTGAGGCAGCAGCAGTGCTTGGCTGTAATACAATACTTGTTGTTCCCGGTGCTGTTGGAGTAGATTTTATAAGGGACTGTGAAATAGTTAGCTATGATTGTGCATATGAATACTCATTGGAAGCATTTAATGAGTTAAAGACTTATGCAGAGAAGCTTAAGGTTTCAATAGCCTTGGAAAATGTATGGAATAAGTTTTTGCTCTCACCCCTTGAAACAAGGGACTTTATAGATAAAATAGGAAGTCTTTATGTAGGTTCCTATCTTGATGTAGGAAACTTGATTTACATAGGATATCCAGAGCAATGGGTAAGGATACTCGGAAGCAGAATTAAAAAGGTTCACTTCAAGGATTTTAAAAGAAGTGTTGGAAATCTTTCCGGTTTCGTTGATCTTCTTGCTGGGGATGTAAACTTCCCAGAAGTTATGAAAGCCTTCAAGGAAATTGGATATGATGACTATGTAATTGGTGAACTTTCAGGCTATAAGCACTGTTCTAATCAGATAGTATTCAATGGAGCATCTTCAATGGGTGCAATAATAAATAATAAATAAGGGGGACTTATGATGGTTAAGGTTGGTTTAATAGGTATAGGCTTTATGGGACGTGGACATCTTGATAATTATATAAAGCTTGAGAAGGAAGGCTTCCCTGTAGAGCTTGTTGCAATATGTGATATTGATAAAGAAAAGTTCAATGGAAAATTTGTTGAAGGAAATCTTGACATAGGAAATGACAAGTATGATTTTTCAAAGTATCATCTTTACACTGATATAGATGAAATGCTTGAAAAGGAAGAGCTTGACTATGTTGATATAGCACTTCCTACATATATTCATGCAGAGGCTTCAATAAAGGCATTAAACAAAGGCTTGCATGTTCTTTGTGAAAAGCCAATGGCAAGAACCTCAGAAGAATGTGCTAAGATGATTGAAGCTGCAAAGAAAAACAATAGAAAGCTTATGATTGGACATTGTTTAAGATTCTGGCATGAATATCAGTATCTTAAGGAATGTATTGTGTCAGGAAGATATGGAAAGGTTTTAGGCGCATATTTCTATAGAGGTGGCTGTACACCTGCATGGTCATATCAAAACTGGCTGCTTCAAAGAGAAAAGAGCGGCGGTGCTCTACTTGATCAGCATGTACATGATGTTGATACAATAAACTGGCTATTTGGAAAGCCAAAGGCAGTTTCAACTATGGGAAGCATAGCAATTGAGGGCGATGGATACGATATTGTATCAACTAACTATGTATATGATGGAATAATCGTTAATGCTCAGGATGACTGGGTATTAAACGGTGATTATGGCTTTAAGATGCTGTATAGAGTAAACTTTGAAAAAGGTAACCTTATTTATGAAGGTGGAGTGCTTAAGGATAATCCAAATAACGGAAAGGGATTCGTACCAGAGCTTCCTAAGGAATCAGCATATTACAGAGAAATTAAACACTTTATTGAATGTGTAAGGGATGATAAGCCAATTGAAATAGCAACTGGCGAAACTTCAATGGAGACATTAAAAATAGCTGAAGCTGAAGAAAGATCTGCTGATAATGGAGGATGTTTTACTCCAGTTGAATAGTAAACTCGTTCAGCTAAAGCTAAACATCGAAACTTCAGATGGGGACTCTACCCCTACTTTAAGCAAAAATATTGTGAACTCCACCTTCTAGAAGGTGGAGTCTTAAAAATTGATAAAAATCTTTACCAAGGGTGTGCTGTTTATGAGGATATACAACGTTGTCGTTATTGGCTGCGGTCATATGGGCAAGGCTCATTTAGAAGATATATATTTCAGGGATGATATTAAAATATATGGTGTTGTTGATATTTGCGAAGAAAAAGCAAGGCTTTTTGCCAAAAGGTATGGAGCACTCTCCTACTCTACTGACTTCAACCAATATATCATGGATTCGAAGGTAGATATAGTTATAATTGCAACATACCCCTCATCCCATCTTGATATACTTAAAAAATGTATTGAAAATGGTAAGCATGTGCTCTGTGAAAAACCAATTACCACAAGTCTTGAGGACGGAGAGGAATTTGTAAGTCTTGTTAAAAGTGCAAAAAGCAAGGTATTGGTTGGGCATATATTAAGACACAACGAAAGCTATAAAAGAATTGGGGATATGATTAAAAATGGAGCCATAGGTAAACCAATCATTATGAGAATGGTGCAAAACCACCATACAATTAAAAGAGAAAAATATTTAAAACTAATTGAAGAAACATCACCTATTATCGATTGCGGAATCCATTATATCGATGTTATGAGATGGTTTACTGGTGCTGAAATAACTAACGTCTCAGGTGTTTGTCAGAGGCTTTCCTCCGATATACCTGAGGGAAAATATGATTATGGGATTATTACTGCAAAGCTTTCCGATGGTTCTGTGGCATATTATGAAGCAGGTTGGAGCAATACAATGGCTTCCTCTAATGTAAAGGAGTTTGTTGGTCCCAAGGGAAGAATATCACTTACATTTAGAGAAAACAGATACAGGGATAGTGAGGAAGGGGATTTAATAGAATATTATAGATATCCGGAAAAAACATATGAAACAATAAACATTAACTGCAAAAGAAAACCTACCTGGGAACAACTTAAGCATTTAATAAGTATGATTGAGGAAGGCACCCCCGCTGTTCCTTCCATAGATGATGTATTTAGATCCTTCTATATTGCAGTTAAAGCCGATGAAGCAATAAGAAAATCCATAACCATAGATATCTAAAATAAAAAGGATATGAGGCTGTTCTCATATCCTTTTTAACATATGAAAAATTTAAAGAATGGGGTTGTTTAATGTTACAAACTTTTATCTCTATAAACGACTAGGACAGGTCTGTTTATAGAGATAAAAATTTCAAAACAATATATATATGTTGCAAAAATTCTATTACATTCTGCCTTTTCAAACATTCTAGAGTCGAACCAATTTGCAGGGTTGTTTGAAAAGGCAGAATGTAAGAATTTTAATGCAACATATATAGCTAATTTTGCTTCATTATTTCATTAAGCAGATTTCTTGCCTTAAGTATATCCACCTTTTGCTGCGGTCCTGAAATTTCCCTTTCTATTATAAGAGCACCATTAAATCCATATTTATGGAGCTTCTTAATCAACTCAGGGAAATTCACCAATCCATCACCTATTGGCTTTTCTTCACCTAACTCCCTGCCATCTACAGGGTATACTCCATCCTTTACATGTACATTTTTTACTCTATCCTTGTATATGTCAACAGCATCCACAGGGTTTGCCTTTCCATACATTAAAAGATTTGCTGGATCAAGGTTTATTCCAAGGTTATCAAGACCGACATCTTCCATTATCCTTATAAGAGTTATTGGCGTCTCCTGGCCTGTTTCAAAATTAAAGTTTAGTCCAAGCCTTCTGCAGTAGGCTGCTACCTCCCTTACAGCAATAACAGTGTCATAATATTCCTGTGATGAAGGGTTTTCAGGTATAAATCCAACATGTGTTGTTATTCCAGAAACTCCAATCATCTTTGCAAAATCGGCACCCTTCTTAAGGCAGTTTATTCTTTCTGCACGGTATGATGCAGGAACAAGACCAAGAGTTATTGGTCCCTCAATAAAGTTCCAATAAGTAGGTGGTGTCCATCCAGCCCATAAATCCGTTATCTTTATTCCCTCATCCATTATATCCATAAGCTTCTTTGCATTTTCCTCAGTATACATATCCATATTCCAGCAGTTTACCTGACAGGTATCTATACCAAGATCCTTTATCAAGTTTGCTCCCCCTTCAACAAGGTCCCTAATGGATACTATAACTCCAACAGATAAATCATACATAACAATCCCTCCAACAAACCATACTCAAACTATTTTACTATTCTTTTATAATAAAATAGTATTATTTTTACAATAATATAGCTTTACCAATTAAGTCGATTTATTTATACTTTTGGTCAGAGATGAAGTATTGGATGTAATTTTGTGTAATTTTCTTTACAATCCCATTACATTCATGTAATATTCATACATATTGTGTAAATATATGTTATGATTTGTTATATAAATATTTCCATGTTGGGGAGGGGAATTTATGAATTTAAACAAAATCAAAAAAAATCTTTCATTGCTTCTTGTCCTGTTATACTTCGTAATCTTGCTTCCAACTCAGGGACTTGCAGCAACTAATACTGATCTGCACCTTGGCTATCACTACTACGGATTTGATTTTGAATCTCAAAAAGAAGTCTCAGAACTTGATGCGACAGTTATGCAATTTACACACTCCAAAACTGGAACAAAACTTGTATACGTTGATACAGACGACGACAACAAAGTATTTACAATAGGATTTAGAACTCCAATAAAGAACAGCACAGGTGTAAACCACATATTAGAACACTCTGTACTATGCGGTTCAAAGAATTATCCTGTAAAGGATCCATTTCTAATTATGATATCTCAATCTCTTAATACTTACCTAAATGCTTATACCAGCATAGATTTTACAGCATATCCTGTAGCAAGTAAAAATGATAAGGACTTTTATAATTTAATGGGAATTTATCTTGATGCAGTATTTAATCCAAGTATACTAACTAACAAGAACATATTCATGCAGGAAGGCTGGCGTTATGAGCTAGCATCAAAGGATGCTCCACTAAAGTTAAATGGTATAGTATATAACGAAATGAAAGGTGTATTTTCACAGCCAGATAGGATTCTTGGTTATGAAATAAACAAATCCCTTTATCCAGACACAATGTACAAATATGTATCTGGTGGAGACCCTGAGAATATACCAGATTTAACCTATGAAGAATTCGTTAATACACATAAAGCATTATATCATCCATCAAATAGTATAATTTATCTTTATGGAAAAATGGATATAAGAAAGGCCCTGGATTTTATAGATAAAGGATACTTAAGAGGTTTTGATAAAGCTGAACCACAGAAATTTGAAGAGCAAAAAGCATTCGATAAGAGAAATGTTCTTGTTTCTGAATACTCAGTAGCAAAGGATGCTTCTATTGAGGATAAAACATATCTAGCTTTAAATTATGTAATTGGTAAACCTGCTGATAAGGAAAATGTAGTAGCATTTTCAATTCTTGATAACCTTCTTTTTGGCGATGCTTCACCATTTAAAAAGGCACTTGATGAAAAGAAATTTGGTTCTACTGTAAAAAGCTCCTATGACGCTTTTATGCTTCAGCCTTCATACAGCATAATAGTTGAAAATTCCAATGAAAGTGTCAAGGATGATTTTCAAAAAACAGTTGATGAAGAATTAAGGAAAATAGTTAAGGACGGATTTAGCAAAGACTTCATTAATGCAACCATAAACAATTATGAATTTACAAATAAAAAGCAAAATTCAAGTGCAGAAAGAGGACTAAGCTATAATGACTCAATGATTCTTTCATGGAACTATGGTGGAGACCCAACTCTTTATCTTGGCGAAAACGATGTATTAGCTAAAATAAAGAAAGCTGTTGATGATAAATATTTTGAAAAATTGATTGAAAAGGCACTTTTAAATAACAACCATTCATCACTTGTAGTACTTAAGCCAGTTCCTGGACTTGATGCTAAAAAGGAAGAGGAACTCAATAAGAAGCTTGCTGACTATAAAGCAAAGCTGACAGATGAAGAAATAAATACAATTATAAAAGAGAATCAAGACCTGGTTAAATGGCAGGAAACTCCTGATACAGAGGAACAATTAAAATCAATTCCAACACTTTCTATATCAGACATTAATAAGGAACCAGAAATAACTCCAACAGAGGAAAAGAAAGTAAAGGATGTTACTGTATTAAGTCATCCTATATTTACAAACGACATTACACATTCAAATCTGTATTTTGATGCTTCAAAGATTCCTCAGGATAAGATTTTTTATCTTCATCTTTTAGGACAAGTTCTTGGAAGAGTAGGAACTGAAAAATACAGTAGAGATGAATTATCAACAGAAATGTCTAATAATATCGGAGACTTTAATGTAAGTACAATGGGATACTGGAAATATAATGCTGATGGAGCATATGTTCCAAAGACAAACGTTTATTTCAGCTCACTTGATGAAAATATGCCAAAGGCATTTGATATTGTTGATGAAATACTTAACAAAAGTAAATTCGATAGTAAAGAAGACTTAAAAAATATAATTCAGGAAACAAGATCAAACTTTGAAAATACTATAATGTCAAGCGGACATATAGTTGGTATTGACAGATTAAACTCATATTTTTCAGAGGCTGGTAAATACAATCAAACAACATCATTAGACTTCTATAACTTTATATGTGATCTTGACAAAAACTTTGATAAAAAATCAGATGAAGCTATAAAAAATCTCAATGAAGTTAAGGACATAATATTTAACAAAAATGGTCTTCTAGCAAGCTACACAGGAGATAAAGAAAAATACGATAATTTTGAAAAGAATTTCTCAGCATTTGTTGATAAGCTGAACAGCAAGGTACTTCCTGCTCAGACATATAAGTTTGATTTTTCAAATAAGAATGAAGGTATAATGATACCATCAAAGGTGCAATATGTTATTAAAGGTTACAACTATAATGAATTAGGCTATAAATACAATGGCAGCATGCAGGTTCTTATGAACATTTTAAGCAATGACTATATGTGGCCAGAGATAAGAGTAAAAGGCGGAGCATACGGTGGAAATTTCACATTATCAAAATCAGGTTTCTTTGCATTCTATTCATACCGTGATCCTAATTTAAAGGAAAGCCTCAATGTATATGACAATGCTGCAGAGTTTATTAGAAACTTTAAAGCCACCGATGAAGAAATGAAAAATTACATCATTGGCGCAATAGGCGGAATGGATTACCTAAAGAACCCAGCAGATAAAGGTAGTATAGCAGACTCTAATTATATAAGAGGCATAACCGATGAAGACCTAAAAGCAGAAAGACTTGAGGTTCTAAATACTAAGGCTTCTGATATTGTTAAATATGCTGATATGATTGAAAAGGCTATGAAGGAAAACTACCACTGCACAATAGGAAACGAAAAGAAAATAACTGAAAATAAAGGTGTATTCAATAGCATAAAGAACGGATTAAACGAATAAACACCTCATGCTTAATGTAAATTAGCTGTTTCAAATAATAAAGCAGGTACATGATAAATCAAATTTTATCGTGTACCTGCTTTTACTATATAAAGAGAATATTATTAATAATTTCCCAAAATTTCTATAAGAAAATACTCCTCTATCCCCATTTTCCTTTTTTCAATGATATAATTATATTATCAAATGGTATAGGAGGTATCTGTATGAGAGAAGAATTAAAGCTGGCACAGGATCTTATTGATTTTATATATGATAGTCCAAGCCAGTTCCATGTTGTAGAAAACCTAAAAAACACCCTAAAGGGAAATGGCTTTAAAGAACTTGATATTAGGGAAAGATGGAACCTTGAAAAGGGAGGAAGCTATTTTACAACTAAGAATGACTCTGCACTTGTTGCATTTAGAGTTGGAACAGGTGATGTTGAGAAGGATGGTTTTAGAATAATTGGTGCCCATACCGACTCACCAACCTTTAGAATAAAACCAAGACCTGAAATGGTTTCAGAAGGTACATATCTTAAGCTTAATACAGAGGTTTATGGCGGTCCAATACTTAATACTTGGATGGACAGGCCCCTTTCAATAGCAGGTAGAATCAGCGTAAAGTCAGAAAATCCACTATATCCAGAGACAGTTCTTGTAAACATTAAAAAGCCTATTCTTATAATACCTAATCTTGCAATACATATGAACAGAAAGGCTAATGAAGGATTTGAACTTAACCGCCAGAAGGATACGCTTCCACTGGTTGGAATGATAAATGATAGTCTTGAAAAGGACAACTATCTTTTAAAGCTTGTTTCTGAATCAACAGGAGTTAAGCTTGATGATATTCTTGATTTCGACCTATTCCTTTGTGAATATGAAAAGGGCTCAATAATAGGTGCAAATGATGAGTTCATATCCTGCGGAAAGCTTGATGACCTATCATTAGTACATGCAGGAATAAATGCTATTATAAATACAAAGCCTGCACTATCAACAAATGTAATGGTTTGCTTTGATAATGAAGAGGTAGGAAGCAGTACAAAACAGGGTGCTGCATCACCTATGCTTAAAACAATACTTGAAAGAATAGCATTCTCTCTAGGAAAGGATAAAGAGGACTTCTTTAGAGCTCTTTATAGTTCATTTATAATATCAGGCGATAATGCACATGCAGTGCATCCAAACGTTCCAGAGAAGGCTGACCCTGTAAGCAGACCTCTAATAAATAAGGGACCAGCAATAAAAATAAGCGCCAGCCAATCATATACATCAGACAGCGATTCATCTTCTGTATATACTGCTATATGCCAAAAAGCTGGAGTTCCTGTTCAAAAGTTTGTTAACCGTTCCGATGAAAGAGGCGGTTCAACAATAGGACCAATATCTTCAACACAGCTTGATATTCGTTCCGTTGATATGGGAAATCCAATACTTGCAATGCACTCAGTAAGAGAGCTTGGAGGAGTAATGGATCAGATGTATGCACAGAAATCCTTTGAGGAGTTCTATAGATTATAATAGCCATTAAAAGCAGGTTTATCCTGCTTTTTTTATTTTTTCACTCATTTAAAAACAATAGAATGTTTTGTACTGTTATTTTAATATATATAAATAGCATTCAATACACAAGCAATTTATGAAAGGGCGATTATTATTATTAGAACATCTGTAAACAGAGATTACACCATAGACATTTTAAGGGGAATCGCAGTTTTTACTATGGTTGAGGCTAATATGGGAGCTGAACTTCTTTTAAAAAATCCCCCATTACTATTGAGGCTTTATGGTTCCTTTGCTGCCCCTATTTTTATACTTATTTCTGGGATGATGATATCATATGCATGCAAAAATAGAAAACACACCTTTCTTTACTTCTTAAAAAAAGGAGCTTTGCTTATATTAATTGCTGCGCTTATTGATATATTGATAATGAGGGTTTTACCCTTTACATCCATGGATGTACTCTATCTAATAGGGCTTTCAATGCCATTGGCATATCTCTTTGAAAAAACAGATTTATCATTTGAAGTACTAATCATAATATTAATTTTTTCTCTAACACCATTTTTGCAGCATCTTTTAGGGTATACCAGCTTTCCTCTTCCACTCTCGATAAAAGGTGGGTTATATCAATATCCTCTGTTTAAGGTAGTTATACAAAAGCGCTGGATTATTGATGGCTGGTTTCCAATATTCCCATGGATAGGGTTTTCATTTCTCGGTATAATACTGGGAAAGCTAAGGATTAAGTATGGAAACTTTAAAAATCAATTATTCTTACTCTTTGGAATTATCCCTTTAGCACTTGGTTCATTTATCTGGGCAAGGCATCCTGGAAAACTTTTAATACGTGGAGGCTATAGTGAACTATTCTACCCTCCAACACTTGGGTACGTTATCTTTTCAATTGGACTTATATTTCTACTATTCTTTATAGTAGACTACACAGCTAACAATGTTATCTATAAACCCTTCATAACACTTGGACAATTTAGTCTGCATATTTATATCTTTCATATTGCTTTAGGCAATTTTTTAAAACACACAATTGGGCCTCAATCTTTATTAAGTTTTATCTTAATATACATTCTCACAATAACATCTATCATCACAGCTTCAAGACTTTTAAAGTAAGGAAAGGGGCTGTCGCACTAACGAATATTATCCCCTTAAGTGCCTGGCACTTTTGAAAGTTATTTTTGTTAGTGTGAACCGCCCCTTAATAATTTTTGTTTCACCATAGGAGTATTACATTTTAATCAATGTAAAAATTCTCTGTAAATTCTTATAGTTTTAAACATACTACTTTTGCACAATAACATTCCATTTTGTATATGGGAATGGATTATCTGAATAAAGAATTTTTTCATCTATGTATGTTACAACAATATCTGCCAAACTGATAATTTTCCATTTTTTGAATAAGTCTCTTACTTCCTTTTCATCAAAATAATGATGGGGTACTCCTGCTTCAGGACCATCTTCCCTAATAAAAGTATTCTTTTCTATCTCCTTTCCTCTGAGGTCTACTCTACCTGATTTTGTATTAAGCAATGATACCATGAACATACCACCTTCATAAAGGCTTTCATACACATTATCTACAGCTTTATAAATATTACTAATAGTGTTATGGTGTAAAGCATCCCAAGATACAGCACCATGAAAATTCATACCTATAAATAAGTTATCAGTCATGTCTGCTACTTTAAGGGTTGCCTTTAATCCATTGCTTTCCAACCACTTTTGCGTATGATTAATGCCATTTTCAGAAATATCACTTCCATAAGCATTGTGCCCCATCTGGGATATTAGTACAGTATGCCTTCCTGCACCACAGCAAAAGTCCCATATTGATAGTGGTCTGTCAGGAAATGTACCCTCAAGAACCTTTACAAACTTATATACTTCTGGCTGTGGTAAAGCAGCAATGAACTTTTCATTTAAAAACAATTCATTCCATGTTGCCATTAATTAACCCCCTCTCATACTAATAATAATAATAAATATTATTATTTTATTGTACAATGAACAGTTGAATATGGAAAATATAGAAGGTATCCTTATATGCTATGAAGTAATCACACAGGTGAACTTCCATATTATCCTCGTTCTTTCTAAGCTTATCTTGACTAGTTGGGATTTTAGTTCTGAGATATTTATATTGGTGGTACCAAAAGTACCATAGGTGTGTTGAGGTAACTCAAAAATAGATAATGTATGCTTATTTATGCAAATTAAACGGTAGATTTTAAAATCTACCGTTTTCTACGTAATAAAAGAAGATTTAGAATTAAATATCACACATAGTTAGTGTCTTTAGCATTTCAACTAATCTTCTTAAGCAGTATGTGGTTATAAAAAGCAATATTTACAAAATCATCTATACTAGACACTTTCATTTCAAGCTCAAACATTTTCTCCTGCCAAACAGGATCGTATCTGATTTCATTATTTGGGTGCAAACCAAATAATGATCTAATTGCGAGCACCTTTTCGATATTAATGTCTAAATCACCTATCCACTCCCTAATATCATTGATACCATAATAATCTACCTCACCGAAATATGCTGCCTTAGCTTCTCCACCATTGATTAATCTAATTGCCTCATCTAAATTGTTCTCAAAAACAGCCTTCGCCATTATTCTTCCATTATGATTGTGCTTTATAATTGAAATTATTCCATTAGGTTTAAGCACTCTATAAAATTCTCTAAATATATCCTTTCTTTCTTTTGCATATTCCAGTACATTATGGCATACTACAACATCAAATGAATTATCCTGCTGCTGTCTTAATTGTTCAATATCCCCTATAATCTGTTGATAATTATTATCATGCATTCTCATTTCTACCATATCAACATTGGGATCTATTGCAACTACATCATTGTTCTCTGCTAAATGGTTTGCTGTAATTCCAAGCCCACTTCCAAAATCAAGAATTTTTGAATTAGTTATTTGAGGTAGTTGTTCCCAAATCAATTTATAGAACATAATCCCCCAGGGTTTTTTCTGAGTTTCAATATATGCTTTTAAATCATTATTCATTTGTTTTCCTCCTTAAATAAATCATTATTAGCTCAAAACATTATACAAATTATAACATAATTTTTCAAAATCAATAAATAATTGCACTCAGAGGATAGAAATGTATGATATAATACAAATAATTGGCATTATCCTTATTAATCGGAGGTATAGCTTATTAAAAAGAAATTTTTAAAAATGATAAAATATTTCTGTTGGATTATGTTATTCATACTTGTTATTGCATTAATTTTTCCAACATGGACTCCTAAAATATCTGGTGATAACAGCATAAATGAATTGAAGCAAATTTCAATTAACGGAACCAAGCTTGAGGTTATGATAAGAGGCTGCAATATGGATAATCCAATTATAATTTTTGTACATGGAGGCCCTGGCTGTTCCGAAATTCCTTATGTTAGAAAATATCAGGATTTACTTGAAAAAAATTTTACAATAATACATTATGACCAAAGAGCAAGTGGAAAATCATATCACTTTTTTGAGGATTATTCTGATTTGTCAGCGGACATTCTTGTAGATGATTTATTGGCACTTACTGATCACATTTCTGCCCGTTTTAAACAGAAAAAGGTGATACTCATTGGGCATTCATATGGAACTTACATCGCAACAAAAGCAGCAGGAAAAGCCCCCGAAAAATTTACAGCATATGTTGGAATCGGGCAAATGTCAGATTTAATAAAAAGCGAACTTGACAGCTTAAGATTTTGTATTTCAGAAGCTTCTATTGCTGATAATGCTAGTGACTCTAAATATCTGCAGGGAATTATAGAAAAAGTCAAAGACGGTGAAATGATTACACCCCGTGGTTATGTGCGAAAATATGGCGGTGCATCAAGATTGGTTGACGATAACAGGGATTATCTTAAGGGTTTTCTGTTCGGAAGTGAATACAACCTACTTGATGTTATGAGGTTTTACTTTGGTATATCACATAGTCAAGATATTCTAATAAAGCAAGCCTATCGTGAGCCGCTGCCACAGATTGTGAATTCTCTTAAACTACCCGTTTATTTTATAATGGGTAAATACGATTATATGACCTCTTCTGCATCGGCAAAAAAATATTTTGACAATATTAGAACAAGTGCGAATAAAGAGTTTCTAACTTTTGAGAATTCAGCGCATTATCCACAATTTGAAGAAAAGACTAAATTCTATAATTGGATGTGTAATACATTCTTAAAACAACCATAAGTTCCTATAAATAAAGTTAGCTGCCAGGTGAATACCTGGCAGCTAACTTTATTTTACACTATTATTTTTAAAGGATACAGTTGAAACAACATTGTTGTCCTTTATATCAAGATACTTTATTTCAACAGTATCCCCATCCCTTGTTAAAACAATATCCACACCTGCAGATTTGTTAACCATGAATATCGTATTCTGTCCTACGAGCTTTATATAGAATATTGTATTTCCGTTCTCTGTTACCGGATTTATTCTTGCTACCTTGCCGATTATTGTTTTTTCATCAGCCTTTATACTGTTTGCATTTCTATTACTTAAATCATTTATCTTTCCATAGGCTATTGCATTTTTAAAGGATTCAATTGCCATATCCTTGCTGTCTTCAAGAACAACATAGCTGTTTTTTGCAGATACGATAGCAACCTTAACCATTGCCCCATCAGTTACATTGACAACTGGAACAACCCATGCTTCTGCTCCAAATATATTATAGAAGAGAGGCTGTACAGGTGTCCAATTTACAGCATTAGCTCCAAGAGCCTTACCTACAGCATTCATTGCTCCCTTTCCGTTAATATATCCCGGAGTTTTATAGTATATCATATCTCCTGTTTTCATATCCATTAGGGAATACCCCGTCATTGTTGTTGATGTATTTGAGGTATTTGTATGGTCTGTAAACCATTTCATTCTTCCAGATGCATCAATTACACCAGTAACTTCACTGGAGTTTATATCAAGTCCTTGAACCTTTGTTTCTGATTGCCACTGGGTTGGAATATGAACTCCTTTTTTAGCAATAAGTTTATTCCATAATCCATTTCTAAGTGTTCCAAAGTATCCGTTATAAGCCTCTGCAATATCAGATGGATGTACTTCATCAACCCACTCTGGTACTTTATCCTTTTTATAGTCTACAATGCTTCCATCCTTGAAGGAAACAAGAATTACTCCATCAATTACTGCTCCCTTTCTTCCATACTTATAGTGCCCATAGCTTCCTACATAGTATGGG
The DNA here is from genome assembly GCA_032095175.1 of Clostridiaceae bacterium. GTDB lineage: Bacteria > Bacillota > Clostridia > Clostridiales > Caloramatoraceae > DAMCZI01. Next base: position 61,790 of record DAMCZI010000008.1, read on the forward strand.
TTTCCCTCATTATCAAGCTCTGCATTTGCCTGAAAGAGTATGGCCCCTGTTTTATGCTTTCTAATATATCTTTCGAGGTCATGTCCAAAAACAAGAGACTCTGCAGTCTTTGATGGTATATTTATTATATTTGCCTGGGATGGCTTTTCTGCAGATACATATATAACACCTGGTATTTCACGATTTGAAATTGCTTTTAAAACGCCATCTACTTCAATTGGTGCAACATATACTGCTTCATCCTTCGTCATTGTAATTCCAAGTTCACCTATTTTATATACACTTGGATTTGGAAGCGTTCCAAGCATCTTCTGCATTTCATAATATGCAGTTTCCGGAGATATAACAATTATGTGTTCTGCATCTACCTTTGAAATCATCTCACTGCTCTCCTTTACAGGAACCATGGAAGCAAGTTTTTTAGAACCTCCTGTAATATATGGAAAGAAGTTATATCCAATACACAATAAAAACATAGCTACTGCTAAAGCTGCAGTAACATTGTTTACCTTATTATTTTTATCCTTACCACTCTCTATTCCAGCAAATACAATTTGGACAAGTGCTGGTATCCAAATAACTGCAAATATAAAGGAAAATGTTCTATCTGCATTAGCCAAATAGAAGAATATGAAGCTAAAAATTGTCCCTATTACTCCTCTTGCTATCTGACTTCCTATATCCTTCTTATTTATAGATGGCTTTAGGAAAAGTAGAATATAAATAATTCCATAAATCATATTTTCACCTCTCATCTTAAGTATTTGTCTCTATGACAATGTAAAACCAATTATATCAATCTGTCATTACACATACAACAGTAAAAAAAGAGTTCTTAACTCATCTTCTAGCATTATTCTCTATTAAATTTGTATTCAGCATTCTTTATCTCATCATATCTAAAGCAATCAGCTACATGGTCGTTAATTAATCCTGTAGCCTGTAAATGAGAATAAACAATAACTGGTCCTAAGAATTTAAAACCTCTTTTTTTTAAATCTAAACTTATTCTCTCAGATAATTCAGTCTTTGCAGGAACTTCAGCTTCACTCTTCCATTTATTAACGATAGGCTTGTAGTCAACAAATCTCCACAGATATTCACTGAAGCTACCGAATTCTCTTTGGACCTCCATAAATCTTTTGGCATTGTTTATTGATGATTCAATCTTTCTCCTATTTCTAATTATTCCATCATTTTTTAAAAGCTCTTCAATATTATTCTCATCAAATTCAGCTACCTTAACAGGATCGAATTCTTCATATGCCTTCCTGTATGCTTCTCTCTTTCTCAATATCGTTATCCAGCTTAATCCTGCCTGAGCTGATTCCAACACCATAAACTCAAATTGTTTTCTATCATCAAAAACTGGAACTCCCCACTCTTTATCATGATATTTTATATAAAGCTCATCCTCACCGCACCATGAACATCTTTTCATATAAATCCTCCTTAAAAACTGTATTAAACCCTTAATTTATAATTACAATTGTATCATATAAGGCATACTTACTTATGATTTAGTATCAAATTAATTTTGTATATTCTTTTGCATATATACTTTACAATGAGGAATATATATGTATAGCAATACTTATGAGTTATAATAGAGAGGAAAAATAAGTTATTTAATTTTGTTGTCAAGGAGGTATTTTTATGAAAAAGATCGATATTTATACAAGCAGCACATGCAAATACTGCCACATGGCAAAGGATTTCTTTAAGGAAAACGGAATTCCTTTTACAGAACACAATGTAACAGAAAACCCGGAAGCTAGAAAGGAACTTATGAAGAAGGGATATATGTCAGTTCCTGTTATAATAGTTGATGGAGAAGAAATGGTAGGATTTGATCAGGAAAAGCTTAAAGAACTTCTTGGACTATAAAATAGTTAATGGATCATGCATCAAAAATGCGTGATCCGTTTTTTATTTAAAAAACAAAAACTTTTTTGCAGTGCTTATTCAGAAAAATTCGTCTATAATTATGTAGGGGAAAGGAGGGAGTCAATGGAGAATGAAATATTATTGCTTAAAAGTGCTGCGGCAGGAGATAATGATGCCTTTAGAGCAATAGTTGAAGGTTATCAAAATTTTGTTTTTGCTGTATGTTTAAATGTGCTTAAGGACAGGCAGGAAGCTGAAAACGCGGCACAGGAGACATTCATTAAGGTATACCGCTCCCTCCCAAGTTATGAATTCAAGGGTTTTAAATCATGGCTTGGCAGAATTGCCTTGAATACATCCCTTGATATGCTTAGAAAATATATGACATCAAAGAAATTGGAAGTACCATTTTTAGAGGAAATAGGTGAAGACGAAGGCTCTACTGAGATTCAGCCAGTAGACGAAATCATAATTAAAGAAGATAAGGAACGGCTTATTAAAATATGCAGTAGCCTGCCTCAAATTTACAAGCAGGTTATAGAAATGCACTATTTAAAAGATATGAGCTATGAAAAAATAGCAAATCTTGAGGGAGTAAGTAAAAAAACAATAGAATCTAGACTTTACAGGGCTAGGAAAATAATAAAGGAAAAATGGGAGGTGGATGGAAGCAATGAAGCACTATAGTTATGAAGAATGGCAGGAACTTATAGAGGCAAAAGTAGATGATGATAAAAGAATAGAAATGCTTGAACATACCATGGAATGTCAGAACTGCCTTGATACTTATCTTTCATTAATTGATGAGGGATTAACCACTGAAACCACACTACCTTCTCCGGATTTTTCATCAAAGGTTATAGAAAAAATAAATACTGAAAACAAAAAGATAACACTATTGAAGAAGAAAAGATGCTTTACAAACATGATGATCTATTATACTTCCGCTGCCTGTATAACATTATTCCTTATATACAGTGGATGCTTTGATACCTTTTTAGGATTTACACCAAAAGGTTCAAAGGCAATTACTAACCAAACTAAAGCAACCGGATTTATATTTAATGGTTGGACTGATATTCTTACTGAAAAAACATCTAATTTTATAGATAATATTATTAAATAATGGAGGGAAATAAATGCAAAGAAAAAGTAAATTTACAACATTCATATTATCCTGTATACCTGGTCTTGGGCAAATTTATCTTGGATATACAGTACGTGGAATGGCATTCATGTTTGCTGCCTTTGGCATAATGGTTTTAGGACTATTCTCAGCCTTTGGCATAAACAGTGAGGCAGCTGCAGCGTTTCTACTATTTGTCCTTCTTGCATTATGGTTTGCAGCTATGGTTGACAGCATGATTCTTGTTGATAAAATAAATATCAAACTTTTATCTTCTAATCAGGAAAGTACTTCACCGCTGCCTGTTAACTCTGAAGATATAGAAAAACAAAACAAAAAAGTAGCAGCAATGCTTCTTTCTGTTATCCCAGGCGTTGGTCATCTTTATTTAGGCCTTCAAAAACAGGGAATTCAACTTATTACTTCCTTCTTTCTCCTATTCTTCCTTACAGATTGGGTAGGCTTCAGCGGCTTTTTAATTCTTGCTCCTGTTATTTGGTTTTACAGTCTTTTCGATGTTATGCATAAAGCAGCAGGAAACAAGGAAATGAAGGATGATGATATATTTATGCTAGAGGAAATACCCTTTATTAAAAATAGCAGTAAGACTATAGGTTTTGTATTGGTAATACTGGGTATTATACTTATACTAAATAAACTGGTACTTCCACATATTAGCGAATATATTAATTATCAGGTTAGAAATGATATAAAAACTGGAATAGCAGCAGCTTTATTTATCATAGGAGGTATTAAACTCATAAGAAGCAATAAAGAAATCATGGAAAGCAAGGAGGAATAGCATGAAAGGTTTTAGAGTGGGAACTCTTTCAATGGGAACACTACTTATTTTGATAGGGTCACTCCTATTATATGGACAGTTATCTGGTATAAATACAATAAAATTGATTTTTAATTGGTGGCCAGTTGTTTTAATAATGTTGGGAATTGAGGTACTAACATATGTATATCTCTCGCGAGATGAGAAGCCAAATATAAAATACGATGGTTTCAGTATATTCATAATAATATTTATAATAGGCACTACACTATTTGTTTATGGTACAAAGTTTCTATTTGAAAATCATCCAGATTTAAAAAGATTTACACAATATCCAAAATACAATTGTGAAATTGCCATCCACACTAAACATTAGATAAAAAAAATCCCCGATTAATTTGGTTAGTCGGGGATTTTTTTATCTAATATTATAATTTTAAGAACTTAAACTTTAAACCTTTCAACTTCAGCTGTCATTCCATTTGTTGTATTTTTTAAAAGCTTTGCAGTTTCTGCAACTTCACTTGATGATGCACTCAATTCTTCCGATGCTGCTGCTATTTCCTGTGCAGATGCAGATACTTCCTGAGATACCGCTGATATCTCTTCTATCCTTTCAAGTATCTCCTGCTTATCACTGTTTATACTTATTGAGGTTGTATTTATTGCCTGTATCTTTGGAATTATTTCTCCTACCTCATCTATGATTTTCTTAAAGGATTCTATTGAATTCTTGATAACATCTTCCTGAGTAATAAGTTCACTCTTAATACCTTCGGTATTATTAACTATTATCGATGTTTCACTGGATACAGAATTAATGAGGTTATTTATTTCCTCTGCTGACTCCTTGCTCTGTTCTGCAAGTTTTCTTATTTCTTCTGCAACAACTGCAAATCCACGTCCTGCATCTCCTACCCTTGCTGCCTCTATTGCAGCATTTAGGGCAAGAAGGTTTGTCTGCTCTGCTATGTTATTTATCATCACTGTAATCTCATTTACCTCAGCAATGTTCTTATCAAGTCCCAATATTTTATTTGAAAACTCTTCAAAGGAAATGCCCATGCTTTCTACAGATTGTTTAAGTGATGCAAGCTTGTCATTACTTTCTACAGCCATGGTGTTTATGCCTTTAGATGAAGAATCAATATCCTTTATGCTCTTCAGCATATCATCTAGTTTATTTCCAAATTCAAAAAGTGCTTGACTTATACCGCTTAGATATTCTGCCTGCTTGCTTGTACCTTCTGCAACCTCCCCAATTGTTGTCGCAACACCACCTGATGACAGAGACATCTCTCCTGCAAATGCAGATAATGTTTCCGACTTGGAGTTTATATCATTAGATAAGCTCTTAACATCCAGTATTATTTGCTTTAGAGCCTTTTGCATTGTATCCAATGATTGAGTAAGCTCTCCTGCCTCATCATGCCTGTTTATAAACCTTGGATCAGTTTCCTTTGTTAAATCTCCATTTGAAATAACACTCATATGGCTGACAACTACTGTAATTGGATCTGCCAATCTTTTTGCTACAAAAATTACAACAAAAAACGCAATAGTAGATATTAAAAGTGTTAGTCCTGCTATTACAAGTATTATATTTCTGATTTCATTGTTGATGGTCTTTTTCTCAAGACCCATAAAGAACATACCAACTATGTCCCCTGATTCATTTTTTATAGGCACATACTTTACCTGATGAGCTATTCCAAGTATTTCTGCTTCACCTGTATATTCCTTTCCATCAGTGATAACTGTATTTATAACCTTCTCTGAAGCCTTTGTTCCAACAGCACGTTTATTGCTGCCATCCACTACTGTTGTAGATATTCTAGTATCATTTAAGAAAATCGTAACCTCATTACCTGTTTCTTCTTTAACCATATCTACCAATTCACTTTTATCATTTACAATATCTTCACCCTTATAAAGAGTTTCTCCATCAACCCTCCAACTGCCAGGATGTTTTTCATCAATAAGGCTTAATGCAAGGTTAATATTAGATTCTAGGTTCTTTTCATAATTTTTTAAAGCAAGTTTATTTACCTGGGTATATGTAAAAAACAAAATGTTTAGTGCCAGAAAAACCATTATTCCGATAACAGTTATTAATATTTGTCCCTTAAGCTTTAATACTCTCATATAAATCCCCCCGACCTAGAATTTCTATACCTGTTTGATTTTTATTACTTGAATGCGAAAGTTGTGTGAAGAATAGTTGAATCGTTGATGAAAAATAGTTAATAATCCAAATGTGATATTAATATGTCTGGCACCTTTATTATGTATCACCCCTCTGACATATTATTGGATAATTTTTATCATCCTACATGTATCGATATATTATGGCATAAATATACCATAACAGCAATTAATATTCAATATTTAAAGTTCTATTTTTAAATATATTAAAACATTCATTTAAATGTAATATCAATACATATCACATTTGTTTTTATATTTAAAACCCAATTATTCGATTTCCTTTCATTACTTGAAACCTTGTTATCTATTTCTAGTAATGTTAAAATATTATTGACTAATTTTTTAAAATTTATGGCATTAGTTATAATTATCTTTCATGCAAGGAGGATATGTACAATGAAAATCTACACTAAAACAGGTGATAAAGGACAAACAAGCCTTTATGACAATACAAGGGTTGACAAGGACAGTATTAGGGTTGAAAGCTATGGAACTGTTGATGAATTAAGCTCTTCCATTGGATTGGCCAGGACTTTTATAGATGATAAGGAAATAATTGATATACTTCTTAGAATACAAAGAGAGCTGTTTGATGTAGCTGGTGAACTTGCTACAATGGATAAAGAAAAATTCCCAGAAAAGATAAACGAAGAACATGTAGCCTGGCTTGAGGGTGTTATAGATACCTATATTCAAAAGATACCAAATATCAATAAGTTTATAATACCAGGAAGCAGCAGAGCAAGTGCTGCCCTTCATGTTGCAAGAACTGTATGCAGAAGAGCAGAAAGAAGAATAATAACCCTTAGTAAGGATGAAAGTGTAAGTCCTATACTTGTTAAGTATGTAAACAGACTTTCAGATGCTCTTTATGCAATGGCAAGATTTTTAGAAACAGACCTTATATTGGTTAACTTTGATTCAGCTAAGAAATAAGGAGATATGGTGTGGAGGGAGGTAACAGGCTCTTGAGTTATGAGTTATTTATGTGGGAATAGCATTAGAAGATAGTTTTGTTTAAATAACTCATAACTCAAGAGCCTGTCGCCTCTGTCACCTGGTTTATACAAAGAATAAGTTAAACTCCCCCTGGAAAATCCAGGGGGATATTTTATTCAATGAATTTATTCACCTCTTCAATAATATCTAACATTCCTTTTCTGTAACCATTCCTATATTCTTCAGAATCCCATTCTTTATCTATCAAAAGCTGTCTGTAAAAATAGTCAAGAAGCTTATCAATTAGTACTTCTTTATCTATTTTCATATACCACTCCCCTCCTTACTTTAAACTTAGCTCTCCTCCTGTCGTTTTGTTATATATTATGTCGGTATTGCAATTATGTGATGGTATCAAATAAAAAAACGGGCTAAGGCGTATTAAAGAAAATAACAAGTCAAAGATTTTGAGGATATTTTGCGTCAGACAAGGAAATGAAAGCTCAAGCTAGTTGGGCTAACTTGAGCTTTCTATATATGTTGCATTAAAATTCTTTACATTCCGCCTTTTCAAACAGCCCTGCTAAATTGGTTCGACTCTAGGATGTTTGAAAAGGCGGAATGTAATAGAATTTTTGCAACATATATACTGACGAAGTATGACACAAAATAGACCAAAATATTGACTTGTTATTTTCTTTAATACGCCTTAATGCCCGTTAATCTAGAATTTTCTAAATAAATCTATGAACTTTTCGATGTCCTCTTCGCTGTGCTTTACACACATAAACATTGCCTCAAATTGTGAAGGGGCTATGTTTATTCCTCCCTTCATCATGTGGGAGAAGTATTTTGAGAAAAGCTTTGTATCGCACTTTTTGGCGTCTTCGTAGTTATTAACCTTATTTTCATTAAAGAATATAGTCATCATGCTGTTACATCTGTTTATTGTAACAGGAAGTCCCTTTTCCTTTGCTGATTCCTCTACTCCCCTTTGAAGCTTCTCTGCAAGGGTGCTCATATGACTATAATACTCTGGGTTTTGATTAAGCTTTCTTAGGGTTGCAAGGCCTGCCGCCATTATAACTGGGTTTCCTGACATGGTTCCTGCCTGGTATACAGGACCTAGTGGGGAAAGCTTCTCCATTACATCTCTTCTTCCGCCATAGGCACCACATGGAAGTCCTCCTCCCATTATCTTTGCAAAGGTTGTTAAATCCGGCTTTATTCCGTATAGACTCTGTGCTCCCTTATATGCTACTCTAAAGCCTGTCATAACCTCATCGAATATTAGAAGGCTTCCGTATTTTGTACAAAGGTCTCTTAGCTCTAAAAGGAATTCCTTTTCAGCAGGTATAACTCCCATGTTTCCTGCAACTGGTTCTATTATAACTCCTGCTATTTCTTCACCGTATTTTTCAAATACGTATCTTATACTCTCTATGCTGTTGTACTGAGCTATTATTGTATTTTTTATGCTCTCATTTGGTACCCCTGCACTTCCTGGGATTCCTTCGGTCATTACACCTGAGCCGGCACTTACTAAAAATCCATCAAAATGGCCGTGGTAGCAACCTGCAAACTTTATAATCTTGTCTCTTCCTGTGTATCCTCTAGCAAGCTTTACTGCGCTCATGGTTGCCTCGGTTCCGGAGTTAACCATTCTTACCATCTCAAAGTTATCAAGGGTTTTAACCATATGCTCAGCAAGTAATAGCTCAAGCTCCGTTGGTGCTCCAAAGGCAATTGCATTTTCGCAGGTTTCCTTTATGGCCTTTACAACATCCTCATCACAATGTCCAAGGAGCATTGGACCCCATGCTCCAACGAAGTCTATATATTTGTTTCCATCCTCATCAAATATATAGGCCCCTTGTCCTCTTTTAATAACAGGAGGGTTCATTTTCACGTCTTTAAATGCCCTTACTGGGCTGTTTACTCCACCTGGCATATATTCCTTTGATTTATTAAATATATCAATGCTTCTCAAACTATTCACCCCTAATCCATTTACATGCATCTAATGCATAGTAGGTTATTATCATGTCTGCTCCTGCCCTTTTAATTGAAAGGAGCATTTCAAGGGCAATTGCCTTTTCATTAATAAATCCTGCTTTAGCTCCTGCCTTAACCATTGCATATTCACCGCTTACACTGTATGCAGCTATTGGGTGGTCGAATCTATCTCTTGCCCATCTTATAACATCAAGGTAGGATAGGGCTGGTTTAACCATTACTATGTCTGCTCCCTCTGCTATATCCTCCTCTATCTCCCTCATTGCCTGCCTTATATTTGCAGGATCCATCTGGTAGGTCTTTCTATCTCCAAACTGTGGTGCAGAGTTTGCTGCTTCTCTAAATGGTCCATAGAATGCTGAGGAATACTTTGCACTGTATGCCATTATTGCAACATGCTTATATTCATTTTCATCAAGAAGTTCTCTTATTGCCTGTACTCTTCCATCCATCATATCAGAGGGTGCAACCATATCTGCTCCTGCCTCTGCATGGGATAGAGCTATCTTTGCAATGTATTCCAGGGTTTTATCATTATTAACCTTAAAGTTCTCAACTATTCCACAGTGGCCATGGCTTGTGTACTCGCACATACATACATCTGTTATTACATAAAGCTCTGGAGCAAGCTCTTTTATTTTTCTAACTGCCCTCTGAATTATTCCGTCCTTATCAAAGGCAGAGGATGCTATTTCATCCTTATAGCCAGGAAGTCCAAATAATATAACTCCCCTTATGCCACAGCTTCTAACTTCCTCTATTATTTCTGGAAGTCTATCTATTGAGAAGTGATAGTTTCCAGGAAGAGATATTATCTCATTTTTAATGTTTTCACCTTCAACAGCGAATATTGGATATATAAAATCCGCTGGAGTTAAAACAGTTTCCCTAACCATATCCCTTATATATGGTGTTTCTCTTAACCTTCTGTGTCTTGTAAACATAATATTACCCCCTAATTTCTAAGAGCTTTTTTATTGCTCCCTCTGTTGTATATTCATCACATTCAATTGCTTCGATGTCATTCTTTTTTAACTCATCTAATGTTATCGGTCCAATTGCTATTACCCTTTTGCTTCTTACCTTATCTATTCCAACCATTGATATTAAATTTATAACAGTTGATGGACTTGTAAATACGACTACATCAACATCATCAAAGGATGAGGTATTAACGATATCTCCGCATAATGTTTCATAGATAGCAGCCTCATCAACTAAACAGCCTGTATCTGAAAGTGCTTCATTTAAAAAGCTTCTTGCATTCTTTGCCCTTGGAAGCAGTATCTTATCACCTGGCTTTATATTAGACTTCATCCCTTCAAAAAGTGATTCTGCAACAAACTTTTCAGCTTCAATTGTTGGAATTATTCCTCTCTCCATAAGGGCCTTTGTTGTGGCAGGTCCTATTGAAGCAAAGGCTGCTTTAATGTTTCTTATGTCTACTCTTAACTCTGTTAACCTCTTAAAGAATAGTTTTACCCCATTTACACTTGTAAATACTATATAGTCATATTCTGTAAGCCTATCCTTGTATTCATCAAGCCTACTTGATGTATCAGCTATTTTAATGGTGTTTATTTCTGTAACCTGAGCTCCAAGATCCATTAAGGTTTCTCTCATCTCTACTGCCTGTTCCTTTGTACGGGTTATGCATACATTCATTCCAAACAAAGGTTTTTTCTCATACCAAGAAAGCTTTTCGTTAAGAGTTACAACCTCTCCAACAGCTATTATACATGGAGACTTTAAACCTGCCTCTCTTACAAACTTTGATATATTTTTAAGATTTCCTGTAACCTTCCTCTGGGCTGAGGTAGTTCCTCGCATAACTACAGCACATGGAGTATCCTCACTTTTTCCATTTTCCATAAGCCTTGCTGTTATGTTTTCAAGGTTTTCAAGTCCCATAAGGAATATCAAGGTTCCTGTAAGCTTTGAAACTGCTGACCAATCTATATTAAGTTTTTCAGCACTCTTTCCTGTGAAAACATGAAAGCTCTGGGCAATTCCTCTATGTGTCACAGGAATTCCTGCATAGTTTAAAACCGCTATTGATGAAGTTATTCCCGGTATAACCTCAAACTCTATTCCTTCATCATAAAGCCTTAGGGCCTCTTCTCCGCCTCTTCCAAATACATATGGGTCTCCACCCTTTATCCTTCCAACAACATGTCCTTCCTTTGCAAGGGAAACTAACATGCTATTTATTTCATCCTGACTCTTGTAATGACAGCCAGGCTCCTTGCCGCAGTAATATATTTTACAATCTTCATTTAAGTACTTTAAGAGGCTGTCATTTGCAAGCCTGTCATAAAGCACCGCTGTACATTTTTTTAGTGTTCTTATGGCCTTTAGGGTTATAAGTTCTTCATCCCCTGGGCCTGCTCCTATAAGATATACCTTTGCCATGTCTTTCCTCCCTTTGTGATCTATTTTATTATCATCTCCGCAAGCTTCTTTCCAAGTCCTACATAATCCTCTCTGTCTCCTCTAATATCCTTTTTAACTATTCTTCCACCAAGGTCAAATATCCCTATTACATACATATCCTGTCCTTCAAGCCATGCATATGCCCCTATCATTGTGTGGCAGCCTCCGTTAAGCCTTCTCATAAAGCTTCTTTCTGCCTCAACACATACCCTGTCATCTATGGAATCTAGTCCTCTGAAATACTCAATATACTGGCTTTTAGTAAGCACTTCAACACCTAGGGCACCCTGACCTATTGCTGGGAGCATGGCATCTGGTTCAAAATAGTTTGTTATGATGTTCTCCATACCAAGTCTCTTAAGTCCAGCTGCAGCAAGTATTATTCCATCGAGGTTTTCCTTTTCTATTTTGTCTATTCTTGTTTGAACATTTCCCCTTATTGGGACAATTTCAACATCAGGTCTTAGCATCTTCAATTGAAGTGAACGTCTGATGCTACTTGTGCCTATTCTTGCACCCTTTCTTAGGCTGTTAAATTCAACCCCATTCATTGAAACATAGGCATCCCTAACGTCCTCTCTCATAGGTATTGCTGCTATCTCAAAGCCCTCCGGCATTTCATAGGGTACATCCTTCATACTGTGAACTGCAGCATGGGCATTTCCCTCAAGCATTGCAATTTCTATGTCCTTTACAAAGAGTCCCTTTCCACCTATCTTGTCCAATGTAACATCAAGTATTTTATCTCCAAGGGTTTCAATAAGCACCTCTTCACACTGTGCATCATATTTCTCTCTTAAAATATCGCATATTTTACCTGTCTGAACCCTTGCTAACATACTTCGTCTTGTTGCTATTTTAAAATTCAACCTTATCACCACCATAAAACATATTTAAAACCTGTATATGTTTCCCAAGCTTAAAAAAACAGTAGAAATCCTTAGTATTCACAAACTCCATTATTTCTCTTTTAAGCTCTTTATCATTAATTTTTTTCCTTAACCCACATACAAAATCCACAAACTCATCAAATTCAAAAAGCTCTTCCTTTAAAACATCCCTTAAAAAAAGTGATGTTTTAGGACTGCCGGATTTTGTGTTTATTGAAAAATGGACTGATTTTGTGTTTCCCTGGGTTGGAGTTATAAAAAGCCCTTTACTGTAATCATCACATGTAAGGTATATCTTTCCTAACCCATCACAGTCCATTATTATCTTCCCGTCTATTTCTTCCTCTCCAGTTGCTATTATAACAACATGTTTGTCTAATATATAATCTATTTTATAGCTATCCTTAATAAGGATAAGCCTGTTATTGCCCTTTAATTCCTCAAAGCTATCATAAAATACAGGTGATAGAACATATACAAGACATCCCTTTGATAAAAAGGATTTTGCCTTTATAAAGCCTGCCCTTCCTCCACCTATTATGATTGCCTTTGTTTTATTCCCAATAAGGGATATGGACATGTATTCTATTGAGCTAGAAATATCTTCTCTATTATCCTTTTGCATTCTTCTCCCCTGCCTTTAAGGTATTCATCCTTTAAAACCTCTATGGCTCTATTTACAAATGCATTTGATGTACTTTTAAGAAGCATCTCAGCAAGCATTTCTCCGTCCTTTGATTCCTTTTTATTTCTAAAGGTTTTAAGCCTTCTTTTGTATACTTTTTCTCCACAGCACTTTAAGCTGTGTATTGTAGGAGCAATCTTCCTTAGATTCTGCCATTCAACATAGTCCTCAATATATTTATCAACAATGAACCTGTATTTATCCATTATTGCCTTTCTTTCATTATAGTTTTCATCGTTTAGAGATGAAAGCCTATCTATATCATAAACCTCTACATTTTTTAATTTGTATACATCCTCACCAACATCCCTTGGAACCGCCATATCAAATATTAAAAAGCTTTTATCCCTAAGCTCATCAGCACATATAACAACATGGGGTGCAGAGGTTGCTGAAACTATACAATCAACATCATTGTAGTATTTTGCTCTTTCCTTAAAGGGTATTACCCTTATTTTTTCATCATCAATATCCACTGCAGATGTGTCCCTTACAGCTATATATAATATGTCATACTCTCCAGAAAGAATATATTTTGAAGCAAGCTTTCCAATTTCTCCGAAGCCTAAGATCATAAATCTTCTTATTCCTCTTTTTCTTGCCTCTCTTATAACGATTGATGCAGTTGAAACAGGTACTTTATAAAGCTTGGATTTGGTTCTAAATTCCTTTCCACAGGTTATTGCTGTTTGGAAAAGCCTTTGAAGTTCATTTTTAAGGGTTCCTGCTTTTACAGCCAAATCATAGGCTCCCTTAACCTGTCCTAGTATCTGATCCTCTCCAGGTATAAGTGAGTCAAAGCCGCAGGAAACGTCCATAATATGCTTTATAGCATCTATTCCCTTACGGTGGAAGGTATAATCCATAAGCTCAATATCCCAAGCTGCACATTTGAATATATCCTTAACCATTGAAATGTCATCTCTCTCACTGTTAAAGTATAGTTCGGTCCTGTTGCAGGTACTTATTATTATCCCTTCTTGGCATATGGATTCCATGTTTTTTAATACATTCTCCACATGCTTTGGTATTATTGAAAGTCTCTGTCTTATATTTATTTGAACATCATGCCTTATTCCAACAACCTGTATCATAAAATCATCTCCACCAACTTATCTATGCTGTCAAAGCCCTTTTCCTCAACTCTTCCTATAACAAGGGGGGTTATACCAAGCTTTCTGCAGGCTAAAATCTTCTCCCTGGTTCCTCCCTTTATTCCGCTGTCTTTCATAACAACATATTCTGACTTATATTCCTTAAACATACCTTCATTAAGCTCACAGGATACAGGTCCTAGTATTGCCACAATATCCTTAAGCTTAAGGCCATTTTTAACACATTCCTCAATGCTTTCAAGGGAGGGAAGGACTCTATATATAAAGCGGTTTTCTCCTTTAACCTTCTCAAAATCCTTTATATTTTTAGAGCCAGTTGTAAAAAACACATTACCCTTAATGCCTTTTAGAAAATTCATACATTCTTCCATATTTGAAAATACAATGGCACCCTCAAGGTCTGCACTTTCCCTAAGATACCTAATATACTCTATACCACAATTTTGGGCTGCTTCCTTTGCATTTTTACTTACCTCAACTGCGTAGGGGTGGGACATATCTATAAGGGTGGTTATGTTATTATCCACAATAAATTTTATCATATCTTCCTTAGAAAGTCTTGATACAACAACCCTTTCATCGCCAAGAACCTCTTTTCCAGACTCTGTTGCAACGGTTATTATATATTCTCTTTTCCCCTTAAGCCTTTTAACCAGTTCATGGGTTTCTGTTGTCCCTCCAATTATCCAAATCAAAGGGCATACCCCCTTGGTGTTATTATCATACCATCCTTTATATAGGACTTGCTATTTCCTACTATAACTACAGTCATCATGTCTATAAAGTCAAAATCAATTTCTCCAAGCGTTGTTACCACCCTGCAGTTACCGTCTCTTCCTGCATTTTTTACAAGTGCAACTGGTGTCTTTTTATCCTTATACTTTAACATTATTTCCACTGCCTTGTTTATATTGTCAGGCCTTCCCTTGCTTTTGGGGTTATATATTGAAATTACAAAGTCGCCCTCTGATGTACAGTGAAGCCTTTTTTCTATTACTTCCCATGGTGTTAAAAGGTCACTTAAGCTTATTGTACAAAAATCATGCATTATTGGAGCACCTGTTTCTGCTGCCCCGCAGAATGCAGAGGTAACTCCAGGCACTATTTCAACTTCTATTCCATCTGCCATCTCAAGTATAGGACCTGCCATTCCATAAAGTCCTGCATCTCCAGTGCTTATTATACAGGTGTCAAAGCCTTCCTTTACCCTTTCAATTGCAGCCTGGCATCTTGCTATTTCACTCCTCATGCCAGTCTTTACTACTTCCTTGCCCTCTATTAAGTCCTTTACTAGTTCTATATAAAAGCTGTACCCAACTACTACAGGGCACTTTTTTATAACATCAACGGCCTTAAGTGTCATGTGTTCTCTTCCACCAGGCCCTATTCCTACTACATAAAGCTTTGCCATATTAATCCTCCCTTGAAACTGCAGTGGTTACTCCATTTCCTGCTGTTTTTTTAATTATTATTTTTCCGCCAAGTAAATATGCACAGGGCTCCGCTACGGATTTTACCCCAACCCTTGACTTTACAAAGCTGCTGCCTTCAAATTTATACTCAACAGCTTCTAACTCTTCTTTTGAAAAGGTTTTAAACTCACAGCTAAGTTCTTTTGCTGTTTCTATAATTCCTACTTCGTCAGCCTTAATATCTATGCTTCCAATACTTTTTACTGATTTAACGCTCAAGTTGTTTTCATCAAATACTTTGTATATCAATTCAAGTATTTCTCCCTTAGTCTTTCCCCTTCTGCAGCCAATTCCAAGGTTTAATATTCTGGGTCTTAATATACAGCAGGGAATTTCACAGGGAAAATCCTTTTTTGATGTAACAATAATGCATCCTTCAGGATTTTTATCCACAATGTTCTTGTAGGTTATCCCCAAATCAATCTCAGATATAAATCTTATCTTCTTTCCCTCAACCATCATTGCAGTAATATTTTTTGCATCCTCCATGCTTTCAATTAAAAGGCCATTCCTTTTTGCAAACATATCAACTGCCTCTATTCCCCTGCCATCGGAAGCTGTTGTAACAACAGGAGTAGCTCCTATAGCAGCTGAAATTTCCTCTGCAAGGGAATTTGCGCCTCCTATATGACCTGAGAGAAGGCTTATTGAAAACCTAGAAAGGTCATCTACAACAACTACAGCAGGGTCCTTTGTCTTATCCTTTAGGTATGGTGCAATAAGTCTTACAGCTATTCCAGTTGAGGATATGAAAACTATTCCATCATAGCTTTTAAAAATTTTTTCTACATTTTCATGTAAATTAACCTTAAGCTCTGATTTTTTATATATGTCAACATCGTACTCAAGCTTTTCCTTTAAATTCTTAGCAATGTCCTCACCATTTGATGTAAATGAGAGGCAGGCTATTTTCATTTTTTCCCCTCCCTGAAGCCATGTGTAAACTCAGGGTGGTAGAGTAGGGATCTTTCATAATCTCCCTCTATGAAATCCCCAACAAGTATCTGGGAGAAGTTCTTTATTCCAGCTTCTCTTACCCTGTCAGCTATATTGTTAAGCCTTCCCATTATTACCTTCTGTTCTGGCCATGTTGCCTTATAAACAACTGCAACTGGTACATCATCCTTTTTATATCCCCTCTTAAGCTTTTCAACAACCCTGTCCATATCTCCAACTGAAAGGAATATTGCCATTGATGCCTGGTGGGATGCCAATGCTTCAAGGTCCTCCTTTTCTGGAACCGGGGTTCTTCCCTCAAGCCTTGTTATTATAACGGTCTGGCTTACATTTGGAAGTGTAAACTCCTTCTTTATAGCTGCACAGCTTGCTGTAAAGGAACTTACTCCAGGAATTACCTCATAGGAAATACCTAGCTTATCAAGCTCATCCATCTGCTCCCTTATTGCTCCATATATTGAAGGGTCTCCAGTATGAAGCCTTACTACCTTTTTTCCTTCGTCCTTTGCCCTTTTTATTACACCAATTACCTCTTCTAATGTCATTGATGCACTGTTGTGCTTTTCACAGCTCTCTTTACAGAATTCTAAATGTGCATCCCAAACAAGAGAACCTGCAAATATTACCACATCTGCGTCCTCAAGTAGTTTTCTTCCCTTTACAGTTATTAAATCAACATCTCCTGGTCCTGCTCCAACAAAATGTAACATTTTCTACCTCCTAGCAAGTATAAGGGACATGTAATCTTTATCCCCCATTATTTCTTCTTTGTTATATAGTACCTTTTCATTTTCTCCTGTACATCTTCTTATATAAGCATACTTAAAGCCATGTTTTTCAAGTATGTTCAATATAGTTTCCTTGTTCTTTATAACCTTTAAAATGCATATGCTGTTAATTCTTTTTAATACTTCCTCATCTATTTCGCCATCACACAGATAAAAGCTCTCTCCCTTAAGGGTTAAAGGCATATTCAACCTGCAAAAAGCTGCATTAAAGGATGTAATTCCTGGTATTGTTTCAACCTCTACACTTAGCTTTTGAAGCTCAAACATAAGATACATGTATGTGCTGTAGGTCATTGGGTCTCCTATGGTTAAAAATACTCCTGTTTCATAATCCTTTAGCATTTCATTTATTTTAAATGCAGCTTCAACATATCTATTTGAGTTGTCCTCTCCCATTGGAAAGTCCAACTCTATTATTTTTTTCCCTGATATGCAATCCTCTGCTATGGTTTTTGCAAAGCTATCTCCCTTGCTTCTTGGAACGAATATATAATCACAGCTTCCCATAAGCCTGTGTGCCTTTAGGGTTATCAGTTCCTTATCTCCAGGACCTACGCCAATTCCATAAACCTTTTTCAAGCCTTTCTCCCCCTAACTATGAAAATCGGGTTGTTAGCCCTTAATATTCCTGTCTTATCCTCAACCTTTGAAGCTTGAACCAATCTTGTTTCTATATCCTTATATGAATATTCCTTTAGAAGTACTGTAAACTCCTCAAGGTTTTTCATTGTAACAAAATTTCCGCAAACTATTCCGCCGCTTGAAAGCTTTTCATCAACAGCTCTAAATATATCCTTAAGCCTTCCACCGCTTCCACCAATGAAGCATTTGTTAAAACCATTTATATTCTTCATTGCCTCTGGGGCATATCCCTTTATAATTTCTATAGAGGTGTTAAATTTCCAACAATTTCTTTCAATAAGCTCTACTCCTTCATCTTCCCTCTCAATGGATACAACCTCTGCTCCCTGAAGTGCTGCCTCAATTGATATGGATCCTGTTCCAGCTCCAATATCAATTAGCTTGTCCCCTTTTTCTATTTCAAGAAGAGCAATAGTGAGTATTCTCGCCTCAAACTTTGTCATTGGTATGTTTCCTCTAATAAACTCTTCATCCTTAATCCATCTCATTTTCTATCACCACCACTGCTAGATAGCTTCTGCTTTCTATTTCCTCTCCTATGTTCTTTACATCTATAACCTCATCGGGATATGAAAGGTTAAAGCCTGCATAAATTTTTCCCACAGCTCCCATATCAAAAAGTCTTTTAGATATTACAGCTGGGGTATAATTTTTATCAGTTAATATTACAGAAAGCCTATTTTCCTTAACAGCCTCTAGGGATTCAACCCTTCCATGAAGACTCATAAGCTTTGCTCCCTGCCAGCTTTTTTTAAGCCTTGCCATCATATATTGAAAGGAGGAAATTCCAGGTACTACCTCATCGACCTCTATTCCCTTTGATTTTAGGTATTCGAGTATACCGTAAAAGCATGGATCACCTGATGCAAGTACCGCTATATCTTCTCCCTCATTTATATATTTAAGTATTTCATCAACCCTTGTAATCCTTATTACATCCTTTACAATTCCATCAAGTGAGGCTGATATTCTTCCAAAGGCAAGTACTCTTTTTGATGCTTTTACCTTTTCAATTGCTCCCATTGTTACATAGCTTATATCTCCAGGTCCCATTCCTATTACTCTAATCATATTTCCTCCTAAAGAAGACCATATTCCATTGAATATATTAATACCTCTATATCAACATCATCATTTTTAACATATCTCTTAAGGTATTCAACACATCCTCTTTTCATATCCTTAACTATTTCACCAAAGCCCTCTTGTATTATGATTTTAAGGGCCTCTTCAGTCATCCTCGTATCTCTTACTCTTTTAATCAAACTGTAGGGTGCATTTGCCATGGCAAGATAGTATATAAGTGACTCTATTCTTCCATCGCAGACTCTACTGTGGGTGTTAAATACTCCTATTGAAAGCTTACAGAGCTTTCCTATGTTTCCTACAAGGGTTATCTTTTTAAAGCCTCTATATACGCAGTAAAGAATTGAATCCCCTATAAAATTTGATATTTTAACTCCCTCTCCCGCAATTCCTGTTTTCTTTATAAATTCCTCACCATAGTTTCCTGGGTATAGGAGTATTTCATTTATACCCTTCATTGCAATACCATCTATTTCAAGATATATGCTTTTTTTAAGTGCCTCATCGGACATGGGTTCTACTATTCCCTTTGTACCTATTATAGAAATTCCACCTTCTATTCCTATATTGGAATTGAAGGTTTTTTTACCTATCTCAACACCCATAGGAGCATATATTGTTATATCAAGCCCAGTATTTGCTACCTTTGAAACCTCACTTAATATCATTTTTTGGGGAACTGGGTTTATTGCTGCCTCCCCTGGTTTTCCAAAGAAGCCTTCACGGGTTATTCTTCCTATTCCGGCTCCTCCATCTATTACAATATTAGAGTCCTCTCTTCTTTTAACCCTTGCATATATTTCCATTCCATCCGTCATGTCAGGATCATCTCCTGCATCCTTTACTATGCAGCAGGAGGCAGTATCCTCCTCAACTATTGGGTTCTCAGCTCTAAGCTTTAAAACAACCCCTGCTGGAGTATCTATTTCAATATATTCAGGAATACTTCCTGTTAAAAGGCCAATGGCAGCAGCCTTTGCTGCACCAGCAGCGCAGCTTCCTGTGGTATAGCCACATCTTAGCCTTTTTCCTTCCTTTATGACATACATGTCCACTATCTTCCCACCGCCATATATAAAAGGGCATTTATTACTGCTGCTGCAACATTGCTTCCACCCTTTGTACCTATAGTTGATATACTTGGAATATCAAACTCTCTTATATACTCCTTTGATTCCGCTGCCCCAACAAAGCCAACTGGAACTCCAACTATCAGGAATGGTGAAATCCTTCCTTCCTTTATGAGTTCACCTATTCTAAAAAGTGCAGTTGGGGCATTTCCTACTACGAATATATCACAGCCTGTTTCTGCAGCCATTTCAACAGCTGCCATAGACCTTGTAATTCCTCTTTCCTTTGAAATTTCAAATACCCTTGGGTTGTCTATGTAGCAGTCTATTGTACATCCTGCCTTATTAAGCGCTGTTTTATTTATTCCTGAAAAGCCCATCTTTGTATCTGTAACAATTCTTCCGCCTGTCTTTATAGCTTCAATTCCTACACTTATTGCATCATTTTTTATTACTGCTATATTCTCATAATCGAAGTCTCCAGTGGTGTGTATCATCCTCATAACCACCTTTAGCTCCTCTTCGGTGAAATCCTTCCTCTTCATTCCTTCAGAAATTATTTCAAAGCTTCTCTTCTCTATATCCTGTGGTATTGTTATATACATCTTTTATCACCCTCTGCCCTTTCAACAAGTATATCTATAAGAAGGTCATGATAATCTATTGGATTTGCCATATATATTACCATATCATCATGCTTATCTTTTATTTCTTTAAGCATTTCCGGTATATCCTCTTTAATATGTATCCCGTTGAAAAGGAAATATGGAATACATGTTATTTCCCTTACTCCCTCACTGTACATCTTTTCTATTGTTGATGGTATATCAGGTTCACAAAGCTCCATAAAGCTGCCTTCAACATCAAGCTTTAATCTTTCCTTCATTCCATCTATTATTCTAAAAAATGTATCCTTTACATCCTTTGAGCGACTGCCATGTCCAATAACTAATATTCCCTTCATATAAAAACCTCCTCTAATTATTTATTACTCAAGCAAACCTGCTTATAGGTGGGTATAATCCATCTATAAGCAATGCTAATCTTCCTTAATGAGTTCTTTCTTCTATGTAATCCAGCATTCTATTGAAGGCTGGTATGTTTCCAATAAAATTGATATGGGGATATCCAGCCAGTGTGTTTTTATATCCATAGCCACATTCCCACTCTTTGTTGCCCATAGCATTTTTTATTTTATATAATGCACTGTCATCTATAACAGTTTTAGATTTATGGAATTCATGGGCAGTAAGTTTTTCTCCCTTTTTGCCTAAAAGGCAGTCTTCCTTAAGCTCCATATCTAAATACCCAAATCTCTGGAGACTCTTAGTCATGGTGCTTTCCCCATTAAATACGCCTGCCATAGGTATTCCATCTATACAATTAGTAAGATACATAAAACCACCACACTCGCCAAATATGCATCCTCCATTTTGAGCAAACTCCCTTATTGAGTTTCTCATTTCAGTATTTTTTGAAAGTTCCTCAGAAAACACCTCAGGATACCCTCCTCCTAAGTAAATAAGGTCACATTCAGGAATTTTTTTATCATTAATTGGTGAAAAATATTTAACCTTACAAGTTTTTTCTAACATATAGATGTTTTCTCTATAGTAAAAGGAAAATGCTTTATCATAGGCAATTCCTACTTTTATGTTTCTCTTTTTAAATTCAACCATTGGTTTTACATCTAATTCACTCATCAATTCAATAAGCATATTCATGTCCACTGTATCCATAATCGTCTTTGAAAGCTTCTCAAGTCTTTCTTCTATATCTTCTATTTCAAGGCTCTGTACCAGTCCCAGGTGTCTACTTTCAAGCTCAACATCCTCCATTGGAGGAACATAGCCTATAACCTTTACACCTGTGTATTCTTCAATTGGTCCCTTAATCATATCAAAATGTGCCTTTTTTACTCTGTTAAGTATGACTCCCTTTATCATTGAGCCATTGAAATCCACCATTCCCTTTATCTTAGGAACAGCTGAGAACATCTCCCCCTTCATTGTATATACAAGTACTGCATTTGCACCTATTTTTTTAGATATGTCATAGCTTGAGTTTATGAATGTATTATGCATTCCATCAAAGTATCCCATAACTCCCTCTATTACACACATATCACCCTCTCCAAGGGATAGAGCCATCTTCATGCCATTCTCTCCCTGAAGGTGCATATCAAGGTTCCCAGCAATCCTTCCAGCAGCTTTTGATAAAAAGGCAGTATCAATATAGTCAGGGCCCGTTTTAAAAGCGCATACATTATTGCCCATGTTTTTAATAGCCCTTATTATTCCCATTGTTATTGTAGTTTTTCCACTTCCGCTTGATGGTGCAGTAATCATTATTCCCTTCATATATATACCTCTTTAATTAAAAATTTATTTTATACATAACACTCCTGTTAAAAGCAATAAGTTGTATAAAGCTATTGACATCAACCTGCCCTTTGAGGCACAATTATATTTTTTCAAATAAACAGTTTTCCCATTAAAACATCTGCTGTCCACCGCTGTCTTTATTTCCTTCCATCTTCTAATTGTATTCATGAAAAGCAAAGCAAATAGCCTTCCATAGTCTTTAACAGAACTTATATATCCATTAAATCCACACCTCGATGTAAATGCAGCTTTAAGGATAGTATACTCATCCTCAAGTAAAACTAAAAATCTTTCCATACTTTTAGAAATATCACAGATATCTCTCAAAAATCCAACCTTTGAAAAAAGGCACAAAATATCATCAAAGGGTGTTGTCAAAACTAAAAATGAAACAGCAACCCCAGATGATATTCCCTTTAAAATCAAGTTAATACAATATCCAATACCATAGTCATAGACCATAGTAATAGAGGATATGGCTGTGAACAAAGCCACAGCCAATATGAATTTTGCAACAACCCTAAATGGGTTTTTAAAAATAATGTGCAAAATCAGAATAAAAACTATATTTAAAAGAACAACTATTCTCCCCTTGTAAAATCCCATTATTATAACAGGCAATATTGTAAGCAGCAATTTCTCTAAGGGATTTACTTGAGATATGGAACTATTCTTTGCAAATGCGGTTATTATTCGAAACATTCTTTTTACCTATGTAATAACCTATGAATCCTCCTCCAATGGCTGCCTGAAGTGAAAATAGAAGACTTTCAACTTCCCCTGAAGGTGGTTCCCATAGGTTTGATGCCCATGGCTTATATTCTGTATTTATTTCTTCTATGCTTTGCTCAGCCTTAGAATCAGCGCCCTCCAAATCCCCTTTCCTCATTCCTATTACAAGGGAGGTTCCTACTATAAAAAGGGCTATTATAATTATTATCAAATTCTTTTTTTTCATTTATATCTCCTCCCCTAAAACCAATAATTCATCATGTGCATTTCTTTCTATATAGTTAAAAATAACAACTGTAAGCAATCCTTCAACTATAGCAAGTGGAACCTGTGTAACTGCAAACACAGTTAAAAACTTTACTGCCGAAGCAAGCACCCCTCCATTTTTTGCAGGAAATGCAAGGGCCAGCTGCAATGCAGTAACAACATAGGTTACAAGATCCCCAAGTGTAGCTGAAAGAAATACTGCTAATGTCTTATTTTTATTTTTAAAAAGCTTGTATACACCATAGGCTACTATTGGTCCAACAACTGCCATGGAAAAGGTATTTGCTCCAAGGGTTGTTATTCCTCCATGTGCCAAAAACAATGCCTGGAATAAGAGAACTACAAGTCCTACTACTGTCATTGTAAAAGGTCCAAATAGCATAGCTCCAAAACCAGTACCTGTCGGATGTGAAGAACTTCCAGTAACTGATGGAAGCTTTAATGCTGAAAGAATAAAGCAATATGCAGCAACCAAACCCAATAACATCTTTATTTCTTTGTTTTTAAGCGCCTTTTTCTTTATATCCCTTATCCCAAGGAATACAAAGGGTACACAAAGTACAAAATAGATAGCTGCCCACATTGGTGGAAGATATCCTTCTGCAATGTGCATTGCAAATGCAGTTGTAGGAACCGCAAATAGAATAAGTAGTGGAATTAGAATCTTTTTTTTCATGTATGTACCTCCTAAAAAACCCCTGCTGAGAAACAGCAGGGGTTGATAATCTACGCACCTTATCCATAAAAAAACCCTCACCATTCGGTGAGGGTTCTCTAAACATGGATAGTTATATACATAAATAAACAAGCAACCATGCCTTTTCCCTTCCCTCCGAAGGACCAGCAAAAATCTCAGGCAGGTCTCCTGGCTCACGGGTCAATCTCCTCCCTCCTTCCCAGAATATCCAGTGGAATGGGATTCGTCGCCGTCTACAGTAGCGGGGGCTGCAGCGGATTTTCACCGCTTTCCCTATTAAACCTGTAAAGGTACCAAAGATTTAAATATTCAATTATAAAGGTTTTTGATACTAATTATTATATTATAAAATTCTTCTTCTTTCAATATAAAAAATTATGGTAGATAAACACCCAACTTTCTATGGTGTTGTAGTCTGATTTCCTTGAGGCTGTTCTGTCTGTTGATTAGCCTCACCGCTAACAGGGGTGCTTGTCCCTTGATTTTCTACACTACCATTGGTTTTGTTTGCATCCTTTGCTGCCTGTTCGGCATTTCTTTTCTGTTCTTCCAACTGTTTCTTAGCCTCTTCCTCTGCTCTCTTTTGGAGAATTAGAGTACATTCACTTTTAAGTGAAGCAGCAACCGTGTTTGCTGGGTCCTGAACAATAGCTTTATCAAGATAGCTTAATGCCACTTCAACATTTCCTTTTCCAGCTTCATCCTTTGCCATATTAACAAAATTGTTTACATACAAAGTCCTGCACTGTTTTATCTTTTCCTGGGCAACCTCATATCTATCCTGATCAACCTTATCAACAGTTTCAAAGGCTTTTATAGCTTCATCATAATGTTTTGCATAGCTTTCCTTTAAACCCATTTCAAAGGCAGCCTTTGATTTCATAAGCTTTGAAGCCCTTTCTATTTTTATCTTCAGCTCCTTGTTGTCAGGTTGGTATTCTAAGGCACCACCAAAATACATAATAGCATCGCTATATCTGCCATCCCCCATTGAAGAGTCACCTAATTCACAGTACTTTGAATAATTCTTTTTATTTCTTGCATGTACAGAATAAGGTATAATAACTGCCGCAGCGATTATTATACATAAAATTATAATTGGAGCCTTATGAATTTTCTTCTCATATATCAAAACAATCACCCATTCATTTTATTTAACATATTCAATTATAACAGAAATACTGTAGCTTTTTAACATTTATTTGCTATATTCATAGTTTTTTAACATTAGCATTATTATATGAATTTTATTCCCTTGTAGTTAACATTTAACTTATGGTAAATATAT
This sequence comes from Clostridiaceae bacterium, assembly GCA_032095175.1. Lineage (GTDB taxonomy): Bacteria > Bacillota > Clostridia > Clostridiales > Caloramatoraceae > DAMCZI01. The sequence continues at coordinate 87,253 of DAMCZI010000008.1, forward strand.
TTCACAAATTAAAATATTCTTCTACAATATATGTGGAATTTTGTCACTTTATGATATAATTTAAGAAAACAAAATCCTTAAAGGGGGATGCTAGAAATGCACAAACTAAAATTAAAGAGCATAAGAACATTAATACTTGTTTCAATTCTTCCTTTAACACTTATATCAATGATTTTACTTACATTGATAAGCTATTCTACGGGCAAATCCATAATTAACAATGAAATCAATCTTAAAATGAATAATCAGCTTGATACTGCTGTACAAAGCATCGAAAAAAGCCTGACAAGACATGATAAGCTGGCTCAGAGCCTTGCAAAGGCAGCACAATCTTCAGGCTCTATACTAAATAAAGATGCCTATGTATCAATGATCAAAGGCGTAATTTCAACCAATTCTGAAACTTATGGTGCTGGAATCTGGTGTGAACCTTATAAGTATGATGCAAAATTAAAGTATTCCGGATTGTATGCATATAGGGATGGTGAAAATATAGTTTCCAGTGATGCATACAACACAGATTCCTACAATTATTTTAACCAGCCATGGTATAAAATCGGAAAGGATTCCGATAAGGATGTTATATGGTCTGATGCATATTATGATGATGTTGCAAAGATCACAATGGTTACAGCAACAGCTCCATTTTATGATAAAAATAAAAATTTCATAGGTGCTGCATCTGCTGATATGAACCTAACAAGTCTTCAAGCAATGATTGAGAATATAAAATCCGGCAAAACAGGAAGAGCATTTTTAATAGACAAAGATGGACTTATACTTGCAGCCAAAGATACACAAAAGGTAATGAAGGTAAAAATAACTGAGGATTCCAATACAAGTCTTGCAGCTAAAGCTCCTGAAATGCTAAAAGGCGTAAACGGTCAATTTAAATATAAGGAAAACAACAGTACATACATTTTATACTATATGCCTGTTCCAGAAACCAATTGGGTAGTTGGTATTACTATATCTGAAAAAGAACTTTATGCACCAATAGCCACTCTTTTACTTAAACTTATGATTGTTATTGCTGGCGTGATAGTATTCTTCATAATTGTCCTTGTAGCTTTTGCAGGCTACCTTGGGAAAAACATAAAATTAGTAAACAACTTAGCCTTTTCAATAGCTGATGGGGATCTTACAAGCCGTCTGGATGTAAAAACACATGATGAAATAGGACAAATGGCTGGTCACCTAAATAAGATGGCTGAAAACTTAAATCATGTCATAAAAGCTACATGGGAAAGTCTTGAACAGGTTGTATCAACCTCTGAGGAGTTGACAGCAAGTTCGGAACAAACACAATCTGCTGCAGAACAGATAGCTGTTTCAATGCAGGATATTTCTACAGGCGCTGAAAATCAGGTTTCTTTAACAAACTCTGCATCAGAAATGGTTAATAAGGTTTCAGATGGAGTTCAGTTTATTTCTAATAACCTTCAATCAATTTCAGAATCTTCCTTTGAGACCTATGAAAAAGCTCAGGATGGAAATAAGGTTGTAAGAAATGCTATTGAACAGATGAGTATAATTGATAATAAGGTTTCTACTTCCTCTAATATTGTAAATGATCTTGGAAAGAAGTCTAATGAAATAGGTGAGATAATATCAGTAATTACAGATATAGCAGGACAAACAAACCTTCTTGCTCTAAATGCAGCAATAGAGGCTGCAAGGGCAGGAGAGCATGGAAGAGGCTTTGCAGTAGTTGCAGAAGAGGTTAAAAAGCTTGCGGAGCAATCTGGTACTGCTGCAAATAAAATTAGTGAGCTTATTTCAGATATACAGGGCAATATAAAAAATGCTGTATATGCAATGAATGATGGAACAACTGCAGTAAAACAAGGTCTTTCAATGGTAGATGATGCAGGAAATTCATTTACTACTATATTGGATGCCGTAGATAATATATCAAAGAAAATGCAAGAAGCTACTTCAATATCACAAGAGATTTCTGCAAGTTCTCATGAGATTTCAGCATCAATAGAAAATATTGCAACTATATCAGATGATTCAGCACAAAATGTTCAAAATGTCGCAGCATCAGCTGAGGAACAGACTGCAATAATGAAGGAAATATCACTTGCTGCTGAAGAATTATCCCATATGGCGCTTAGTCTTCAAAATGATTTGAGAAGATTTAAGCTATAAATTATAAAATATTTTATGGATGGTATGAATGTTAAATTCATACCATCTTTTTTTATATTCCAATTATCCAAATATTTAATATGTGATATAATTGTAGTAAATGAATCATTTTTTTACAATTGTAGACATGTTATTTTTAAAATGTACTATCATCCTGTTTTAAGGATTAATATATTAATTTCGGGGGGTACGCAATATGTCCGATAATATCTTTGATAATGAAATTTTCAATTCCTTCAACAATGTTATTCCATACATAAAAAATGTGTTCGACGATGAGGTTGTATTTGGAATAACCGATAAGCAAAAATACTTGAAGTACTTTTCTAATGAGAACATACCCACAAACATCAGTGAAGGCGGCCTTGTTCCAAGACAAGCTGCAGTATATGAAGCTATGCAGTCTGGAAAAATGGTTGAAAAAACACTTCCTCCAGATGTATTTGGAATCGCTTTGAAAGCTATTGGAGTTCCTCTAATGGACAACAGCGGAAGAGTAATTGGAGGATTTACAATCGCAAAAAGCTTGAAGAGGCAAAATGAAATATCTGATCTTGCACAGAATCTTTCCGGAGCGCTCCAGCAAATATCATCTGCAATAAATCAAATTTCAACTGGAGTACAAAATGCTGTTGATTCAAATAAAAAAATACTTGATAAGGTTGATGAAGCCGACAATGAAGCTAAAAACACAGATGAGGTCTTAAACTTTGTTAAAAACGTTGCAACCGAGACAAACCTTCTTGGACTAAATGCAGCAATTGAAGCTGCAAGGGCAGGAGATGTTGGAAGGGGCTTCACTGTAGTTGCCCAGGAAATCAGAAAACTTTCAACCTCAAGCAACGATTCTATAAACCAGATTAATACAATATTAAAAAAGATTCAAAGCTCAGTATCCAGTATTGCTGGCAGCATAAATGAAAACAGCTCCATATTCCAAGAGCAGGCAGCAGCACTTCAACAGGTAACTGCCTCATTACAGGAGCTAAGTACCTCCGCTCAGGTTCTTGAAGAACTTGCAGCCAAGCTATAATGCAATACTACTTTACATATTAAAAAATAATAATACCCACTTGGAGATTATCCAGGTGGGCATTTATTGTATAAAGCTTTATCTACTGTGCTGTCGCATCTGTAGTTACATCTACAGTATTTTCGTCAGTTACAGCAGGTGTATTAATCGGTACAAAACTTAATAAAGATTGCATGTATAGTGATGAATTTATAGCCCAGTCTTTATCAGTTGTTACTAATACAACAACATTGGTATTATTTTCGTTTAGAGTAACTATTGCAACTTCCTTTGCCTTCTCTTCTACACCACCACTACTGCTTGATAGGTCATATTCTACCAAATAGGCTTCCTGGTTTCCAAGAGTCACTTTCTTTCTGCTTTTCTCTGTAAAGCTTACAGTTGAATCAGTTAACTGTTCAAGGAGGTCGTCTTTTAAGATATTCATTTCATTATCAAGGCTGTCTCCCTGTTCTGTCTTTGCTGTTAGAATAAGGAATAGTGGAAGATCCTCAGTCTCTGGTGCAGCCATAACAAAATTAATTCCATTTTCAAGTGATTCATCAACTATAAATTCACTTGGAAACTTCATTTTAAAATTGCCATTTTGGCTTTCATGATAGCTACTTGACAATTTTAAGCCTGATTTAATCCAAAATGCTTTCGTTTTAACATAACTATCATATGGAACCTTAGCTCCAACTCTTCTAACTAAAACAGTTAAGCTATATGCTCCTGGTTCCATTCCTTGAACTGGCCAGTGAATATTAAATTTATAATTACCTGATGGCTGCCAGCCTTTATAATAGTATCCTGTGCTTGGTGTCTTCCATAATTCAGATTGCTTTTTGGTTGTTCCGTTCCATAGAATAACTCTATATTCTACCTTGCCACCATAGTTAGGTGAAGTTACAGTTAATGATATCCTTTCCCCTGGCATATACTCGGTTTTAGGTTGAGTAACCATCTGAAGGCGCGGCTTTATAACAGTGCTTGTCGCTGCTTTAGTATGTATTGAACCTAGTGAAAATAAAAATAGAACTTGTACTACGATTACTGCAGCTAAAATTTTCTTGAACTTAACCACTTATGTTTCCCCCTAAACAATAAAATTTTAAAATTTTGTAACAAATAAATTATAAACATTTTCCACTGTTAATTCATTGAACAAATAATTCCTACCCAACCATAATTTTCTTATATGATATTTTTTCATCAAACCTTTTGCATTAATTTATATATAAATAAACCACATCAAATTGCAGATAGAAAAAATAAGGAGCTTTCACACAAAGAAAGGTTATACCTTATATCCAAAGGTAACAGGCTCTTGAGTTATGAGCTATTTATGAAAGCTAAGCATTAAAGATGGCTTTTCTTAAATAACTCATAACTCAAGAGCCTGTTACCCAGAGATAGAGGTTGTGCGACAACTCCTTATTTAAACAATATAACTATTTTTTAACCTCCACACACAGGGTGGATTATTTTAATATCTGATTCGTCTTCGATTATGGTTTTATCATATATTTCCGCTATTATATGTTCTTCATTTAAAATAACTATTAATACTGGATAGGTATAGTTTAAGTTTGACAAGAGCTGCTTTACTGTCATACCTTCCCACCATTCGTGTGGTTTTCCGTTTACGTTAATCATGGTTCATCATCCTTTATGCTTAGTTTATAGATATCTTTTAACTACCTCAATAACCTCTGGATAATCTATCCCAAGTTCATGGAGATGCTCCGGGGTAGGTATGGCATTTTCTGTCCAGCCTCTCCTTTTGTATACAGCATCACACAGCTTTTGATACTGATTTTCTCTGTAATCTCTTATTATCATCATTTTTTCTTCAGTACTTTTGCCATCTGGATCTATTCCGATTATATCCCTCATTTGTTTTTCATACCTATCCTTTCTTGATAGATATTCTTCCTTTGTTACAGGACCCATTGAACGGTATGGGGGCATATCATCCTTTCTCTTTCCAGTTCCCATTTTCAGGTTAAATACCTTTTGAAGGTTATAAACTCTTTCAGATTGTTTTATTATGTCTTCCTTATCTATATTTTTACCTGTTACACTATTGAATATATCAATATAGTTTTGAACATGTTCTGGTACCTTTGCTGGTTCTTTAGTAAACCTGTTATCAGCTGGTTCTATATCATTCCATGGAAGCTTACAAAGACCGTTTAATCCAAACCATGTTCTAAACATTGGAAAGTAGAAAAGAGCCTCGGCTTTATCTTCAAAGGTTGGTATTTGGTTATTTACCATGTCCATAAATATAAGCCATGCCTCATCATGCTGAGGTCCTTTGTTTGCAAGGGCATATCCTCCCTGCTGAGCAAGGGATTCCTTTGATAGATATTGAGAATATTCTAAGCCCTTTACCTCCATTCCTATATCATTAAGAAACTTTTCATCAGCACCATATTTTTCTGCAAAAAGCTTCTTAAGCCTTCTAACTCCAAGTCCTGCAACCTTTCCAAAGCCTTCTCCCCTTGCCATCTGATGCAAAAGCTCCATGGCTGCATCCTTATTTCCAAAGATTAACTCCAAGCCTCCAGTTATTTCTCTATTTATTACTCCTGCCTCATAGCACTCCATTAAAAATGCTGTAGTTGTACCAAAGGATATGGTATCAATCCCATAGGTGTCACAGTAGAAATTACATTCAAAAACATAATCGATATCAAATATGCCGCAGTTGCTTCCAACTCCTGCAACAGTTTCATATTCACATCCATCAATACAAACTTTATTGCCCTTATAAGGACCTGTTTTAATTTCAAAATTGTCAGCTGCCTTTGCACAGGCAAGTGAACACCCGAACCAACAGCCATCTGGTTGATTTTGAGTAACCCTCTTCTTTAATTCATCAGAACTTATTTTCCAAGCTTCTGGGTTATACCCATACTTAAAGTTATGCACTGGTAGAAGATCATAATCGTTCATAACCTCAACCAGGTTTGCAGTGCCTACCTGTCTTTTTCTTGTCTGAACATCATCATAGTCATGTATCTCCTTATGCAGCTTAAAGCCTACCTCCTGTAGCTTTTTAAAATCTGCTGGATTGTTTAAGTCCCCCTTTACACCTGCATATTTAACAACAATGGCACGTATTTTTTTGTTTCTAAAGACAGTCCCTATTCCACCCCTTCCAGCCTGTTTAAGCCTTTGAACCTTTCTCCTTTTATCATAGAAGGAGAAGTTAAGGAGTCCTATAAGTGTATGTTCTGCAGCCTGCCCAGAAGATACAACGGAAATATTCCTTTTGTCCTCTTCATTTTCTGCATACATTTCTGTTAACTCTTCCGCTATAAGGTGGCTGTCCTTAGCTTCAAGCCAATCCTCATCTATTTTAATAATGCCCTTATTACCATCTATAAATATAATTACACCCTTTTCTGCTTTCCCCTGAATCTCTATTGCATCCCAGCCTGAAAATTTTAAAAGAGGTCCAAAATGTCCTCCTACATTGCTGTCTACAACTGTTCCTGTAAGGGGTGATACAGTTACAACAATTGATTTACCTGCTCCTGGATACTGGGTTATACCTCCAATTGGTCCAGAGGAAATTACTATCTCGTTTTCAGGGCTGTCCCATTTTGTTTGTGCTGTTACAGCATTCCAAAGATACCAGATTCCAAATCCTCTTCCCCCTATAAACTTCTCCTTCATATCCTCAGTAACATCCTTTGAGCCTATCTCAGCTGAAGATAGGTTTATATATAATGTTTTACCTGCATAACCCCTATTTATCTGACCAGGAACATATTCATACCTATTTATGTTCTTTGGAGTTACTTTTTCTTTTATATCTTTTTTTATCTTTAAAGGACAATCCATTTTTTATCCCCCCCTATATTTCCATTTAACTTTCTTCGATAGATAGTGCTCCTGTAGGGCACGCCTTAACGCACATTCCACATACAGTACATTTAAATGGCTCAATTTGATCCTTATGCATCCTCATGGATAATGTAGGACAAAAGCCTGCACATATGTAGCATCCTACACACTTGTTTTTATTCAGAAGCACTACCCCATTTTTGGCTCTTGTAAGTGCTTCTTCGGAGCACACATCAATGCATTTACCACACTGACTGCAAACATTTACAGGCTCTCCAGGATCTTCTCCTATTCTTATAGCCGCCCTTTCCTTGTCTTTTAACTTAAAAAAGGTCTCTGAACACACTTCCTCGCATTTTCCACACTCGTTGCAAAGACGCTGATTCACAATTATCCTTTTCATTTTTACACCCCCAAAATAAAATATTTTTTTATTCTGTACTTTTCATGCCATGAATAATCTGACCTTTTTATATGCTATAAAATCTATATAAATCCCAATAAAGCTTTTGAATAATGTATATTGCGATTTATGAATCAAGGGATATTATTTCTCATAAGTGTTTAGGTTCAAGCAATGTAGAATCATTTATGTGAAACATATAATAGGTAAAGAATTTTGAAATAATAGTGATGAGTTTACAAAGATACTTTCAATATTTATATATTGGTATTTTATAGTAATTATACCATATTGAGTTTTTTATCGATATATAAAAATATAATCTTCTAAATAAAAAAACTGACCCTAACGAGTCAGTTTTTATAAACTAATTTATTCTCTTGCTGCAGCCGCCTCTGCTTCTCCAATCTTTTCTCTTATTAGAGTGATTGGGGTCTGCTGATTTGCTTGTCCTGCTGGATTATCCTTTATCATTCCAGCAAGTTCTTCAACTGAGTATTTTATACTGCTGGATTTTCCAAGTATATCAACTCCAAGGTCATTTGCATCAACAATCATGCAGTCAATACCTAGCTTGTCCTTAATTTCGTTACAAACACCATCAGGGTTATCAGGGTTAAGAATACCTTTATCAAGGTAATAATCAAAAGCATCCCTGCAGAAGCCATCAATACCGGATATTCCATTTCCAGCAATTTTATAGAATATTCCTCTCTTCCCAAAAAGCTTTCCTATAGCTGCACAGAAAGCAGCAAAAAGTATTCTTGGAAGTCCAGCTAGCTTTATTGCTATCTGCATCTTGTATGGATTTCCTACAGCTTCTCCTGCTGGTGTAACATTTACAAATTTAGAAAGTAACTTAGCCCAAAAACCAAGTCTTATATCCTTTGTGCACAAAACTCTGTTCTGACACATTGCTATTATTTTCTCGCTGATTGAAATAATGTCTCCCTCTTGATATATAGGGCTAACATATTTTTTTACAACTTCAATATAATCTTCACCTTCGGAAACAAAGTGGGTCTTAATAGAATGCCTTAAGAAGGTCCTGTCCCCTACTTTTATTTCTACATTTTTTCCTGGATTTACACAAAATTCCATGACATTGTCCTCCCTTAAAGTCTATATAAATAGATTGATATCTTTAATACACACTCTATTATACAACTTGGACAGTTTAATACAATAATTTGATAAAAATAAATAATACCAATTGCATTATATATAATCCAAAAATTCTACTACATTCTGTTGAACTATTCCTGAACTATTACAGCTGTACCTGCAGGTATTGCGCTGTAAAACCACTTTGCATCTCCAATAGAAAGTCTTATACACCCATGTGATACCCTTTGTCCTAGTTTCTTTTCCTCCGCTGCTATTATTCTGCCTCTACTGTCAAAGGGAACACTGTGGAATAGGAAGTTATTATTAAATCTTACCCAGTTATAGCCTCCCTGCTTATATTTACTACTATAAAAGGACTTTCCCCTTCCTCCAATAAGATATGTTCCAGTAGGTGTAGCTGCATTTTCCCTACCTGTTGAACACAGCATTTCTTTTATTTTTAATCCATCTTTATATACATGAATCTTCTGCTCACTTATATCTGCAACTACATAATAGGGTCTTTGAGGCATTCTCTTCTTAATCATAGCTTGACCTACATATCCTCTAACCTTTTTACCTGAGTTATAGTCTACTGCCTCTATGTATGCATATCCACTTTTTATTTGAAGTACCTTCACTCCGGTTAGGTTTCCGTATACTCTCCCAATAATTTTTGACCTTGTTGAAGGCGTTTGCCTAATTGCCACCCATCTATTTTCCGATTGATTTAAAACAGTTACAGGCTGTGAGCTGCCACTGCAAACATCATTATTTACGTTTAATACTTCACTAACTTTACTGGAATTCTCCCCATTATTTACATCCAAAGCTTCATTAACTTTACTAGCATTCTCTTTATTATTTATATCAAAAACATTTTCATTACTTTCATAGGATGTTTTTTTTGCAAATGCATCCATTTGTATAGAAAGCTGTAATATACCAGCTAATATAGTCATTCCTAATATAAAACCCAATGTTTTTCTCATAATTACCCCCATTATCCAAAAAAAACTATCATATTTAGTTTATTCGACGACAATTTCTTTTTTCCTTCATTTACCGTTGGATTTTATATTAAAAATAAAAATCCGATGTTTTCGCATCGGATTTTGAGATATTTTAGGCACATTACTTCACTTTTTATCAATAAACTATATATATCGCATAAATGATTTTACACTGTTAAAAATCATTTATGCGATATATTTTCCGAAATTCAAATAACGCAATAAATACCTTAATGTGAAATCTTTATTGCGTTATATATAGTTTAATATATTATTTAAACTTTTTATAAAGCTTTTCAAAAAAATGATCTTTGTCATGCTTTTGATCGTATACAACAACAAAGCACTTATCTGAGAGTTTTCCATCCTTTGTTGATACAGTTATTACTGCAAAGCCCTCATACTTTGCATAAACCTTTCCATTGCCATCAATATATGCTACCTTAGGATCGCTTGACTTCCATACAATATCTGATGTCCTCCCTGTACCTGGAGTAATTATTGCCTTAAGGGTATAGCTTTGTTTTTCTTTTAAAACAAGAACTTCTTTATTTATTCTTATCTTGTCGATTCCAAGCTCTGCTCTATATTCCACAACAACAGTACAGCTTGCAGTATAATTTCTATCCTCTGTTCTTACTGTAATTGTTGCCAGGCCAGGTTTTAATGCTGTAAGCATTCCCTTTTGGTCTACACTAACAACTGATGAATCATCTGATTCCCAAATAACATTTTTATTTGTTGCATTTATCGGTGATACAACTGCTATTAGCCTTTCATTTACACCCATTTTCATAATTAATGCATTTTTATTAAGCTTTATTCCTGTTACTGGTACAATATTACCCTTAGGTGAATTAACTCTTACAATACATGCAGCACTTAGGTTTTTATCCACTGTAGTTGCTGTTATTATTGCCACTCCCTCTGATTTTCCTGTAACAATTCCATATTTATCAACAGAAGCAATGTTGGAATTAGATGAACTCCAGATTACATTCTTATTTGTTGCATTTGATGGATTAACCTTTGCTGTAATAACTACAGCCCTATTTAAATCAAGCTTTATATCCTTCTTATCAAGGGATATTCCTGTTACAGGTATATAACCATTTGTTGAATTAACTGTTACTTTACATGTGTCTGTATATCCGCCTTCTACTGTTTTAACTGTTATTATTGCTGTTCCAGCTGATTTACCATATACGATACCATTTTGATCGACTACTGCAATATTTGTATTGTCTGACATCCATGTAATCTGTTTATTTCCTGCTGCATCTGGTAAAACCTTTGCTGTTAATACAAACGCACTATTTACATCCACTGATGCATAGGATTTATCTAAAACAACTCCTATAACTGAGACATTTGAAACTAATACAGTACAAAATGCCGTAAATCCTCCATCCTCTGTTTTAGCAGTTATTATAGCTGCACCTATAGCTCTAGCAGTAACTACACCATTTGTACCTACATAAGCTATATTAGGATTACTTGATGTCCATATAACCTTTTTGTTTTGAGCTGATGCAGGAGTTACTGTTGCAGTTAATGCAGCTGTCTTACCTACGTTAAGGTTTAAAAAATTTCTATCAAGGGATATTCCCGTTACCCTTATTCCATAGTTTGGCACCTGATTTGAATCTACTGCTCCAGGGGTTGGCTGCTGTTTCTGTCCAATCCTAATCATATCAAGCCCTGTTTCTGGATATTTATAGGTTACACCCTTTTCTGTTTCAAAATCACTGGTTTCGTATTTTGCCATTGAAACAACATAAGAATCATCCTTTACAAGTATTACACTTCTCGCTGTATCATTGTCTAATACATTCGATGTAAATGGAAGAGTCATATACATATCCGATGTAAGTGAGGTACCATAAAATTTGTTAAAATTCTCTCTAGTTGTTGAACCCCTCATGCAAACAACCATTGTTCCCTTTGGCTGGATGGTCTTTGAAATATTTATGTTTGCATCAGGATAAACAAATTTGTAACTTCTTAAATTAATGCTATTCTCACTGTTGTTATATAATTCAATGTATTCATATGGGTCATCTCCATTCTGTCCAGCGGGCATTATCTCGGTTATTAATATATCCGGGCTTTTTTCTGCTGCAAAAGCCTTATTGGGTTTAATTCCAATAAATCCGGAAACTAAAAGTGATAGTGCTAATAAAATACTTATTACTCTGGCTTTCAAAACAATTACCTCCTATAAACTTTATTTTATTGCAGTACTACCTGCCCCTCATCCCAATAAAAATATGATTCTAGCGTTTTGCTTCTATAAAATAGACTTTTTATATATCACATTTGTTCCCTCTTTTTTACAGTCTTGGTTAATTTATTTCAATAAGAATGATAGCTTTTTAAGCACAAATAAAAAAAGGGCTGTCGCACTAACGAATATTATCGCCTTAAGTGCCAGGCACATGGCACTTTTAAAAGTTATTTTCGTTAATGCGACAGCTGCAATTTTTAAAGGTATCTTTTTATCATTTCCTCTGTTACCCCTTTATTTTTACACATCAGTGAATAGAAAAATCCGCTCCTCTTTATACCCCTTTCATAGGTTTTTGCATTAACCTCAACAAGTCCAAACTTTGCACTAAGCCCTTCAATCCATTCAAAGTTATCCATAAGTGTCCAGTGGTAGTACCTCTGTACATCGACTCCCTCGTCTATAAGTCTCTTAATATAATACACGTGGTCATAAATATACTTTGCTCTAAATTTATCCTTGTTATCGCATGTTCCATTTTCAGTAATAAATATTGGCGCTTTAAATCTCTCATAATATGCCTTACATATTCTATATAACCCTTCAGGGTAAATCTCCCACCCAAGGTCATTTCTCCTCGAACCACTTTTAACCTCAAGCTTCCCAAATAACCCTAAAGGATTAAGGTTAAAACTTACTATATCCCTTGTATAGTAGTTTATACCTAAAAAATCAAAGTATTTCCCTTCACCAAGGGGATATCCATTTCCTAAAGGCTTAATAAACCTTCCCTCCGTCATACCAGCTATAAATATCTCCTGGAAAAGTATGTCATATTTTTTACAAACCCATTTTTCAAGGTTATTTCCTGTTTTAGGGTCAAAGATTCTAATATGATTTGCTACCCCAACCATGGTGTCCTTAAGTTTCATTCCATTTCTTACTTCGTGTATCTTGTTGTAGGCTTTTATATGGGCAAGTATCATGTTTCTGGCACCTTTATAATACAAACTAAGACTTCTATTTCCTGGGGGCCATGTCCCAAATATATATCCATTCATAAGATAAACATTGGGTTCATTTATTGTTATCCAATCTGAAACCAAATCTCCTATATGTGCAATTACATATTCTGTGTATCTTTCAAAAAGATCCACAACCTCCTTATTTGTCCACCCACCTTGTTCTTCAAGCCAGAGTGGATTGGAGAAATGGTGAAGTGTAACAAGAGGTTTAATTCCTGCCTCAATAAGCTTTTCAATCTCCCACCTATATCTATCAATAGCATCTTTATTAAAAGCACCTCTTTCAGGTTCAATTCTACTCCATTCAATACCAAACCTGTATACTTGACAATTTAGTTGTTTCATAATGTCTATATCTTCTTCAACCCTATTCCAATGGTCTACGGCATTAACACAGTGAGTACCATCCTTAATATGGCCCTCCTCAGCCCATCTGTACCAGCTGTTATTTTTATCTCCACCCTCAATCTGCAATGCAGCTGTTGCAGTACCAAATAAAAAGCTATCCGGTAGCTTGAAATCCTCCATAATCCCATCCCCCTATAAGTTTATAGTTTTTTCGCATTTCCCCAATATAAAAAAATTTATATATTCTTTTTTAAACGTCTATTCACTAACAAAGTACAGATTGCTTTTTCGATATTTTTATACATATTGTGTTTACTATTACCTTTCTAAAACGCAGCGGTCCATTGGAATATTATGGATGAAACCTTTTGTATTAAATTCTATAAATAAATGCAAATTCCTTCTTTTTGTATTTTAATAAGGCATATTAAAGAAAATAACAAGTCAAAGATTTTGAGGATATTTTGCGTCAGACAAGGAAATGAAAGCTCAAGCTAGTTGGGCTAACTTGAGCTTTCTATATATGTTGCATTAAAATTCTTTACATTCCGCCTTTTCAAACAGCCCTGCTAAATTGGTTCGACTCTAGGATGTTTGAAAGGGCGGAATGTAATAGAATTTTTGCAACATATATACTGACGAGGTATGACACAAAATAGGCCAAAATATTGACTTTCTATTTTCTTTAATACGCCTAAAACAATTCTTTAACATTTTCATCTTGAAGATACTTTTTCCCCTGCCATGTATCTCTTTGAATAAATCTGCCATCTATTGCGTTTAAGACTTCCCATTTTTTAAGGCTCCACATTGGACCTATTAAGGTACTTCTCGGGCTGTCACCTGTTATTCTGTGAATCACCATATCAAAAGGCAACCTTTCTATGGAATCTACAATTAAATCTACATATTCATCCATTTCTAAAAACTTTAATTTTTTATCTTCATAAAGCTTTACCATAGGTGTATCCTTCATAAGGTGAAGAAGATGAAGCTTAATACCCTTTGATGGACTGTTTCCAACAAAATTGATAGTTTCAAGCATATCATCCCTGTTCTCTCCAGGAAGACCCAGTATTACATGGGTAACAGTCTCAATGTTTCTTCTTTTTAGTTCCTTCATAGCATTTATATATACATCAAGTTTATACCCTCTATTTATCAGTTTTGCTGTTTTTTCATGTATTGTTTGAAGTCCAAGCTCAACCCACAGATATGTTTTCTTGCTTATCTCCTCTAGAAGGTCAAGTACCTCCGGCGGAAGACAGTCTGGTCTTGTTGCAATTGCTATTCCAACAACATCATCAAGGTTAAGTACGCTGTAGTATTTTTCCCTTAACACCTCCACAGGTGCATATGTATTCGTATAGGCTTGAAAGTAAGCTATGTACTTTCCTTCCTTCCATTTCTTATTCATCATCTTTTTAACCTCAAAAAACTGTTCAACAAGCTCTTCTGACTTTCCCGCAAAATCACCTGATCCCCTTGCACTACAGAATATACATCCTCCACTTGAAAGGCTTCCATCTCTGTTTGGACATGAAAATCCTGCATCAAGGGATATTTTAAAAACCTTTGTTTGAAACTTCTCCCTTAAATAATTGTTTAAGGAGTAATATCTTTTTCCTTCCCATGTTCTTTCCATTGTCATCATTTCCTTTGCAATTTTATTTTATATATAATTAATTATTCTACATATTCATACATTGTTAATAATCTATCAACAGGATATTAATAATCTGGTGATACTATTATATTGAACTATCTAATTCCCCCTTTTAATTAGGTAGACTAATACAAAAGCCGGTATTCCCGGCTTTCTTTTTTATTATGTATCATTTCATATTTTCTTATAATTACTTATTATAAACTTCGTTCTGCATTTTAATAAATATTCTTCTAACACCTATCCACCATCTTTTATCCTGTGCATATTTTCTATTAATCCACTGTATTTCATCTACAGCTGTAGGTCTGTTTTTACAAAGCCTCACTATGGTTTTTGCTGCTATATCAGAAGAATCATTAATATTTGTATTATATTCTATCCAACTTCCATAAACATTAAATGGATTATTGGCAATCCTTAAAGCATTCTTCTTATTCCTTGGAACAAAGCTCTGTTCCTGACCTGTTATAGAAAAAAGGAGCAGTGGATTTATATCATTTCTTTTACCAGCATTTATTATAGCAGAAAAATATGGTTCATCTGCAAGTAATGAGTTTTTATTGCTAAGCCACTTTCTTAAAACTCCCATATTAACCTCAGTATAGCGAAGCTCCCAGGAAGGACCATCCTGCCATTTTGTTGCCTTTTTAATTTCTTTATAATATGCTTCATCATTCAATTGATGTCCAACACTTCTTGAAGAAGTATTAACTTTTTTCTCAGCAACTTCATAAATTCCGCCTACTAGGATGACAATAAGTATTAAGCCAAAAGATAT
Source organism: Clostridiaceae bacterium (assembly GCA_032095175.1). Taxonomy (GTDB): domain Bacteria; phylum Bacillota; class Clostridia; order Clostridiales; family Caloramatoraceae; genus DAMCZI01. Next base: position 102,850 of record DAMCZI010000008.1, read on the forward strand.
GGCTGCAATTTTAGGATTATGTGTAATATATTCAATTGATTCAGATAATTGGGATGACATTCCCCTTAACCATTTTAAAAGCAGTCTTATAAACTTATCTACATTTATTTTTAATGCACTATCTTTTTTTATGCCACTGCTCTCTATTGTTTCCTCAACATTAGTTACAATTATATCCGTTTTAGTATCATAATTAATGTATTCCTCATCCTCAATAGCTTTTTCAATGGCAATTTCAAGAGAAACATCATCATATTCACTAAGATTTTTAGAAAAGGTATGCATGTCCTCCTTTGTAACAACCTCAGGCTGGTTTTCATTAATCCAATTCAATATCGTATCATTAAATTCATTATTCCCATAGACCGATAAATATTCAATAAATATATCATAGGAATCCAATGAAAAGCTGTCTCTTTTTGAAGCTTTCCTAAGAACTCTCCTTTTTATGATTTTTCTTTCTTCTTCATCAAATGATTGAATATTCCCATCTATTATCTTGTAAATTGCATCAGCAAGTATGATTGATGCTCTTTTTGAGTCACAACCAGGATATTTTTTATGTATGTATTTTTTAATATTTTCTATGTTTTCGGAACAGATTAATTCATTTTTCCTTAAACCACTTATAACCTCTTTCATGACCCTTCTCCCATCAATCCTCTTGCTATATATTATATATTAAAAAAAGGGTATGTACCACAATATAGATACATACCCACTATTTAGCTAACCAATTAATGTCTTTAGAACCCCTACAACATATAAAACATCTTCCCTTGTTACATCATTATTAGTTACAAACCTGTACTCTCCGCCTTCTATACCATTTATCTTTATATCCCTTTTGAGAAGTTCTTCTACAAGCTTTTCTGATGATATGTTACTCTCATCCATTTCAAAGAAGACCATATTTATATTAAGCCTGTCTTCCTTAATCATTATTCCATCAATCTTTGAAAGCTCATCAGCTAAAAACCTTGCATTTTCATGATCTTCCTTTAGCCTGTCAACCATTTTAGTTAAGGCTACTATTCCTGCTGCTGCAAGTATTCCTGCCTGCCTTAAGCCTCCACCCATAAGCTTTCTTTTCTTTTTTGCCTTCTCTATGAATTCTTTGCTTCCAACCAAAAGAGAACCAACTGGAGCTGCAAGCCCCTTTGAAAGGCAGAACATAATGGAATCACCATACTTTGCGACTTCCTTTACATCAACTCCAAGGGATGCTGCTGCATTGAATATTCTGGCTCCATCTATGTGCACTGGAAGTCCATGTTCCTTTGCTATATTATATATTCTCTCCATGGTTTCAAGTGGAACTACTGCTCCACAGGAATGTGCATTTTCCATACATATAAGGCCTGTTCTTGGAAAATGTAAATCTTCTTCTCTGATTCCTCTTCTTACATCCTCAGGATCCATTGCACCATTATGTCCCTTTATAGTTCTAAGCTGTACCCCTGCAATAACTGCAGAGCCACCAACCTCGTGCTGAACTATATGACAGTTTTCCTCAAGTATGACCTCATCTCCCCTTGTACAATGAGTAAACAGTGCCAGCTGATTTCCAAAGGTTCCACTTGGAACAAACAATCCTGCTTCCTTGCCTAAAAGCTCTGCTCCAAGCTTTTCAAGCTTTGCTACAGTTGGGTCATCACCATACACATCATCTCCAACCTCAGCTTCAAACATAGCCTTCCTCATTTCATCAGTTGGAAGAGTTACCGTATCACTTCTCAAATCAATTATTTTTTTCATATTATCCCCCTCTCTTAGAACAAAACAAATTTAGTTTTCTATATGATTGCTTGTATACATCATGCCTATCTATCTTATATATAAAATTCTATATTAACTTATAATAATAAACAATCTAAAACAGTTCGTAAAATCGTTTAAGTTTCATTAATACAATAAACAGCAGGTAAGATAACCTTTGCGTATCAAAGTTATCTTACCTGCTATGTTTATGAAATGTAATCTGGCACACTATTTCACTTGTTTTATTATAGATTCAGCCATTTTTACCAATTCATCATCAGCTATTTTTTCAAATTCAGGATTAACCTTATAATAGCTTATTAAGAATATATTTAAATCAAACTTTGCAAGTCTAACATGTAAATTCCTTAAATTAAAGCAGTTAAAATCCCTATTATATATATCATCATACACATCTAATGTTATATATCCATAGTGATCTAAAACATTTACTTGCTTTAATTTTGTATCTTTGTTAGTCATTCCAATAACCTTATCTGTGATACCTTTAGAATAAACATAATCAATACTAATACTATTTGTTCTATGTATTGGATTATCTTCACCACTGGAGTTCTTATTTTTTATTTCTATAGTCTCTCCATAATATTTTAATGAAACATCTCCATGATCCTCAAGCTCTATATTTTTGATATTATTAGCATCTTTACGCAATGGATCATAATGCTGTATGTGATAAATCCTATCAAGCTTAAAACCCTTTGGGGTATAATCTGGAATAAAAACTGGAACAGGTATGTTTTCCTTTGCCTCTTTGGGAGTTTTGTAACCAGTTTGTTTATTAGTAAGTATTATCCCTGTTTTACCTTGACTTTCTTTATAAAACTCCTTTGCTGTTTCAGTGTTAATTTCATACTGAATTCCCTTAGATTTAAAAGATAGGGATTTTACCCACTCCCCAATACTTGCAGCAAAGGATTTGCCATTCCATGGTATAACAATCCCTACAATACATACAATTGCTGCACATGCAGCAACAGCATGCCTTGAAAATCTCATATACCAACGTTTTTTAGATGTTTTCTCCTGAGATATGGCATTCATAATATTATCCTTAAAATCCATATCTAAAACATCTTCCTCCGTAAAAATACATCCTACTAGAGAATTATATTTTAAGAGCTCCTCATACCTCTCCTTGCACTCACTGCACTCACTAATATGTTTTACAAGCTCCTTTTCCTCATCCTTGGGCATTTCACTATCTATATATTCATAGAGCCTTCCCTCTGTTTCTCTACAATCCATTCCTTCTCCACCTGCCTCTCATCAGTTTCTATTTTTTTAAACCTTTTAATAATCATCTGCCTTGCCATATAAAGTCTCGATTGAACCATTTCAATATCTATGTCCAACCTTTCACTTATTTCCTTATAGCTTAAGCCTTCAGAATACTTAAGATATATTAGCGTTTTGTACTTTTCAGGTATATCTTCTAAAATCACATTTACATATTTTAAGTAAAGTTTCCGTTCAAATGTTTCTACAGGATTATCTATGCTTGCAGAAGCAATTTCCAAGCTACTTAAGTCTACATCCTCATTTAAGGATACAATCTTCATTCTTTTTCTTTGCTTAAGAAAGTTAAATGCATTGTTTTTTGCAATAGTAAAAATCCATGTCCCAAAGTTCTTACCCAAACTGAATTTTCCAAGATTCTGGTATGCTTTAATAAATGTATCCTGAGCTATATCCTGTGCAGCATCTACATCTCCAACAACTCTCAATATAAATCCATATATTTTTTTCTCATACCTATCAATTATCTTTTCATATTCTTCTGTTTTCCCCTTAAGAATTCTAGCAACAATAGCTGCATCCGAATCCACACCGCATCATCTCCTTGTATGAAGGTACCTTCATACATTTATACAATACACCATAACAAATCTTTGATTTATTACAAATGTTTAACACATTGCAAATAAGTTATGTTAAATTCCAACCATGTTTATGATGTGATGGAGCAATCTATATTTTTTATTGTTATTCAATCAAAATAGAGGATGATAAAAACCATCCTCTACAATTTATTATTTGTTCTTTTTCCAGGTATCCTTTAAAGGTACTATCCTGTTGAAAACCAGTTTATTATTGGTGGTGTATTTTGTATCAACACAAAAATATCCTTGTCTTAAAAATTGATATTTTGTTTCGGGTTTAACATCCTTTAGGTATGGTTCTAAGCGACAGTTCTCTAGCACTGTAAGTGAATTAGGATTTATATATTCGCTCCAGTCTTCAATCTCCCCTTCTATTTCAGCATCATCAATGAGCAGTTTATCATATAAACGAATTTCAGCAGTCACTGCATGCTGAGACGATACCCATTGAATTGTCCCTTTTACTTTACGAGAAACTAGATTATGTCCACTTTTTGTTTCAGAATCATAGGTACATCGGAGTTCTAAAATTTCACCTGTGATTTCATCCTTAATTACATCCTCGCATTTAATTATATATGCCCCCTTTAAACGAACTTCCTTTCCTATTGAAAGTCTATAGTAGCCCTTTGGAGGCTCTTCCATAAAGTCTTCCTTTTCAATATACAATACCTTTGAAAAAGGAACTTTTCTTGAACCCATATCGGGATTTTCAGGATTGTTTGGGATTTCAAGCATTTCTACCTGTTTATCAGGATAATTTGATATTACTATTTTGATGGGGTTTAAAACTGCCATGACACATGGAACCTTCTTTTTCAGGTCTTCTCTTAAGCTGTGCTCAAGCATTGCAATATCTACAGTGCTTTCACTCTTTGATACTCCTATCTCTGAAAGGAAATTTTTAATACTATAAGGAGTATATCCCCTTCTTCTCAGCCCCCGTAATGTAGGTAATCGTGGATCATCCCATCCATCAACATAGTCATTCGTAACTAACTGCCTTAGATATCTTTTGCTTGTTACAGCTCCCCTTAAGTTCATTCTTCCAAACTCCCTTTGCTTAGGTGGATTTTTAATTTCAAGTTCATTTAAGAACCATTCATATAGTGGTCTGTGATCCTTGAATTCCACAGAGCATAAGGAATATGAAATGCCCTCAATTGCATCCTGAAGTGGATGAGCAAAATCATACATGGGATAAATACACCATTCATTTCCCCTTCTATAATGTGGGGCATATTGTATTCGATATATTACAGGATCTCTCATATTTATATTAGGAGAATTCATGTCTATCTTTGCCCTTAATACCATAGAACCTGCTTCAAACTCACCATTTTTCATTCTTTTGAATAGTTCTAGGTTTTCTTCAATAGAACGATTTCTATAGGGACTCTCCTTGCCAGCTTCTGTTAATGTCCCCCTGCAATCCCTTATTTCATCAGGGCTTAGCTCACATACATATGCCTTACCTTTTTTTATTAATTGAAGGGCATATTCATATATTTTCTCAAAATAATCAGAACCAAAGTATAGTCTATCCTCCCAGTTAAAACCCATCCACTTCATGTCTTCTTTGATACTCTCAACATATTCTATATCTTCCTTTTGTGGATTAGTATCATCAAAACGTAGATTGAACTTTCCACCATATTTTTGAGCAGTGGTATAGCTAATATTTATTGCATAAGCACTACCGATGTGTAAATACCCATTAGGCTCAGGAGGAAAACGAGTGTAAACCTTGCCTACATGCAGTCCATCTTCAATGTCCTTGTCTATAATCCTGTGTATGAAATTCGTATTCATTTCATTTTTTTCAATATCAGATGACATAGTACCAACCTCCATTTTTATATTTCTATTCTTTAACTATTTAAGCCTTCTGCCTAATACAATTTCTGCAAAAAGGTAATAAAAAAGCCCTCACCTCCAAGACTAATTTGTCTTGGGGACGAGAGTTAAACTTCGTGGTACCACCCCATTTTATAGATATGTCACCATACCTACCTCCTCAAGTACAGCAAAACACTTATACTCTAGCTCTGTTACGGGAGCTCCCGTCACATACTACCCCTTATAAAAGGCTCGGTGTGAGGCTCAGAGACCTGTTTCAACAAGCAATTTTTTACTCCTTTTCATCTGCCGGAGCTCTCTTTTAAAAAATATACTCATTTACTCTTCCCTTCAACGCCTGTTTCAATATAAATATATTATTAGTATGATATTATAATATATTCCCTATGTCAATATTATTCTTACACTTCATTACATAATTTCTAAAATATATACATAATGGTATCTTACCCGCAAAATAAAAAGACTCATTCCAACTAGATATTTTAAGCATTATTCTATATTTAGTTTTATAGTAAGCTGCACAGGTATCAATAAAAAATTTAAAAATCTAACAAGGATTACAGTATATTAATCGCACTAAAGATCTTACACTGGGTGTTGTGTGATTAATGAATCAAGGAATATGATTTCGCATAAATGTTTAGGGTCGAGCAATGTAGAATCATTTATGCGAAACATATAGATAATACTCCATAAAAATGGGAAAGTTTTAATTTAAAAATACTTTCTCTTAAAATATTTTTAAAACAGAGTAATAATAAAATTAGATTCACTGCATTTCATTTGTGAATTAAATATACTTAATTTTTGTTTTGTTTATACTGCAGGATATTCTGCAATATAATAAATAAAAAAAATAGAGAGGATGATATCTTATGAAGTATATAAAAATAGTTACTGAATTAACATCAAGGAGGGTGACTATATTTTAATAGCCCTCCATTATTAAGGGGGATTTTATGTTTAATTGGATTAATTCAAGAGAAATTTCGTTTAACAGCTTTTTACTAATGGATAGATGGTTAATAAATATGATTTTAGACAACTCTGATGTTGAATTCCAAACAAATATGGGAATTGCATTGGCTAATAATCCTGCTGTAGCCTGGTACTTTGCTGCCCGCTGCCCTGAATGTGAGAAAACTGTAAATCAACTTTTAAATAAGGCACCAAAGGAACTTTCTTATGAACAGATTAGACAGGCCGAAGAATATGTTATTGATTATACTGATACATCAATTGTTTATGTTTGGCCTGAAATAATGAATACAAACTGTCCATATATAAGGGAATGGGATCCTGAGCGTCTATTATCAATGGCCGACTTTACAGATAAGGTCGTTCTTGATGTAGGAAGTGGCACAGGAAGACTTGCCTTTACTGTAGCTACAGTAGCCAAAAAAGTGTATGCCAGTGAACCAGTTGACCGCATGCGTGAATTTATGAGAGATAAAATAAAGAAACAAAATATTACTAACATGGTGGTCATTGATGGAACTGTAGAAGCAATTCCATATCCAGATAGCTTCTTTGATATTGTTATGTCAGGACATGTTGTTGGTGATGATTATGAGAGAGAGCTTGCAGAGCTTACAAGAGTTACCAAGCCTAACGGTTACATAATCGATTGCATGGGTGAAGATGACCGAAAAAGAGCTAATCCTAATCAAGAACTATTGAAAGCAGGCTTTAAATATTTCTATTATAAAAGCAAAACAGGTGGGGATGTTTACAGATATATAAAGCAAGCAATCAAATAACAGCTTCACAAATATACATTCTATTAGTTTTAACTTTTCATGAATTCAAACTTAGGGGATCTCAAAAATGAGGTCCCCTTAAAAAGTTATGTTTTTAAAGTAAGTATCAAATTACTTAGTTTCACATACTATATATTACAAAAATAATTTTTTAAAATTGATAATAAATACTATTTACTTTTTTATAATATAGTGTTAAAATCAATTCATAGTAAATTGATAGGAATTAAACACGTTGATTAGGGAAAGTAAATTGTGTGGAACACACAGAGAGGAACTCCCAGGCTGAAAGGGTTCTATGTTAAGCATGATTGAAGTGCCCCTATGAGTGTTAGGCCGAACTTTTTAGTAGGCTGTTACGGGTTCTCCCGTTATAGAGATAGGGCATGATGGTGCCTGATTAAAGATGAGCATTTTTGCTTAATCAGAGTGGAATCGTGGAAGCTAAGCCTTCTGCCTCTGTATATACAGGGGTAGAAGGCTTTTTTGTATATTAATCGCATTAAAGATTTTATATTTGGTACTGTGCGATTAATAAATCAAGGAATATGTTTCACTTAAAACCATCAACCATTATATTAATTAAATTTCAGGAGGATGGTAAAATGATTTTTAACAACATTTACGAAACAATAGGAAGTACACCAATGGTGAGACTTAACAACTTAGTTGATGAAAATATGGCTGAGGTTCTTGTAAAGCTTGAATATTTCAATCCAGGTGGAAGTATAAAGGACAGGATTTCCCTTTCAATGATAGAGGCTGCTGAAAGAAATGGATTATTGAAAAAGGGCCAAACTATTATCGAGCCTACAAGTGGGAATACAGGGATAGGACTTGCAATGGTAGGTGCCGCAAAGGGATACAGAGTTATACTTGTTATGCCAGAGACAATGAGCATGGAAAGAAGAAAGCTTATGAAGGCCTATGGCGCTGAGATAATATTAACTGAAGGGCAAAAGGGAATGAGGGGCGCAATTGAAATGGCTGAAACCCTTGCAAGAGTAAATCACTTTTTTATGCCTCTCCAGTTTTCAAACCAGGCAAACCCAGAGGCTCATATGAAAAATACTGCAATTGAAATTATAAATCAAACTGAAGGCAGGCTTGATGCTATTGTTGCAGGTGTAGGAACAGGTGGAACCATAACTGGTATAGGAAAAATATTAAAAAGAGAAATGCCTAATGTAAAAATAATTGGTGTTGAACCTGATACTTCCTCAGTTCTTTCAGGAGGAAAACCAGGTCCACATAAGATTCAAGGAATAGGAGCAGGCTTTATACCTGAAATACTTGATGTTGAAATAATGGATGAAGTTATCCCTGTAAGTAGCGAGGATTCATTTGAAACAACAAGACTCCTTGGTAGAAAGGAAGGTATTCTTGTTGGAATATCTTCAGGTGCTGCAGTATTTGCTGCATTGAAAAAAGCAAAGGAGCTTGGAGCTGGAAAAAGAATTTTGGCAATTGCACCGGATACAGGTGAAAGATATCTATCAACTGAACTCTTTGATATGGAGTGATATATATGTTTAAAGGCATTAAAGCTGAACTAGATAACTTTTTAGAAAAAGACCCTGCTGCAAGAAGCAGATCTGAGGTTATACTCTGCTATCCTGGCTTTCATGCAGTTTTGCTTTATAGATTTACCCACAAACTTTATCAAAAAAGGATGTTCCTTCTTGCAAGACTTATATCCCAAATAATAAGGGGACTTACAGGAATAGAAATACACCCTGGTGCCAAGATAGGTAAAGGTCTTTTCATAGACCATGGAATGGGTGTTGTAATAGGTGAAACTACCGAGATTGGTGACAATGTCACACTCTATCAAGGGGTAACCTTAGGAGGCACAGGAAAAGATAAAGGAAAAAGGCATCCAACTGTGGAGGATGATGTAACAATAGGAGCCGGTGCTAAAATACTAGGACCCATAAATATAGGAAAGAGTGCTAAAATTGGTGCAAATGCAGTGGTTCTAAAGGATATTCCAGCAAAGATGACAGCAGTTGGAATACCTGCAAAAATAGTTGTACCAAGAGAAAAAAATATGTATTATATCTATTCAGATATGGTTATATAAATATTACTAAAAAACTCTGAAGAGTATTTTCTCTCTAAAATACACTTACTGTATGTTGTGTATTTTAGAGAGGTAGTCTACTTTTCGGGGTTTTTTACTATTCAAAAGTTCAAGGTTATTTTTATAATCACTGCCAAAAGTTGAAGAAAAAGTGATAATTATATGATATCGTTTATTTAGGGGGGTGCTTACTTTGGCGTACAAAATTTTAATCGTTGATGATGAAATAGATATTGTTACTATGCTTAAAGACTATTTTGAGATAAATGATTATATTGTCATCACTGCAGGAAACGGCAGCGAGGCATTGAAGCAAGCTGAAAAAAGTCCAGATATTATACTCCTGGATATAAATATGCCTGGCTTGACTGGACTGGATGTATGCACAAAAATAAGAAATCATGTGTCATGCCCTATTCTCTTTTTAACAGCAAAGGTTGAGGAAAGTGATAAGATCAATGGTTTTCTTGCAGGCGGAGACGACTATATTGTAAAACCCTTTAGTATTAATGAGCTTGATGCAAGAGTAGCTGCCCACTTGAGGAGAGAAGAAAGAGGTCAAGGAAAAAGCAGAGCAAAGTTTGTAGGTGATTTAGTAATTGATTACTCATTAAGAACAGTCTATTGTAAAGAGTATGAAATTAACCTAACAAAAAAAGAGTTTGATATAATAGAATTACTCTCTATGAATAGTGGACAGGTTTTTGATAAAGAACATATTTATGATAGGCTATGGGATTATGATAGCTATGGTGACAGCACAGTAATTGCTGAGCACATTCGCAGAATACGTTCAAAGCTTTCCTCTACAAATGGAAAAGTGTATATAGAAACAGTATGGGGTGTAGGATATAAATGGATAGGATAAAAAAATTTTTTAATGATATTTCAATAAAAAAAGCTTTTATGCTTTATACATTGATATGTTTACTTATTGCAGCAGCATTAAGCAGTATTGCAATTAATAGTGCCACTTCTATTAGAGAAGGTATACGGTTGTCCTACTCTACTGGTAAGCAAGAAGCTCCTTTCGATAACGGTATAATTATTATTGACCCCCATGAATATGATATAAGCCACACTAAGCAAGATGAAATTGTAATAAATATATGTGATTTCTTCCAAACATGGTCAATTCCAATATTTTTTAGTTCATGTATTGTAGGTTTTGGACTATTATTCTATCGTAATAAGCTTAAAAAGCCTATTGAAATATTAAGTGATGCTTCTCAAAAAATTTCAAGCAACAATTTAGATTTTAACATAGCCTACAATAATAATGATGAAATGGGGCAACTATGTAATTCCTTTGAGAAAATGAGAACTACCCTCTATGAAAACAATGATAAAATGTGGGATATGATGAATGAACGTAAACGCATAAACGCCATATTTGCACACGATCTGAGAAATCCATTAACTGTATTAAAGGGTTATACAGATTTTCTGAACATTTATATACCTCAGGGCAAAGTAAGTGAAGAAAAGCTCATATCAACTCTTTTAACCATTTCAAATCATATTGAAAGATTAGAAAGCTATGTCGCAACAATGAACAAGATACAAAAACTTGATGATATACTAGTTGAACCTAAATCTATATCTGTACTTGATTTCATTAAGCAACTGAATAGTAGTGCAAAGATTCTAGTAAAAGACTACAGTATTGAAGTCTTAACTGAATGTAATATTACTGATGGAAAAATCAAAATTGATGATAAAATCATCACTGAGGTTTTTGAAAATCTCATTTCAAATGCAGTGAGATATGCAAATAAAAAAATAACTATCAGCTATAGTATATTAAGCTCCATTCTCTATATTATCATCTCAGATGATGGCAAAGGCTTTTCAAAAGAAGGCTTGCATGAAGCCACAAAACCCTTTTACAAGGATGCTGGAAAGAATGATTTACATCATTTCGGATTAGGATTAAACATTTGCAGCGTTTTATGTGAAAAACATGGCGGCTATTTATCCATTAATAATAACAAAATAGGAGGAGCAAAAGTCACAGCAGCCTTTTTAATAGAGGTTGATAAATAATAGATATTTATGTTTTATACTCTCCTTATAGTCAAAGATAAGGAGGGTTATTTTTATGGATAACACAAAAATAATTATTAAGAACTTAAATAAGTTCTACGGTAAAAAACAAGTTGTTAATGATGTTAGTTTAACTATTGAAAAAGGAATGTTTGGATTGCTTGGCAGAAATGGAGCTGGTAAAACTACACTTATGAAAATGCTTGCTACCCTGCTTAATAAAAGTGGCGGTGAAATTAATATATGCGGTATTGATATTAAAGACGCAAAAGCAATTCGAAGGATTACTGGTTATTTGCCACAAGATTTTTCCATGTATCCAAATATGACAGTATACGAAGCAATGGATTATCTTGGACTCCTCTCAGAGCTTAGCAGCACTGAAAGAAAAGAAAGAATATTTAAATTGTTAAGAAAGGTCAATCTCTCTCAAAATTACAGGACAAAAATCAAGGCACTTTCAGGAGGCATGAAACGAAGGCTTGGAATTGCACAAGCTATTTTACATGAACCCAAAGTACTAATTGTTGATGAGCCTACTGCAGGACTTGACCCTGAGGAACGCATCCGTTTCCGCAATTTGCTTTGTGAAATTGCAGAAGAAAGGATTGTTATTTTATCAACGCACATTGTAGGTGACATCGAAGCTACCTGTGAAAATATTGCTATTCTCGATAATGGAAAAGTTTTATACAAGGGGACCTCAGAAGAATTGATGCAAACTGCAAATGGAAAGGTATATAGTGCTGAGATACATAAAAACGAACTGCCTGCTCTTAAAGAAAAGTTCATCATTACAAGTATGCTTTCAATGGGTAACAAAGTCACCATTAGAATGCTTGCCAATGAAAAACCACACATAAATGCTGTCATATGCGAACCAACTATTGAGGATGCTTATATGCTTTATCTTAATACAAATGGAGGTGATATCAAATGTTCCTAAAAGAATGCAAGCAGATTATAAAAAGTATTACCTATATAGTCTTTGCTGTTATTCTCGTTGTTTTTTGCTTTTCTCAAATTGAATCAGAATTTAAAAAAATAGAAAAGCCAGCCAAAGGCCTTGAAAATTATGGTATAAAGTATGATATTAATTCAAAAGCTCTTATTCCAAATGCTTGTTCATTTCTAGCACTAGAATATAGAGCCAACAAATATACTGCTTATCCCATTGGCTTTTATAAGCAAGTAAAATTAAATAAAAATAAACAGTCAGAAATAGAAGGAATTCTTAAGGAAATGACTGGGTTATCTTCCGATGAACTTATTACATTGGTTAATAAATATATAACCGCTGCATCGCAAAGCAGTTCCACATCAACTGGTGCTTCCTCACCAGATGTTATGAGCTTGCCACTTTCGCAATCACTAACTAGAGATAAATTTTTTAAGCTTATGAAAAAAGCTGATGACATCATTGGAGGTGGTTCAAAATACTCCAGTACCTATCTTGCTGAATTTGGAAGGACTCCTAAAACATATGAGGAAGCACTGGCTGAATATAACAATATTATTGAAACCGATAAAGTGACAGGTGCATATGCAAGGTTATTTTGTGACTATCTTGGCATTATATTAGCTATACTCCCTGTATTTGTCGCAACAGCCTTTTGTATGAAAGATCGCCGTGCAAAGATGCAGGAGCTCATTTATATAAGACAGCTGCCATCATTAAAAATAACACTAATACGCTATCTTGCACTTATTACTATGATGTTCTTGCCTGTACTGCTATTAGCTGTTTATTGGACAATAGTAGTTTTAAGAAAGTATAGTGGTTTTACCCTTGATATACTTGCATTTATAAAATATTCATTTTCATGGCTGCTGCCAACCCTAATGGTTTCAACATCTGTTGGCATGTTCTTGACAGAGCTAACTGATACACCAATTGCAATTTTAATACAAGGGCTCTGGTGGTTTATTGGATTGTTTGCTGGAATGAAATACATTGATGGTGGATATGGTACCTGTTTAGCTCTTCGCCACAATGTTCTGGGCAATACCAGGATTTATATTGATAATTTCTCAGCACTTGTAATAAACAGGGTAGCTTATATAATTTTTGCCATCACCTTAATTGCGTTAACGGTGATGATTTATGAATTAAAAAGGAGAGGAAAACTTAATGTTTGGGGAAACTTTAAAAAAGTATTTACAGATTTCACTGATAAACCTAAAGCATAATAATTCTATTCATATACTAATTTCTGCTTTACTGCTGTGTTTAACCCCTATTATCTTTGGTATTAATAATCTCGATACAAAAGCTGCAGCCATCCCACTTGAAATGTTTGTCTCTCTAATTGGAATTGTACTATTAACACCTTCCTTTTTACCAGAGCAGCAAAATGATATAAAAGAATTGGTGGAGTCAAAGTGCACTTCTTATATAGTAGTTTATGTACTTCGCATCTTAATTGCTGCTATTGCATTATTTATTATGATACTTGCATTCCTATTAATAATGGTCAAATCCGGAAGTGACATTCCAATGGCCAAATATGCATTTGGAACCTTTGCAAGTGCACTGTTTCTTGGCTCTCTTGGTATTTTAGCTTCCGGTATAACAAACAACATTACTTTTGGGTATATGCTGCCTATACTGTTTTATGTCTTAAATATATTTTCAGGTGCAAGATATTTGGGAAAGCTGTATTTATTTTCTCTTGCACAGGGAAGCATGACAGAAAAATATTTTTTGTTTGTAATATCTATAATTCTTATTTCTCTGACACTGGTTTACAAGTCAGTAATACAAAGATTTCGGTAACGCTTAGGTATAAAATGCATCTATGAGTAAGGATAGTATTTCACGGAACTATATAAAAAGTAATATAATTTGATAGGTATATCCATATAATGTATAATAGGGTTATTCAATAACATGTGTCAATATATAACACACCTGGAAAATTATTATTTAATTATTGAAAATCATGTTCATCTTAACATTATTATTTTTATGTAAATATAAAGATAATAGAAAGAAGGTAAATGGATTATGCCTAAAAAAATACCATTCTATTTCTTAATTATTGTCATTTGCTTCTCTTTATTAGGTTGTTCTATCAAAAATACAAATTCATTAAGTAACGATAAAAAAATAAAAATTAGCGATAAAAATATAGTTCAAGAAATAACTATCGATGATATTAAGAAAAATTATATTGAAGATGGGGAAAAAAAGATTGAAAACATTTCAACCTATAGCCACTATGCACTTGTTGAATATAAACTTGACTCTACATCAAAATGTTTTGATTGGTATAATCTTGAGACTGGGGACAAGGATGTTCTGCTAACAGACTCAATAAATACAACATTAAAAAATATTGAAAATGAAAACAGCATACTATTCATAACTGATGGAATATCACATGTAAACGGGCATAAGGATTTCCCTAAAATCATTAAGTGCTACAGAGTAGAAGAAAATACTAATTCTGAAAATGATTTTGACGAAATAATTGATAATTTGTACTTAGAAATTGATGAAAAAGTAGAAATAGGCAATAAATCCAATGAAGTGATTTCAGATATAAAGGTTTCTCTTAAAGGTGTTGAGATATTATTTGAGCCAATGAAAGGCTATGAAGATGTGTTCTATGCTGCATACACAACAATTCCAGAAACTGCAACAACATATGTAAAAGATAAAAGACAATTTATAATTGAATTTAAGAATACCGATTTAAGCCCCAGAATAAACAAATCAAAAATTACAGAACAAAACTATTATATAAGCTCTATAGATATTAAAGTACATGGGAAAAACACCAACTTAATAGTTAATTTAAAGGATACAGCAAAATACTATACAGCATTTTTAGGGCATACAGAACCTCAAAAGGATGACTTCCCATATGTTGATTTTAATTTTGCTAATGAATATAAAATAGAATAAAAAGATGCATCACCCTCTTATTCTTTATTATAATCATAATTAAATAATTACAAATGAGGTGTAGTTATGCAGGACAAGTATTTAGAGATGTACGAATATGTACAAGGTATATTGTCTAGAAGTGATGTTGTTGCTAAAGTTGATACACTACCTTTTAGGAATAGGATGGAGCATACAAAACGTGTTTATAAATGGGCTGAACGTATACTTAAGACAGAAACTGCGGATAGTGATGTTGTACTTACTTCAGCAATTTTCCACGATGTAGGGTATGCTGTTTTTAATGGAAAAGAACATTCAGAAAATAGCGGAGTTATATGCGAAAAATATCTTACCGAAAACAGATACGGTGGAGAATTTATAAGAAAAGTGGTCTATATCATTGAAAATCATTCAGATAAAAAGCAGTTATCAGAATCTACTACAAGTATTGAACATGCAATTTTAATGGAGGCAGATCTCTTAGATGAAACCGGCGCCATGGGAATTGTATGGGATTGTATGGATGAAGGGGTCAATGAGGAACAAAGCTATGAAAAAACATTAAAAAGGCTAAAAAGTCGAAGTGCTTACAAATATCCTGATAAAAATCCAATGTGTACAACAACAGCAAAAAAGTTGTGGCAAGAAAAGCAAAGGTTGTTTAAAGCTTTTGTTGATGATTTGGAATATGATTTAGGTTAAAAAATAGATATGCGGCAGGTTGAAAATATACCTTCCTTTTCAACCTGCCGCATATTTGTTTTTTTATTCTATTCCAACCACATCATATCCAGCATCTTCAACAGCTGCCTTCAAGGCATCATTAGATAGATTTTCTCCTTCAACTACTGCATATTTTTCATTAAGATTAACATCAACTGATGAAACCCCACTGATTTCTAGGAGTGCTTCCTTTACATGCTTTACACAGTGCATACAGGACATGCCTTCAATATTTAATCTTACCATCATATTTATCCCTCCAAAAAAATTATATTATTCGGTTAACAGTCACTTGAGAAATTCTAATTGGGGTAAGAAGTATTGATATTGCCACCATATAAGTTGAATAATTTAATTATAAAAACTCAAAGAGTTTTATCCATAACTCTTATCTCTTATCTCTTATCTCTTATCTCTTACCTCTTACCTCTTATCTCTTACCTCTTCCCTCTAACTTCTTCCCTCCTCTACAAATTCCACTTTATAGCTTGCTCTTAGTTAATTGTTCTGTGCCTTATGTTTAATATCTTGGTTTAAATCCTCTTAATCTTAAGGCATTTAAAAGGACTGAGACAGAGCTGAAGCTCATTGCCGCTGCTGCTATCATAGGATTAAGCCTTGGACCTCCAAACAGTGTTAATATTCCTGCGGCTATTGGAATTCCTGCAGTATTATAACCAAATGCCCAGAAGAGATTCTCCTTTATATTTCTAATTGTAGCCTTGCTTAACTGTATAGCAGTAACAACATCCAATATGTCGCTTCTCATCAGTATTATATCTGCTGATTCAATTGCAACATCTGTACCTGAGCCTATTGCAATTCCAACATCAGCTACTGCAAGTGCCGGGGCATCGTTTATACCATCGCCAACCATGGCAACCTTCTTTCCTTCACTTTGAAGTTCCTTAACCTTTGATGCCTTATCCTGAGGAAGCACTTCAGCTAGTACCATATCTATTCCAACCTGCTTTGCAATTGCTGCAGCTGTTTTTTTATTATCTCCAGTTATCATTGCAACTTGTATTCCCATTTTGTGAAGACTTTCTATTGCTTTTCTGCTGTTTTCCTTTACAACAT
Organism: Clostridiaceae bacterium; assembly: GCA_032095175.1. Lineage (GTDB taxonomy): Bacteria > Bacillota > Clostridia > Clostridiales > Caloramatoraceae > DAMCZI01. The sequence continues at coordinate 119,962 of DAMCZI010000008.1, forward strand.
CAGCAACTGCAATTATTCCAGCTGCTTTTTCATCAACTGATATAAACATTGGGGTTTTTCCTTCTTCTGAATACCTTTCTGCCATGTTTACTATCTTTGATATATCAACATTCTTCTCCTTCATAAGCCTTAGGTTTCCTATAAGTATAGATTTTCCCTCTATACCAGCTCTTATTCCATGTCCGGGTATTGCTGAAAAGTCACTAACACCCACAAGCTCAATACCCCTTTTTTCCCCTTCTCTCACTATTGCTTCACCAAGGGGGTGCTCTGAAGCCTTCTCACAGGATGCTGCATACTTTAATAATTCTCCTTCAGTGATGTCTATTGCATATATATCAGTTACCTCAGGTCTTCCCTCCGTTATAGTTCCTGTCTTATCAAATACAACAGTAGCTATCCTATGAGCAGTTTCAAGAGCTTCACCAGATTTTATCAAAACTCCATTCTCTGCTCCCTTTCCAGAACCAACCATAATGGCTGTTGGTGTAGCAAGTCCAAGAGCACATGGACAGGCTATTACGAGGACAGAGATGAAAATCGTAAGTGCAAATATCGATCCCTTTCCTGCTATGAGCCATGCTGCACCTGAAAGGACTGCAACTCCTATTACAACTGGTACAAAATATCCTGCTATTATATCAGCCATTCTTGCAATTGGTGCCTTTGAACCCTGGGCTGTTTCAACAAGCTTTATTATCTGAGCTAAGGCTGTATCACTCCCAACCTTTGTTGCCCTAAATTTAATGGAACCATTTTTGTTTATACTTGCACCATATACTGCATCTCCTGATTTCTTATCTACAGGTATGCTTTCTCCTGTTAACATTGATTCATCTATAGATGTATTCCCCTCAATTACTATTCCATCTACAGGTATTTTTTCTCCAGGCCTTACAACTATAATGTCAGAAACCTCAACCTCATCTATTGGTATTTCAATCTCTTTATCTTCTTGAATTACTCTCGCTGTTTTAGGTGCTAATCCCATAAGTTTTTTAATGGCATCAGAGGTTTTTCCCTTCGTCCTTGCTTCAAGATATTTTCCAAGAAGTATTAGAGTTATTATCGTTGCTGCTGATTCAAAATACAAATCCTTTGCATACTCCATTTTGCCCATGCTTATCTGAAGAATTGCAAATAGCCCATAAAGTACTGCAGCAGATGTTCCAATAGCTATTAAAGAATCCATGTTTGGTGAACCCTTTACCAATGATTTAAAGCCTACTCTATAGAACCTTTCTCCTGCAATAATTGAAGGAATAACCAAAATTAGCTGTATCAATCCAAAATTTAATGGATTATGGTGAGGATTTATAATCATTGGCAGAGGTAAACCAACCATATGCCCCATAGATATAAGAAGTAGTGGAATTGCAAATGCTGCTGAAATCCAAAAGTTTCTTAAAAGCTTATTGGCTTCCTTTTCCTTTTCCTCCTGATCTCTGTCAACATTCTCTTCTCTTTCAATTGAAGTATATCCTGCCTTCTTTATAGCTTCCTTAATCATAGAGAGCCTTGCTGTTGAGGGATCATATTCAACTCTTAAATTCTCGGTTGCTATATTTACCTCAGCTTCAAATATTCCATCAAGCTTTTTAACTGCTCTCTCAACTGCTTTGGCACAGGATGCACAAGTCATTCCACCTATTCCAATCACAGCCTCCTTTGTGTTTCTTTCCTCCTCTGCAAAATATCCAGCCTTCTCAATTGCGGAGGTTATATTTTTAGCTGATGTTTTTGTTTCATCATATTTTACATAAAGCTTTTCTGAAGCAAAGTTCAAATTTGCTTCAATAACTCCATCTACTTTTCTAGCTGCCCTCTCAACAGCCTTTGCGCATGCAGCGCAAGTCATTCCCTTTATTTTAAATGTCTTTTCCATATTATCACCTACTTATCCATAAGCTTTTCAATAAGACCTACAATTTCATCAACCTTCTCTTCTCCCTGATTCTTCAAAAAGGCATCCTTTACACAATGATTCAAATGCTGCTTTAGGATCATCATATTTGCCTTTTTTAAAAGAGATTGAGCTGAGACTATTTGATTTGATATATCAACGCAGTATCTGCCTTCATCTATCATTTTTATTATTCCATCTATCTGACCTCTTACAGTCTTTAGATATTTTTCTGCCTTTATTTTTTCCTGATTCATTTCTTCACCTCCCCCCCACCCCTGTGGGGTATGTATATATCATATCACTTCAATTAATTATTTTCAACAAATAAATTTATATTATGTATTTAGGCGTATTAAAGTATAAGAAAATCCCGGAAACCAATTCTGATTTTCGGGATTTTTTATACTTTAATATTTTTTCTATTTATAAAACAAAAGATTGAGCATTACTGTCATTATACTTAAAGCTATAATTACAATGCTTACTATTAAAACCTGCACCTTTTTCGACTCATTGTCTTTATAAATAAGATTTATTAGAAAAATTATAATTGGAGCACCTACAGCATAAGCGATCTTGGGTACCATATTTGAAACCTTACCATAAAAACTCCACTGTATTGCAATTTTATCAGGTAAAAACGGATAAGATACAGCACTAATAACAAGAGCAATTACAAAACTAATCCATCCGGATTTTTTTAAAATTTTCATAAACCCTTTCCCCCAATTTTTAGAAATATTAGGATATCATTATCATATTTTACCACATGGGTTTTTCAAATACAATAATCATATTTACTTTATAATTAATGGACAGAACATCTTTGAAAATTCCTTCTCACCATATTCCTCAAACTCTACCTTTATTATATTTTCATCTTCATTTTTTATTCTTCCTTTTTAATTTGCTGTATACGTAATTATTTACCATGCCTAAAATAACATAAGTTACATGTTTAATATGCTAATTAACTACGCAAACTAGTTTAGCAATTAGCACACAAAGAATAGAGTGGAGGTTTGTATATGAGAAAGCTTACTGAAGGTGAAATACTTTCATTAACAGAATTACTAAAATTCGAAAGCGATGGTTTAGCAGTTTCAAGGACTATGCAGGCGCTTATTACAGATGATGACTTAAAAAAGCAAGCTGAGTCAGGCATATTGGCAGCCGAAGGCAGAATTAAAGGATTAGAACAATTTATTAACGAAAATAATATCACAAGAGCATAAAGGGGGTACCATGCTATGTCAACTATTTTAAGTAATATAGTCCAGAGCACTACTGATATAACTGATGAGGTTATTGCTGGCACTATGATTGCCTCTGCTAAAAGTGCTGCAGGCGCTTATCTAAATGCAACAATGGTAAGCACAACACCTGAATTAAGGGCACTTTACTCCTCCAGTCTTAATCAGTTGGTTGGTGGTCATACTGTACTTACCGAATTAACCATAAATAAAGGCTGGGCAGATCCATATAGCCCACCTACTCAACAGCTCTCAGATGTTATAACTAAAGCAGAAACAACTGTCAAATAGCCTAAAAAATAAAGAGTCTTTTGGCTCTTTATTTTTTAGGCTATTAAAACTGCATCTGTATCAATATTACAATAATAAAACTTTTTTTAAAAATAAGAATTTATATTTATCTTATAACTAATGGGCAGAACATCTTTGAAAATTCCTTCTCACCATATCCTTCAAACTCTACCTTAATTATATTTTCATCTTCGTATGTTACTTTTCCTTCTCCATACTTTTCATGTATTGCCTTCTTTATCTTAGCCTCTTCCTGTTTTTTTTCTCTTTCCTCCCTAAGCATCTCCATAAGCCTTGATAGTGTTGTGCTGCTTCCCTCATCCTCACGAAGGGTTAGTTCCTTAGGTATCATTAAAAGGTATGGACTTGCATAGGCTGCTACCCCAGGAAGGCTTGGTTTTGTAAGGTAGGATATCTCAAGATACTTTTTCGCCCTTGTAATTCCAACAAAGAACAGCCTTATCTCTTCCTCTTCCTCTCCCCTTTTTGTGGTTATAGGCATGTTCCCCATATTGGCTCCTATTATGAATACATGGGAGAATTCCAAGCCCTTTGATGCATGCATTGTTAATAGACTTATGCCATCAATATTTTCATTTTGTTCTTCATCCTCAAAGGGAAGAGTCTTCTTAAAAACTATTTTGTATGGTATATCATTGGATTTAAAAACCTCAGAGATAACATCAAACTGAGCCTGTCTTCTATACAGCACAGCAACGTTATTATATGGTATACCCTCATCATATAAAGACTTAACTCTCCTTGCAATGTGCATAGACTCATTAAAAGCATCAAGATGCTTTCTTATAACTATGGGGTTCCCATAATCCTTTACCCCCTCCATTTTTCCTCCACCTAAAAGACATTTTGCAGCCTCTATTATGGTTCTTGTGGAACGATAGTTTAATGGAAGTGTCAATTCCTTTGCATCATATATTTCCTTAAACTGTTTGAATATATCACAGCAGCCTGTTCTCCATGAATATATAATCTGATTGGGATCTCCAATGACAAATATATTTGTTTCACTTCCTGCAATCCTTCTTATAAGCTTAAGCTGTCTTTCATCAGTGTCCTGAAACTCGTCAACTATAATCCATCGTGGATTCAGTGGCTCTATGAGTATCTCTATACAGTTTTGAATCAAATCATCAAAATCCATAAGATTTCTTTTTACTTTTTCACTTGTATAAATATCCACAAGGTCCTTTATATCATCATTGGATTTCATTATTCCATAAAGGGTTTTCCCCTTTTTAAACTCTTCAACCCTTTTCATTAGCTTGGCCCTATACTTTATTTTTAGGTTTTCCCTTTCAATTATCTCATTTAAAAGATTAACTGCATAATCGTGGTCTATAACCTTAAAATCCTCGTTATAGCCTATGATTTCAAGCTCTGGATGTTCTATGAGTATAGTCCTTGCAACTGAGTGGAAAGTACCAAAATACTTCAGCTTTTCCCTTAAAGACTCATCAAAGGCACATACTCTATCCCTTATCTCATCTGCAGCCTTGTTTGTAAAGGTTAAAACCATCATATCCTCAAAGGGCACACCATCAACAAAATGCTCATGAAGCACCTTGTGAATTAAAACCGTTGTTTTTCCACTTCCTACTACTGCATTTAGAATGGTGTACTTATTCTTTGAGATTATGGCATTTTTCTGATATTCATTTAGTTTTTCAAACTCCCTTAAATATGCATCAAGCATAAAAACACCTACTTTTCAGACCTATCATACATCCTTTGATTGTTTTCATGATTATCTGGTTTTGTAAGATCATCATATCTTCTTAGTATTTTATCCATCTTACTGTCAAACTCATCAATTTCTACATCTATTGAGAATCCATCTGGAATCTTTACATATCTTTTTATTATATTCTCTATTTTCTTTCTGTTTGCAAAATCCATTATCCATTCCTTAAAGAATGGAGCTAAAACTTTGAATATAAGGACTGTACCTGATATTCTTATTCCCTTTATGGTTGTAAAGAATTGTGTGAAGCCCTCGGACCTTTTGTTTAGGAAAACTAAAAATTCCTCCCATTTTTCAGGTAGTTCACCAAAATCAAAATGCTTTTCCTCTATAATATTTATTTCAGGTGCTTTAATCTTAACATCAATTGGTGCCTTCTTTTCCGAAAGCATACCTTCAAGTCCCCAGAGTACAAGCTTTTTATCCAAATGATAATCACCAACACATGCAGGACAGCCATCCTTGCACCTGCAGTTTTTAACAAGACTTATTGCTTCCTTTAATATCTCATCAGAGTAATCAAAGGCCTTTTCTGTAAAGCCAAGTCCACCTGGATAGAGGTCATAGAGTATTACATATGCTCTTTTTACCTCTCCATTTTCCTCAACGGTATTGAAAACAGTTCCTCCAATATCCTCGGAGGTTGCCATTGTTCTCATTCTTGCCGCTGTTAAAAGGGCATGCTTTACTCCGTTGTAATAATTAAATTGTGTGTATGCGTTAATCACATTATCCACATCCTGAGGGATTAAAAACCACATTCCTTCTGTCTCAAGCTGTGTATATAGGTTTTCCTTTATTGGTTCGAAACCAAGGTTTTGTCTGTTGTGGAACTGAACCATCTTATATGCAGGAACAGCTTCCTTTATGTTTACATCACCAAAGGTTGCACTTGTTCTTGCTATATCCTTTGACTTAAATTCCTTTATTATGCTTACTGCAGTTTCTGTAAAGGGTACAGTAAAGTAGTTCATATCTACTGGTGCAACTTCAGCAACTCTATTTACAAGGTCAAGTCGCTCAACCATATACTGCATTCCATCGTGTATATAAATTGCCTTTGGATATACCTCATGGTATGCCTGATATTCATCCATTTCAGTAAGCATTACTCCATTTTGTTTGTTTATTACCTTATATATATCACTTGATATATTTCTTAGATTGAAATCTCCTGATGGGAAGTCCTTTCCTATCCAGGCAAATACTCCACCATCATTTTTAAGCTCTCCTGCCTTTATAAGAACAGGGACTATCTCTCCAAGGTCTGGAAATGTAGATGCATCATCAAGGGATAGAGGCATCTCTGCCGCTGCTGCTCTAACATGTGCAAGCTGTATGAATAGGTTATCCTTGTCGATAACTGCATTTTCAACTCCTGTTTTTACAAGCCAGTCGCTGTTTATGGAAATATACTGGTCAAGGGGCGAGACATCAAGTATTAGTATCCCCAGGGCCCCATCACCCTTTCTTCCAGCACGCCCAATCTGCTGCCAAAAGGATGCTTTTGTACCAGGAAACCCACATGATATTGCAAGCTCAAGATCCCCTATATCAATTCCCAGTTCCAATGCATTTGTTGCTACAACTCCAGTTATATTCCCCTTTGAAAGCTTTCTTTCTATTTCTTTTCTCTCCTCAGGGGTATATCCTCCCCTGTAGCCCGATATTCTATCTGATAAATCCTTCCCAAGGGTAGGCATTCCCTCAATGTCGGTTAGTCTATCCCTTGCTTCCTTTAATACTACCTCAACCTCTCTTCTGCTTTTACAGAAGGTTATAAATCTCACATTCTCCTGTACAAGATCTGGTATGAATTCCGATGCTTCCTCCTCAGGAGTTTTTCTATACTCTGTATCCCTTACATATGGAGGCTGCCAAACATATACCTTCTTTGCACTTCCCGGAGAACCATCCTTATTAATATGAAAGAATTTTTTTCCTGTTATATTCTCAGCTAGCTCTATTGGGTTTGCAATTGTTGCCGAACTGAAAAGAAATTGCGGGTTGCTTTTATAATATTTACATACCCTCTCCATTCTTCTCATTATATTCGCCATGTGGGAGCCAAATGCACCTCTGTATACATGGAGCTCATCCATTATAAAAAACTTCAGCCTTGAAAAAATATGATTAAATCCAAAAAGGCTGTGGTTAGGTAAGAATGCCGAATTAACCATCTCAGGGTTTGTTAGTATTATATTAGCATTTTTTCTTATTCTTGCTCTTTCATTGGTTGGTGTATCCCCATCATATATCCCCGCCTGTATTCTGTCTTCTCCAAAATACTCAAGTATTGGGATGAGATTTCTATACTGATCATGGGCTAATGCCTTTGTTGGATACACAAATATGGCCTTTGAGGTAGGATCCTTTAATATCTTTTCAACAACAGGAAGTAAAAAGCTTAGTGTCTTTCCACTGGCTGTTGATGTTGTTATTATAAGGTTCTCCCCTCTAGATGCCCTTACAAACATCTCATATTGATGTGAATAAAGCTTTTCAATCCCCATATACCTTAAATATGAAGCAAGCTCTTCACTCATTCCCTCTGGAAAGGGCATATATTCCCCTTGCCTTTTGTCTATATTTATTTCCCCTACTATTCTATTTTCATAAAGTTTAAATTGAGGTAGTTTCACAAACATCCCACCCTTTTCAATAATCCGTTGTTACTTAATTTATTATATCTATCAATTGTTAAATTTCAAACCATTTACTAATATTATAATCTTATGTCCTCCTCCATTCAAACTAAATAAGGAAGGCAAGTAATACTTCTGTTTATTACCTGCCTTCCTCGTATTCTATTTTATAATTTTAAAATTATTTTTGATATCAGATGATTCAAACATCTTATCGAATATCTTTCCTAATTTTGATTGTGCGTCATATGGGTTAGATTGTGGTGTTGAAAATAAGTATACTAACCCATCCTTTTCACCTAAATAATCTCCAATAGGTGGTTCCTGTTCTTTATTTTTATCCATTTTAGTCCAATCATCTTTAGTAATCACATAAAATGTTACCAGTGCTTGCATATCTTCAGATTTTATTTTCTCATCTTTAGGTGCACATTGAAATCCAACTTCAAATTTCGTATTATTTCCTTTATTATCAGTTTTTTCCGCAATATTGCAGTTATCTATCCATGTACTTGGTAAAGTATATTGAAAAGAATAATCTTTATTTATGTATACATTATTTTGCAAATTGGTTTTGGCAGAAGTATCTGCGGTACCTTTTTTACTTGATGTATCTATAGCTGCAACTTGATTATTTATATTTGTAGAAGTATTTTCGCTACCACATCCAGTTACTAAAGTAACCATAAATAAAATTGTTAAAAATAAAGTTGTGATTTTTTTCATAATAATATTCCTCTTTTCATTAGTGACATGAATCAAAATAAAGTCTTTATGATTTTCTTTACTTCCTTATAAGGATTTTATGAGATTATTATAAAACCATTCAAAGCATATTTAGTTACAAATCAATTACAGGCTAATTACAGTTTAAGAACAGTAGTTCATAGTTTAGTGATTATGCGTAGCATCCTACCCTGGTTTATCTGCAATAGACCGTGAAGGTCAAGAAATATTGCTTCCGTCGACTACTCC
>DAMCZI010000009.1:0-1208 GCA_032095175.1 Clostridiaceae bacterium
AAGAATTAAAAGGACGAGTAAGATGACTTATTTATTTTTTTAATGTGCCTAAGTATATTATATACTCATTTCTTCTAAAGAGATGTGATTTTCATCACAGGAGGTAAAAGTGCCACTTGCCATGTGCCTGGCACTTACATACCTTCTCCCTTTAGACATACCTCTTCCTTTATGCTATAATACCAAAATAGGAGGGTTCGAAATGAAGAAGATAATACCATTTTTAATAGTGATACTACTACTTTCCTCCTGTAAGGGCGGAAAGGTTCAAAATACAGTTCCAAAGCAAGAGTCATCCAAACAAAATGAAATTGTAGAAGCAGCAGGCGCAGAACAAAAGGCGTTAAAAACTGTAATGGTAAGAAGCAGTGAGTATTTTAATATATCAAAGCTTAGAGAAATGGGGTTTAATACTGTTATACTTCAAACTCCTGGAATTAGAATTGCAAATGGTTCATATAAAACCGATTTTAAAGCTTTAAGAAATTTTAAAAAAGCAGTTGGTATATTAAACAATTCATCAATGAGCTATATAATTGAAATAACCTCTGGACCTGGTTTCTCAGAGGATACATCATCCCTTTTCGGAAACAAGGCAGAGCTTAAGTATTTTTCAAAGATGGTTGTGGAAACCATTGATAGGTGCGGTAAAAATCCAAATTTCAAAGGTATATCCATAAATCTTAAAAATCCAAATATTCCCCAGGAAATATATTATTCTACAGTAAACAACATATACCTCAATGCAAAAGAGAAATATGAAGATATCGACATCGTATTTAACCTTCATCCACTATCCTTTGACACAGGATTTAAAAATCTTCCAACCATGGATGGGTATAAAACAGTTAAAGCATCTGTATTTCTTAGCAATCTTTCATATCCTGGGAACGGAATTTCATACAAGGAAAATATGAAGATAAATAAAAACTCGATGCTTGAATTACTCAAGGAGTTAAAGTCTATAAAAGGAAAGGATGTTATTGTTGATATAACAGTTCCCTATAATGCTGGGTCTGATATATTCATTCAGGATATGTTCGAGATAAGTAAAACTCTTGGCTTGAAACTTTCCATATCCTATGGAAATGGAAGCGATATATACGACTTTACAACAAATACAAAGATAATGAAAATTATAAAGCGACATTAAAAGTGCAAGGCACGTGACAAGTTGGATAACCTTGGTCTACCAAGAGTCATACAAC
>DAMCZI010000009.1:1218-125537 GCA_032095175.1 Clostridiaceae bacterium
ACGTGCCTTGCATTATTATCCTAAAATATTTTTGCTAATCCAGCAATTAAAACTATAATCGCAAATATCATTCTATACACTGCAAATACCTTCATAGGCTTTTTCTTTAAATATGAAATAAACTTGTTAATTACTATTAAAGCTACTATAAACGAAACAATAAAACCAGCTGCAAGAGAAGTTATCTCTATAGCAGTAAGACTAAATATGCCTCCAATTTTAACAAGCTTTAAAAAGCTCATTCCAACCATAACCGGGATTGCCAAAAAGAATGAGAATTCAGCAGCTGCAACAGTAGAAAGTCCTGCTACCCATCCACCTATAATCGTAGAAGCTGAACGTGACATCCCAGGAATTATGGCTAAACATTGAAATAACCCTATTACTCCTGCCTGCTTTGCTGTTACATTAAGCTCTTTTTTCCTCGGACTATTTTTTCTAAATTTCTTCTCAGCATATATTATCCATATACCGCCTAAAAACAGTGTTATCGCCACTGGCACTGGTTTAAACAAATATTTATCTGCCACATCATCTAGCAGTATTCCAAAAATACCTCCCGGCACACAAGCAATAAATATCATAAACCAAAACTTAAACCCTGATTTTTCATACCCAACCTTCTTTGGAAAGAAATTTAAAAGGGTTTCTTTTATTTTCTTCCAATATAATATAATTACTGCTAGTATAGCTCCTAGCTGTATTACATACGTAAACATCTCAACATAATTTGCATTAATCCCCTCAAAACCCATCAATTTTTCAAAGATAACCAAATGCCCGGTTGATGATACAGGTAAAAACTCTGTAAGTCCTTCAATTATTCCTAATATTATAGCCTTTAAAATCACTAAAAACCCTCCTTTCTTACTTTTATAGAATACACCAACATTTAATATTATTCAATGATGCTGGATAATATTATTAAATAAGTGTCAGGCAACTTGCCACTTGCCTGTCACCTGGAGTCATATTTTATATGTAATCCAAATATATATTACTATGAAAGTGAGCAATTGCTGGAGGGATTTGTATAAACTACTTCGACTGCATAAACGAATTGATGATAAAAAGCAAAAACACTCTCACTGTAAGGTGGCTTGGAGTATTCAGCACTGTAAAGAAACTTGTTGAAAAAAGATTTTTGAGTCCCTATAAAAACATAAATTTTATCGAGGAGCTTGAAATAAAAGGAAGAAAAAAGGTCCAAATAAGGTGCTGCAATATGGACAATAGGATTTCAAAGTCAAAGGGTTATTTATGCTTTTTTGACAGGATAACTCCAAATAAGTTCGATTACCTTGTATGTGTTTATATGGATAGATACAGCAACATTCAAGGTCATTACATCTTCTCTAAGGACGAAGTAGTTTCATATTTTGTAGAAATGACAGATATTAATGGTAAACGGGTTTCTAATAGTAAGGGTCTCTATATACCAATAGATGAAAATCTAAATGAACCATTAAAATCAATCGTTGATAATGCTTTTGAAAACTGGGAAAAAATAAAGTGATTAGTGCCAGACAAAGAAGAATGAATTCTTCTTTGTCTGGCACTAATCATTTATCTAACATCGATTTCAACCATATCCTCAGCTATTATGCGGTTATCTGACAGATTTACAAGCCTTATATTACATTTGTAGGAGCCCGACTCCATAAAAATCGGATATACTCTAGTTGTAACTTCATAATTCGATGGCAATTGGAATCCATCAATTGGTCCCCATCCTGATCTATTTATATCAACCCAGTTTCCGTCGGCATTCTTTGCCCACAGCTGCATATTCTCAATTCCAAGAGGTGCAAATCTTGCTGAATCATATCCATTACTTCCCTTAACCTTTGTTAAAAGCTTTATATCAACAGGAGAAATATCCGATATAGCAGCTTCAACAGATTTATTTATCTCCTCCTGGCTCTTGTCAGAAACATCAACAAGATCTTTTGCCTTAAAGCTTGCGCCATTTTCTACTGTAATAGAATAGCACGATTTATCACTCACATTAAGCGTTGCCTTAAACCCTGTAATTGTTTTTCCATCAGAAACATCTATTGCCCTTACATTTAAAGTCCTGTTCCCTGGCTGTGCGAATATTGGATACATATCAATATATTTATCATATTTATTATCAAGTTTAAAACCTGTCTTAGGCCCCCATCCATCCTTATTTGCATCAACCCAGCTTCCATCAGCATTCCTTATCCAAAGCTGTAATCCTTCCATATTTAAAGCATCTATCCTTGCAGCATCATATCCTGCTATTCCTTCCTGGGCAGCAAAAAGCTCTGTATATATAGGTGTTATATTCTTTATAGCACTGCTTACTGCTGCATCTATCTCGCTTTGAGTCTTCCCCTCGGTTTCTATAAGTGCACTTGAGGTATACCCTGAAGGGGCTGCTGCATAGAAAAATGTATACACAGATCTTTGGTATTTAGCTTCAAAGGTTTTAACACTTCTGGCAATTATATTATCTATATCATATCCATCAACAAGTTCAAATGTAAGAGTATATGTACCTTTATCCGAGAAAATCGGATAAAAGGTAATACTGGAATTATAATTTGCCGGGAGAGAAAATCTTTCCCTAACTCCTACTCCATCTGTATTCATATCATACCAGTTTCCTCTTTCATCCTTTGCCCAAAGCTGCGTATCAGGCATGTCTAGTGGAATTATTCCAGCATAATCATAACCTGACTTTCCTAGAACCTTAGTTGAAAGGCTTATTGTAACAGGTACTATGCCCTTTATTCTTTCTCCAACTGCTGAATTTATATCAGCCTGTGCCATGGATGATGTATCTATGAGGTCTGATACCCCATATGTTGTTGTGCTTGAATTCAAAGTTAAATTATATGTAGATACCAGAGGCATATTATTCTTTATTTTAAATACAATTGTTTCAACATAGCTCTCATATGGAACCTTTGAACCAACCTTTCTTACATAAACCGTCAACCTATATATCCCTGGAGTAGATGCAATCCATGTAATAGGGAATAGGGTTGTTCCTGTTGGCTGCCAGTTCTTATAGTAATAGGGATATTTATTCCACAAATTTCTCATTTCCCTCTTATTTCCATCCCATATTACTGCTCTATATTCAACTTTTCCACTATAGTTAGGTGCCTTAACCTTAATATATATTCTTTCTCCAACGTTGTATTCAGCCTTAGGCTGTGCCACCAGCTGTATTTTAGGAGTTATAACCTTTCTATAGCTTCTTGTACTCCCACTAGCTTGTACTCCCTCAAAAATCGAAGCCAATATAAACGCTACTGCAAATATTAATGTACATAGCTTTTTAGACTTAATCACTCTTCCAACTCCTTTCTGTATTATGTAACATGCTAAGTTAAAGATGACCTAGCAATCACCAATAACTTAATTCTAATACACTATGAATAATTTTTCCACATTTCCATCGACATTTCTAAATAAAAAAGTATGTTCTTTATTAAAAATTTCTATTAAAAATCCGACTATTTTGCAAGCCGGATTCTTTCATTTACATTTCTTATAAAGCTTATTCTCGAAAGATCCATTTCAACTTTAATCTTTGTAACTGTACCTCTTGCCATGCCTGAACCATTCAAACTCTTTATTGTTTTATCGATAACAAGATAATAATTTTCCCCTGCATTAAGAGACTTTTCAGGCAATACCTTTACCTGTTTTCCATTTAAAAACTCAAACTTAACAGGAATCTTTTCACCAGTTAATGCCCTTACAAGCTTAATTGTGTCTCCATTAACAGTAGCCTTACTAACGTCCTTTGAAAATGACACCATAAACTTTTTATCAGTGGGGACATTTAAAATACTGTTAACTGCTGTATTGCCACAGAAATATAAATTCCAATATTCATCAGTATTTTTTACTATGCTCTGCCAGCCATTCTGTGTTCCAATACATATCTGCGATGATGGCAAATCCATTATACATTTAAAGGCATCATTATATTCAGGTTTTTTAGCTCTATTTATATCTATATCATAGCTCCTGTTGCCTATGCTTACCTTAATATAACCTCTCTTGTCCAATCCAGCCTTTGATTTTCCCAGCAGCAGCTCTGCAGCCAATAGAGCATCCATATCACCTGTGTCTAAATCTGGCGATATCCCCTTCTTATGTATTATATTTTCCTTTGGAGAATAGAACTTCATCGTTGTAAGCTTTATAACTCCTCCATTGGAAAGTGAAAACATACTCTGTGCAACACCTTTCCCATAGGTCGTTTTTCCTACGAAAAATGCTTTGCTATAATCCTTAACCGCAGCTGAGAGTATTTCAGATGCACTGGCACTATTTTCATTTATCAAAAATATCACCGGTTTATCCATCTCAATTCCATTATCAAGCTCGGAATATACCTCTCTATTCCCGTTCTTATTCTCGGTTATTAAAGATATTCTCTGACCTATAAAATATTCAGCAATATTTACAGCAGCATTCATGTATCCACCGCCATTGTTTCTTAAATCAACTATATATCCATCAACACCCTTTGATTTTAAAGACATCAAATTATTCTTAAACTCATAGGGAGTTTTTTCTCCAAAGGATGCTATTCCGATATAGCCTGTATTGCCTTCTAGTACCTTTGACATAACAGTTGGCTCTTCAATTATCTTTCTTGTTATACTGAAATTTAACAGGCTGGTTCCTCTTTTAACAACCAGCTTTACAACAGTTCCTTCCTCTCCCCTTATATATGAGGTAGCCTCCAGGGATGTCATACCCTTTAATGAATGACCATCTGCACTTATTATTATATCCCCTTTAGTAATTCCAGAAGTCTCTGCTGGCTGTCCCTTCATTACAGAAACAACCTTAATCCCATCAGGAACAATTTCTAAATTTATCCCAATTCCTAAAAACTTCATATCTATAGAATTTATAAAATCATCAAATTCTTCTGCAGAAAAATACTCACTATATGGATCATTAAGGGCCTTAACAGCATCCTCTACAGTTTCTGCATTCAATGCCTCCTGAGGCACATCATAAACATAGTAACTCTTTATAAGGGATTTTACCTGATCTAATACTCCACCTGCTGCATACACACTTGTACTAAAAATCGTAAAAATTACAAACACTGATACAAATACTAAAAATCTTTTTAGATTTTTTTTATGTAACTTTCTCATACAATCCCCCCTTTTATAGATACATTATACCAGAAAATTGTAAAAAATAAACCAAAATCAACTATTTACTCTCTAATATATAATCGGCATAAATCGATATTTTTTCATAGAAATGTGCATAGTATTGCACAATTTTTAAAAAATTACAACCTATTTTATGGTATAATATAAATTATATTGTAATTGGAGGTAGGTATATGAAAAAGCGAATTCTAAGTCTATTTGTTTCTTTTGTGTTAATTTTCACTATTATATTTAGTAACTCTGCTGTTCTGGCTTCTTCAAAGGCCTCTACAATTCCTAATCTTAAAATGATTAACCAGCCTGCAGCAGAGTATCATCCTGGTGAAAGAGTTTCTTTTACAGTTTCATCTCCAAACTATGGAGGAGCTGTTCAATACAGGGTTATACTATATAATGGAACAACAAGAAAAACATCAGAGCTATGGCCTGGATTTCCTAGCTACTACTATACAAAATGGCAGCCAAGTGGAAACTATAATTTTAAAATAAACTGGCCAGTTCAGGGAATGGAACCTGGAGCTTATAGTCTGACTGTTCTTGTAAGAAGAATTGGCGCAAAGGTTCCCTATGACAGCTTTGTTAAAACAAATACCTTCTGGATAAAAAATAATTCAAGCACCAATCCAACAGATAATACAAATACAACTCCACAGCCCTCTGATAAGACTCTTGATGTTAAGGAGATAGCGAAAAAGAATACATCTGTATTTCTTTTAAAATGCTTTGATAAAGACAATACCTTAATCGGAACTGGAAGTGGCTTTTTAGTTTCTCAGGATGGAAAGGTTATAACAAATTTTCATGTTATTGAAGGTACATCAAAGATAAAAGCAGTTTCTTATGATGAAAAGGAATATGATGTGGAAGGTGTACTTAACTATAGTGTAGAGAGGGATATAGCAATTTTATCTGTTAAAGGCTTGAATAATGTTCCATATTTAACAATGGGAGATTCAGATAAACTTGAGCTTGGTGAAAGCATTGTAGCAATTGGAAGTCCCTTAGGTCTCCAAAACACAGTCTCTACAGGAATCGTAAGCAGCTTTAGAAAAAACATAATAAGAGATGTTGAGGGTACAAAGGATATACAAATATCTGCCCCAATATCCTCAGGAAGTAGTGGTGGAGCACTATTTAATGCAAAGGGTGAAGTAGTGGGAATTACCTATGCAGGGTTTACCGAATTAGGACAGAACCTAAACTTTGCAATACCAATAAATGAAGCTAAGACCCTTCTTCAAACAACAAAGTTAAGGACATTATCAGAGCTTTTATTAACCGTACCAAATTCAATTGAAGAAATAAAAGCAATAAAATATTACAGCTTCCTAGCAGACTACTATAATAATCTTTCAAAAATAGGCAGCAATATTTCTATACTAGATACTTCCTTAGCTATGTTAGTAACAGATATTATGGCCAGTGATGACCTTAGTTATCTTGAAGAAACAAGCGATAACCTGAATCTAATCATAGATGATTATAATCAATTCATAGATGAGGCGCAAAAAATCATAGCTGATGCAAAGAAAAAGAATATCGATGTTAGTGATATAAATTCAATTTTAGACAACTATTATGCCAGCATTGAATACTTCAAAGCAGCACTTGATGCTGCTGAAAGCTATGCAAATTCACATTCAAGCGGTGATTTTGATAAGTGCATAAATAATAGTGAGGCTGGTGTTGATTTAGCAGTAGAAGCAATGGAATCCTGCGAGGATGATTATATGGATTTGTACAATAAAATCAAATCCTATTCAAGTGCAAATAAGGATGTAAATATACTTAGGCTATACAGTATGCTTTCTACATATTATAGGCTTCTTCATTCCTACGGAGATGCCATGTATCAAATAGATGATGAAATATACTTTGCACATATTTTTATAAAAGAAAAATCAAGTTCTGATAATATAGCTGATATTAAAAAATCGCTATCCGATGCAGAAAGTTCATATAATGAAATACTGACTCTAACAAAGGACCTTATTTCCCGCACTAAGGAAACAGGAATTGATGTAAGTGATATGAATAATATACTATCAAATTACTCAAAATCAATAGAATACTATAAATCAGCCCTAAATGAATTAATAAAATACAAGGATTCCAATTCAGATGAATCCATTGAAAAAATGGCAGATAATACTGACAAGGGATTCTCACTGGTATCCTCGGCAAGAAAATTGGCAAAACAAGGCTATGATAAATATTACAATCTAGTCCAAGAATATACCGAAAAATAAGAAGCAGGTACCAACCTCTAGAAAAGGCTGGTACCTGTTTTTATTCTATATACTCCTTCCACAACTTATAGTACCTTTGAAGTATTGAATCTGGTGATACAGAATCAAGAGACTTTAACTGTATTATATGCACCATATGGTAGAAATTTGATACATGGATACTTCTAGGTGCTTTTGTAATGTGTCCAAGGTGATATATACTTATTCTATTTTCCTCTGAATCATAGTTTGGTAAAACAAGCTTTAATGTCTCCATACCCTCATTATAAAGTTTTGTGGCTTCTGATTCAGGCTTTATATAGCTTAAATCATATAGGCCTAAAAGAGTAAACATAAAACCATTTAGTGCGTATGATGGAGGATTTGTTGGATACTCCTCATAGTATGGATGTCCATCAATATATCTTGTTAATCCATCATTTTCAACATCAATCTTCAATGGTTCCAATCCTCGTTCTGCAGCTTGAATATACCTTCCATCCTTTGTAAGGCTGTATGCCCTGACAAGAAGTGATATCGCCTGGCCTTGTCCCATAGCAGATGACCAACCTGATTCAAGCCTTATATCCATTCCACCGACATTAAAGGGAAATTTATAAAGCCATTTTCCGGTCCCCATATCTTGATTATATACAAGCCAATCTGCAGCAGCTATCATAGGTTTAATGTTATCCTTATCCCCACTCTTTACATAATAGCTATAGTATTGAAGTCCGAATTGGGCTATGCTTACAGGATTATATACAAATGTTCCATTTATTTTTATAAGAGGTATTCCATTTACATCATACTTAGAATCCATTCCATCTACATTTACTGGAATGTATCCAAAATATAAGAACTCACCAAGAGGATCATATACCTCAGGCGCTTCAAGATGTCCTGCCTTGATAGTATTAATAATATTTTCATCAACTATCTTATAGGGCATGAATTCCAATCTAGCTGGTTCTATCTCTTGCCCAGACATATCATATATCCCATCAAAAAATAAGGTGTATTTATCCATATTTTTAAACTTCTTATCTTCATTTGAAATTATGATGCATATTCTTTTATCATCAACTATATTTATTTCTGTATCAACTAAGCTGCCTTCCTTTAGTAATTTAAAGTTTTCTTTTCTAATGGACTCATTATCAATTTTTTTGTTAAAGATAATATAAAGCCTGTAAAGATCACTAGTTGCAGCAATCCTATATGTAAGCTCCATAGGCTTAACAATGAGGAATAGATTTACCATTTTACTATATCCATCAACATACCCTTCATATAAATATGTACCAGGCTTACTTGTATCTACAATACTTTCTTTCCACTTAACATCTACTTCTCCTATACCATTTTCAAAGTTAGCATTTACCCTATCAGGGAGTTTATAATATTCTCCTTCCCCTAACTCTTTAGTTATTGAATCAATGGATATTATTTTTTCTGTATTTGTACCTGATATAACAGTGAAATATTTAACTTCACTTCTACTGTAAATTGTCTTATACCTTGCTTTCTTTGATGTAATTTCTAGAGAATATTCTCCAGGAGTGTTTACATTAAAGGTAAGTGCGTATCTATTTTTAGGATTATAATACTTTGTGGTAAAGCCCTTTAGGATATCAATTATTTCTCCGGTAGTAATGTTTTTTAGCACAGCCTTGTACTGTACATCTGTATTAATATCAGAAGATGTAATGAATAAACTTACTTTATCAGAAACATTATAGCTCGTCTTCAATCCTGATATATTTGGTTTGGGAACAGTTATTCCATTGACCTTCATAGCCGCTTGTACATTGTTTATTGTAATTGAAGATATAAATATAGCTATTATAACTGCTGCTGCAATTCTATTTTTTCTAATCATTTTCTTCCCCCCTGTACAGTTTTTATTATACTTTTAAAAGTTCTATATCTATATATAAATCGTAAAATTCTTTACATTTTGTTTTTTTAAACAGCCCTGCAGTATTGGTCCGACCTTAGGATGTTTAAAAAGACAAAATGTAATAGAATTTTTGATTTATATTTAAATTACATTTTATGCATACAGATTTGTTCCTTCATTTTTTAGACCTCCTTTTATATTAAATGTTCCATAACAAAAAATGTAGGAAGCCAGTGAAAGGAATACTATTTTTCTTTCTCTGGCTTCTTACATTATTGCTAAATATTTATTTCAATTATATCTGTATCAAGACTTTTAATACAGCATTTATAGCTGCCTTTTTCCAAAGGTATTGTAAATACAATAATATTATCCTCTAGCGTTTTCTGTTCAGCATACTTTTTGTTTCCATTTATATCTAATACGGAGAGTGTAACTTCATCATTACTTCTTGCACTATATACACTAAAGGTAACCATATCATCACTTCTTCTAATGATTACACAAAAATCGAATTTTGTTACCTTTACATTCATGGATGACATATAGCCTCCATCCTTTGTTTTTACCTTAATAACAGCTGTTCCCTCTCTTTTGGCAGTTATTTCTCCATTATTAACCTCTGCTATGCTGGTATTGCTTGAAGACCACTCCACATCCTTATTTGCTGCATTTGAAGGGTAAACTTCCTCTTCTATACTAATTGTCTGTCCTATTTTCATTATTGCAGAACTCGTATCAAGCCCTACCCCACTTACACGTACTTCGGGTTTTTGACTGTCTGATCCGCCTGAACTTGATCCTCCCGAACCAGATCCTCCTCCTCCAGAAATAGCTCCAGTATTGACATTTCCTGCTCCAGCACCTGTAATCAGTGGTTTCCCACCTTTATTTTCTAACTTTTCAACCTTTGAATTTTTATCCATTTCCAGGTCAAAATTTGCATTTGCTGTAAGCAAAGATATAACTGTATTAGGTAGAAGAATTACCCTTGTTTCTTTATTTACTTCAACGCTTGCAAATTTTCCTTCTAATTTTACTATATATTCCCTTTTATCAACAGAAACAATCAACTTTTTAATATTGGCCTTATCCGCTGCCTTTAAATATGAAGCTGCCTTTACTATTATTTCCTCTTCAAAATTTCCTTGAAACTCAATTTTTGTTTCTAATTCACCCTGTTTTTCAATAGTTATTTTCCCAAAAGTTCCCGATTTAACCACAAGAATTAAGTTGGATTTTGCTTTTGTTGCTAAAATTTTTGTATTTCCATCTATCTCAATTCTTATTGGGTTTTCGCCACCAGCATTCATTTCCTCAGCAACAAAATCCTTTAAATGTATGCTTTCGGTTCCACCAGAAAGAACATCAACTGTTTTAGCTGTAACATTATCTAAATTTGCAGTACCATTTTTGCCTGGATCAATTACAACCTTTCCAGAAACCAACACATTGCTCAATGATACATTGTCGCCAGTTATATAAACATTCCCCTCAATAGCTGCATTTTTCAAAACCACATTCTTAGCCGTTAATCTTACATCTGTTTTAATAGCTTCCTTCTTTTCTATATATTTACCATCATATGTCTCATTATCCTTGTCAATTACCATTTCCTTTGCAATCTCTTGCTTTTCCTTAACAACAAATGCCTTTGTTTCAACATAACTGTCATACGGAACCTTAGATCCTAATCTTCTTACATAGACTGTCAGTCTATATACACCTGGAGTAGATACAATCCATGTAATAGGAAATACTGTTGTACCTGCTGGCTGCCAATTTTTATAGTAATAAGGGTAGTTTGTCCAAACATTTAGGGCTTTTTTAGCATTACCATCCCATATTACTGCTCTATATTCTACCTTTTCTTTATAATTAGGTGCTTGCACCTTAACATATAGTCTTTCACCTACTTCATACTCCCTCTTAGCTTCTTCAACCACTATAATCTTAGGAACTGCTTTAGCCTTTGCACCTACAGTTACATAGTTACCAAGGGTTGAAACACAAAGCAACAGAATCACAAAAACCCCAAGGATTCTTTTATATCTTACCATACTTCATCCTCCTTTATGACAATAAGGATTAATAAACTGTTTTTGTTTAACCCCTACTGCAATTTAAAAATTTAACAAATTCATATGCACCTATGGTGCATATGAATTTGTTCTGATTTATCAATAATACTGCAGATTTTATGTTGTCTAAAATGCTATTAGCTTTTTTAATTAAAATCGTTTTCCATGAAGAATGAACAATATAGTTATTTAATTAAAAATTCAAATACCTCTGACAACGGATTCATATTATCCCAAATGAAGCATTTAATCTTATATGCTGAACTATTAAGGGTATTTAGTGTAGCTGACATATCAACACTTTCCTCAGGTTTTATAGTATATTCTCCCTCAATGTAATCTATAAATCTTCCATCCTTATCATATATACCTATTAAAAGTATTGCTACTTTTGTTCTGTCAGAAATATTTGAAGCTCTCATTGTAACTGTTGCTGGTTTACCCTTTTCAAATTCAGTTATACCGCTTACATTCTCTATTGTTAATGGAACAATGAACTTTATTCTATATACCTTTTGTGTTCCACTATTAGCAGTTACCTTTACAACAGCTGTATCTCCCATTTTTTCTGCCTGTGTAATCTCAACCTTTGCTGAAACATCATTTGCTTCACAGCTAACTTCTGGTATTATTGTATCAAAAGGAGACATTTCTATTACATAATTAAACTTATTGCCATTAAACCCTGCTATGGTTTTACCGCCAATCTTTATGTTTTTAAGCAATGAATCACTTTCTCTTGTATCAACAATATACAATTCAACATCAGCATTGTTTCCTGACTTAAAAGTAAATCTCAAATAGTATTCTCCAACAGGCAAACTATCTACAAATTGGGACTTTATAGTTATGGAATTCTCATTTATTATAAAATCCTCACCTTTTATTAAGTCAGTCTTAATGCTTGTTCCTGGTTCACTTATCAATGACAACTTAAACAATTCATCACTGTTAAACTTTACAGGCACCTCTATATCTTTTGGTGATTTTTTGTCATATTCTACACTTGGTACACCAACTTCCGCATCGATGAATTCATCATCACTTACAACTATAAACGTTTTGCTAATCCAGTTCCCTGCTCTGTCTATTACCTTAATAATAACTCTACTTTCCCCTGCAGGTACTTTGTATTCATAGGATATTAGCTTTTCTTCTGTTCCTGTTCCTAATTCTCCATCCACACTGTCAATTTTCTCTTTGTTTACATAAACATCATAGCCCCATGTGTTATCACTAACCTTAAATTTGAAGGTATAGGCAGGCTCTGAAGTTCTTATTTCATTTCCAGTTTCCGGATTTACAAATATAACATCAGGTTCTAAAGTGTCAACAAAAACCTTCATCTGATATTCATTGTAATTACCAGCCAGATCAGTAATACCTATAGTAACTCTATTCATTCCTTCCTCAAGTTCAAGAGTTACATCAAAATCTAAGCCATTTATATCTGCATATATTGGTTCCTTAGTCTTAGCAACCCCATCTTCAGTGTAATTTACAATGAACTTAATTTCCCTGACTTTCTTTGAAACATTTCCATGTGCTACTATCTCTTTTCTATTATAAATATCCTGCTGACTAATAATGTTCCCATCCTCATCCTTTACATCAAAGGTAATTGCAGGATCTGTATCATAAATTAAACTAGCAATTATCTGAGCAATGGATTCATTTCCCTTATCCATAACATCAAATACAACATCATGTTCTCCCTCAGCTAATCCTGTTATTTCAACTGAATTTTGATGCTTATCCTTTATAATAGGTTCTCTATCATCAACAGTAACCTTTACCTTATCAATGTTCTCATCGGTTGTGTCAAGATCATATACTATTGTTGCTGCTGAAGTTGTTGTAAATAATCTGCTCTCGCTATCAAGATCAATGATAGTCAATGGTGATAAAGTTATGTTTATCTCTTTACTATTATTTTTTTCATCTTCTGTCATAGCTTCAATTTTTATTGTTTTTTGCCCATAGCTATCATAGGTTATGGTCTTTGCAAATTCTCCATTGTCTCCAACTGTAACTTCCTCACCATTTATAGTAACCACAACATTCTTACCCTGGTTATATACTACATTTCCACGTACAGTTACATCCTTACCTGATATAATCGGCATATTCTCATCAGGGCTTGTAATTTTTATAACTGGTTTAGCAAAACCACTGTTAAATACAATTTCCTTAGATTCAGTCTTATTTCCTACAGCATCAATAGCTTGAACCTTAACCTTAGTTTCACCTTCAGCTAAAACAACATTATATTCATGCTCTTTTTCTATTCTTGTTCCCGGCATATCAGGCTTTTCACTAAACTCCTCATCATTTATATATAGCTTATAACCTGATAAGTTTTCTGTAGCCTTTATCTTCATAACATATGCATCTTCTCCATTGCTTAATGTCACAGGAGATTCTGCTGGATCTATAATGGTAATCACAGGAGCTGTAGTATCTACAATAAAGCTTATGCTACTTTCTCCTATGTTCTTACCATCCTTTGAATACAATTTTACAGTTACCTTGTGTGCGCCTTCCTCTAAGTCTCTTAACTCATAGCTCAAATTCTTCTCGTTATTTACCTCTGCCTTATTATCCACTGTAACTCCTATAAAATCAAATAACGGAGCTAACATATCATTTACTGTATATTTAATAGTCATATTCTTATTTGAAGTATATAAATCATCTACTAAATCCAAAGGTTCAATTTTTACAGTATTATTCTGTGTTTCAATAAACTTAACACCAACATTACCGGCATAATCCATCGCTACAACCGCAACCGCTAATACATTATTTGGCAACTGAATAATCTTTTCCTTTTCATCTCCTGGTATTTCCACAATGGATTGAGGCTTGTCACTATCACTAGTAAAAATAGCTGCCATATAACTTGATATTGCTACATTATCCTCTGAACTACTTATTTTTATTTTATAGTCATTACCCTCAAGTTTTTCTAATGCAGCATCGAGCTTAGGTTCAGTTATATCAAGCTTTATAGGCATATCTAATATATATTGCTCTGCACCTGCATAGTCTGGTACACCAATAAGCCTTACTGTATAGTCCCCTTCTGGAGCCACACACGTACTTCCAGTTTGTGGATTATATATAGTACCATCCCACACCCACGAATCATCATAATTTGCAAAGAATGTTTTCCCATCAGTATAATTCTTTCTTATATTATTGTTATAAGCAACTTCTCTAACCACATTATCATCCTTATCAAGTACCTGAACAGTAAATTGCTTTGCATTTCTCATAAATGAAACAAGAGGCATTACATCATCAAACTCTCCATCTCCATTAGGTGAGAAGGAAATCATATCTTTATTAATTATTGGATTACCATACACATCATTTCCCTCAACCCCTAAGTAATATCCCTCTTGAGTTATTAAAGTTGTCATGCCAAAATAAGTATTTTCATAGTCCCACATAGGTGCATCAAAAACTCTAGGACCAGCTTCTCCAGACCATTTACCATAGAAGCCCATGTATGGTATTCCCAAGGATGATTGTCCCTCTGTCTTTGATTTTAATGTAATAAAGCCTTCTGCAAATATATTCTTAGCTGTTCCCTGGGGAATATTTAATGTTGCTGTTATTTCTTTTGTGCTATTTGCAGGCACAGTTACCGTTGTATTATCAAAAGTTAAATTAGCATCTTTAATAGCCTTTGATTCAATATAAATAAATCCTGCTCTTGTGTAATTAGTTAATACGCCATATTCATCGCTTACATCAAATACCAGTTCATCATTTCCAAAGTTGTTTATAGTAAACTTAAATTGTTTTGTATTTCCTATTTCCTTCAGCGCAATTGTAGCATTTCCATTGCTTCCTTCTACATACGCTTTAGTATTTACAGCATTTTCGAGATTTACAAGTCCCGCTCCCTGTTTTCTTGTAAGGTATGGAAGACTGGTATTAGAATCTATAACAGGTTCTGCAGTATTTATTAATATCTTCTTAGCAAGCTCTGCAAATTCTCTTGGTGAAACTTCTAATTCAAATCCCTTTAGATACTGAACTACAATGGATGCAGCTCCTGCTGTATATGGTGATGCCATGGAGGTACCACTCATTATCTCATATTTATCATCATTTATAGTTGAATAAATATTCCCACCAGGAGCTGTTACTTCTGGCTTAAATTCAAGATCAGGAGTTGAGCCCCATGATGTAAAATCAGACATCTGGTATGACAATATGTTATCCACAGTTGTTTTCATACCATTAAATGAAACCTTAATACCCTGTGGAATACCTGATTTCAGTAATACTCCATCCGAGTTTTTAACAAAAACTGCAGGTATTTTTATGCTAGCATCAGATGCCATATTAATATAGGTCTCATCACCATCTTTGTTGTAGATAATTACCCCAGCAGCTCCTGCATTTTGGGCATTTATCTGTTTATCAACAAAAGTATTAATGCCTCTTTTAATCAAAGCTATTTTATTATTTAAGTTCTTACCATCAAAATCTTCAACAGAACCCAAATTACAGTCAACAATTTCATATTCACCATTTAATATGCCAACAGGCTTCACATCTGTTGTAAAATATGGAATTGCACCTTGGTTTGTTCCTGAATATTCTAACGCTTCACATACAATATTGGTGTTTTCTATGGAAGCTACCTGAACCGTGTCTGGAGCTATTCCAGGAGTTCCAGCTACTCCCATATCAGCATCCATTGTATATGGCCTATATACATCAATTGTAGAATACCCTGAATTTCCTCCAGAAACTACAACTACGACACCTGCATCAGTTGCATTTTTAATTGCAATTTGTTCTGGATCCTCTGGCCTAACAAAGCCTGCTGTTGAGCCTAAGCTCATATTTATTACATCTGCCTCATGCCTTACGGCATCCTCAATTGCTGCAACAACATCATCTGTATATGCATATGGCATGTCTATATTATTATTTGAAAAAACTTTAAGTGCTAAAAGCTGTGCTTCTGGTGCAACACCCTTTATTGCATTGTTTTCCTTAACTTCTTCTTCATCACCATTGGCAGCAGATATACCAGCAACATGCATCCCATGCATGCTTCCATATATATCTAATATCTGCTGATTTTGATCTGCAAAATTGTAGCCATATGGAACCTTTTCACTAAAATATTTACCTGGTCCTCCAAGAGCTCCAACATCATTCTTATCCAATTTTGCCTTTGAAGGGTCTGTTAACTTCATATCCTTATGTGTATAATCAATACCTGTGTCTACTATTGCTATAACAGTACCTTCTCCTTTTAGCCCTGAAGCCTGCCATGCTTGTTCTACCTTACTCATTTCCTTTGCAGAATTCATATCCAGATAGAACTTGTTTGCAATGGTAACCTCTTTAACGCCCTTTGATTTCCTTAAACTTTCAATGTTTTTATATTTCACTGAAGCACTAAATCCATTTACTAAGCATTTGTATGTATGTTTTATTTCACCATACCTTTCAACTAGTTTCCTTACAGCAGCCTGTCCTTCTTCTACTTCTGCCTCTAAGCTCGATATATTTTCCACTAATTTATTCTTGCCCTTAAACATATCAATTGCTGAAGGCTTATCCACCTGTACGATTACTCTTACATAATCTTCAGGCTCTATTTTTTCATCAATACCTTTTCTTATGTTATCAGGAATTTCTGTACCATATTTTTGTGCTAATGCTCTTCTGTGATCAATATCCTTGTAATTAACTAGCTTGGACTTAAATAAGCTTTTGGGGTCAAAGGAATTAGAATTTGCCTTAACTTTCATTGATGATATATTAATTAAGCTAAATATCATCAAAAAAGACAACAAGATACTAAGAAACTTTTTTGAGCATCTCATACTGTTCCCCCTTTTCTTACCTTTTTCCAATCCATAACACCTCCACCATTTTATTCCATTGTTTCTCTCTTTAGTTATACACCATCTCTTTTCACAAATAAACGAAATTTAATCACCATTTATCATCATAATTTTGCAAAAAAAATAGTTTCCGAAGAGAAAACATAAAATTATTTTCTCTTCGGAAACTGCTGCAATCAACTCATATTAACAATTACCTGTTTTTTAAAAATTATCTAATTACCACCCAATAATCAGCGCATTATAGGTTATATTGTCGTAATTATCCATTATTGTAACCCTAACTGGATAGCTTAAATTAAAATTTGTTGTTTCATTTATGCTTGTATTAGTTATTGAAAGAACTCCACTGTCATTCCAGTTGAATACAAGATTTCCCTTTTCCCTTGATGCCTGAACTATTGCCTCTTCAACTGCCGCTCTGCTTGATGGATTTAAATCCTCTGAAAACTTAATTGTCCTTGTATCTCCCTTAAGAATTTGTGATGTAAGCTTTTGAATTACAGTAGGAGCAGTCTTGTCAATTGATGTATAATCGCTTCCATCCGGTAGGAGTTTATTTCCACTCATATCATATATATCAAGCACCTGTCTTACTGATATATTACCAGATGTATTTGATGACTCATACTTAAGCTCAATAATTACATACCTTCCTAATGTTGATGAACCCTTTTGAGGATAATTATTTGTATATACCCTTGCTATCGTTCTTCCAGGTACACTGTAGGATAGAGCAGACAGCCTTGTCATATCTATGTTCTCAGTATACTCAATCACAATTGCATCAACATAACCAGTAGAATTTGCTATGGTCTTTACCTGTGGTTCATCTGAAACAACCTTTACCTGAGGTGCTACCTTATCCTCTATCTTTGGCTTTGTAGAGGAGGTGTAATATCCCCCATCAAAATTTAGTCCAAATTCATTCTCTATTCTTTTATTTGAGCTAGTCTTTATTGAAAGGATTGTTGAACTACTAAGATCTTCTCTTCCTTCTTGTACCTTAAGTGTTACAACAGTATTCCCCTCATCATTTGTTGTTATATCCATTCCAGCAGGATAAGCATTGTTTATTAAAAATGCTGACTCATCTACTACTAATAAATACTGATTAAAGGTTACAACTAATGTTTCAGAATCAACAGCCTCTATTTTTTCTATAGAAGGCTTATTCTCTGCAGCATTATAGTTCAATATATTTGTATATGGTATTACCTGTCCTTGAAGTACATTTCCACTCTTGTCATAAGCATTGGAAACAAATAGTGAGTATCCAGAGTTTATATTATTTTTCTCCTCATATGTTACAGGTATCTTTACTATATTTCCCTTATCAGTAAATTCCGGTTTTCCTGCAAGCTTTGTCATTATATAAGTTTTTGGACTTTGAAGGAAAAATCCTGTATAGCCGATCCTCGATGAATCTATTTCTTCACTAAAGTATATATAAAGAGATTCATCAGAGTCTGCCACAAGTTTCTTTATAACCTTCTCAACATTTGGTGCAGTCCTGTCCTTAACCTCAACAGTTCTTAGAACTTTATTTATCTTATTTGAATTAATGGATCTATCCTCAACATCTTTAATACTTAATGTAAGTGTATTATTTGCATAGTTCTTACCAAGGTTTATTCTATATTTTGTCCCACTTATCTGTGAAACAGAAAAATTATTTATTTTATCTCCCTTTCCATCAACTATCTCTACATTTGTCTTTATAAACTTTACATCCTCATCGAATTCAACTGCTATTGAAGATTCACTATCAGACTCCATGGATATTATTGATGGAGCTCTTCTATCAACTTCAACCTTTACAGGTATTGTCTGTGAACCAAATAGATTTCCCCAGTTGTCTACAAGCTTATTATTATTTGATACCTTGCCATTTATGACAAGTCTCTGCTCAACATCCGTAAATGGATATCCCTTAGATGATCCTGTATCATAAAATTTAACCCATACACTTTTAACAGTTTCTAATGATGATAAAGATTTCGTCAATGCAGAATCCTTATATACTCCAACTGCAGTATGTCCTGGAACGTTGTTATAAAAATGCTCCTTTGTTATTCCCTTTACTTCCTTATTGAATTCAAGCATAACTGATTTTTCATCAGCATATTTTAATTCAGCGCTTATTGGAGTCTTGTCATCATAATATTGAAACTCATGGGTTTTAAGTATATTTTCATGCCCAGCATAATCCTTAAATCCGCTTATGGTTAAATTGTACATTGCTGTAACAGTCATTGGCCCAAGAGCTGTTACTCTTATCACATTTGTATCATATCCACTGAAGGAATTGCTTATACTTATACGGTTATTTTTATTTTTAAGTTCAATTTTCCCTGTGCCTGTAAGCTTTATAGGCTCTGAAAATTCAATATCTATTGTCTTTGGTCCTGTAATGTAAACGTTACTTACCTTTGGAATTTCAACATCCTTTACAGTAACCTTACTGTTATACTTTTCTACTATTCCACCATTTAAATCCCTTATGTTTTCAATATCAAGTGTATATTCTCTCTGGTTTTCAAAGGAGGAATTAGAAGTTGTAATAGAAAGAACTACTCCCTTTTCATCTGTTGAAAGCTTTGCTGAAACTGGGATTTGAGCTGTTCCTTTAAATACCTTAATTTTTCCATCCCTTATTGTGCTCTTATCAAGTTTCTTATTAAACATAACAGTTATTTCTCTAAGGTTTGAGTTATTTACACCTACAACCTTAAGACTTACTGCATTAACAACAAGAGTCAGATTAATCTCGCCATTATATCCGCTAACCACACCCTTGAATTTATATGTTCCAGGCTTTGATGTATCTAGCTCTGTTGTACTCCACTTTACATTAACCTCAGTAGTTCCATTGTTAAGCTTTGCAGTTATTTTTTCAGGAAGCCTATATTGACCTCCCTCATCAACACTTGCATTTATATCATCAATTGAAACTATTTTCTCATCTACAACATTTAGGGTAAGCATTACACTGCCCTTATATCCTAAAACACTTCCATAATATGTTTTAACTCCAATTGCATCGGTTTTAACATCTGTATTATCCCACTTAACATCAACAGACTTTGTTGAACCATCCTTCATCACTGCCTCAATACTTGAAGGAAGTTCATACTTTTCTCCAATGTTTACCTTTTCTGAAACAGGTGCAATACTTTGAATTACATCTGAGTTCGATATAGCTGTAAAGGTCTTTGTTATAGTCTTAGAATAGCTTGTCTTGTATCCACCTGGCTTTGCAGAAATAGAAAGGCTATACCTTCCCCCTTCTGATACACTAAAGGAAAGTGGAAAACCTGCCTTTGGATTGTAGTATTTAGGAGTATATCCCTTTAAAAGATCTATACTCTTCTTTGTTGTATTGTTTGTCAAAACAGCCTTATACTGAACAAGCTTTGTTGTTCCTGTAGCTGTAAGCTTCAAATTAATTTTACTTCCAGTCATATAGCTAGAACCTAATCCTGATACAACTGGAGTTGGAACTGCTATCCCTTTTCTTGCATAGGCAGTATTGCCGCTAAAGGCAATGGATAACCCAAACACCACTGTAATAACAGCAGCAACAACATTCCTTATCCTTTTCAAAACACCATCCCCCCTCAAATTTTACAAAAGATGCACAAAATTCACCTATGTCTACATTATACCATATTTTGTATTGGTAAAATTACAAAATGGTAAACGATGTACTACACCTATATATTTCGCATAAATGATTTTACATTTTTAAAATCATTTATGCGAAATATTTTCCGAAATTCATATAACGCAATAAATACCTTAATGTAAAATCTTTATTGCGTTATATATAGACAAAACATACTAAAAATCCCTTCTATATGTCTACGACTATGAATCCAGGTAAAAGGTTCCATAAGCACTACCCTCTTGAATTATGATTTGGTGACAGGCACTTGAGTTATGAGTTATTTAAGAAAAACTATCTTCTAATACTCACCCATCATAAATAACTCATAACTCAAGTGCCTGTTACCTTCCCTTATCCCAGCATATTTTTTATACAATTAACAAATAATATATCAAGTATATAAATCACTTATTTTCCATAATGTGTCACCATTTGACAAAAGCAATTTAAAATATTATTATAATGATGTAAAGTATGGTAATCTATGTAACATCACCTAAATAATTCATAATTCGACATTATTCCACATTAAATTCACTATAAAAGGGGTCGTGTTTATGCTTCTTCATGATGCTATCAAAGAATTTAAAAGATATCTTAAAATTACAAGCAGAAGTCCTGAAACTATTACTTCATACTCATCTGACTTACTAAGCTTTGAGGAGTTTATGGAAAATAAATATAATGGTCCCGTATACTTAGATGAGATTGAGTCAATAGATATCGAGGACTATTTGTATCATTTGAAAAACAAAAAACTACAAAATTCAACAAGAAGCAGAAATCTTTACACTCTTCGCTCCTTTTGGAACTTTGCATTTAAGAATAAATTATGCAGCTGGAATGTTGCAATTTCTATAGAGCCAATTAAAACGCAGCAAAAGGAACGTACATATCTTACAAAGGACGAAGCCATGGAACTTATGGAATCAATAGAACATCCACTAATTAAGCTTGTAGTACAAACTCTTTTTTACACCGGAATGCGTATAAGCGAATGCTTAAACTTAAAACTAAATGATGTAGACATTGAAAACAAAGTTATACATGTTATCAATGGAAAGGGAAGCAAGGATAGAGATATACCAATAAACAATACGCTACTCCCTCTTCTAGAAGAATACTTAGAAACCAGACCTGATGTTTCCGGTAATTATTTCTTTGTAACAAAGAAAACAGGCAGACTAAGTGCAGTATATGTAAACCGTGTTATAGATGATACTGTAAAAACTCTAGGTTGGAAAAAGCATGTCTCTGCACATATACTTCGCCACAGTTTTGCTTCAAACCTAATAAAAAAAGGTGTAAACCTTGTTTATGTCCAAAAGCTGCTAGGTCACTCCAACTTAAAGGTAACATCAGTTTACACCCATGCAAACCTGGAAGACTTAAACAGCTCCATTAATTTACTTTAATAAATTTAAGAGGTGAAATTATGGATCATACACATAATGAGGAATTTCCATATGAGCTTTACGACGAAATATGTTCAACCTGCGAAGCCGAAGAAAAGATAGATTATGATGATAAATTTATTTTAAAAAGTCTCCTTTCCGGAAAAAACCGTGAAGAAATAGCACTGGAGTTAAACCACAAAAGCTATAGAACACTGGATATGTATATGAGACGTAGGGGATATGCCTGGAATGGAGAAAGACAGATATATATAAAAAAGACTATAGAAAATTCAAATACAGAGGATGAACCACCAACAACAAAAGCTCAAAGAATAATATCTTTATTTAACACAGACCTAGATCCAATGGAAGTTGCTAAAAAGGTAGGTATGAAGGACCATAGAGCAATGGCCATGTATATGAAGTCTAAAGGCTATTCATGGTCTTCTGAAAAGAAAAATTATGTGCTTGTAAAGGGATTAGTAGAATCCGAGGATAACAATACATCAGATATTGGAAATGAAACTATTGATAATATTGCTTCTATAAACACAAATACTCAACTACCAGAAAATATAGACGTATTTAGCCAATTCGAAAGATTCATAAAGCTAATCCCAATGCTAGAAATAATAGACAAAAACAGCGACAAGGTAGCAGAACTTTTATCCATTAACTCCAGGAACACGATACCAAGATACATAGTAGGTGGAGTTACAATAACAAAATCTCTCTGCATGTCCCACCCCCTATCAGAACTTATAAAAGAATTCAGCATAGAAAAAAACATAAGTCAGAGAGAGATATTTGAAGTAGCAATTATAGAGTTCTTAAAAAAATATGGATTTGAAAACGAAGTTAATAGCTTGTTTCAAAGATAAAAATTAAGTACCAGCTTCTTAACATTCCTAATATCAAATGCTAAGAAGCTGGTACCTAGTATGCATTCTTATTTACAAAGCCTCTAAAAACCGTAAACCACATTATCTTTATATCAAACCAAAAACTCCATTTTTCAATATAATATATGTCACATTCTATTCTCTTCTCAATAGATGTATCTCCCCTTAATCCATTCACCTGTGCCCATCCAGTCATTCCAGGAAGTACTTGATGCTTCACCATATACTTTGGTATATTTTCTTTAAACTGCTCCACAAAATATGGTCTCTCAGGCCTTGGTCCTACAAGGCTCATATCTCCCTTAAGAACATTAAAAAGCTGAGGTAGTTCATCAATGCTTGTCTTTCTTATAAAGCTTCCAAATCTTGTTTTCCTTGGATCATCCATTTTTGTCCAAGCAACTTCCTCTTTATTTTTTTCTTGAACTCTCATAGAACGAAACTTATACATAGAAAATAACTTTTTATTATATCCCACTCTTTCCTGTTTAAAAAGAATAGGTCCTGGAGATGTAAGCTTAATCATAATTGCTGTAATAAGTATAATAGGAGAAAAAATGACTATCGCAGTAAATGAAATAAAAATATCAAAAGTTCTTTTAATTGCCCTGTTAAAAACATCATCAAGTGGAATATATCTTATACTTAAAAGAGTAATATCTCCAATCTCACTAATGTAAGGTTTTCCCGGAAAATATTTTGCATACTCAGGTACAACCTCCATTCTCACACCTGCCTTTTCACAGGTATTAACAATATATTCGAATTTATCATAATCAGAAAACTTAAGAGTAGAAAAAGTTTCGTCTATATGGTGCTCATCAAATACTTTTTCCAAATCACATATTTTCCCTAATATACGTAAACCTTTATATTTGCTCCCTTTATCCATCTTATCATCTAATATTCCAAGTATCTCATAACCCCATTGATTATTATTACAAATAGTCTTAATAAATTTTTCTGTCAAACTATTAATTCCTATAATCAATATATATTTTTTATTATATCCTCTTTTTCTTAAATCTTTTAGAATAATCCTTAATAAAAACCTCTCAATAGAAGCCAAAATTACACATGCTATAAAAAATATTAAAAGAAAATATCTTGAATAATCCACTAGTTTAAATAAGAAAAGTGAAAAAGTAAATAATAAAATACCACTAACATTAGCCTTCAATATATTAAAAAGTTCCTTATAAAAGCCTTTAATTCTATAAGGCTTATAGAGGTTAAAGAATTTATATACTACCAAATAAACTGGAATAACAAAAAAAGCAGGTTTCATATATTCCTCAAAGGAAAGATACGTCCCTTCTACCCGAAAAAATTTAAATCTAATTATATATGATAGAACAAAAGCTAAAAACACACAAACTGCATCCATAAATACTAAAGTTCTATTTAAATATTTTTGATTTTCCCTTATCATACCTATTTCCCCCTAAAAATGTTTATAAATAGTGATAAAATCATTTTTAGTGTTATACCTGCATAAACCAAAACAGTAACCAAAAAATTATACTTACCCTTATAATGTTTATTATAAAAAATATACATCGCTCTATGGAATTCATATACAGTCATAAATCTTCTTTTTTTACTACTTGAGCCTTTATAGTGGATTATTTCCCCTTCAGGATAATATATAATCTTATAACCCTTTTCTTTTATTCTATAGCACCAATCTATATCTTCACCATACATAAAGAAGTCTTCATCAAGACCACCAACCTCTAAAACAGCCTCACGTCTTACTATCATAAAAGCTCCCATAACCGCATCTACTTCACTAATTTCATCTTCACCAACATAAGTCATATCGTACTGTCCGAACTTTTTATTATTCTTAAGTAGCCTGTCTAGCCTAAGTATATAAGATAAGGATGCCAATGGTGTTGGAAACCCTCTTTTACATGCATGATCTAATCTGCCATCAGGGAGTATCACCTTGCAGCCCAAAGCACCTATATTACTATGCCTGTCCATATATGAAACACATCTTTCAAGACAGTTATTCTTAACTACTGTATCTGAATTAAGGAGAAGTATATACCTTCCACTTGATTCCTTTATGGCTTCATTGTTTGCCTTAGCGAACCCTAAATTAGCATTATTTTCAATAAACCTTATCTCAGGAAAGCTACTTTTCATCATCTCACAGCTGCCATCTTTAGAGCCATTATCTGAAACTATTATTTCATACTTTACTGCTTGTTCTGCAGTATCCATGACTGATTCAATGGTTTGCTTTAAAAGTTCTTTTGTATTATAATTTACTATTATTATTGATAAATCCATAAACACACATCCTAAATCTTAAATATCACTGTAATCTATCGTCAAACATAAAAATCTAATTGGGGAAACATAAATACTATAGTTTCTATGTACCAATGAGTTAACAATAGCTTCTCTTAACACTAAGGCTGGATATTGTTCACGTTCCTCTCTCTTAAGATCATTAATTTTTGATGGTATTATCATATTGTTCTTTAAAACTACAAGAAGTTGTTCAGCAACATCCCACAATCAACCATCAATTACTTTTTAATCAATTACTTCATCTTTATGAGAGCTCAACTCTATTCATATTATACCATTTTTAAACATTTGTTAATATGATAATTTACTCTCTGTTTCACAGTACTCACACCTCAAGTAATCAAAAGAAAATCACATTAAAAATAACTATTCTCTTTTTTTCATTTTTCGGGTGGTGACAGGCACCTAATAGTTTAATCTTAATAATCAAGTAGTTGAAAAAGTTTTTATTTCTATATTTCAATTTAATAATCTGTTTAAAATTTCAAGGCTTCTATTATGCCTTCTTTATAGGCCTTTCATAGGCCCTTTTAACAAAATACAGATATTTTATTAAGTGACCAATTATTAAAAAGGAAAATTTGATAATAAGCTGAACAATCGACATATTTTAGATAAATATTATTTCTTTCCACAAGCTTTACTTTAAAGACATTATGCCTGGAGTGAGGCTAATTTAGTATTACCTCTAAATCAACTATTTAATACCTCTCTATATATTCCTATTAATTTATCTACGTGATAATTAATAGTATACTCATTTCCCCAAAAAGATTTATATGCTCCTTTCCCTAACTTCTCAGCAATTTCTGTATTACTAAGTATTTTAATTTTTTCAGCTAAATCAATTTCATCGTTTCTTCTAAAAACAAGTCCATTTACGCCATTAATAACAAACTCATTTGCGGCACATGTATCGGATATAATTGAAGGTATCCCTATAGATGCTGCCTCTAAAACAGATAAACCCTGAGTTTCATATAACTGAGAAGGATAAATTAATGCCCTTGCTTTACTCAATTGTTCAAATACACCTTCTCTACTCAACCAACCAGTAATTACTGCATTTTTATAATAATTGTTTACATCGTGTTTTAAATCTCCATCACCAACAAATACAGTATTACATCCTTCTATATTAGCAGCCTTAGCAAAAATATCTACTCCTTTTTCCTTACTTAATCTTCCTACTAGCAAAAAATTAGTATTTTCTTCTACCTTAATTCGTTTATTTAAACAAATTTCTATAGGATTACTTAAAGTATACATAATTGAATCCTTGGGCAAATATGGATATAATATATCTTCGCTAAATTCTGAAACAACTATAAAATGTTTTACTTTTGTCGGTATACCTCCAATATCTTTTTGTATAATTTGTCTTAAAATTCTCCAAACCTTATGAAAATACGTCCTAGAATCACAATTATTACATATACATTTTAAAGACAAAGGATCTAGCATACATATTTCATTCCTATTATAATTATACAATCCCCCATTTGGACAAATTGAAAAATAATCGTGTAATGTTATAATTAATTTGAATTGTCTATCCATAACAGTTTTCACTACACTTGAAGATAAAGCCTTCGTCCATGAGTGAACATGTATTATTGTATTTTCGGGGCTAAGTTTGTCCAAAAGTTTTCCGATTTGTTTCGAAGCTTTTAAATTCCAAAGTCCCTGAGCAATGCTTCTTATTCTATTAGGATCATTTAAAATATCATATTGTTCTGTACATATTAATTTTATTCCATCAAGATTACCCACTTTATTGACGTCTCTTACTGCTGAAAATAAAAATACATTATAGCCTCGTTTAGCTAACGCTTTTGCACTCGATAAGGCAACATAATCCGCACCACCTGATATATATGAAAAATCATTTACTATAATAATATTTAGGATTTCTTTCATTAATATCACCTCTATGATGCCTTTCTTTTAATAAAATTTTTTCCTTCTTTAATACCTTCAATTATGGCATTAGCTCTATCCGTATCTCCTTTAATAAAATATAAAATTATTCTTACAAATCTGGTTATATAGAAATATAATAACGCAGCAAAATATTTGATCTTGGATATCTTATATTTATATTTTCTCATAAATATAAGTCTATTCCTAACATTATATTTGATTGCAAACGAAGAACTCTCTCCTCCACTGGACTTACTAATCTTATGATAAATAATAGCCCTAGAATTGCATAAAATCTTATATCCACTTTCCTTCACTTTTACACAAAAGTCTGTATCCTCATAATACATAAAATATTCCTCTGGTAAAACTCCCACCTTATGAAATATCTCTGTTTTAATTAGCATTAAGCATCCACTTATATAATCTGCCTCTTGTTCACAGCGAGGAATTTCTTGACTTACACTATAATTTACTGTTACAAATCGAAAAAAGTCTACATAACCACCAGCTGAATCTATTAAATTTTTATTATAGTAATTATAAATCTTGCCACCTACAATTCCTACACTGTTATTATTTTTAAACGAACTAATCATCTCAGCTAAAAAATCTTTATCTACAACAGTATCATTATTAATTAAAAGTACATATTCAGCTCTATTCTCCAAAGCTAAATTTATGCCAATATTGCATCCACCTGCAAACCCCAAATTCTTACCTGCTTGTACTATTTCAACATCTAAAAACGCATTATTTAAAATATCCACAGATTGATTTGCAGAATTATTGTCAACGACTACAATTTTATAATTTTTATACGATATTTCTCGTAAACTATTTATACATTCAATAGTATCCTCGTAGTTATTATAATTAATAATAACTATATAAACTAAAGGTTCCATAACAGCTACCTTTCTACCTTAATATTATCTCAATAATTTTTTTTACTCTACTTTCCCATGAATTATCTTTAACAAATTTATTTAATTCACTATTACTAAATGGTACTTTTATATTTTCAAGATTGTTTAATATTTCCTTAAGCTCAGTATAATCATCATATAAGGCTATATAATCCCTGAATCTATCAGTCTCTATGCTTTTTACTCCTATAACTACTTTATTCAAAGCCAAATATTCATAAATCTTAACAGGATCAATAGTATCCAAAAATTTGTCTTTTTTAAATGTATAAAGGCAGTAATCAAATCTGCCTATTATGCTTGATAATCTACTCTTTTCTACAGGTTTAAAATAATAGATATTTTTATGCTTAAGCCTTTCTATCTTATTATAGCCAATAATACATACAACATTGTTATCATCATGGTCTAATATCATTTCAATTGCCTTATAATCAAACCAGCTTCCTATAGTTCCAATATACCCAAACACATTTTTTCCATCATGCTTTAATCTTTGTATACATTGAACAATTTCATCAGAATTAACATTTTTATCATTTTGAACTAAATTAACATCAATTCCATTCTTTATCATATAAACTTTTTTATTATGTTTTCTCAAGTCTTCATTAAATAAACTGCTGGTTGTAAATATATAGTCTGCCTCATTTATTAATTTGTTTTCATTTTTTTCAACAACTTTTTTTAGCCATTTGCCTTCTGTCAAATTAACATAATCATCCATTTTGTCATATATAATAGTCTTTTCTTTTTCTTTATTTACTAATGAATAATAAATAGGATTACCAATCCAAATCATATCAGCATGTTCTATGTAATCTTTTAGTTCCCTTCTCTCTAAAACACTATTAAGTCCTAAAAAATCCAGTGCTTCAAAACTTTTAGGAAATCTATACTTTCCACTGGGTCTTACTACTTTAAGGTTTCCATTTACAGAAAACTCCCTGAATTTATATAAATCATTTTTATTTTTTAAACATCTTATTAAGCTTACAGATGGTTCAATATATATAACTTTAAAATATCTTGATAATTCCTCTGCAATATGCTGAGGTCTTTGTTTTAAATCTGAAAATAAAATAGGAGAAAAATATAAAATTTTACGTTTCATTAGTCCTCCTGTACATTTATAATATAAAATATTTTTAATCTAATCATTGACTAGATAGTTAATATATGAAATAATGTCAACGTATTATGTAGAAAGGAAACTTAATATTATGGTTATACTAAATTCTATACAAAGTATTTTATGTATTATTTTAATAATTATAATTGGATACATTTTATCTAAAAGAGGCTGGTTTGATGAAAATTCGTCAAAGCTTCTTTCAAGACTAGTTTGCAACATTTCCTTGCCTGCTTTAATGATTTCAAACCTTTTAACCACCTTCAGCAAAAAAACATTAGTTAGTTCTTTTACAGGGTTAATCATTCCTTTTGCTTCGATACTAATATGTTTCTTAATTAGCATCATTTGTTCAAAATTATTCACTTCAAAAGAAAGACAAGGTATTTTTCAAACCATGTTTGTTGTATCAAATACAATATTCATTGGTCTTCCAGTGAACCTTGCATTATTTGGAGAAAAAAGCCTTCCATTTGCCCTTTTATATTACATAGCTAATACATCATTTTTTTGGACCATTGGCGTTTATTTAATTAGCAAAGATGGTAAATCTAAAGGAAATAAAATAAAAATACTTTCTTTAAAATCACTTAAGTCAATATTATCGCCACCATTACTAGGTTTCATTGTTGGTATTATTTTAGTTTTACTTAACATCAAATTGCCTCAATTTATTATGGATACCTGCAAGTATTTAGGAAACTTAACTACTCCATTATCATTGCTCTTTATTGGCATAACTTTTAAATCAATTAATCTTAAAGATGTTAAATTTGATACAAGCATGTTAGTAATATTAGTTGGCAGATTTATTCTTTCTCCATTAGCAGTATTTTTATTGTCCTTTTTTATTCATATACCTTCTTTAATGCTAAAGGTATTTATTATTCAAGCTTCTATGCCAATAATGGCTCAAACATCTATAATATCAAAGGAATACAATGCTGATTACAAATATGCCACAGTAATGGTAACCATATCAACAGTAATCAGCTTGATTGTTATTCCAATATATATGGTGCTGCTGAGTAAAATATAATTATAATTTTGAAAAATGAGAATGTAAATAGTCAAGTATATTTTTAACTACTTATATATATTTAAAATTGTGATTACAACAATACAATAAAAAAAGACTCTTTACCTTAGCATAATGCGTTTATTTCTGTTTCTCTTAATATGTTTTCCCTTTACTTTTAAGAAGTCTATACAATATTAATATAAAATTTAACTTATAAACCTATAATTAAAGATACTAGGTGGAATTTCTACATCACCTTAGCAACTTCAAACTATATTTTTCATAAAGATTCCTATATGTTTATTCATTCTTTTAGTAATCACATGAAATATTAGCTATCCTATATCCAAGTTTCTTCATAAATATGTATATTTCATTTTTTATCTTCTATGCATTTTATTATACTTAGTAATAATTCAAAATATATGACATTAAATTGTCTTAATAATTCATCTGTAATATACTAAAGCTTTTATCTTAAATTTTAAAATGTAATAGTACAATTGAAAACTCTTACTTATCTTTTAAATAATTCACTAATTTAAAAATCATATTTTCTCTACAATATACTAGTTCTTTCTTATTCATTATATTCAAGTTTTTTAATATAAAGTAAATTTTAAAAATCATAAATCTAGATTTTTTATTCAAGTCTTTAATTATTTTACTATACATCATTTCAAATTCTTTATTAATACATTTTTTTTTATATACTATGTTTTTCATAATACTATTGTGGTCTTTATTAAGTTTGTATAACCCCATATATATATCT
The DNA here is from genome assembly GCA_032095175.1 of Clostridiaceae bacterium. Taxonomy (GTDB): domain Bacteria; phylum Bacillota; class Clostridia; order Clostridiales; family Caloramatoraceae; genus DAMCZI01. The sequence continues at coordinate 32,573 of DAMCZI010000009.1, forward strand.
TTTTCATTAAGTTTATCTATGTAAAATGTGTACTTTTCTAGCTCAAATTTATGTGTTATATCAGAAATTTTATTTATATATGATTTAGAATTACAAATAATAGAAATACATGGTATAGAATTTTTTAAAGAAAAAACAATCGAGTGAAATCGCATGCCAACATGAATTTTACATTTTGACATAATACCAGAAATTTCACTAGGAGTATATTTTCCATCTAAAAATCTAATATTTTTATTTATTTTATAAAGATATTCCTTTATGCATTCTATATTGTTAAAATCATATTCCTTATAAAATGGAATAATAATTGCCAAATAATTTTCTCGAGTAATAAATTCCGATAATTCATTTATTATCTGCAAATAATACTTATTGCCTATATCATAGTTCATCAAGGATACACTAATCATATTATCATATATTTTGATTTTTTCTTGTTTAAAGATTTCATTTAATCTCTCATCAGTGCAATTCTTTAATCCAAATGCGACATCATGTATAACTTTAATCTTGCATGATAAGCACCCAAAAGAAATTAAAATTTTTTTAGATAATTCATCTCTAACAAATATAGCGGAACATGTATTCATAATTAATTTTACATGCTTTTGAAATGTTTGATCTTCACACGGAACTACACTAATACCTAAAGCTATACTTTTTTTGCTTCTTAAAAATGCTAATAATATAACGTTAAGTACAAATACATTAAAATATTCTGTATTGCATAATAGTTCCTTATAATTATAATAACCACAATCGTCTATTATTGCTCCTCCGCCTAATATTAACAAATCACAATCATCAATAATTCTTACTATTTCTCCCATAGGAGCAAGCCATGAAACAGCTTTAACATTATAATTTTTTGAAGTTTGCACTGGTTTATTAGATAAAACCGTAAAATCAATCTCACTTGACTTACATCTTAAACTATCAAGTATTGATATAAGCATAGCTTCATCACCAGTATTTCCGAACCCATAGTATCCCAAAATCAATATGTTTTTCATTAATATCATCATCCTTATATATCTGTTATTCATTAATATCATCTTACAAATATATTTCTCAAATTTCATAGTAAATTTTACCTATTAAAAGCTAATACAACAAGTTAAGTAAAAAATAATCATTTACACTTATCTTGCTATTTTTCACCATATAATTTTATTAACATTTAATATCAAATATAGATCTATTATTTTTCGAAGCCCATACAACTAATTTGCCTAATTTAATAAAAGGTTTTTCTATTAATTTATAATTAAGTTCTGCCAAAAATAAGATTATAGGAACCCCTATCAGTATTTGAACAATTCCATAACTATAATTTGAAAATACAAATGCCCAAGAAAAGTATTTGTTTATAACTATCCAAGTAATAACTAAACCAAAAAAATTAAATAGATAAATCGAATAGCTCCTTTCTCCTACAAAATACATAAGCCTATATAATATTCCTTTTGAATTACAAAAAGCTTTATTATAAGATGCAAACCATATTAATATAAAATATGATATTGCACATATCGGATAACCTATACCAGCCAATAATGGAGTCCTATTTATTTCTAAATATGATTCCTCCATGAAAGAACCAATAATTAAAGGTAACACTAGTAAAATTAAAGATATTATGCTATTTCGAGCATTTTTACTAATATTGGTCGTTTTGTATTTCAATTGAACAAAAGCAAGTATCACTCCTAAAATCAAGAAATCAAAGCGCCAGTTTGCTAAATAATAAATAAAATGCGGTATTTTTAAATTTATCTTTAAAAGTAATTCTAACCTTGTAAACTGTATTATAAAAAAAATTAATATTGAAAGATACAACAGAAGTTTATTTACTATATTTCTATTTTTAAAAAATTTAGTTAGTATAAAGTAAACTATACCTATTAATACATAAAACTGAATTTGAACTGATAAATACCACATTGCTCCAAAAAAGTAAGACTTAGTTCCATCCATTAAAATGTACGTTCCTGTTAGTACACCTACAGAATTTCTAAAAAAGCTATATGCATTCACAGTAAATAATTTTCGCATCCAATCTGAAAGTGGTATGTTTAGTAAATAATAATTTATTGCACATGATAATAATATCAAGCACATTACAGATGGAATTATTCTATAGAATCGTTTTATAAAAAATTGCTTTATATTAAAAGTCTCTTTCATAATAGAATTAGTTATAACATAACCACTCATAATAAGAAAAATTTCTACTCCCATATAAAATGGCATTGTCCTGCTTATTCTACTAAAAACTGTTGCACTAATACTAAAATGATATAATAAAATTAAGGTAATTGATATTCCTCGTAAAACTTGTATATCACAAACTGTATTTTGTGACATTTCATTTTTTATTTCCAATAAAATCCCCCCCCATAAATAGTATCTTCTTTAGTTATGTCAATTTTTATTATATATTTACAGCAAATCAACATTCTTACCATCATTTTAACTATTGATTTTTTGTCAATACTTATCTAATCATAGTACCAGATATCTCCTATCAATATATTGCTTATCAATATCAATATTAATAATAAGAGATATTTGAACATTGAATTTTGGGGTAAGTCTATATTACTTGTAGAGTGGTGTATCATCTATTTTATGTTTAATGATACTCTTATACACTCAAGTTTTTACTTGATTTTTTTATACTTTTATACTTGTGCAATGAATTAATTAAGGTATGTAATTAACTAATCATTATTTAATTTATCTTTTTCAAATGCCTCTTAACTTTCTCGAATTGACATTCCCAATTCAATTCAAGTCTTTTTGCTTTCAAACAGTTTGATATCAACTCATTATATCTATTTGTTCCACATATTTTAATTGCTTGATTTATAGCTTCAAAAAATGCATTAAAACTCCAATCTTTCATTATGATTCCGCAGTCATACCTTTCTACAAGCATTTTATGTTGAGGGTGAGGAGCAGTTATTGGCGGCACCCCATCTTGAATTGCTTCAAAAAACTTATTTGATGGAGCATATAATCCCCTTTCAACTTCAGGTGTCCATATCACTATACTATAGGAATATTTTTTCCTAATTTTATTTAATGTATCTAAATCAATACATCCTTTGTATTTAACATTCCCATCGAGATTTTCAAAGCTATGCTTTAATGCAGGTGCATCATATCCAACAATTTGTCCATATAAATCTATCGGTATATTCTGAAGTTTCTTCTCCAAATAGTAATGTGCAAATGTATATTCTTTCCCTATCGTACCTGAATTTAGAATTTTACCATTTCTCATATTACTAGGAACTACTTCTTTATTTTCAATATCAGAACATGAAACATTGTATAAAATAACTTTAGGCACAGTGAGTAAATTACATCTCTCGCCATCTTTTCTTGCTCTATTTTCCTCTGGAAATATAACTAAATCTATTTTATCTGATATGTACCTATTCATTTTAACATCAAATTCGCCATACATTATTATTGATTCTATTGCATAATAAATAGTATATTTAGGCTTGAAATTTATTTTAAACAATGCTGGTAAACAGTATGTACAAAAGACCACTAATATATCTGGTTTTAATTTATCTATTTCCTGCGCGGCTCTTATATTATAATCAATTCTACTAGATTCTGTATATGGTTCATAATTTGATAATATTCTTTTAATCATTATATTAGAATATTCGCTATACTTCTGTGGTTTACTCCAATCATCCGGTTCAATAATAATTCCTTCCGCGTCATAATATTTTTGCAAAGAATTTATAAATGAAGTTATTTGTGGACTACCATAACCGATGCAAGCATCTGACAAACCAACAACTCTTAATTTTTTACTCACAAAATCACCTACCTATTGTTTTTCAATACAATCTAATTTATCATTAATGCATATAATATCATTAACTAATTGTTCGCCATTGTGCTTTTTTATCCAACTTTTCGAAAACTCATATGCTGTATTTCTATAATGGTCATAATTATTAACAATCTCCTTTAGTAAATTAGAAGATTCATTTATATCGCTATAAACTAATCCTACTGCACCTAATGGTATATCTTTATATTCATCATTATTATCAAGAAAAGTTATTTCTATATCTGAAATGCTAATTATACTATTATCAAAAGCATTACTTAGTAAAAGTTGAATAAACTTACTGTCATTCTCTAGCTTTATTAATGATGAGCACTTATATTCTGAATTTGAATTTTCTACTATATAATAATTATTTTTTAACAATATACAATCATTATTATATTGCTCTACATTCAGCTTCAAGAACAATCCTATTTGTTCATTTGTATATCTAAATCTAAAAAGCATATATGTTGACTTTGGGACTTCAATTTTAGTTATAATTTCTGAACCACTACCTCCAACTTCTAATTCACTTTTATTGTTTGTATAAACCTTATCGCATAATACTTTACCAATATCTGAATTTTTTCTAATTTTACTATTTAATTTATAGAATATACTATTTTTTTTCTCAACAAACTCATTATACTTATTTTTACTCATCCAATTTAATTCTAAATTACATAATGACTTTACGATTCTTGCATGATTCTTAATTTCTGAATGATATTTATATATTTCACATATAAATTGTTTTGACATCCAAGTTGCCGCTGGGACTATAACTGGTATACCCGCGGAAAGTGATTCTGCTAAAACCCCTGAACTTCGTGCGTAATAGTTTTCAGAATCGTAAAGAATCAAATTTATATCTGCTGTAAAAATAAGTTTTTTATATTCTTCTGAGGATAGTGGTTTCAATCTTAAAGTTACCTTATCACTAGGATAATCCATTAACTGATCTCTTGCAATTACTGCACTAGGTTCTCCTCCTGGTATATTATAATTTGATTGTATATCAAATTTTATCTTATTGGTATTAACATAATCATTCCACAAATCCTGTACTATTTTCGGAAGATATTGATATCCTTTTTCAGTTCTAGCGTCTCCTGCATATACTATTTTTAACGTCTTAGGTATACAATTTATACTTGTCTTTGGCTTTGTATGTGGTATAGGTAATGTATGAAATTTAGTTACTCCTAAGAAATTATATTGTTCTGTTAATTCATCTGTGTCTGTATAAAAATTAACATTTTTATCACTTGAATTTTGAATAAAATTATATATTGCATCCCTAATTGCTCTGACATTTTCATTTGTCATAGAATAGGAAGTTTCTCTACCATTAAAAATGTTTTTTCTAAATAATAAATGATATCCTGCTAATTTTGATTTTTTGTCTTTTTTAAAAAGGTCAATCAATCCCAACATTTCCAATTCCGATATTGTAGGAATAAATACGATATCCCCATCTTTCAAATCTAACATATTAAAAAGTTTTTGAGTATCCTTTGTAAACTGCTTCTTTTTTATCTGATTTTGCAAAAACTTGTAAAAGTATCTTGTATTCTCTCCTTTAACTCCAGAAAACGGATATGTAATAAACTTTATTAGGTTCCTAAAAACAACTTTTAATACACAAAATATTTTTTTTGTCACTCTGTTAAACATGATTTTTTTAATAATCATAAAAATAATAACTGGTATTATTAGCAGAATTATTGCTAATAAGCTCATATCTGATGTAATTGACATGACATTTGAAGAAAGAAACTTTTTTATATTATATCTATTCTTAAGAAATAAGCCTAACCGAGAAAACCTAATATCAAACTTTAGATTGAATAGTCTTTTATTTATATGTTTCTTTTTGTTTTTAAGTATTTTGCTATTTGACTTTGGAGAAAAAGTATCCCAATATCCGTATTTATAAACTGGAACTACTTTATCAAATACTATATTATCTTTGCATTTTAACATTTTATTTGTTACCAAAATAGTTTCAAATTCTTTTTCCTTAGCAGCCAGAAGAACATCCTGAGCATATTCTAAATAATGTCCTCCTACATTAACTATAGATTGATCAATCAATATGAACTTTCTCACTAATAATCTTCCCCCTATTGTTTATATATCTATAAGTTTCAAAACTTATATAAAATATTTAAATACACATTCTTTCAGGCTCAACGAATTCCCATATGGATTAATATCTTTGCCCATCATTAAATCCTTATTATTTATAAATATATTTTTGCATCCAATTGTTTTACCAGCTAACATATCTGTGATAGAATCTCCAATCATATACGAAGTGTCAAAATCTATATCAGGAAATTCCATTAATGCCTTCAAAAACATACCTATATCCGGCTTTCTGCAATTACACTCATTTTTATCATGAGGACAATAATAAATTGCATCAAAACATGCATTATATTTTGAAAGTTCACTTTGCATATTATTATGTATTGTTTTTAAATCATCTTCAGTCATAAGCTTTCTTGCAATACCCCTTTGATTGGTTATTAAAATAAGTCTATAACCTGATTGTTTTAACTTACTCATGGCTTCTATAACTCCTGGCAGGAATTTAAATTCTTGCCAGGACCTTATATATTCTCCTTCTGGTGCCTTAACATTTATGACACCATCTCTGTCTAAAAAAATGGTTTTTCCATTATACTTCATCAAAAAGCCCTTTCTCAACAAATTGGCATATAATGTGTCCAATCAAAATATGACACTCTTGTATTCTTGGTGTATCGGAAGATGGAACTGCAATGCATATATCAACATGATCTTTAAGCTTTCCTCCACCTATTCCTGTCAATCCTATAGTATATATTCCAAGTTTTTTTGCTTCAATCATTGCGTTTATAACATTCTTAGAATTGCCACTTGTAGTTATTCCAATGGCTACATCTCCAATTTTTCCAAAGGCGTTTATCTGCCTTGAAAAAACATCCTCATAGGAATAATCATTACCAATTGCAGTTAGTGAAGAAGTATTCACAGTAAGTGCTTGGGCTGGGAGGGGTCTCCTTTCCATGTAAAACTTACCTACAAGTTCTGCAGCAATATGCTGTGCATCTGCTGCGCTTCCACCATTGCCAAATATCAATACTTTATTACCGTTTCTATAGGCATCTATTAGCTTATTCGCAGCTTTATCTATCAAATCTACATGATTTAAAAGTTGTTTCTTTACATTAATACTTTCATTAATACAATTTTCGATAGAACTTTTAAAATCCATTTTGCATTTCTCCTTATTATATTAATTTAAGCATGAATAACGTGACTTCCTGTAGAATTAATTTTTATTGGTACTATTTCGTAATCCTTCAGTTTCTCTGCTACATCCTTTCTTTTCTCGGGCGGAACAAAAAATAAAATAAATCCGCCTCCGCCTGCTCCCAAAAGTTTTCCACCAATTGCACCAGCTTCAATACCTTGCTTATATATGACATTTATCTGGTCATTTGACATACTCTTATCTAGCTGAGATTTTAGACACCAGGTTTCATGTAGCAACTCTCCAAATGGAATCAAACTTCCGTTTCCAGTTAATATGTTTTGTGCTTCATCTACCATTTTTCTCATTCTCTTTAGCCTATCTAAATTGAAACTTATGTTTTGTATTTGTTTCTTTGCAAATTCACCTGAGCGGCGTTTTATGCCTGTAAAAACTAATAATAAATGATCTTCAAATTCTTTCATGCGTTCTGGAGTTAATGAGATTCTGTTTACAATAATATCATCTGTTTTCCTAAATTCAATTACATTAAGTCCTCCAACAGCTGCAAATGTTTGATCCTGACATCCAACAGAATCCTTTAAAATTTCACGTTCTACTTCAATTGCTTTATATGCTAATTCTATAGGGCTGACATATTTGCCTTGGTGTGAATATAATGTATTTAATAATCCTACAACAAACGTTGATGATGTACCAAGCCCGGAGAAAGAAGGTAAATCAGCAACATAATCAACTTCCACATCTTTACTTATGCCACAATACTTAAGGCATTCTCTAAATGGTGCATGTTGTATTTCTTCAACGTTCTTTGCACATTCAACCTGCCTATAAGATATTCTAAGATTATAATCAAATAGTTTGGAGTAAAAATTCGATGCAGAAATGTATGCATATTTATCAATTGTTGTTCCTAACACAGCACCTCCGTGTTGTGTAAAGTATTCCGGGTAATCTGTGCCACCGCCAAAAAAACTTACTCTAAATGGTGTTTCTGTTATAATCAAATAAATCACCCCTATTTAAATTTTCCTGTATAAAGTGTTCTGCCTGTCCTAAACTTTCTGGTGTTCCTATATCAATGAATGGAACCTCACATTTAAACACTTTTATTCTAGCCTTATTTTTTAATAAGTGTGGAAATACATCTACTTCCATGCTTAATGGAAATTTTTGAGGAAACATTGATATTAGCTCTCTTTTCAGTATGTATACTCCGGCATTTATAATTCCTGAACCTGGTGCTTTTTCTTTAAAGCCTCTCAAAAAGCCATTTTCATCGATATCTAGTGTTCCATACCTTGAAACATCTTTCATATAGGTACCAATAATAATGCCATCTATATTATCATATCTAAGCATGTTCCATACATCACCTAAATTAGAGAGCACCATTGAATCGCCATTGGTTAAAAGCAGGTATTTATAACTATCTGCTTCCTTAGCTGCAAGCATAAATCCTCCGCCTGTTCCCAATGGTTCCTTCTCAATAACTGATTTTATATTTACATTATCAATATTTATACCTTTTAAATACTCTTGTGCCACTTCAGCCAGATAACCTAATGAAATAATATAATTTTCTATGCCCTGTTTCTTTAAATACCTGATTAACCATTCTATAAAAGGCTTGTCCAATACTTTAATCATAGGTTTGGGAACATTATTGCATATATTACCAAGCCTAGTACCCCTTCCACCAGCTAATATAACTGCACAAAAATCACTACTTATATCAAAAGACTCCATTTTATTTCTCCTTATTTGCTAACACAAAGTCAGCTACAGTCTTTTTCGTTATAGGCATATCTGTATATTTAGATATCTTGTTTATATTCACCTCATATTTAACTTTGGGACTGTTAGATTTGACCTCTATATTCTTATTAAGAAGTACTGTTATATCCTTAAGCTTTACCAATCCATTTCCACATAGATTAAAAATCTCTTTGTTAAATCCTTTGTCAATTAAACTCAATATAATTTCAGCAGCATCATCTGTATTTATAAACTGTAATTCACTTTCAAGATCAACCCATAAAGGTTTATCATTCATAATATCAAATATTGGATTCTTAAGCATTCCTTTACCAACAAAACCACCCATACGAAATATCATCCAGTTATTCGCTACATGTCTTACACATTGTTCCGCAATATGCTTATGAAATCCATAAGTGCTTTGCTTTTCGATATCTATAACCATATCTTCACTAGTGTTTTCTACTGAAGAACAATCTGGGTAAACATCGCAGGAAGACAAATAAATGTATTTAACATACTTAAAATCTTCAAGTGAAGCTCTAACACTTTTAACCGAAGCATCAAATTCCCATACAGGCTCTTCATTTGCAAGAAACTTTTTCGAATTTCCATTAGCATTTATGAATATATCACAATTTTTGCCAATAAATTCACTATAATTATCTCTAGTTATAACAACATATTCTCTATTTTCCTTTTCACATACACGTGCTATTGCTGAACCAACAAATCCATTTCCACCCATGATGAATATCATAGTTGCTCCTCCTAAAGTCTAATATTATCTCCCTTATTATGATAATTCTTTTCAAACCATTCAATAGTGTTTTTTAAGCCATCATGCATAGATGTAGGGCAATCTATCCCTAATGAGTTTAACTTTGTTACATCGAATATTTTTATCATCTGTCCATCTGGCTTTTCTGTATCCCAAACAATTCTTCCCTTATATCCTACTAATTCCTTTATTGTTTCTGCTAGTTCCTTTATTGTAGTACTTTTACCTGAGGATATATTAATTGGTTCACTTGAATCATAGTTTTCTATAAAATATGGAATAGTTCTTGCAACATCACCTGCATAAACAAAATCCCTTTGAGGACTTCCAGTTCCCCACATAACAACTTCTTCTACTCCAGACAGCTTAGCTTCATAGTATCTTCTAATCATAGCAGGTACCACGTGAGATTCTTTATTTCTAAAATTATCATATTCACCATACATGTTGCCTGGAATAATTACTACTGAATTAAATCCATACTGTGTTCTATAACTTCTGCTTGCAACTATACCCATTTTCTTGGCTGATGAATATCCTGCACTTTCATTTTGAGGGTAACCCTGCCACATCTGCTCTTCATTAATTGGCGAAGTTGCTGCAGATGGGTAACTGCATCCGCCCATTGGATAAATCATCTTTTTTACTCCATATTTTGCAGCAGCTTCAAAGACCAATGAAGTTAGTATTATATTTCTATAAAAAAAGTCTGCTGGGAATTTACGGTTTGCCTCAATTCCACCAGAGTATGCAGCCAAATGAATCAATATATCTGGTTTCTTTTCATCAAACATCCTCTTAACTTCTATAGGATCCATAAGATCATAGTCTTTACTTGATAGTCCTGTCACATTTTCCTTACCATAACGCTCAATGAGAACCGGCATAAGGTGACCACCAAGGAAACCTGTAGACCCAGTAACTACTATATTATTAATCTCCATTTAAAATCCTCCTTAATAAATGAATTAATTCATCCTATTTTTAGATAGCTCACCTATCAATTTTTCTGCATTATGCTTCTCTATCCAATAATTCGAAAACCCTTGAGCCATTTTATAATAATGAGAAAAGTTATCTATTATATCCTTAAGTAAAACAGGAATTTCATTATTGTTGGTATAAAAACTATATCTCAATCTTTCAATAGACTTTTCTTAAAAAGTTCATATGTAGATTTAGCAAAAGAATTTTTTCTTTGTACTCTTCCGATTTTTCTAATTAAATTTATAAATAGGAATATAGATATTTTTAAACCGTTGAGTGTTTTTCCCCTACAGTTTAATAAACCTAAATATTTATTCACTTTTTAGCATTATGAGGTACTGCCTATTTCCACATTTTTTACTTTATCCCTAACCCCAAATATTCCTTCACTTGTAAAACATTTTATATTATACGCTAAATCCTTGCTTGTTTTTTTATACCCCAAAAGTCATATTCATACTCTGGAAATATATGAAAATTCTTATTATTTTCTTCAGATTTAAATTCCTTATTTGTTACAAGGAATACTTCATATTTCTTACTTTTTCCTGCCTCTTATACATTAATTGCATACTCATAATAATGACCGCCATATTCTCTGATTGAGTGATCTATAAGAATAAACTTAAGCACATTTTTTTACCTTCCCTTATTTCTAATCTTCTATATATTTGAGTATTTTGTATTTTTAATGATTGTATAAACTTTAATTAATTCCTGGATTCCAAAGTCTAATGAATACTTAGTCTCAAATCCGGTTTTTTCAATTTTTTCATTTAATACAATATAATCTCTCTTATCCGGATCCTTTCCAATTTCTGACTCCATGTAAATAAAATTAGGCAAATACTTTTTAATTTCAGCACACAATTCCAATTTCGATAAATTTGCATCACTTAATCCAACATTATAGGTTTCATTTTTCATTGAATCAAAATTATTAATTGTATGAATGAATGCACGAGCAGCATCTCTTACATGTAAGTAGTTTCTCTTAAAAAGCCCTTCAAATACTACTACTGTTCTGTCTGTAACTGCACGATACACAAAATCATTCACAAGTAAGTCTAATCTCATTCTAGGTGATGCGCCAAATATGGTAGCAAACCTAAAAGTAACTGCATTTCCCGATTCTATAACAGCTTTCTCTGCTTCTACCTTTGTTTTACCATAAATTGAGATTGGCTGTAATGGTGATTCTTCTGTACAATACTTTCCTTTTTCTCCAACTCCATATCCACTGTTTGTACATGGATAAATAATTTTTTGTTCTTTAGATCTCAATGATAATAACAATTTTATCGCATCAAGATTAATGGTTTGCGCAGCTACCTGATCATACTCGCAAAGTGGAAATCCAACCATTGCAGCAAGTGGTATAATTATATCTGCATCCTTCATTGCATCTTTAAGAATATTTTTATTTCTGCAATCCCCTCTTACAACAGAGAAGTTATCATTATAACAGCAGTCTAATAAGCTATTTTGGGCATAGTGAAAATTATCTAATACCTTTACTGAATATCCTTCATTTAATAAGGCAGGTACTAAAATTGAACCAATATATCCTGCGCCGCCAGTTACTAATATTTTCTCTTTTTCCATTTATAAATACCTCCTAATGTATTATGTTTAAATAAAATCTATAGATAGAATTTATGTTTAACTATTTTTGTATTGCTCACATACATTTTTTACATTTCCCACAATCTTTAATTTACCATGATCTAACCATGCAACCCTATCACACATTTCTTCTATTTGCTTTATTGAATGTGATACTAATATAACAGTAGTTCCCCTTTCTATTATGCTATGAATCCTTTTTTCGCATTTTTCTTGAAAGTGAAAGTCTCCTACTGATAATATCTCATCAACAATTAGTATATCAGGTTGAACTAATGTAGCTACAGCAAATCCTAATCTCGCAATCATACCTGATGAATAATTTTTTATTGGGATATCCAAAAATTCCTGCAACTCTGAGAACTCAACTATTTCATTAAACTTTTCATCCATAACTTTTTTAGAATATCCCAATATTGCTCCATTTAAATATATATTTTCTCTAGCTGTCAATTCAGAATCAAAACCTGCTCCAAGTTCTATTAATGGTGCCATCGTTCCCATTACAATAACACTTCCCTTTGTTGGCTTTAGTACTCCTGCTATAACTTTTAAAATAGTACTTTTTCCAGCTCCATTAAAACCAACAATACCAAATACTTCACCTTTTTTTATTTTAAATGAAACATCCTGCAATGCCCAAAACTCTTTAAATAATAATTGTTTTTTTATTAACTTTATCAAATATTCTTTTAAGCTATTCACTCTCTCATTACACATATTAAAACACATAGAAATATTATTTACCTCGATTATATAATTATCTTGCATATTAACCTCGCTTATATATATAAAATAAAGTTATTCTGCTTTTTATAGAATACATACATTCCTAAGGAAAATATCACCAAAGAAATGCATATGCATATAATATTCAACTGTAAAGTTGGAAATTTGGCATAGTATAATATACTTCTGAAACACTCAACAAAATAATACATAGGATTATATTTCATTAAAAACAAATATTTTTCTGGAATTATACTTATAGGATAAAATATTGGAGTAAAATATGTTTGTGCCGTTAATAATACTCCATATAAATGAACTAAATCCCTAAAATACACAGCATAAGCCGATAATATTAGCCCAACTCCCATAGAAAAAATTAATAGATATATTAGCGGTAGTGGTAATAGCAAAAGTGACCAACTAACATTTTGTTTAGTGATAATCATCATAACGAATATAGCTACAAGTGAAAACAATGTATTTACAAAAGAAGACAACACTTTACTCGCAGGAAAAATATATTTAGGAATATATACTTTTTTTATTAAACTTCCGCTTCCTATTATTGACGTCATTGCTATATTAGTCGACTCAGAAAAAAAATTAAATGCTATCTGTCCAGTCAATAAGTATATTGGATAATTTTTTATATCAAATCTAAATAGATGAGCAAATATAATTGTCATTACAAGCATAGTTAAAAACGGGTTTAACATGCTCCATAATATTCCTAAAAAAGATCTTTTATATTTTATTTTAATGTCTCTAATCACTAATAAAGATAGCAGTCCCTTATATTTCAAAAAATTTTGTAGTACCTTATGCCATTTTTCAATTAGTCTTCTATAATTAATAATTATTGTATATATCAATTTCAAAACCAATGCTACAATAAATGAAAACATAAGGCATAATACTACTGCTAATACTTTTTTTGCCACATCAATTTTTTTTGAATTTAATTGTTGAAGCACATAGGTTATATCAGCATTAGCTATATAAGGATTATTTCCAGTTGAGATTATATACACCAAACCATCCTTAACTTCTGGTTTCTTTATATCATTAACCAGATTAAATTTGTCTATAATACTTTCTGTATTAAATTCATACGTATGTATAATATTTTTTAGTTTAATATTTTGTATAATTAATTCTCCAGGTTTTGTTCCAGTATCTAATTCAATTGATTTTATATTCGTATCTGGTAAATCAAATTTTATAGTTTGAAAACCATTTTCATGTTTTACTTCCTTCTTTATTGAATTAATATCATTAAAAGAACTACTATTCGGCCTTGTGTAATAAAGCTGAAAAGTATCATCCTGCTTAACCTGAGCAGTAATCAGAACTGTCACATGTAAATTTTTGCTTGTGAAGTAATTAATAAAGTATTTAATACTTATGCAAAATATCAAAACTATTATAAAAATACTGATAATCTTTTTTAAATATGGCTTATAATTCATCTTTGCAACAAAACTCCTCATTAAAACTTTCTCTATTCATATCCCTCTCAGAAAGAATGATACTTTTTTCTTCTCCAAGTGGCCACTCTATAGCTATTTGAGTATCATCCCACCTAATTCCCCCTTCATCTTCTGGGTGATAAAAATCCGTGCACTTATACACAAACTCCGCTTCATCAGACAATACTAAAAATCCATGTGCAAAGTCCTCTGGTATATAAAACTGCTTCTTATTCTCTGCAGACAGTGTTGCTCCTACCCATTTCCCATAGGTTCCAGAGTCTTTTCTTAAATCTACTGCAACATCAAATACTTCACCGCTTATTACTCGCACAAGCTTGCCTTGTGGGTGCTCCTTCTGAAAATGGAGACCCCTCAGCACACCCTTTTTAGATTTTGACTGGTTGTCCTGCACAAACACCATGTCCAGCCCTGAAGCCTTGAATTCTTCATAATTATAAGTCTCCATAAAGTACCCTCTGTTATCATCAAATACTTTAGTCTCTATTATATAAACACCTTTTATTTCTGTTTCAGTAAATTTAAACTGTCCCATAATTATCTCTCCTCATCTACATTCGTACATCTTCCCATAATAATTTTGGTAATCCCCTAATGTCACATTTTTTATCCAAGATTTATTATCAAGATACCATTTTATAGTTTTCTCTATTCCTATTTCAAAGGTTGTCTCAGGATACCATCCAAGTTCATCCTTTATCTTTTGAGGATCTATACCATAACGTCTGTCATGACCTTTTCTGTCTTCTACGTGCTTGATTAAACTTTCGGTTACACTGCTGTCCACATTTTTGTTAATATAGCTTATAATAGTTTTCACAATATGTATGTTTGTTCTCTCATTATGTCCGCCTACGTTATATACCTCGCCAATCCTTCCATTATTTAGAACCATATCTAGAGCCTTACAATGATCTTCAACATATAGCCAATCCCTTATATTCATACCATCTCCATAAACAGGTAGCGTTTTTTTGTTTAAGCAATTATTTATCATAAGTGGAATTAGTTTTTCTGGAAATTGATATGGTCCATAGTTATTAGAACAGCGAGTTATATTCACTGGCATCTTATATGTATCATAATAAGCTTTAACCATTAAATCCGCTGATGTTTTACTTGATGAATATGGACTATGAGGATCCAATGGTGTTTTTTCTGTAAAATATCCCTCATCCCCCAACGAACCATATACCTCATCTGTTGAAACCTGGAGATATTTCTTTTCTGTCTTAAAGCCTCCTTCTGTTTCCCATGCATTTTTGGCAGCATTCAAAAGTGTAACTGTTCCTAAAATATTTGTTTTAACAAACACTTCAGGTTCCCTTATGCTTCTATCTACATGGGATTCTGCTGCAAAATTAACCACATAATCTATGTCATTGTTTTTAAATATCTCTTCTACTTTTTCCTTATCGCATATATCAGCTTGGATAAAAGTATAGTTAGGATAATGTTCTACTTCCTTTAAGTTTTCAAGATTTCCAGCATAAGTCAACTTGTCTAAATTAATAATTTTAATATCTGAATACTTTTTTAGCATGTAATGTATAAAGTTTGAACCTATAAAACCTGCTCCACCTGTAACCAAATATGTTTTCATACACTCCTCCAAATTCATAAAAGTCTGTTTATTACAATTCTAATTTGTGTATAAACGTTTTCAATGCATCTTGCCATGGCCTCATTTCGTCTCCAATAGTACACCTAAGCATCATATTATCTAAAGCTGAATAGGATGGCCTTTTAGCTGTTCTAGTAAGTTTATTAGATGTAATTGGATTTACAATGCAACTTATTCCTGCATATTCCACAATCTTCTTTGCAAAATCAAACCAGCTGCATTCACCTTTTCCAGCGCAATGGTATGTTCCATACTCCTCTGTTAGTGCAATCTTTAAAATATGGTAAGCTAAATCCTCTACATTTGTAGGATTTCCTCTTTGATCATCCACCACATCCAGATGTCCTTTTTCTTTTGAAGACTTTATAATTGTTTTAACAAAATTCTTGCCATTATATCCATATAACCATGCAGTCCTTATAATAAAATATCGACTACAGAATTCCTTAACATAAGTTTCTCCTGCAAGCTTAGTTTTTCCATAGACACTAACAGGTGAAGGTAAATCATATTCGGTATAGGGGGTTGTACCCTTTCCTTCGAAAACATAATCCGTAGATATGTGAATCAGTTTAGCACCAACCTCTTCTGCTGCTATGGCAAGATTACGTGCTCCTATAGCATTTGCTTTAAAGGCTACTTCTTCGTTATTTTCACAGCCATCTACGTTGGTATATGCTGCAGGGTTAATTATAATATCTGGTTTAAATACTTTTATATAAGTTTGTGTATCTTCTAATTTTGAAATATCTAAATCTTCTCTACTAATTCCCTTTAGTTCTATTTTTTTATAAGTTGGATTGATTTCACCAAGCTCACTTTTACCCCTACTAATTATTTCATTAATTTGACTTCCCAATTGACCTTTAGAACCAGTAAGTAATAATTTCAATGAAGATCACTCCTACTTTTTATGCATTATTCACTACTTAGTTGTAGCTACTTCTTCATTAGCTTGTTTTAAGTTTTCCTGTTCTTCTAACAAGTTAATTAAATACTTTCCATAATTAGTTTTCATAAGTGGTTCTGCTAGTGACTTAAGCTTTTCAGAAGTTATCCAACCATTTCTATAGGCAATCTCCTCAATTGAGGCAATATATGTTCCTTGTCTTTTTTGAACTGCCGCTACAAAATTAGATGCATCTAGCATCGAATCATGTGTTCCTGTATCAAGCCAAGCCATTCCCCTACCAAGCAGGCTTACCTTTAATTTTCCTTCATCCATATATAATTTATTTAAATCTGTTATTTCCAGTTCTCCTCTTGCCGAGGGCTTTAAATTCTTTGATTTTTGTGAAACTGTATTATCATAAAAGTATAATCCTGGTACTGCATAGTGTGATTTTGGATTTTGCGGCTTTTCCTCTAAAGAAATAACCTGCCCTTCTTTATCAAATTCAACTACACCGTAAGCTTTGGGATCTTGAACATAGTATCCAAATACTACAGCACCTTCCTTAAGATTTGCAGCACTTCTTAAGCTCTGCGTAAAACTTTGTCCCCAAAATATATTGTCCCCTAATACCATAGCTACTTTGTCATTACTGATAAATTTTTCCCCTATTATAAAAGCTTCAGCAAGTCCATTTGGCACCTCTTGAATAGCATATTCAAATTTCATTCCTATATCACTGCCATCTCCAAAAAGTTCTCTGAAGGCTGGTAGATCTCTTTTAGTTGATATTATTAGAATCTCCCTTATACCTGCCAGCATTAGCACGGATAAAGGATAATATATCATTGGTTTATCATATATTGGTACAATTTGTTTTGATATAGATTTAGTTACTGGATATAATCTTGTTCCTGAGCCACCTGCAAGTATTATTCCTTTCATGAAGCATGCTCCTTAATCTTATTTATTTTAGCAATCATATATAAATATACATACCTAATCAATAATACTTTGTATAAAAGCATACCCTAATCTAGCTTTCAAAACATATAACTTATTGATATAACTGTTACAAACTCTATAATATTCTAATATACAGTATAATTTATGCCATATATACATAATATAGCAAAACATGGTATATTACAACCAATTCAGTATATGTTTTACCATATAGACTTATTTTGCCCAACACCATGCTAACACCCATGGAGAATTATAATTATCACTTAAGATTTAATAAATCTACTTCTGTATTAAAATTACCGTTTATGCTATATAACGCAATAAATATTTCACATTAAGGTATTTATTGTGTTATATGAATTTAGGAAAATATTTTGCATAAATGATTTTTAAAAATGTAAAATCATTTATGCGAAATATATAGATAAATCACCATAATTTAATCCTTAATACCTATTTGCTTTTGAATTCTATACTGTTGTTTTTTCCAATAACACCATTAACACTCATTCCTATCCCCAACAGCATCCAAAAAATAGGTGCTACTGAAACCACACTATCATTAAACAGCCCTGCAAATAAATATCCTGTAACCCCTAGAAAAATCCCTACTCCAATTATCGAATAATAATCATCAAACTTGACATTAAAATATAGCTTGAAGCTTTGTGCAACATAAATAATAAACAATGCCAGCAAGGCTAGCAGTGATATTACACCTGTGTTTATTGCAGTCTGAAGATACATGTTATGGGGCTTGTCTACAAGCATGTTTGTAGTACCATAAGCTTTTATTTTGCCTATATAATCATCTTGAGGAAAATTAACTGCAAAGGTATCTGGACCATTTCCTATGAAAACTGTATCCTTAAGCAAAGGTAAGCTCCTTGACCATATGTATCCTCGACTTGAACCTAGTTGTTCTTTGCCTTCAAATCCCCATTTTGCAACTGGTTTTAGGTCAACTAATTCTTTCCTTGGATTTAGGAATTTAATCCCATCTCCAGTTACACCAAAATATAGTTCTATATCTTTTATAGAAGTCTTTATTACAGGGACACTATCAATCTGTGCTATTTCCAATATATAATTCTTATACTTCTCATTATCAAATACAACCTTTCCATTTGACACCCTATGTGGTATTACAGAGCCTTTTTCATCATAAAATTCAATGATATTAGATGATATCTTAATAATGAAAGTTTCATCCTTTGATTTTATAGTTACAGTATCCTTTTTAATATCAACATCCTCTAAGCTGCAACTATTAATGGATTGCCTTGGGTCTAAATATATCGATGTGTATTTCTTTAGAATTGTTCCCCCAGAAATTGCATTCATTATAAACACTGCAATCATTCCAACCATAGCTATAGAAAGAGCATATTTCCACCTTTTAATAATCATATCTCTAAATATTACTAGTGATAAAATTAGAACAACTATTGCTCCAAAAATTCCTGCCCTCGATCTTGAACCAAAAAGACATATAACCATTATCAAACTTAGAATTATATACATTACTCTATGTTTTATATTTTTTGATTTTATAGCTAGAATTAAAAATAATGGTAATACCAAAAGCACAAAGCTTCCCATATAATTTGAATTAACTAACGTCCCATAAACAGTGTGTTTTTCTAATGTAAAATTTATATCAGAAGCCTTAACTCCATTTACTCCAAATACAAGCAGGGATTTACCAAGTTTGCTTTGTAGTACATCATGTCCAATAAATTGTGTTAGTCCAATTAAACCAATGATAAATGAAGATATTGACACTGCAAAAATTACCTTTTTAGCACCTGCTTCATTATCTATAACATTGTATGTAATAATGAAAATTAATAAATACGATATTAGGACAAATAGCCCCTCATACCTGCTGCAAAATCCAAAAAACGAAATGTTTTTATCTACAGAAAGAAGTGTCGATAGTAAAACGAAAATAAAATAAATTATTATATATTTATAACTTCCTGAGCTCTTAAGCTTAATATCTTTCTTTATCAACTTAATGAAAAATAAAAGAAATAATATAGCCGTTATTACTATGAATATAAATGCCTTATAATACGAATAAAAATCACCATCCATATTTCCTACATATCTACTGTAAAATTGTCCTTCTAAAGGAACTATCTTCAGATGTACAATAACAGGAATAAAACTTATTAAGATGAGCATGACAATTTCAGGGTTTATCTTTTTAAGTAATTTTTTCATTTTCTACCTCCTATAAATTATGTCATACTAAAATTTTATCATATTTTTCTAGTTTCGATAATAATTTTTGTAACATTATCTACAATTTTACTTTTTGTCCTCTATTTTCTTATTGCGTTAAGATTATTTTTATCATAAACAACAAATTAACAGTAACAAAATCATTTAATTAACATTAATCAATTATGCATATTTTTTCCTCTTCTATACCCTCAAATAGCTGCAGTTTCTAATCAGATGAAAATTACCTAAATATGTTATTTATTCAGTTACTTTATTTTTATAATATTATTTCTTGTAAACAATATTTTAAATTTAATAAATATTTAATATTACTCTGATAAAGCTTTTTGATACATATAAATTATTAATAAATTAGTTACCAAGCCACTTTGATGGCATTCATTGCTAATGCTTGATAATGCTATGTTTGTACATGTAAAATAATTACATAATTATTGGAAATATAAGTGCTATTAAAGCAACAACATTAAAAGTAACTACTAACAAAGTAGTTGAAAACGCAAAAGTAGAAGTTAAGATGGGAAGTTTCCTTGTTCCTGTAAATGTTGTTTGGGATACAAACAAGAAGGAAGCTACTTTAACTAAAACTTTCGGAAAGTTACTTGCAGGAGACTATACTGTAACTGTAACTACAGAAAAAGAAACTGCTAAGAACACTGCTAAGGTTGAAGCAGAAAAGATCGAAAAGATCGAAATAGCTTCAACAACACTTATAAAGACAGCAGAAGCTGGAAAAGCTACTGTTGCATACAAAGTTACCAACCAGTATGGTGAAGATATAACTGAAACTGCAGCAATCTCCGGAGTTTCTTCAATAGGAACTGTAGCAGCTGTTAAGGGTGTAGCAACTGTTACTAAGGGATCTGCATGGGTAGATACAGATAAGACTGTAAATGTTACTCTATACAATGGAACAAAGAATGTTTCAGCAGCATTAACTCTAAGCGATGCTAGTGCCATAGACGCTATAACATTAGGTTCAATTGTTTTACCAAAGGATACTACAAGACTATCAGGTACTGTAGCTAACGTTAAAGTTGACTACACTGCAGTTGATCAATATGGAAACGAAGTAGTATTAAATGATTTAACAGGAATCACTCCTGTATATGGAAATAGTGTTTCAAACGCAAAGATCCAGACAATAGATGGAAAGAAAGTTCTTACTGTAGATGTTGCAGCTGTTGCAACTGAAACTTCAACTTACTTAAATCTTATTGTTAATAAGAATGGTAGAGCAGCAAGTACAAGCTTTACTCTTTACCCAGTATCTGATGTTAGTGATTTCTCATTATCACCAGATGCAAAGGTAATCAAAGCTGGTACAGCATACAAGGTATGGATTGACGCTGTTGATACATACGGCGAACAAATTAAGGCTGATGTATTAGCAACTAAGGATGCTAACTTCTCAGTAGTAACTTTAGATCCAAGTGTTGCAGCTGTTGCTGTAGGAGATGAAATCAAATACGATGCAACCGCAAAGAAGGCATATGTTGATGTTAACCCAGTAGCTGCTGGAAAATCAACAAACCTTGTTGTAACATTAAAGAAGAATGCTAAGAGTGCATCACTTCCAATAACAGTACAGGCTGCTTCACAGATAATCTCAATGTCAGTATCAGCAAACAGCCTATACTTTGCAGATGGTGCTAAGGCAACATTAAAGGCTTCATTCATTGACCAGTATGGTGAAAAGGTTGAAAGTCTTGCAGGATACACAGTTAATTTCACAACTAGCGATGCAACAGTTTTAGCAGCAATAGCTAACAAGACTGTAGCTGACATGGTTGCAGGAGTAGAAGTTGCTCCATTAACAGGTCAGGCAGGAAAGAGCACTAAGCTTACTGTACAGATAGTTAAGGATGCTACTTCAGAAGTAGTTGATTCAAAGGATATAGCAGTAAATGTTATAAGCAACGATACAAAGTTAACATACTATGTATCAGACATTGCAACTTTACACGGATTAGCTTTAGCAGATCCAACATCACCATATGCAGCTAAGATTAAATTAACTGCTAAGGATGCAAACGGAAACGTAGTTTACCTACCAGCATCAGTTATTAAATCAGTAACAAGCACTAACACTGCTTTAGTAGATGTACAGAAGTCAGGAAGTGACTATGTATTATCAGGTTTAGCAGCTGGAATCAAGGAAGGAACTGAAGCTACAGCTACTATAACTGTAGTTGCAGAAAACTTTGATGGATCAGTTGCAATAGTAAAGAAGGACGTTAAGGTTAGCAACGCTCCTGTAGCTGCTCAGTCATTAAAGGCATTAGCAGCAGATGGAGAAACTGAAATAACAGAAGTTGAAGTTAAATCAGGCGCTGTTAACACTCTAGCAATAAGTGCAGCAAACGGAGCAACTTCATTCAGTTTCGAAGCAGAGGATCAGTTTGGAGTTAAGGTAGAAGCTGGTACTTATGTTGTGACTAACAATACAACTGGAGCAACTATAACAATAAGCAATACAGGTGTTATAACAGCTTCAGTAGCACCTACAGCAGGTAAGTCATTTAACATAACAGCAATTACTGCAAACGGATTGACAAAGACTATAACTGTTAAGGTTATAGCTGACTAGTTAAAATGATAAAAGGCAGTCATCGACTGCCTTTTATTTTTTTTATAAAGTTTTGTTTAAACTTATTATAATATCTTTGTATTATCTTTTAGATGTTTCTCTTAACGCCATATTTATACTAATTCCCATCCCTAAAAGAACCCAAAACACAGGGGCTACCGAAATTACACTATCATTAAAAAATGCTGATCCCAAATATCCGCAAACTGCAGCAAATATACCAAAGCCAATAATACTTTTAAAATCATTGAAGTCATTTCTTATATATATTTTAAAACTGTTTATAATGTAACCGATAAACAATACTAATAACGCTATAAGTGAAATAACTCCCGTATTCAATGCAATTTGAAGATATAGATTATGCGGCTTATCAACAACAATTTTTGATGTTCCATATGCCAGTATCTTACCAACGCAGTCATCCTGAGGGAAGCTTGTAGCAAAGGTATCAGGGCCATTACCAAGGATAATAGTATCCTTTAACAGTGGTATTGACCTGGACCAAATGTATCCACGTGAAGAACCTAATTTCTCTTTGCCCTCAAATCCGAATTTCTCTACAGGTTTAATATCAACAGCTTGTCCATTATGGTTTATTATTTTAAAAGTTCCTTTATACACTATAAATTCAGAACTTGAATTACCTACTTGAACATGTATTATATTAAAATTCTTATCCATGGTTAAATATATTTGAAATTGCTTATATTTTTCATCTTTAAGAATTATCTTTCCATTTTCATAACTAGTGTTTATGTATTTATTCTCGTTATTAGCAAAGAATAACTGATTATCCTGGTATAATATATTAAGATTATTTTTAGAAGATTGTATTTTTAATATATTATTATTAATATTTATATCCTTTATATACTCAGCTTGAGTTATATTTTGTGGATCTGTATACAATGATTTTAGTTTTTTGCTTAAGGTTCTATTAGATACAGCATCTAAACCTACAAACAATATCGCAAATGAGCTAATTAGCAATATAACAACTTTCCAGTTTTTAAATATTCTTTTTCTATTTACAACAAAGATGATAACTAGTGCTACAGTACCACCTATTACACCTGCTCTAGATCTGCATGCAATCCAATTTATAAACATTAACAGAGAAAACAATCCTGTAATAATTTTGTTTCTCTTACCTTTAGACATAAAAAATAAAACAATAGATAATGGAAAAAGCATTGACATATAACTTCCGAGATAATTATAGTGATACAATGTTGAATATATCGAATTAGCTACTGTAGCAAATTTTATCTTTGAAATATAATCCTTATACTTTAAAGGTATTGTGAGCAGTTGACCAAGTTTACTTTGTAAAATATCATGTCCAAAGAATTGGAACAAGCCTATTATTCCTATAATTGATGCAGAAACAATTATAGAATGGAGAATAAATTTAATTTGTTTTTCAGTATCTACAGTGTTAATTATTATAAATAGAATAAGCATATATCCCAATAGTACAAACAAGCCTTCATATCGATCTACAAAGCCATATAGAGCTATTTCTTTTGTATTAGAAAGTAATGTAGAAAATACTGCTAAAATTGAATAAACGATAATTGGTATATATACATTAGTCTTTTTTATCTGCATATTGTCTCTTTTTAATTTTATAATCATCATTACTACTGCAATAGTAGCTCCAATAATAAACCATATCATTTTATAGTATGAAAAGAAGTCCGCACTTTCATTAGAGCCTGTCCAATATAGTAGTGAATCTCCCTGTAAGGTTACAATCTTTAAACGAACAATTAAAGGAATGATTGCTGCTATAAATGCAATTGGTATAGCATACATTAACCCATTACTTTGAGAATAATTACAATCAATCTTTGTTTTTTTATTTGTTTTATAGTTTTTCAAATATAAAGCACCTCACTTACACTAAATTAGTTTATGATGTAGAAAGTACATTATTTATATTACTGCCTCAACAAACATTATATTACTATTGAATAACCAGGTCAAGGAAGTAAAACTATAAAATAACTATAATGGAAAAATATAAAGGAAGGACTTTTGCCCTTCCTTTATATTTTATATTAACTTGTGATTGTTTATTCAGCGTCTACCTGGTTTGCATAAACAATTGTATTGTCAGATGTTCTTGTTACGATAACAAGAAGGTTATCCCCTGTATTTACTCCGTCTATAATGTATTTACCAGTAGTTGTAACTGGAGTTATAACAGTTCCATCAGCTTTTACAACTTTTACGCTATAAGTTTCTACATCATATCCACTGAATGTAACTTCTTTATCGTAAACTCTTATTCCTCCATCAGGAGTTATTCCTGTGAAAGTGTAAGTCTTGCCATTTACATCTACAACATAATTAGTATTTGCAAGTAGAGGAGCTTTTAAATCAAATGTTGCTGTTGCACCATCAGTTATTATTTTAGAATGATCTAGTATGATATCAGTCATTTTGTCATCATCCTCTAAATAAACACTGATAGTAGTTGAGATTGTTGATCCTGCTGACATTGATACAGTTAATGTATCGGCATCAACTATTTCAACGCCCTTAATATAAGTATCATTTGCATTTACATCTGAACCAACAAAATCCCATTCAACGTCTCTTATATCTGCTCTATTTCCAGCTACATCTGCTGCTCCACTAATTGGAACTAGTTTGTAGTTGTTTTCTGTTGTTAGCAATGGGCTAACTACAGGTATTGTAGCATAATCTGAATAGCTATAAGGTACTGAAGCTGTGCCAAGTTGAACATATCTTGTATTACCGTTATTGTCAACATAACTTACTCTGAAAGAACCAGCATTTGTAACATATTCATTAAATGTTACCTTTATCTGATTATTTCTTGTTGCAACAACACCAGTAATATATGGCTTTTCATCATCAACAAGATAAGTTTTTATTGTTGTTTTGTTATTGAATACTGTATCAGTGTCTGTTTCATCAATTGCCTCTGTTCCAACAAGGTCAGTTACAAAAGCAGTGAAATCTACGTTATATTCCTTGTCGGCTATTAATTTTCCAGAAGCGAAAGCGAAATCAACTGTTGATAATCCTTCATAACTTCCTTCTCCATCTGGATCTGCAGTTGCTATAACATCAGTAAGAGCAATTTTTACATCTTTTGCAGTGAATTGTGTTCCTACATTTTTAGTGCCATATTTTTCAATAGTGTCTCCTGTTTTAGTGTCATCTGTAAAAGGTTTTATAGGTTCATCAAAGTATACTCTGATTGTATTAACATCTGTCTGTTCCCAGCTAACTATTGATGGTCCTATGTTATTAAGGTCGTTTCCTACAAAAGTATCTTTAACAGTTGGTACGCTGTATGAGTTGTTACTGTAATCCTTAACGTTTGCAATTGCAGTAACAGTGTATACTTTACCATTTTCTAAGTTTGTATTTGGTTTCATTATTAAAGTTGTGTCATCCAATATTCCTGCATAAGTGAAGTTTACTGTTCCATCAGCATAAGTAGCAGTCATAGTTGGATCTACTGAAAATTTAATTGGCTCATCGAAATAAACCTTTACTTCATCCTTATATAAAGCTTCAACGTAAAGAACTTGAGGATTATCAGTATCTAATGCAGTCTGTACTGCTACAAATGTACCAGTTATGTTTGAAAGCATGTTTCCTGATAAGTCCTTAACTCCGTTAATTGTTACCTTGTATGACTTATTAGCAACCTGTGCAGGAGTTTCCAATACAACAGTTACTCCATCTTTCTTTAAGGTAGCTGATAATGCTGCACCTAAACCATTGTTAAATACATAGTTTGTTGGATCATTAGCTGTTGCACTATCTATTCTATCGTCGAAAACAACCTTTACAGTTGTGTTATCAACTGATATTACACTCTTTACAAATGGAGGAACTAGGTCTATTCCTTTTCCTGTAAAGTAGTACTTTCTATAGGTTGTTCCGGATACTGGCTTTAATTCGTTGCCAAATTCGTCTTTAATACCCTTTATTGTTAATGAGTAGTTCTTCTTAGCAGTTTGTTCGCTAGTTGTAAGAACTATTGTTGTATAACCATTTTGATATGGCTTTTCTCCAGCTTTGATTTCAGCCTTAACAACTGTTAAATCATTGTTGAATTCATAGTTTGCTAAGTCTGTAACTGAAGCTGCATCTAATGCGTTCTTTTCATTAATCGTAACTTCTACCATTGTGTTTGTTACTGCTACTATTGCAGGATCAACAGTAGGAGCTGTCTTGTCAGCTAGAACGCCTCTAAATTCCTTTGTTATAGGTTTAGCTATAACATTTGCTGAAGCTGAACCATCAGCAAGGTTGTTTATTGTTAATTTATAAAGTTTATTTGCAGCCATTGTATCTGTTACTATTTCAACTGCATCATAGTATCCATCTTGGTCTACGTCTTTTGCAACTATTGAATTAATTGCAAGAGCGTCGTCTCCAGTCATTATTGAGTAGTTAGCAATGTTTGTTGCTGATGCTTTATCAACACCATGAACATCACTGAATGATGCAACTAATCTAGTGTTGTTGGTAACTCTAATACCTGTTAATTTTGCTGCTAGGTTATCAATCTTTCCTATGAAGTTTCTATTTGCAGCTGTCATTGTAACATCATCGATACTCTTAACGTTTGCAATCTTTAAAGTATATAACTTATTGTTTGCAACGTTGTTAGTCTTTAATGTAACAACTTTTCTATCACTGCTTAAGGATGCTGATACAATTGTTGCACTATTGTTTATAGTGTAGTTAGCAATTGTTTCAGCACTTGCCTTGTCAAGCTTCTTTGTGAAAGTAACGTCTACTGTGTTAGTATCAACACAATCAACCTTGCTTAACTGTGGTGCTGCTTTGTCTAAAGCAACTCCTGCAAAATTGAATGTTTCGCCCTTAACAGTCATTGCGTATGATTTTCCTGCTGTCTGAGCAGCTGTCTCTAAAACAACTACGTCAGAAGCTTCAGCTGTAGCTTTCTTAACTTCAAGAGCTGTTGTTGTTCCTTTTTCAACTATTTCATAATTCTTAATGTTTGAAGCTGTTCCTTCGCTTGCTGGTTCTGCTAAGATAACTTCTACCTTAGTATTGCTAATAGCACTTACTGAGTCAACAGCAAGGTCAGCTGCTTTAACAATAACCTTTACAGTTGCCTTAGTTTCAATTCCTTCAACTGTTCCATTAACTGTGTATTCGCCTGGCTTTGCAGTATCAACTGCGTCCCAAGTTACCTTAGCTTCCTTAGTTGTGTCGTCACTCATCTTAAGAGTAACTGTTTCTGGAAGTGTAACTTTTTCGCCTTCGTTAACAGTTATGTCAGCTATTGGAGCTATTGTAACTGTTTCGTTCTTTACCCAGAAAGCTTCTGTCTTAACGAAGCTATCGTATGCAACCTTTGAGTTAGCTCTTCTTGTAAGAACTGTTAGGCTGTATGCGCCTGGTTCCATTCCTTCTACTGGCCAGTGGATTGTGAATTTGTAGCTACCAGCTGGTTTCCAGTTCTGGTAGTAGTATCCCTTGTGAGTTGGCCATAACTCACTCTGCTTCTTTGTGGTTCCATTCCAGAGTATTACTCTGTATTCCACCTGTCCACCATAATTTGGTGATGTTACTGTTAAGGATACTCTGTCGCCATTTTTGTATTCTTTTTCTGGCTGAGTAACCATCTGAAGTTTTGGCACGTTAACTGCCTTTGCTGCCTGTGCAGGCACGTAGCTAGCAACTGAAAGAACTACCATTAAAGCAGCTAATACAGCGCTAAGCATTTTCTTGGCTTTTGCCATAGTTTCTCCTCCTCCCAAAATATAAAATTTTTGGTTTATTAGTAATTTATAAGATGAATGAAATCATCTTGCAAGTTAATAATGGTATTGTTGGTAAATTGTTACCAAGTTAAATAGTATAACAAAATACAAACAAATGCAAGTACGTTGTAGGAATGTTGTGGAAAGTTTAGATACTGCTTCTTTGTGTACCACCTTTATGCTCTCATTGATCTGGTATGTCCTGTGTGAAAGCCTTGTATGTTTCTTTGCTGCGTTCTCTAGTACGTCATCTTACTTCCTTCTAGTCCCTTACATCGTAATTCATATTTTAGCATATTTTCTCTGCTATTGTAAATATATAAAATTTGACTATTACATTGTAAAATAACAATTATATTCACATACGTGAATGTTATGTCTAAATTTCCATGGTTTCTACTGTATTGGCATATTGTTCTACTATCATAATATTATTCTCTATATGTTTTAAAATTCCTTCCAAAATTTATAAAATCTTTTATAAATTTAAACCTCAAAATGATATATATGGAATTCAAACTATATATATGACATGGACATAAATTAAAAAGTTCCAAAGAAATATTAAATATTTTATTTTTTATTATTATATCCATATTATTTATATGTAAACATTTATTACCAAGCGGTCTCAATTTGTAAAATAACTAAATTAAATACAAAAATATAATTAATTAATGAAATGCTATTTGAAAATGCAAATATGCCTGAGGTCAAACGATGATATTTTGCGCTTTTACATGCCCTTTTGTCTAAGGATGTAATATATTGTATAAGTTCGACAATGTATGGAATTTATAACCATTTATTTGTATAATTCTAGTATAAACACATGGAGGTATACATATGATTGAAGGACATTCAAAATTTAAACATATTGGATTAGCATTATATTTTATTATTATAATAGGAATGATTATTTTTAAGCTTACAGGATATGATCCTTATATAGGAGGTAGTACTTATCATATTATACATATTATATCAGAGCTTTTTGCCAGTGTTGCTTTTATGAGCATGTTTGCCTTTATATACTATTCATATCCATATGAAAGAGAAATTAATTACCTCGCAGCAGGAAGTTTGTTTTTATGCGCTGCCATAACAAATGTATTTCATATATATCCATATTACAATGCCGTTAGTTGCTCTGTTATTTTTTCATCACTTTCAAATATATTTCTTACAATAGGGGTGCTTTTATCATTATCACTATCCACAAAGAATATAAAAGCATCAAGACTTACTGTTGTTGCTGTACCTTTAATATTAACAGTATATTTTACAGCACGTATTTTGCATAAAATAAGTGAAAACGCCTGCAGTTATTGTCCATTACTTAGCCGGTTAAATAGCAATTGGCTTTTTATTGGATTAATACTGATAAATCTTGTATCCATATGTATTACAACAAAACAATATTATATAGCAACAATTAAACTAGATCCAAGAATATTACATGGACTACATATTTTAAACCTAGTATTTTTAGCAAGTTTATTAGGCAAGTATTCAGAAGATATATTTAGTATTATTGGACATACCCTGAAGGTAATATCTGTATTCTTAATTACAAATTCATTTTTTTTAACAAATATAAAAAGACCTTATGAAGAAATAATGAAAACAAGAAAATTCCTTGAGGATGCAAGCAATATAAAAACAGACTTTATTGTAAACCTATCCCATGAGCTTAGGACGCCGGTTAACGTTATTTTAAGTGCAACAAAGGTACTAAATTCCGGATTGTACGATGAAAGGTACATAAACTCCATTGAAAAAAATGCATTGAGGCTTAAAAAGGTTTGTGAAGGAATATTGGAATTCAATGAAATAGAGAATGGAGGTGTATCGGTTAATTACTGCAAAGCAGATGTGGTTTATATAATAGATGATATATTGGAAGAAGCCGATGAGATAGCTGATCAAAAAAACCTTGAAATTGAGTTTAACTTTGATGAAAAGAGATATGCAATTATAGATTATGGGAAGTTTAAGTCTATTGTTTTAAATCTTATTTCGAATGCAATAAAATATGTTCCAAGGGACGGCTTGATAAAAATAGACCTTGAGATTGAGAGGAGTATTTTAGTTAGAGTGCGTCATACTGGGCCTGGAATACCAGACAGTGAGGTTATAAGAATATTTGATAAATTCTATAAGCTAAAGGATGATGAGCTTGAATCAACTGAGGGACTTGGAATAGGTCTTTATATATCTAAAAAGTATTGCGAACTGCTTGGTGGAAGTATACGGGTTATAAATAATGAAAATTTTTCTGGTTATGAGATGGAGTTACCTTTGGTTGAAGGTCAAGAGGAGTTTTGTCCCTACAATGGGATTAAGGCAGCAAAAGGGTTTTTTACGGATATAAACCCTTAAGAAGTGCCTGTCACATGGCAAGTGGCAAGTTGGATAATGCTGAATAAACCAGCGTTATCCAACTTGCCACTTGCCATGTGACAGGCACTTTTATTCATGTACTGTTATTGCATCAACCGGGCAGCTTGATTGTGCCTCCTGTGCTGCATCATGGTCAAGTTCTGGAACTGGATCCGCAATTACATGTGCCTTTCCATCATCCTTTAATTCAAATACTGCTGGGGCAATTGATGGGCAAAGCCCACAGCCTATACAGGTATCCTGGTTAACTTCTGCCTTCATTCCAACCACTCCTTTTTATTTCAATATATTATATTCTATCCATTAATATAAGTTTTAAACACGGCAACAGAAACTTGAATTATTAGTTTTTTACATTAATATCTTATAACCAAGTTGGATTATCTTTGAGCAGCCCAGGGTTATCCAACTTGCCACTTGCCATGTGATAGGCACTTATGTAGAATAGACATATATATTTAAAGGAAACAGGTGATAGGGTGAGCAGAATTTCAAGCTGTGAACGGTTTTTTATAAGCAAAATTGCATTAGGGTTTGAGGGAATAGGAAAGGAAATAAGTCAGCATGATGTTGAGTGTCTTTTAGGGGATGGTATTAAAAGAGATGCAGAATTTATAGGAGCTATAAAGAAGGCTCTTTCTTATTCATATTCAAGTGATCCATCTGAATCTGTTTGGGAGGAATACATTAAGAAGTTGTATAAAGGAAGAGAGACTCTTTTAAGAGATGTAGTTGTTGAATGGTATGCAAAGCATTGTAAGCCAGGGTTTTTGGATATAGTTAAGGGAATGTTTAAAAGAGGGTAGAAGAAGTAACAAGGAAACCTCTGAAAAAGTAGGTTTTAGAAATTAAAAAGGGATTTATCAAGGTAACAAGAAAGTGCAAGGCATGTGCCTTGCACTTTTATTCGTATCTTAGTGCATCTATTGGGTCAAGCTTTGAGGCTTTGTTGGCTGGATAGATTCCAAAGAATACTCCAACGGCAGAAGAGAATAGAAATGCTACTATTATTGTTCCTATTGATACTCCTGGAGTTATGTCCATAAACGAACCTATTATAAATGCAAAACCAACTCCAAATATCATGCCTATTATTCCTCCAATAACGGAGATGATAACAGACTCTATAAGGAATTGCATTAGTATATCCTTTCTCTTTGCTCCCAGTGCCTTCCTTATTCCTATCTCCCTTGTTCTTTCCGTTACAGATACAAGCATTATATTCATAACACCTATACCACCAACAAGGAGGGATATTCCTGCAATTGAACCTATTATCATTGTAAATATGTTTAAAACTTTGTTTATCTGATCAAGCTGCTTTACTAGGCTTTCAGCTCTATATTTACCACTGTTATGATGATTTGCTTCCAAAAGCCTTATTACATTGCTTGCTGTTGCTTCACTATCCTTCTGATTTGCAACAAGGATCTCAACCTGACCTATTACAAAATCTGCTGAAAACATCTTTTCTCCAAAGGTTATTGGTACATATGCAACTACAGGCATATTATCTGCGAAAGACTCTGCAAAGGGACCATTTTCATTTTTATTTACACCTATTATTACTGCATTTGTCATTCCAGATTGGTTTCCTATCTTTAATGCCTTTCCTGTACAATCTGTATATCCAAATAGCTTTCTTGCACTTATATCATCTATTACCACAACAGCCTTTCCCAGAAGAATATCTCTTTGATTTAAAAATCTGCCATACAGCATTTTAGGATTACCAATGGCTGCGTAGTCGCTGTTGGTTGCCACAACAAAGGCTCTTTTAGCTCCCTTGTCCCCTTTTACATTTGCTCCCTTTTGAAAGAGGGGGGCAGCGTTTTCTACCTCTGGTATTTTTTCTTTTATATCATGTATATCCTTCATTGTGAAGTAATCTCTCTTTGTTGCTTGATCTCCTGTATCAACTCTAAGCTCTATTACGTTTACTCCTATTTTTTCAAACTCTCCACTTATGGCGCTTTTTCCTCCGTTTCCTATGGAAACAATTGTGATTACCGAGGAAATA
This sequence comes from Clostridiaceae bacterium, assembly GCA_032095175.1. Lineage (GTDB taxonomy): Bacteria > Bacillota > Clostridia > Clostridiales > Caloramatoraceae > DAMCZI01. The sequence continues at coordinate 65,623 of DAMCZI010000009.1, forward strand.
CCAATTATTATTCCAAGCATTGTTAGGAAGGAACGGAGCTTATTTGAGAGGATGCTGGTAGTGGCGGATCTAAAGCTTTCATATATGTTCATCGTTTCACCTACTTTAGGAGGTAACAGGCACTTGAGTTATGAGTTATTTAATTAAAGCATCTGACGATGCTTTTAATTAAATAACTCATAACTCAAGAGCCTATCACCTTGGATATTTTTGGAGAAGAAGTGCCAGGCAAGTGGCACTGGTTATAGCGTTATCCTTTTATCAACTTTTTTGTCATCAATAATTAAGCCGTCTCTTACTTTTACAATTCTTTTTGTGTACTGTGCAATGTCTGGCTCGTGGGTTACCATCAAAAGAGTTGTTCCGTTTTCGTTTAGTTCCTGGAATATCCTCATTATGTCTATACTTGATGCTGTATCAAGGTTCCCTGTTGGTTCATCGGCCATAAGCACCGATGGTTTCATGACAATGGATCTTGCTATTGCAACTCTTTGCCTTTGACCTCCTGAAAGCTCATTGGGTTTATGTTCCATTCTGTCTCCTAATCCAACAATGTCCATAGCTTCCTTCGCCCTTGTTTTTCTTTCTTTAAGAGAAACTCCTGCGTATACCATTGGGAGTTCTACATTTTCAAGGGAAGTAAGCCTTGGTAAAAGGTTAAAAGCTTGAAATACGAAGCCTATCTCTCTGTTTCTTACCTCTGCAAGTTCATTGTCATCCATGTTGGATACATCATTGTCATTTAATATGTACTGTCCTGCTGTAAGCCTGTCAAGGCATCCTAATATATTCATAAGGGTTGACTTTCCGGAACCTGATGGACCCATTATGGAAACATACTCCCCCTTTTCTACAAGAAGGTTTATTCCTCTTAGTGCCTCAAACTCTATTACTCCGGTGTTATATACCTTTTTTAAGTCCTTTACCTCAAGCATTTCCTTCACCCTTTTCAATAACCACAGCGCCATTTTTAAGTGTTGCTGGTGGGTTAAGAATTACCCTGTCCTTTTCAGTTATTCCTTCTACTACCTCGACTTCTGTATCTGATGATACCCCTGTTTTAATAGCTTTTAGCTTTGCAGTGTTATTTTCCATTACATAAAGAGTTTCATTTCCTTCTTTGTCTGTTATTATTGCCTCCATTGGAATCTTAAGTACATTATCCTTTACAGCTCCTATTATATTTACATCTACATCAAAACCTGGAATAAGATTTCCTCTGTCTCCGGTTATTTCTATGTAGGCTTTTATAACTGTATCTGATCCTGTAGCTGTCATTACCTTTGTGGCAGATGGATCTATTTTCTCAACCCTTCCCTCTACAGAAATATCTGAAAATTTAACCTCTGCATCCTGACCTTCCTTTATGCTTAAAACATCATATTGATTTATGTTTGCAGAAACTCTTAAATTATTTAAATCCTCAATAGTTATTAGGGGCATTTGCATTGGAGTAGGACTGCCTTCCGCTACATTTAGAGCTGTTACAATACCATCAAAATCTGCCTTTATGTATCTTTGCTGCTTTGAAATATTGCTTTTAATATTTTGAAGGTTAAGCTTTGCTATTTCAACTTGGTTTTCCTGAAGTTTAATCTGATCATCTATGTTTGAAACTGATTGCTGAATCCCCTGAATTGGTAGAGTTTGCGTTCCCTGGGGTGGCTGAGCGTTTTCAGCATTCTTTATTGAAGTTCTTTGCTTTTTTAATGCTTCAAGCTGAAGCTTTGCACTGTCATATTGAAGCTCTGCCGCTTTAAGCTGGGATGAAAGGTCTTGTGTTTCTAATTCTACAAGCACATTTCCCTTTTTAACTTTGTCTCCAACCTTTACATTTACCTTTAGAACCTTTGTTGGGTTTGATAAAAAATAGTCCTTTTTGTTTTTAGATTCTATGTTCCCCTCTGTTGAAAGGTAGGATATTATCTTTCCTCTGACTGGCTTTGCAGTTTTTACCTCTGACCCTGGACCACGCCTACCCTTATAAATTAATAAAAGGACTGCAAGGATTACAGCCCCAACAATTACTACTATCCAACCCTTTTTCTTCATGACGCTTCACATCCCTTTATTATTTCATTAAATCTTGATAATCCTTCAAGTATTGCCTTTATATCTTCTTCAGTAGCATTTTGAAACACATCTCTTATGTAATCTGTATATTTTTCTGCAATTTCTTTTCTTATATTCAGCGCCTTCTGGGATGCAGTTATTAATATTCTTCTTCTATCTGTGTCGTCAACAATTCTTTCAACCAGGCCTTCCTCAACAAGCTTATCGATTATTCCCGATACTGTGCTATTTGCAAGACCAACTGTGGAGCTTAGCTCCTTAAGGCTCATCTCCGGTTCATCCATTATTCTGCATAATACTGTCATCATAGATGAATTCATGCTTTTAAAGCCTACTTTGCCGCACACGTTTCGATTTATTTCCCTGTTAATTGAGCGCATAAATCCATGAACTAAATATAATTTTTCCCTATACATAAATTATCACCCTTCACCCATGAATAATTCACTTTCGAAATAATTTTACCACCATGTGGATTTTTACTCAATGGTTTAAATTTACAAAATTGTAAGATGAATTGAGTTGGATAGCATATAAATAAAGGTTATGCTTTATAGTGCTGGGTAACAAGCACTTGAGTTTTGAGTTATTTAATCACAAGCATTATCAGATGCTTGTGATTAAATAACTCAAAACTCAAGATCCTGTCACCTCTGTCACCTTGGGGTACCTGGGGATGGACGTTGTGCAGCAGTATTGTCCAACTTGCCATGTACCTTGTCTTCTTCTATTTCAATAGAGCACCTAAAAGTTTTTCTGCTTCATCAAGGGTACATTTATCGGATATATCAATTCTCAAGCTTCTATAGCCAAGCTCTCCGTTCCAATTGTTTTTGCTGTCTGGTAGTACATTTACCTTTATATTTTCATCTTCCAGCTTTTTCTTTATTGAATTTGCATACTTTATGTTTTCTTTGGATTTATCCGATGAATTAAACTCAGCTCGTATAAGTATTGTGTTTTTATTTATAACAAGGCTGCTTAATCCTACATCCATAAGTATATATTGGCTGCTTCCCTTCATCTTCCTTTCAGCCTCTCTTTTAAAGGCTTCCTTATTCTTGTATTCAATTATTGAAGCGCCATACCCTAAATCCTTTGACTGATTTCTTATGTACTTTAGTAGATCTCCTATATTCTTTCCATCCTGGGATATTGCACTTTTTGATGAATAGATTAAAAAATGTATTTCTTCATCCATTGTTACAGTTGTATACCTTTCTAGTCTTTTTGCCTGGTAAACGAGATATAAAATAGCTGCTGTTGTAAATATGATTATCAGTACTACTATAAAGCCTTTAAATCCTTTCAAAAATATCACCCCATGGAATTTTCATATTTTAAATATATGAAATTCAATTAGGGAATTATTACAGGGTGATAGGCAAGTGGCAAGTTGGATAACAATGAAGACTTCAGTGTTATTCAACTTGCCACTTGCCATGTGCCTGACACTTCTTATTTAAACCTTATAAAATAGCTCCACTTTTTGCCATCGTATTTTCCTTCAAGGTTGTACTTCGTTTCGCTGCCCGTTTTATCCTTTACTGTAACTGTGGTTTTAGATGAAACATCTGTGTATGATGTTGTGTTTATCTTTATATAGTAGTTATAGGTTTCAACTTCCTTTGGGAATTTTACCTTTATTCCTCTTTTATCTACACTGTCCAATATTCTCTTTTGCTCAACTGAAAGTATTCCTTTTGTAACTGTGTAATCCTTTGTTATATCAACAACAACTGTGGAATTTTCAGCTACATTGGTTTTTTCTATAATAAGCTCCAGCAAAGATATATAGTATTCAGGTACGTTTTTACTTGTTGTCTTTCTCATTATTCTCTTTAAAAATTCATTTTCAATTGATGTATCTATATGGTATAGAGTTTTCTTATCATCTATAAGGTTTACAATGTCCTTGTCATTTACTCCAGCAATATAGTTAAAGAACATTATTTCCTTCCTGCCATCGTAGAATTGGAATGTAAAGTCTGGCTCAAGCTTCATATCTTCCTTGGCATCTCTTCCCTTTTCTATAGTTGATTTAATTCTTGATATACTCTTTGAATCCACTATAGTGTACTTTGCTGCGTTTCTTGTACTTGTTATTATTATCCTATCTATATGAGCACCCTCTAGTGGTTCTCTCAGCGCCTTTTCTGTAGGGCTTTTTCCCCTGCAGGAGGATAAAACAAGCGGAATTATCAGTAAAATTAAAAACATCTTTTTCATAATATCACCTACCCAACGATTTTGCCCATGCAATAAAGATCATAATATTTGTCCTCAACACACATTCCCATGGATATTCTTCCCTCTATTTTAAAACCATATTTTATATAAAGATTTATGGCATTTATGTTATCTTCTCTTACCTGGAGTTCTATCTTCTTAATAATACCATCAGTTTCAACCCATTTAAAAAAGTAGTCCATAAGTGCTGTAGCCACTCCAACTCCCCAGTAATCTTTTAGTATTCCTATACCCATCTCCCCTCTGTGCATTATACGCTTTCTTGGAGATGCTATAAAGCTGAGGGTTCCAATAATTTTATTATCACATATTGCAGCTATGTAAAGACATCCTTCCCTATGCCTTATGCTGGATATGAATGCCCTTTGCTGATCCACTGTAAAGTAAAAATCACTTGCTCCAAAGGTTAGATTATCACTTTCTCCTCCTATTTTTACAGACATCCTTACTATATCTGCACAATCATAATCTTCAATTCTTCTTATATACAGCGTTTTTCCATTTTTTAGCTGGCAGCTTATCATCATAATTCCCCCTCAGATATTATTTTATACGAGAATATAAAAAAGTACAGCATTTTATGCTGTACTTTTAGTGATGAGAGGCAGGAGCTTTAAAATTTTCTGTATTCAATAGTATAATACCACCAATTAGCACAAATATGCAAATAAATTGTGAAGTGGAAAGGAAAAATATATTTCCCCTTGGGTCTCCTCTAAAAAATTCTACTGCAAATCTTCCTATGCTGTAGAGTATCATATATAATCCAGCAACTTGTCCATTTTTTCTTGGCTTTGCTGCAAAGTATAAAAGTATTGCTGCAATTATAAAGTCTCCAATGCTTGAATATAGCTGTGTTGGATGTACTTTTATACCACATGATACATAGGGTGAGTTGTTAAATACTACTCCTATTGGACTGTTTGTTTCCTTTCCATAGCAGCATCCTGCAAGGAAACAGCCTATTCTTCCAAAGCCCTGTGCAATAGCAATGGATGGTGCTATAAGGTCAAAATACTGTAGAAATTTTTTACCCTTTCTCTTGCAGTATATGAGAGCTGCAAGAGCTCCACCTATTATTGCTCCATATAAAACAAATCCCGACTTTATAAGCTCTGGTAATACTGAAGGATTTTTTATTATATTTGGAAGCTCAGTTAATATGAAAAGGAGCTTGGCTCCTAAAACTCCACCTAAAATTCCATATATAGCGATATCTATTATGGGTTCCTCTTCTATTCCTCTTTTTTTAGCCCTTTTCATAGACAAAAGTATTGCAGCAGCTATCCCTAAAGCTATCATAGTTCCATAGCCATTAACAGGAATAGGCCCTATTTTAAATAATTCAGGCTGCATGGGTATCCCCCCTATTTTATAATATTAAAATATATGTTTTCAAGAATTATAGCATATGCAAACATCATTATTGAAAAGAATAATACAAATATTCCTGGCCAGAAGCCCTCTCCCCTAAACTCCTCAAAGCTTTCAAGCATTGCTTTTTCTGCATATGGGTTGCGAAAAACATTCCCAAGTCCAAAAAGAAATCCCTGGCTTCTTACTCTTCTTAGCTTCGGGTCTTCATTTCTCTTGTAAAGAAGAGGTATGGAGAATAGAAGTACAAAGGCACCAAAATAGTAATACACAGTATATGTATTTTTAATTATTACGCTTTTCTTAATTATAGAATATACTAAAGTTAATATAAAAAGCAATAGTGCCGCACCAAGAGAATAAAAAAAACTGTTTCTTAACCCTTTAAATATTACTCTTCTTTTTTCTCTATTGTCCATTAAACTTCCTCCAATCAATAAACCTTGTTTTATGTTTAGGATTATTTTAACAGAAAATGTGTTTTAGCTCAATAGTTATGGTAGGAGGCAACAGGCACTTGAGTTTTGGGTTATTTAATGAAAGCATCTGACGATGCCTTCATTAAATAACTCAAAACTCAAGAGCCTGTCACCTGCATGTATGCAACAAGTGGCAATTTGGATGACACTGGGGTAGTCCAGTATAATCCAAATTGCCACTTGCTTGGTGTCTTTTATTATCTTTTTTTAGGTATCATTACACAGCCTGTATATGGATTGTAATACATAACCCATATTCCTGTATCTCTGTCCTTCATTTTTTGCCACTTTATAAAGCCTGTCATTCCCATGTAAGGCTGTTCCTTAGGGGTACTCATTCCTTCTATGCCATACATTATGTTTTTTACTTCCCCTTCGTCATCATATCTCATTCCAAAATAATAGTAGCCTCTTTGCCTAAAATATTTAACATAGTTTATATATGGGTATGTCATTTTCAAATGATGGATAGCGCCATTATATGGATAGTTTGTATCTTCATCCATGTATTCATCATCACTGTATGGAATCCTCCACCATCTTGTTCCTTTAGACTCATCGTTTATATTATCAATCTCTTCGTATCTATTAAGAAGGTTGTGGAACATTCCTGCATATTTGCCTTCCTTTTTAGGCTGTCTTAACAAATCATCATCAGTTATCCCATCTTGAGGACTCATTACTTCCTTATATCCAGCATAGGGTTTAAAGCCTTGTTCTGATTTGTCATCGGGTTTTACTGCACTGTTTGGAGAATCCTTAGACTTCTCTGTCCCAGCGCCCTTTGCAGTTCCTCCATCCTTCGGTTTTTCTCCAGAAGCTGCCTTTGTTCCTGCGCCTTCCTTTGGTTTTTCAGCTGCTGCCCCCTTCGCACCCTGACCATCCTTTGATTTCTCCCCTTCTCCACCCTTTGCTCCAGCACCCTCCTTTGGTTTTTCAACCGCCGCACCCTTAGCACCCTGATTATCCTTGGATTTTTCTCCTTCCCCAACTTTTGATCCAGCACCTTCTTTGGGTTTTTCAGAAGAAGTCTGTGCCTTAGCTTCAGCTTTCTTTTCAGTATTTGCATTAGGCTTTGGAGTTTCCTTGCCCTTTGCTTCTTCCTTATTCAAAGCATTATCGCCCTTAAGAGGTTTCTTGTTTTCTTCAGGCTTTATACTCTCTTCATATGCCTTAAACTTCTTTGCCTCTTCATTGAGTTCCTCTTCTTTAAGCTCCTCATTTTCAGTTTCTTCAACCTTGGATCTTGGAGCGTAGGCTATTCTGTCCTTCCATGATATTCTTTCCTTTCCCATATATCCTGCAAGGGGCGAATATATCCTGTCCCCTTCCACTATAATCGCAGACACATTGAATCTGTCATAGGGGATACCTGTCTCTGCTATATCGTCCTCCCTAAATTCCCACCATGTTTCTCCCCTTCCTGTATCGTCAACCTTTACTTCTCCAAGCCTTGCCATAACGGGAGGATTTTTTGTGGAATCTATAAGACAGCATACATATGGTCCTCTATCCTTTACAAGGTTCTGGACATATGAGGTTATCTTGCATCTTCCGTTTCGTGTTTCTATTTTAGTATATCCTGTGGGCTGTTTGTCAATTGCCATACCAAAACCTTTGTCTTCTTCCTGGAATATAATGAAATACCTATTATAACTCCTCTTTACGGCCACACACCCAACCTCCAAAAATAATTCATCATTATAGTATATGTATAAGGTTGGTCAATGTGAACTAATTTTTTATGTTCATAAGAGGTAACAAGCACTTGAGTTATGAGTTATTTATGTGGGGGAATCGTTGGTATGTAGTTTGTCTTAAATAACTCATAACTCAAAAGCCTGTTACCTAACTCAAAGCTCAAGTGCCTCTTACCTCCCCTCACCTAGAGTTTTGTATGAAAAGGTGTCGACCATATAAGCATAATCGACACCTTTGGTTACTTGCAGCTAATGGGGATAGTACTACCGGCTGCTGTTTTTACTTTTTGCCTTTACCTTTGCTTTTGCTCATATAAACAGTAACAGTACACTGGCATGACAGCTTTCCATCCGGGGTTGAAGCAGTTATTATTGCTGTTCCTGTTCCCTTTGGAGTAACTGTTCCGTTATTGTCAACGATTGCTACTGATGTATTGCTTGATTTCCAATTTAACTTTGTAACTCTTCCAACACCAGGCGTTACTATTGCCTTTAGAGTATATCTCTGCTGATCCTTCATCTTCAATGTTGTTTTATTCATCTTTATGCTTAATGCTGGATGTTCATCTTTATCTTTATCATCATCGTCATCATCATCGTCGTCATCATCATGATCATCTTCCTTAATTACAACGACAATGCATTTTGCTGTATAGCTTCCTTCCTCTGTAGTTACTGTTATAGTTGCTACACCTTCCTTTAATGCAGTGAGTTTTCCATTTTGATCAACACTAACAATGCTCGAATCGTTAGAATACCACGTAACATCCTTGTTTATCGCATCTGAAGGAAGTACAGTAGCTTTAAGAGTTTCTGTTTCTTTCAATTCCATAATAAGGGCTTGTTCATTTAACTTTATACCAGTAACTGGTACTGATGTATCTGGTGTGTTGGTAACCATTACCTTACAATTTGCAGAATAGTTTCCGTCTTCAGTAATTACTGTTATTGTTGCTGTTCCAAGAGTTTTTGCAAAAACAATACCATTATCATCAACAGAAGCAACATTAGTATTTGAAGAACGCCATTCTACATTCTTATTTGTTGCATTTTGAGGCTTAACTGTGGCTGTAAGAGCAAATGCCTTGTTAGGTTCTATGGATACCTCATTTCTATCGAGGCTTACTCCAGTAACAAATATATTCCCATTTGACTCATAAACTGTTACATCACAGGAATCTGTATAGTTTCCATCAACTGTTTTTACAGTAATGGTTGCAGTACCAATATTCCTTCCCCTTACAATTCCATTAGCATCAACAGTAGCTATATGTGTGTCACTAGATGTCCAAACCACCTTTTTGTTTGTTGCTATCTCAGGAATAACTGTTGCCTTTAATACTATTGCCTGGTTTACATATATAGAAGCTGATTCTCTGTCTATAACTATACCAGTTACAGGTACCTTTGAAACTATAATAGTACATTTTGCAGTAAATCCACCATCTTCAGTCTTTGCAGTTATTATTGAATACCCTGTAGCCTTTGCAGTTACACTGCCATTTACATCAACTACAGCTATATCTGTATTGCTTGAAGTCCATACAACCTTTTTATTTGTTGCTGTTGAAGGAGTTACTGTTGCATTAAGAGCTATAACTTCTCCGACCTCCAATGTAGCTGTTGTTTTATCTAAAGATATTCCTGCTACTCTTGTACCATAGTCTGGTACCTGGTCTGCAGTTATAGTCCCTGGAGTAGGTGGCTGATTCTGTTCAAATAAATCCATTTCATAACCACTTTCAGGATACCTATATGTTACTGCCTGATTTAAATCGAAATCCTGAGCAGTATAACTTGCCATTGAAACTACATTTCCCTCATCCTTAGCTAGCCATATAGATTGCGATGAATTATCTAAAACATTTTCAGTATTTGAGAGAGTCATATAGTTGTTAGATGCTATAGATGTTCCATAGAATTTGTTAAACTCATAAAGAGAAGTATTGCTTCTCATGCAAATTACCATAACACCCTTTGGTGAAATTACATTTGACAGTTTAATATCGGCATCTGGGCTTATAAATTTGTAATTCTTTAAGTCAATATACACATCACTATTGTTATATAACTCGATATACTCATATGGGTCATCATAGTTCTGCGCCTTCGGCATTACCTCAGTTATCAATAATTCTGGAGCCTTTTCTACTGCTGAAGCATGCTTAATTCCAATGTTAGTAAAACTTGTTGCAATTAAAACCACTGTAAGCAAAATACTTATTGCTTTAGCCTTCAATTTAATTACCTCCTCATTAATACTTTTTATTATAAAACCGGTAGCACTTTAGTGATGTCTAATATGTTTTCCACTATATAGACGTTACAAATTTTGTAAATGTTCCATAAAATTAGTGCTCATAACTTAAAATTTACTTTTAAGTTATGAGCACCCTTTTACATTCTAGCTTTTATTTCATTTGAAAGCCTTGCAAATTCTTCAATGGAGAGAGTCTCTCCTCTTCTTTTTTCCTCTATTCCAGAAGCCTCCATGGCTTCTCTTAATAAGTCTGGTGAAAGGCCAACTCCCTTTAAAACATTCCAGAGGGTTTTTCTTCTCATATTGAAAGAATCCCTTACTATTCTAAAGAAAAGTTTTTCATCAACTACTCCATATTCTGGTTCCTTCAAATCCATCCTTATAACAACAGATTCAACCTTTGGCTGAGGCATAAAGCTTGATGGAGACACTTTACATATCCTTGTTATGTTTGAATAATATTGAGATATTATTGATATATGTCCATATTCATCTGTGTTTGGCTTTGCAGTTATTCTATCTGCTGCTTCCTTTTGTATCATAAGGGTAATACTTTCTGCTCCAGGATTTTCTGTAAATATCTTTGTAACAACAGGTGTTGTAATATAATAGGGAAGGTTTGCCGCAATCTTTACATTTTTCATTTCATATTCATCTATAAGCTTCTTAAAATCTACCTTTAGGGCATCACCTTTTATTATGCTTACATTGTTGTAGTTTCCAAGAGTCTCCTCAAGTATTGGTATAAGCGTTTCATCAATCTCAATGGAATAAACCCTTCCTGCTTTTTTTGCAATCTCATGTGTCAGTGTTCCTATTCCAGGTCCTATTTCTATTACAGTGCTTTCAGAAGTTATATCCATTGCTTCAATTGTCTTTTCAAGTATATCCTCATCTATAAGAAAATTCTGTCCAAAACTTTTATTAAATTTAAATCCAAAGTGTTTTACTATATCCTTTGTTTTCTGAATAAGGCTCATATGATCACCTCTAATTTATTAGCTGCTGCTTCAAATTCTTCTCTTGTTATTCCATATCTGTTTAATCTGCTTAAAAAACGTTTTGCGTTTCCGTATCCAATTCCAAGCTCTTTTCCAACAAAGTCTCTTCTTTTTACTGCATCACTGCTTCCTTCAAGTCCATTTTGGAAAAGGTCTCTTATTGTAAATTCTTCTCTTTTTTCCTCTAATTCTGTTTTAACCTTTGAAAGTGCATCTCTTATGCTTTCTGGAGATGCATTTTCTATTCCTATATCCCCATCCTTTATCGCATACTCCCTTGGTAAAAAGGCATGTTTGCAACCAGGAACCCTTGACGCTATTATCTTTCTTATTCTTTCACCTGCATGATCAGGGTCTGTAAATATAATAACCCCATTTCTTTTCGCTGCACTTTTTATTCTCTCTATAGTTTCTTCTCTTATTCCAAAACCCGATGTTGCAATTAGCTCTGCATCAACAGCTCTCTTTACAGCATCTATATCATCCCTGCCTTCTACAACTATAACTTCCTTTATCACTCTATCAACTCCTAAATATAACTGTGTTATATATTATAGCACTAATGCAAGCAATTGTAGAAGGTAACAAAAGGTGACAGGCTCTTGAGTTTTGAGTTATTTAATCAAAAGCAACGTCAGATGCCTTAATTAAATAACTCAAAACTCAAGTGCCTGTTACCTCCCCCGTAACCTTCTATAATCACCTTTGCATTAAAAAATAAGGTGGATAACCCACCTTATTTTAAAATGTATACGTTTACATAGTGTGTAGACCACTTTCTAAACTCAGATGTCCCTGGTTCAAAGTAGAGATCTATTATGTTGGATCTAACTCCTCCACCAGTATCCTCTGCTCTAGCATATCCATACCCTTCTATGAATAGTTTTGTTCCCAGGGGTATGACCTTTGGATCAACTGCAACAGTACTGTATCCATCCGGGTCTCTTCTTGCTCTTGTCCCAGTTGCTGTTATACCAAAACCTTTGTCTCCTGGTCTTTTACCTGTACAGGCATAACTTGCAGTATAAGAAGTTGCCTTCATTCTCAAGCTTTTTGTATAGAGAATTCTCCTACCTCCTCTAGATGGTGTAAACCATGCTAGAGATCCAACAGCTACAACCTTGTTTACAGGCTGCTTTCTAATGGTTTCCTGAACCTTAGCCCTTGAAACCTCCTTGCCATCTTCATAGACAACCTTAACCACAATTTCCTTTTCTCCGTCTGCTCCATCCTGAAGCACCTTTGTCTTTCCCCTCTCCATTGAGCTATTCAGTTTATTTATTGTCTTATAGGGAAGTCTTGATGTCAATGTGATTAACTTTTCTTCAACCCTTACAACCTTTATTTCAAGGCCGCTTTTTAATGGAGAGTCTAGTTTTGGAGTAACCTTATCCTTATCATTAAGGATTATGCCCTCTGATTTAAACATGTTGCAAATAGTCTTCTCAGCAGAATTTATCTTAAGACTCTTACCATCAAGGGTTACCATAACAGGCACTGCTCTATCTATCTTTATTGTCATTCCATCCTTAAGAGCGCTGCCTAAAGCGGGTGATATTTTATCTTTAGCTTCTACCTTAATATTCAATGCATTAAGGGCATCTACAACTCTTGTTCTGCTGGTGCTGAATTTTTGTGAAATGCCATCATTTACAACAACTATGTCCTTATTAAACTTGGACACCGTGTAAAGAAGCAATCCACCAGCCATTAGAGCAACCACCATTACCATGAGGCTGTCCTTGAGATGCTTTTCGATCCATTTTCCTACCCTGTATATGGTATTCATTTCTCTTCCTCCTTTCAAAGCTGATATCTGGTATATGCACAAATCATGGCCCTGTTAGCCATATCCAATGCCTCAATGGGCATATGTGCATTAATATCTAATTTTATCTATATAAAAGTATTATTACCAATTATTATTCCGCTTATACTTTTACCAGCTTTTGGAGGTCAAAGATATTATTATTATATATTAAAAGTCAATTTTTTTTGAATCCTAAAAACAGGCTTATGGGTTAACGTCGTTTAATTATACCGTTATAATTCCATTTTACTCTTAGTAGATTACTTTTTTAAAGGTGGATGTAGGGAGGTAACAGACACTTGAGTTTTGAGTTATTTAGCACAAAATATCTTATAATACTAAACCTTCATAAATACCTCATAACTCAAGTGCCTGTTACCTCCCCAAATTACCAGCCTACTACAATCCTAAAAACTCGCAAGCATTCTTGTAAGTTCCCTGCATTACCTCATCATAGCTCATACCTCTTAACTCTGCTATCTTGTTTATAACATGTACAAGATATGATGAATCGTTTCTTTCCCCTCTATGAGGAACTGGCGCCATATATGGGCAGTCAGTTTCTACAAGAATCCTGTCAAAGGGGATGTTCTTTACAACTTCAACTGCCTTTGCAGCATTTTTGAATGTAACTACCCCTGTAAATCCAAGATGGTAATCAAATTTCAGTATTTCTCTTGCAAAGGGAAGAGTACCTGAATAACAGTGAAGAACTCCCCTTACATCCTTAAATTCCTTTATTACATTTAAAGTATCCTCATGGGCATCTCTGTCATGTATTATTACAGGATAATTAAGCGCCCTTGCAATATCCATCTGCTCTTTAAAGGCTTTTATCTGAAGGTCCCTATCAAAATTATCATAATAATAGTCAAGTCCAATTTCCCCTAGGGCTACAACTTTTTTGCTTCGAAGCATATCTCCTATTTTGTTTATGTTTTTTGCTACTTCATCGCAACTTTCTGGATGAACTCCTACTGCGCCATATATAAAATCGTACTTTTCAATAAGCTTTAATGTTTTTTCAGAGCCAGAAATATCTGCTCCACAGTTTAAAGCCCTTGCTACTCCAGCCTTCTGAATCTTATCTAATACCTCTTCCCTATCCTCATCAAAGGCTTCATCATCATAATGTGCATGAGAATCAAATATCATCACTATCATCTCCTTAGTAGTGGCAGCCATATTAGTTATAACTAATATGGCTGCCACTTTTTATCATCTTACCTTACTATACTTCCTGTTTCAAGTTCTCCTTCAATTGTTCCAACAAACAGCTCCTTATCATCATCTGAAGCTGCTGAAAGTATCATTCCATAGGAGTCCTCTCCTCTAAGCTTTACTGGCTTTAGGTTAGCAACAAGAATAACCTTCTTTCCTACAAGCTCTTCTGGCTTATAGAACTTTGCTATTCCGGATATTACCTGTCTTATCTCGCCACCAAGGTCAACCTTTAGCTTTAAGAGCTTATCCGCTCCCTTAACCTTTTCGCATTCAACAACCTTTACAATTCTCAAATCTACCTTTGAAAAGTCGTCTATTGTTATTTCAGGCTTTATAGGAACTATTTCTCTTTTCTTTGGTGCATTCATTGAAGCTTCTCTTATTTTATCAAGTTCTTCAAGTTTCTTTTCAACATCTATTCTTGGGAATAAAAGCTCGCCCCTCTTAACAGTAGTTCCTTCTTTAATCCTTCCAAATTCCTTTGTGCTTTCCCAAGTCAGTATATCCTCAGTAAATCCAAACTGGCTGTTTATCTTTGAAGCTGTGTCTGGAAGGAATGAGGAAATCAGTACTGATATTATTCTTATGGATTCTGAAAGATTGTATAGAACTCCAGCAAGTCTTTCCTTCTGTGCTTCATCCTTTGCAAGAACCCATGGCATTGTCTCATCGATGTACTTGTTTGCCCTAGAAATAAGTCTCCATATTTCATCAACTGCATCGCTTATTCTAAGCTTATCCATTATTCCCTCTGTTCTTACTGGAACCTCAAGGGCTGTGTTTATAAGGGATTTATCAAAATCATCTACATTATTCTTTCCCTTTGAAAGCACTCCATTGAAGTACTTTTCAACCATTGTAAGTGTCCTTGAAACAAGGTTTCCAAGGTCATTTGCAAGGTCTGAGTTTATTCTCTTTATAAACATTTCGTTGTTATAAAGTCCATCTGCTCCAAATGGTATTTCTCTTAATAGATAGTATCTTACAGCATCTACTCCAAACTGTTCTGCAAGTACAACAGGGTCAACAACGTTTCCCTTTGACTTTGACATCTTTCCTCCGTCAACCAACAGCCATCCGTGTCCAAATACCTGCTTTGGAAGTGGAAGATCAAGAGCCATAAGCATTATAGGCCATATTATTGTGTGGAATCTTAATATGTCCTTTCCTATAAGGTGTACATCTGCTGGCCAGAATTTATTATATAGAGTATCATCCTCTCCCTCGTAGCCTAAGGCTGTAATATAGTTTGAAAGAGCATCTATCCATACATATATTACATGCTTCTCATCAAAGGTTACAGGAACTCCCCAAGTAAAGGAGGTTCTTGAAACACATAGATCATCAAGTCCTGGCTTTAGGAAGTTGTTTATCATTTCATTCTTTCTGCTTTCAGGCTGTATGAATTCTGGATGATCTTCAATGTACTTTATAAGCCTATCCTGATACTTTGAAAGCTTAAAGAAGTATGCTTCTTCCTTTGTTAATTCAACTGGTCTTCCACAGTCTGGGCACTTTCCATCTACAAGCTGTGTTTCTGTGAAGAAGGATTCACATGGGGTACAGTAAAGTCCTTCATAGTATCCCTTGTATATATCTCCCTGATCATAAAGCTTTTTAAATATCTTTTGAACTGCATTTTCATGGTAGTCGTCTGTTGTTCTTATAAATTTATCATAGGATATATTCATAAGCTTCCAGAGTTCCTTTATTCCTGCAACTATTTCATCAACATATCCCTTAGGTGTTACTCCCTTTTCATCTGCAATTCTTTGAAGCTTTTGTCCGTGTTCATCTGATCCTGTCAAAAACATTACATCATATCCACAAAGCCTCTTAAATCTTGCAATTGCATCTGCTGCAACTGTTGTATATGTGTTTCCTATATGAAGCTTATTACTTGGATAGTATATTGGTGTTGTGATATAAAATCTCTTATTTTCCATACCTATTCTCCTTTCAATTTGTGTTAAATCTATTTTCCCGGCATTTAACTCCGGAGATTTCCTAATCCAACGACTAATGTGACATAGGTGACAGGCTCTTGAGTTATGAGTTATTTACCACAAACCATCTTTAAATATCAAAACTCCATAAATAACTCATAACTCAAGTGCCTGTTACCTTCCATCACCCAAAAAAAATAAAAACCACACCCCATATATAGGGGCGTGGTTACGCTTTACCACCCTAATTCATTCCTATCTCACAATAGGAACCTCCCTAAGTGACTATCATCACCCTACAATATAACGGTTGTAACCGTGGCAGCCTACTAAACTTCAACTGCCATGCTCTGGAGCCATCTTCATATGCCCCTCCACCGCCGGTTTTCACCTTCCCCGGCTCTCTTTAGATGTAGCCTGCATACTACTCTTTCCTTCACAGCATTTTAACCTATGGGTATTTTTCGTGCTACGTGCTATAGTTATATAATATATAATACCCAAATTGGTGTCAATACACACAAGGTTATAAATATCATTAAAGATAATAAATAACCATAAAATCTTTAATAAATATTCTTTATTAAGCAATATTGAGCCTAACTGGGTGTAACCCCACACCCTCTATCCCATCTACAAATGCTTTTGGGAATACTTTTCTTATGATATTGTATGAGCCATTAACATCAGCATTTGTTAGAATACCATTTATACTCCTATATAGCCCTCTTTTTATTCTTTTGCCACTAAAAGAGTATAAATTGTCATTATCTTTTTTGTAAATTGGAAGTTCATCCATATCTATAAAACTAGCTTTACTCGTGTAACTTTCCTCCGTAACAAAAAAGTTTATTCCTGCTTCTTCACACTTATATTTCATTTGATTTATAAATATTTCATATGGTATTCCTATAAACTGCTGATTGTTTCTTTTGCCAAGATTGATTTCTTGTTTCCAATTTTTATTATTACCTATAATTAGTGTATCAATTTTTTCTGTAATACACCAGTTCACAATAAATCTACTTGTTTTATGCAGAAAATCTTTAATTTTATTGTTTCTTTTCAAGGTTAACCTTTCTATCCTTTTACTAGTTCCATAGCTTCCTACAAAACTCATGAACTCTGCTTTCCTTTTATTGTAATATTGGTTTATAGACTTGATACTTTTGCCGTTAATAACAATAGGTTTAATTCCGATGTTATTTGTTAAGGTTACAAAATTATCAAGTCCTAAGTCAATTCCTGCAATATTCTTTGTTGGCTTTGGGTCAATTTCGATTTCTTTCTCATATACCACTTCAATTAAGTAAATACTACCCTTTGGAATTATTCTTACTTGTTTTAAATTATCGTTTATTGAAGTTTTCAAAGTCAAATCTGTTTTAGGGAATGTAATATATTCCTTTACAATTTTGCATTGCTGATAAGTAAAAATGACAATATTCCTTCCATCCTTCTTTTTATATGTAGGTATTCTAGGTCTACCCAGGTATTTATCCTTATTTTTTGACCAATCTTTTATGGAAAACATGAAGGATTTCCAATTCTTATCTAATAACCTTAAGATTTGCTGAGCTGTTTGTGCTGGAAGCGCTTTATAGGTTTCATGGGTTTTAAGCAATTTATGAAGATCATTATACCTTACCCATTTGTTATTATTAATGAATTCCTGCCTTATTATATAGTTACCATAATTATATATGTTCTTAGATGCAAAGCTTAATTCATCGCAATAATTATATATATTATGATTGCGATTTATCTGAATTTGCTCTACTCTATTAACAATCATCCTCTATATTCACCTCATTTTCTATAAACTTCTTAATTCTTTCTTTTCTTCTGTTACTATACAATTTCATCGAGTAGCAATGCAGTAGACTTACTATTTCTTCAAATATTTCCTTACTATCAAGCTTACTACTTCCTATTTCAGACATTGCAATTATTTCGGTGTCAAACTTTCTATAAAAGATATTTTTATTACTCCCTCCTTAACATATTTACATAATGTAGGGCGTGTAATGTGTAGCAATTCTAATACTTCATTTGCCTTCATAATAATAATTCCTCCATAACTAGTATTACCAATTATAGAGGAATTATTTTGATTTTTATTATAACCTTTAATTTTATTTATCATTACTATCATTTTTCTTGACTATATAACAATTATTAAAAATTACATCTTTTCTGGTGCTTCAATTCCCAACAAATCCAGCCCTGTTTCAAGTACATTCTTTGTAAGTGTTATAAGGTTAATCCAGGATGTCTTCTTTTCCATATCCTCTTCTGATATAATTCTGTTTTCATGATAGAACCTGTTGAAGAGGTTTGATAAATCATAGATATATTCACAAACCCTGTGTGGTGCCTTGTCCTTAAAGCTTGTTTCAATAGCTTCATTGAACTTTGAAAGCTTTAGCATTAAATCCCTTTCTGTAGGGCTGTATGGCTGAAGTATCTTTTTATCGAAGCTTCCCATTTCTTCAGCTACTTTTCTTAAGATGGATTTTATTCTTACTACTGTATAAAGTATATATGGTCCTGTGTTTCCTTCGAAGGAAGCAAACCTATCCAGGTCGAATACATAGTCCTTTGTAGCCTGGTTTGATAAATCGCCGTATTTTAGTGCAGCTAGACCAACCTTCCTTGCTATTTCCTCAACATCTTCACCCTCTAAAGCTTTGTTTTCCTTAAGCTTATCAATTACGTTGTCCTTTATGATTTGGATTAAATCCTGGAGCCTCATTACTCCGCCTTCCCTTGTCTTAAAAGGCTTTCCATCCTTTCCATTCATTGTTCCAAATCCTATGAAATCAAGATTTAAAGCCTCATCAGCAATCTTGGTCTTTTTTACACACCTGAAAACCTGTTCAAAGTGCAGTCCCTGTCTTTTGTCTACAACATATACTATTTCATCAGGGTTGTAATCCTTTATTCTTTCCCATATTGTTGCAAGGTCTGTTGTACTATATAGGGAAGAACCATCGGATTTTAGTATAATAATAGGAGGAACTTGATGGGTATCTGTTTCTTCAGCAACATCAACAACCAACGCTCCTTCACTTTCGTATGCGTAGTTGTTTTTCTTTAGATAATCTACAAGGTCAGGGATATATTTCTGGCAGTCACTTTCGCCCTTCCAAAGATCAAACTCAACGTTTAGGTTTCCATAGTTTTTCTTCAAGTCTGCTACAGAAACGCTTAATATATGCTTCCATAAAGCAATATATCCTGGCCTTCCATTTTGAAGCTCAAAAGTTGCCCTTCTTGCTTCTTCCATAGCCGCTTCATCACTCTTTGCAAGCTTGCTTGCCGCTGGGTATATTTCCTCAAGCTCATCTATTGTAAATGGTGCCTCACTTGGATATTCACCTTTGTAGCTTTCGTCAAAATAAGGCAAATCAGGCTGTCTCCTCTTTACCTCTGATATTACCATTCCTATCTGAAGACCCCAGTCTCCAAGATGAACGTCTCCAATTGCATTGTGTCCTAGAAATCTAAAAATCCTTTTTAAGCTTTCCCCAATTATTGCAGCACGAAGATGACCAACATGAAGCGGCTTTGCAACATTTGCTCCACCGTAATCAACCATTATTGTCATTGGATTTTCTGCTGTAGAACAGCCGTATTTGCTATCACCATACATTTCGTTAACATACTTTGTAAGGAAGCTGTCCTTTATATTCATATTGATAAATCCAGGACCTGCTGTGGATACATTCTCTAACATATCCAATGTCTTTAATTCCTCTAATACCTCATTTGCAATCTGAAAAGGTGCCTTTTTAAATTTCTTTGCAGCAGGAAGAGCACCATTACACTGGAACTGACATAAATCTGGACGATTTGAAACTGTAACTACTCCATATTCCCTGCCATATCCGCACTTTTCAAACTTTTCCTGAACAGCATCAGTTAAAATACTTAAAAGTTTCTCCATTGTCATACCTCCATTCCTAAATTTATTATGTTTATTGATACCTCAAATTATATCTAAAAATAAAACCCGTCTCTTTTCAAAAAAGAGACGGGTAAAATTTCCGTGGTACCACTCTAGTTGGCCCTATAAGTCTTACTAAAACCTATCAGCCCTCTTAAAACCTTAACGCGGTTAACGACTTACCCTTGCCAATTAGCTCAGGCAGCTTCTCCGAGTCCCTCTTCCCTTTATGCTCTCCTACAGGACTTTCACTCTACTCCTGCTCGCTTAAGGATAACAAAAAAGTACTCTTCTCTTCCCAGAATTTATATTTTTCTGTTTTGCCCTATATTATAATCCCTTTTAACATGTCCTGTCAATAGTGACATCGGACAACAGACACCTTCTGCATCTTTTACATCTTTTCTGAACTTCAATCCCCAACAAATTCAATCCTGTTTCCAGTACGTTCTTTGTAAGTGTTGTAAGGCTAATCCAGAATGTATTCGCAAACCCTGTGTGGCGCCTTATCTTTAATGCTTGTTCTAATGCAATTTTTATAATTTTTACAAACATGTAGTTAAAGCTGGGAAGTTTTTATAAATTGCATTGATTTTTAAAAGATAATCAATTGCAGTTTTTCCATCTCCAAGTTTTATATACATTTCACAAAAATTCATATAAAGTTCCGCCTCATATTTTTTACTATTTAATTTTTGTATAAAGTCTAAAGCAATAAATCCAACCATTTCTGCCTTGTTGTATTCTTCTAGCTCAATAAAACATTCAAATTTTTCAATAAAAACTTCAATTATTAACTCAAGCTTATCTTGTTTTAAGGCATTCTCCTCTGCTTCTTCAATAGCTTTGACAGCACTATCATAATCCCCCATTTCCATAAAAAGACTTGATAAATTCATATATGTATACACAATTCTTGTATCGTTATGTATCTTCTGATGCTCAGCAGCTTCCTTAAAAGCCCTAACCGCTTCCTTCTTTTTTCCCATTTTCCATAAACAAAGTCCAATATTATTTTTAACTCTTCCTGCTCCAATATAATCTTTTTGATTAATATACTTTTCAAATGCATCATTAAATGATCTTTCTCCTACTTTGTCACCGGTTGAATGCATATCTAAAAGACCTTTTAGCAAATTAACATCAGCCAAAATTTTTTCGCTTCTCTTACACTCATGAGTCTCACAGTATTCAATACACATATTTATGTACTTTTTACTATCTTCTTTCCTTTTAAGAGTCGTATAGCAAATTGCAATGTCACAAAACAGGCTTGCAACTATATGTTCATCCACTTCTTCATTTATATAATTCCATGCACTAATATAATACCCCAAGGCTAGGTCAAATTTATTAGTATTATATAAACTGTTTCCAATCTTTTTATAAGTGTTACATACAACATTTCTATCTCCATATCTTGAATAATACATAACTGCTTTAGTATAAAACTCAAATGCTTCATTGTATTTTTCCTGAATGTACATGCATTCGCCCTTAAAAAAATAATAAGATCCTTTTTGATTATCATTTATAAAATCCAGCATTTCTAATGCTGAATCTATCATCTTCATAGCATCATTATAATTTTTCTGATTAAATTGATTTTGACTTTTTTCCATAATTTTATCAAAGCTTATTGCACACTGCTCATCGTCAGATAAAGCAATTTCTTCAACACTGCATTCTAATCTTTCTGCTAAGTATTTCAAAAGGCCCTGACTTGGTCTACATTTTCCTCTTTCTACTGCACTAATTTGTGCAGGAGTAACCATATTCCCTGCAACATTCTTTAATGTTAACCCTTTTTCCATTCTTCTTTTTCTAATTCTATCTCCTATCCCCATTTCCATAGCTCCACCTTTTTTAATAATAGCTAATTTCATTATATTTTGCTGTAAATGAGCTAAATTCTACTTATTTCTTTGTATTTCAATATGTTAAACCATATTATACATAAAATTAAAATAATAGTACAGGCAAAAATGAAAATTATACTCAAATGTATATAAAAATACTGGTTACCTCTTGGATATTTATAGTTTAATAAAAAAATACCAACCTCTTAATCAAATATTAAGAGCTTGATATTTTTTCTTATGTTCTATTTAACTAATACTATCTTTGAATATCTTGATGAAATATAAGCAATTTTACCATTATATTTAACTTTATACCATCCCTTAAACGTTCCAAGATACTCTAACTTTATTCCTCTTTTTACAGTTCCAAGCCTTTTTGAAGCTGTTGTCATTTTCGCTCTAATGCTAATTTTATTTCCTGTTACCATAACAACTTTCTTACTTACAACTACTGGCTTTGTTATAGCAATAGTTACTTGATTTGTTGAAAGGTTTTCAAATTTTGCAAGTATATTAACCTTCCCAGCAAGCTTGGATGTAAATATACCCTTTTCTATTTTTCCAAGGTTAACATTTGTTAACTGCCATTCTACTTTATCAGTAACATTCTTTGTGCTTCCATCATCATATTTAGCAATTACATTCAGCTTAACTGTTTTACCAGCAACAACAGTATTCTTATCAGTTGTTAATTTTAATTCCTTTATTGTGTTTTCTTTAACTGTAATCTCAACAACTGACTCTTTTCCCTCAAAAGTAGCTTTAATTACTACTTTTCCAGTATAATCTGATGGCGCTTGATATACTCCATCTTTAATTGTTCCATGGTCACAAGTCCATGCTGCCTTATTTGTTAAATCAACTGTTTTTCCATCCGCTTTTTTGCCTTCTAAATTTAACTTCACTGATTTGCCTAAATAAGCAACATTGCTATCAGCTTTTGCAGTGATTTCACTTACTGTACTTTCCTTTATTGTAATTTCAATCTCTGCTCTAACTCCTTCATAAGTAGCTTTTATTACTGCCTTACCTGAATAGTTATCTGCTGATTTATATACTCCATTTTCTACTGTACCATGATCACAACTGAATGATGCTTTATCAGTTATATCTACATTTTTACCATCTGAGTATTTTGCAATGACCTTAACTAAAGTAGAATTTCCTGCAAACAACTCATTAGAGTCTGCTGTTATTTCAATTTTTTGAACAAATGGAGCAATCACAATTGGTGGATAATATATTGGTGGAACAACTACTGGCGGAGTAACAGGTTGTATAAGGTTAATATGAATAACCTTTTCAGTTACAATACCAAAGTCATCAGTTGCCTTAACTACTATTGTTTTTGCTCCATATTCATTAAATAAAGCATTATATTCAAAGGAACCATCACTATTGAGTGTCACTTTCTCATCATTAATAGTAAGAACTACACCACTTTCATCAGTAACCTTTCCTTTAACTATTACAGATTTTCCCTCTATCATGCTGTTATCGATAGGTGAATCAATTACAACAACAGGTGCATTAAATTCAGGATTATTTACATTAACTACCTGAGGTGTTACTTCCTTACCTTCCTCATTATATCCTGTAATAGTTATCAACATATTTTTACAATATCCATTAAGTTCTCTTTCGTAAATAAATGTTCCATCTTCCTTTATTGGGATTTCTTTATTTAGTTCCTTATCCATTAGCTTTATTAATTTATAAGCTTTACCTTTTATAACTACTTTATTAGCAGCAATAGTTGTTGATTGTATTGTAATCATTGGTTGATCAATATCTTTATTTAACTTAATTATCTTTATTGTACTGTGTCCTAATGTATCAACTGCTTCAACAGTAACAGTATTTTCCCCATATTTGATTTCAACAGGATATTCTACTTCTCTTAGTGTATCCTCCCCTGTATAATCATCAGTCATAGCTGATAACAGTTGATTGCCATTAACAATAAGTCTGTATCCAACTCCATCCTTAGCTTTTATTTTTAATGTATAAGAATCTTTATTAGTATTTATTTCGTCAGCTATTTTTTCATTTGTAGCTAAATCAATAACTTCAAGCTCTGGAGCCTTTGTATCCTTTATGACCTTCATTATACTATTGTTAGTGCATCCAGCCAAATCTTGCATTTCAATTCTAATATTGTTTAATCCTTCAACTAAATCAAATTCCCCTGAATTGAAATAATACATCTTATCCTTTTCAAGCATACCTGCATTTTCTATTTTCTGTACAACATCATTGATTTTTACATAGCTAACTGCTTCAGCTAAGAATCCTGATAACTTTAGTTTATTAGTTTCCACAACAGTACCTGATTTAATTTCTTTCTTGTTTCCATCAATGAGTCTCAAAAATTTTGGTACTTCGTTGTCTACATTTATTTTAACTATGCTTCTTGTTATAATACTTTCATCTGCTCTAACTGCATCAAGCTTTAAAATATTTATTCCATAGGATAAATTATTTAATTCGATGCTTTCATTTTTTTGATTATTAACCTTATCCTCTGCATTAACTGTGACATTAACATGATCAAGGTCTTTGCAATCAGCTGCTAATTTGTAATCTAATTTCATAGCTGGAGCTGTTGTAGTAAACATCTCACCTACAGTTATTGGAGAAATCTCAACTTTTACAGCCTTCTCTGCTTTTGCACCACTTTCATCTTCTACAGATATATTAATTGTCTTATTACCATATCCATCAACTGTTGTTGTTGTATAGAAGCCATAAGTTTCATCGTAATTTTTTCTTGCCATTACTACCTGACCATTAACATTCACATTCATTGTACGGCCAGTATTTGAAACATTTGATATATTTCCACTAACGTTAAAACTACAGCCACCTAAAGTACTGTTCTCTTTTGGAGCTGTAACCTTTATAATTGGCTTGTCCGATCTTGTATCAAACTTAACAATTATATCAGTTATATTTCCAGCAAAGTCAATAGCTCTAACAATCTTTTCTGCTGGCATAGTATCATAGGAGAAGAAGAACACCTTTCCTGTGTATACTCCATTTACAGGCTCAATTATACGTCCGTCCACACTTGCTCCAGCAAGATTTTCATCTTCAGCCTTGAATTTAATGGTGTATTCTGATTCTCCATTTTGAAGCTTTATTGCCTCATTTGTATTTGAAAGCACTGGATCTATTAAGTTTACTACAGGTGCCTTTGTATCAACTAAAAATCTATGCATTCTAGTTGCAATAACTTTTCCATCATTTCCAACCAGTTCAAAAGAAATCTTATGTTCACCATCACTTAGATTATCAACTTTATAACTTCCAGTAAACGGTAAATTTTCATTTACCTTATCATCAAGTATTATTCTAAATTTACCTAACCCTGTGAAAAGGTTATTAACAACATATTCAAATTCAAAATTAGTTTTATTTACAAAAGAAAATGCCTTCTCCCAATCAGGATGACTTAGTGCTGCTAAAGAATCAGAAACACCTTCTGATATTACAGACCCTATATCTACAAATGTATTGTTAATATAGTAGTCAACCTTTTCTGATAGATTTCCTGCAAAATCCGCTGCAACAACACTTATAAGATTATTTCCACTTGGTATTACAAAACTAAAATCATCATACTCATCTGTAACAGCCAATGGCTTAGTATAATCACCATTTATTATAACCATCTTATAGCAGACACCCATGTTGTCATTCGCATTGAACTTTACATTATATTTATTACCCTCTAATTTTGTCAACACTGGATTTAAAGTAGGAACGGTATTATCAATCCTTATAGGCATTGTTATTTCCTGTTCCCTTGCACCAGGATAATCAACTTTACCAGCTACACTTATATAGTACTGTCCTTCTGGTAAAGCTTCATACTTACTTGTTGCTTCATTATATGCAGTTCCATCCCACCCCCAGCTTGGATTATAATAGAATGGGAACTCTTGTCTACCGTTATTTCTTCTAACATCACTATCATCACTTAAAACTCTTATTATACTCTTGTCCTTATCAAGAACTCTTACATTTACATTTTTTGCATTTCTCAAAAGAGAGACAAGTGGATATACCTCATCCTGAATATCATCATTATTTGGAGAAAATGCCATTCTGTTAATTTTTCCAAATGTTCTATCATTCAAAAATGACTTTCCTTCTGTTAATGTAGTACACTTATAAAATGAATCATCTTCCCATTTTGGTGAATCGAATATTCTTGGTTCATCCCATTTCCCAAAGAAGCCCATGTATGCAACACCAATGTTAGGATTTTTTAAATCCTTTGACTCAAAGGTTATAAAACCTTCTGCAAACTGATTCATTGGTTTTCTAGAAATTTTTAGTGTTGCAGTAACTGTAGCAGTTCTACCAGCAGGTACTTTTACTGAAGCTTTATCAAATATTATCTCCGCTCCTTCAAGCTTTGCTGTTTTTGGAAGAAGTCTTGGTTTTTCATCATTTGATATAGCATTTGTAAGAACACCATACTTATCTACAGGAGAAAATTCTAAATCTTCTTTTCCAAAGTTATGAAGTGTTATTGCAAAGCTTGTTGCATTTCCAACTTCACCTAATGCCATCGCTGCACTTCCATTTTTGTCTACAGCATAAACATTTGTTGTAATTGCATCATTTATTTGAACAATACCAGCCCCCTGCCTTCTGGTTAAATATGGGAGCAGCGTTTCTTTTTCAATTAAAGGCTTTGCGGTATTAATTGTCAATGTTTTAGCAAGGTTTACAAATTCTCTTGTTCCCTTAAGTTCAGGCACCTTATTCTTTAAATACTGAACTACAAGGGCAACTGCACCTGATGCATGTGGTGCAGCCATTGATGTACCACTCATATCAAGGTATCTATCATCATTTACAGTTGAATAAATATGTCCTCCAGGAGCAGTTACTTCTGGTTTAAATCTTAAATCTGGAGATGTTCCCCATGAAGTAAAATCTGACATCTGTGCATTATTTGTGTTAGGTATTTTTGTATCTCTTCCTCTGAAGAAAACCTTAATTCCCTTTGATGCTAAGTCTTTAAGAAGATTTCCATCTGTATTAGATATAAATACAGCTGGGATTGTAATCTTCTCATCAGTTGCCATATTCATGTATTCATCATTCTTATCTTCATTGTAAACAATTATACCTAAGGCCCCGAAATTTTGAGCATTTAACTGTTTATCAACAAAGGAAATTTTTTTCCCATCAGCATTTAGCCCGCCTCTTTTGACAAGGGCGATTTTACCATTTAGCTCTTTTTCTGCGAAATCTTGAGTTCTTCCTACTCCACAATCAACAATATCATATTCTTCCTTTAATCTGGTATTAGGATTAATTGCATCATCAGTTACATTAAATGGAATCATTCCAGATTTTTCTCCTGATTTATATTCAAGACCTGGAAGTACTCTATAACGATTTTCACTTGATGCAACTTGAAGAGTATCAGGATATAAGCCTGGATCTCCAAGGGTGCTTATATCACAATCCTTTTCATAAGGAAGATCCTTTCCATCTGTTGAGTGAGCAGAGTTACCTGCTGAAACTACAACTACAACTCCTGAATTAGTTGCATTTTTTATTGCCTTTTGTTCAGGATCCGCTTCACTTAAAAATCCGGATGGTGAACCTAGGCTCATATTAATAACATCTGCACCCATTTTCCATGCTTCTTCAACACCAGCTGCAATATCATCATTAAATCCTGATTTCTGCAATGGGTTGTTTGAGAAAACCTTCATGGCCAATAGCTGTGCCTGTGGAGCAACACCAACAATTCCTCCATTTGCTGCTACAATACCTCCAACATGCATACCATGCATGCTGCCTGATCTGTCTATTACTTCATTATTTAGATCTGCGAAGTTATAACCATATGGAACTTTTTCTGTAAAGTATCTACCTTTTGCTCCGTTCTTTCCAATTAATGCATCAATATCTTCTTTTTTATACTTTACCTTTGATGTATCAATACTCTTCATATCCTTATGTCTATAATCTATTCCGGTATCTATTATAGCAACTACAATTCCTTCACCCTTTAGTCCAGCCTTTTCCCATACGGTTTTAGCCTGTGTGAAATCTACTGCAGTGTTCATGTCAGGATAATATTGCTTTGCAACTGCAACAGTTTTAACTCCTGGCAGTGATCTAACCATATTAATATCCTTAAACTTAACAACAGCACTAAATCCATTTAAAAGGTTCTGGTATGTATGTCTTACTTTACCGATAGCTTTAACATTGTCTATAACACTTTTTTGTTTAAGTGATATCTTATTCGAAAACATGTTTGCTTGTTTTAAAGGTACACCTGCATCCTTTGCCATTTCAACAGCTGATTTTTCAGAAAGCTCTACAACTATTCTTACTTGATCATCTGGATGCACACTAGTGTACTGAGGCATATTATCATCAGTTACAACTTGTCCATTTTTTTGTAGAGCAGCAAGTGTTCTGTCATAATTCTCTAATGTGCCAAACTGTTTAACAATATAATCATTTAATGTTTTTTTCTCTTCTAGAGTCGCCTCTGATGTCTTGCTCTCAAAACTCTTCTCTTCTGCTTTAGCTGATAAATTTCCACCAGTAAATGCAACACTTACCATCATGAAAAATGCAAGCACAAGAGAAATTAGCCTTTTGTTTTTCATTTTAATCCCCCTTTTAAATTATTAAATTTATTTCTATGCTAAAATAAAAGCTTTGCCTTTGAAATTTTAGCATTAATATGCATTCAAAATATCACCCACAATTTGCTTAATTAAAAAAAGTGATACCCCTGCAATCATAACAACTATATAAATCGCAATAAAGATTTTGAATAATGTACATTGTGATTTATGAATCAAGGAATATGATTTCCCATAAATGTTTAGGGTCAAGCGATTTAGAATTATTTATGCGAAACATATAAATCTATTAGTTGTTTATCTGATTTAAAAGATACTATAAATTCAATTCTATTATATTTTTTTATTTAAATTTTATTTTATTTTTTTCATAATAAATTAGCTTTTTTTATCATTTTCACTCAAATTTTATTATTTTGGTTGCTTTTTAAATATTATCATCAAATTTAAGCAAAGAAAATGTTGATTTTTCGCATGTATTCGACAAATTACGCTATATGTATTATTTTATTTCAGTTTAATAATTGACTTTTATTTTTATATTACATTTTCGTAATTTTCCCTTCCGATTATTGCAGAATATTAAATTATAAATACCTAACAATTTGACTTGTTATTTTCTTTAATACGCCTTAAGTTCATAACAGTATTACATCTATATTTGTAATCATAAATATAGGGCTATTGCACTAAATAAGTAGTGCAATAGCCCCTTTCTTTCAAAAGATGCCCCCAACACTTCGAAAAACATAGGTTTTGATATAAAATATATTGTAAACTTATTAATTGTCCTGCCCTTATATATTCTCTGCATCATACAATGCAGAATATATACCATCCTTCTTTATTAATTCATCATGAATACCTTTCTCTACTATTCTTCCATCCTCAAGTACATAAATCACATCAGAATTAGTTATTGTTCCAAGGCGGTGGGCTATTGTTATTAGGGTACATCCATTGAGGTTTTGTAAAAAATTTTCCACTATCTTTGCAGTGGTAAAGTTGTCTAAGGCTGAGGTTGCTTCGTCTAAAAGGAGTATAGATGGTTTTCTTAATAGTGCCCTGGCAATTCCTATTCTCTGTTTTTCTCCTCCGGAAAGCTTGGCACCATTTTCCCCAACAACAGTGTCAATACCATCAGGAAGTCTTTCTATTATTGTTTGAATCTCAGCAATACTTATTGCTCTCATAAGTTCATCATTTGATGCATCTGGATTTCCAAACATTATGTTTTCCTTTATGCTTCCATTGAAGAGGAATGTATCCTGAAATACTATCCCTATGGACTCTCTTATGGCAGGCAGGTTTTTTGAACAAAGCTTCAAACCTCCAACTTTTATTTCTCCCCTTGTCGGAGTATAGAACCCTGATATTAACCTGAATATTGTAGTCTTTCCTGCACCGCTTGTACCAACAAAAGCTGCACTCTTTCCTCTTACTATATTAAAGTACAGGGATTTTAATACATCCCTTTCTCCATCATAGGAGAAGGATACATCCTTAAACTCTATATCACCATTCAGCATTTTAGTGGAATCATTTTTTATATATTCAATGGGACTTTCAAGTATTTCATTTACCCTTGAGGTTGAAACCAGTATCTTTTGAAGCTGCTGATACAGTTCTATAAAATCAACCAGAGGATCAACTAAAAGTCCGTTATACATCATAAACGCTGTGAGTCCTCCAATGCTTAACTCCCCTTTATATACAAGAACTCCTCCAATGGTTGTAAGCATTGCTATTATTCCCATGAAAAATGTGCTGTTGAAGCTGTTTATAATGGCACCATACTTCGCCTCAGCCATTAGATTTATATTAACGCTTTACTTTTTCCCCTTATTCTTTCGAAGACTCTTTCCTGCTGACAATTAGCTTGTACATCCCTCATTCCCCTTATTCCCTCGTTATAGGATGACCATAGCTTAGCGTTAGACTCTCTTGTATTTTCTGCGAGGCTGCCAAACCTAGGTCCTGTTTTAGATGCAAACCATGATGTTATAAACCCAACTGGAAGCACAAACAATGTAAGCCTCCAATCTATACTTATCATAAAATACATTCCCATTGTAAAGGTTATTATGGATTTTGAGAGATATGTTATGGGCTTTAAAAAGCCTTCAACGGTTACCTGGGTATCCTGAACAAGCCTTATCATCATATCCCCGCTGTCGCCCTTATCAAAGAAAGTTTGAGGCATGTAAGACATGTTTCTAAAAACCTCACACCTAATTTCATGACCTAGGGTTGTCTCTGCTTTACTGTTGAAATAGCTTAAAAGTCCACTGGTTATTCCCCAGAAAATATGCAGCGTAAAAAATATTAACCCGGAAATCAAAATATTATTAATTCCACCATTTATTTTTCCAGAAACTATGTCTATTATCCTGCTCAAGACCTTTATTGGGTATGTAGACAGGAAGCTAACTAAAATTATAAGCATCCCTATTATACATACCAGCATCCAATGCTTCGCAAAAAATGCTGCAAGTTTTTTCCCTGTTTTTTTATTTTTCATATGCGTTACCTCCTCTTGATATCATAAATCTATTGAGGTATCAC
This sequence comes from Clostridiaceae bacterium, assembly GCA_032095175.1. Lineage (GTDB taxonomy): Bacteria > Bacillota > Clostridia > Clostridiales > Caloramatoraceae > DAMCZI01. The sequence goes on from DAMCZI010000009.1 coordinate 96,748, forward strand.
TATATTGTTTTATATAAACTCTTTATTGCTATTATTAGATTCAACTAACCCACCATTTTAGGTAGCAGGAACTTGAGTTTTGAGTTATTTATGAAAGATAACTACTAAATCATAGTTTTTCTTAAATAACTCAAAACTCAAGAGCCTGTCTCCTAGGGATTGTTCCTTTATAAGCATAAAAAAGGACACAGATGAAAAGCATCATCTGCATCCTTTATATACAAATACCACGAAATGTAAAAATAAACATACCTACTAAAAGGTCCATTTTTACAATTCACTGATAAAAGGTTGCCAATGCATCATTCATCATAATCAAGCTATAAAAAGCACAGCAAAAAGAGCACCACAAAAGTGATACCTCGGCTTTTTATAAGCTTGGCTAATGACGAATAATAAGCATTTGACAACCCCCTTCCGTAACTTACCTTCATTATACTATGTATCTCCAAAAAGTGCCAGGCACGTGGCACTTAGAACGTAAGTATTCTGTTTAATAAAAGTAGCAGCTTTACAGGTTTGTATATCTCTATAATGTATCCCTGCCCCATTACATCATCCTTACCTACTGCTTTTAGGATTATCTCTTCTATCCCATCACCGTCCATATCATATACGCCCTCCATAACCCTTACATAATAAGCATATCTTCTTCCTGTTCTGCCTCCAAAGTTGTAAATTCGTTTCATCCTGCCATCCCAGGAGTATGCTTCAAGCCTTTGAATCCTGCCAATCCTAAGCACCATATTATTTCTGTAAACATGGGATACAAGTACCATGTCTTTATATTTAGAAAGCATTGTTATATTATTGATTTTAGCGTACCTTTTATCTCTGAAAAGAAAAACATTATCCTTGAAGGTATAGCGATAGAATATTCTCTCGTCACCTGCTATACTTGCCACAACTATTCCTTTATCTATGTAGAAGGTTTCTGGTATTATATCCTCTCCAAGCTTTCCAGTATAAAGTCTTTGAAGCTTATCCTGGGAGTATTTGTATACCTCAACATCACCTGCTCTTCCCATAACTACAGCTTCATCTTTCCCATCCATGTCAATATCACCACATCCAAGGGTAACTACATTTGATATATTTATTCCTGCCATTCCATACATTCTTCCACTTTCATCAATGAATGCAATGGTATTATCAGGACTTACTCCACAAAGTTCTCTTCCATCTCTAAATCTCCCACTTGATACATATTGGAGCGGAAGGTTTATAGTACAAAGATATTCTCCTACAAGCTTTTTTTCTTTTGCATTTAATCTATATATTTCCGTATGAGTAAGCTTGTTTGAAATTCTTATCAATACTGGTTTACCAGCTATGTCAATAACAGCAGTATATCGTCTTCCAAGGGTTTTCATGTAGAGTTCATCCTGGGAGAGACTCATAAGGTTATCTCCATTAAAGCTCTGGTAGTATATATCCGATGTATAAGCCTTTTTTAATCCAAGTAACCCTATATCATTTAAAACAAAAAAAGAAGTCCACCTTAAAATTGATATTCCAAGGAGAAGATAGGCTGAAACCCTTATGTACCATTTTGTATGTTTTTTCGGATTAATATTCCCGCTGTAATCTATATATGTACCTGACATAATATCATGAAGTGTTCTCCTAAAAGGATCAAAAAATGCATATATATAGCCAAGATATAGAGGAACAGATGCAAAGCGGTATATCTCCCTCTTTAAACATGTCTTAAAATCATACTTTTTCAGCTTCAGCTTGAAAAGCATCATACCAGGCGTTGCACCGAGGAATGATGTGGTTAGTAATCTATATAGAAAAAGGAATAGAAGTGCTCCAATGTATCCTGCAACCCCAAACTTAGCAAGGGCAATAACTAAAAGATAAAATATCGTATAATCAATGACAAAGGCCGCAGTGCGAAAAATGAAATATAAAAGCTTCATAGGCATCACCAATATATAGGTTTCCCATTTTAATGATATTTATAAGACGATAGAAGTGATAGATAAACCTCCAAAAAAGTAAGCACTCATAAAAAATATAAAATTTCATAATGAAATAAACAGGCTCTATATTTATAATTTTGTGAAAGTAAGTTTTAGAAATTAAAAAGGGGGGTGGATGGGTAACAGGCACTTGAGTTTTGAGTTATTTAATGAAAGCATCTAAAGATGCTTTTGATTAAATAACTCAAAACTCAAGTGCCTGTCACCTTTGTAGTGCCAAGTGATTGGTATTTAGAAGATTAGCTTGCATATGTATACCGCTGCTATTCCTCCAACGATATGGGCTATAAGTGCTGCTGGGAGGCTGTGGCGTGTGTTTTTAATGCCGCAGGAGCCAAAGTAGAGGGATATTGTGTAGAATATGGTTTCTGTTGAACCCATCATTATGGCTGCAATTCTTCCCTCGAGGGAATCAACCCCATAGGTTTTCATTATATCCGTCATAACTCCAAGAGCTCCACTTCCAGATAGGGGTCTTATTAAAAACATGGGTATAACTCCTTCTGGCATACCAACAAACCCAAAAATGGGCTTTAAGGCACCTATTAAAAAATTCATAGCTCCAGATTTTCTAAATATATCTATTGCAAAAAGCATGGTTAAAAGGTATGGTGCAATCTTGTAAACTGTTTGAATACCTTCTTTTGCACCCTGGGAAAAGGTTTCGTAGAGCTTTACCTTTTTACATGCTGCGGTTATAAGTATCGAGCCAATGATAATAGGAAGTATTAAAGCTGTCAATTGCATGAAAAAGCCCCCTTTAATATGGGTGACAGACTCTTGAGTTTTGAGTTATTTAAGAAAAACTATGATTCAATAGTTATCTTTCATAAATAACTCAAAACTCAAGTGCCTGTTACCTTCTATGTCATCTTTTCACATTTTCCTTTTTAAAAACATACTTGCTACTAATCCTGTTATAAGAGCAGCTGATGTTGCCAATATCGTTGGAAGTATTATCTCTGCTGGATTTTGTGATTTAAGCCCTGCCCTTATGGATATGACTGTTGTCGGCAGGAGCTGAATACAAGCGGAGTTTATAATAAGAAAGGTTACCATATAGTCAGATGCTCTATCCTTGGTTGGATTTATCCTTTGAAGCTCCTCCATTGCTTTTATTCCAAAGGGAGTTGCTGCATTGGATAATCCCATCATGTTAGTTGATATGTTCATTATTATACTTCCCATAGCTCCCCTGCTCTTTTTCTCCAAGCCGGGGAAAAGCAGTCTCATCGGGGGCGACAGTATTTTTGCTATAAAATTTACTATACCCGCCTTTTCGCAAAGCTTCATTATTCCAGACCAAACTGCCATAATCCCTGCAAGACCAATTAGCAGTTGTATGGAACGTTCTGCAGAATCCGTCATAGTACTAACAAGTCCCTCAACATCTCCTCCTGCAATAAATGCAGCTATTCCAACTATTATCATAAAAAACCATATCCAATTTATCATTAAATCACCTACTTAATTTAATTATCAATCACTCCTAAAGCCCTATATAAGTTTATGCATAGTAACAATAAATCTTAACTAAATATAAATCAAAAATTCTATTACATTTTGTCTTTTTAAACATCCTAAGGTCGGACCAATACTGTAGGGCTGTTTAAAAAAACAAAATGTAAAGAATTTTACAATTTATATATAATTTCGCTCTGGTAAAAAAATTATTACATTCGACAGCAAAAATTTACATAATTTTAATGTTTTTTTCTTTTATTAGTGTTACAATATCTACAACCGAATAAGTAATGACATCCCGGGTTATTATCTAGATTTGGAGGGGTGGAAATGCTTTTGAAACCTGATGAAGTTGCCAACCTTAAGAAGGGCAAGCAAGTATTTGTAGAAGTTAAGGAGGGAGATGTCAGGCTGTTAAAAAGAAATTTCTGCGGTGTATATCAGCTTTACCCAAGGGATTTTCCTGAGAAAGCTGAATATTTCGAGGATTTGACCCTTTTTAAAAATCGCTACGGGAGCATTCATAAGAAATTTTCGCTTTATAATCTATCCAGGCAGAGACTTGATATTTTTCCTGTGGCAGAAAATATGTGTCAAAGAGATATATTCAAGTGGTTTGGAGAATATGGAAAGATAATATATTTAAAATCCACTAAAGTCGCGGGGCTTGAAATAAGCTATTACAATTGGATATCCGATACGGAAAATACACTTTCCAGCTTTCAGATTATTAGGGATGGTGATTCGTTTACTATGAACATATCTCTAAAGAACAAAATGAAAGCTGCATGTTGAAAAAAACAGCAAAATGGGAGATAACTGTAGGGTTATCTCCCATTTGTGGTTTGCTTTGAGGGATGATGTACAAGGGAAAGTTATTCTTTTCTGTAGGTGGGTGAAGGTAACAGGCACTTGAGTTTTGAGTTATTTAATTAAAGCATCTGACGATGCTTTTGATTAAATAACTCAAAACTCAAGAGCCTGTCACCTAACCCTCGCCTAGGTTAGGTTTATTTTAGGAGGATTTCAAATTTGGAACCCTCTCCTTTTTTGCTGTAAGCCTTAATATCTCCTCCATGGGCTCTTACTATTTCTCTTGCTATGGCAAGACCAAGTCCTCCCGAACCTCCTCTTGTATTTTTACCTCTATAAAATCTTTCAAAAATATATGGAATGTCCTTTTCATCTATACCAGAACCATTATCGGAAACAGCTATTAAAATACCATCTTTTTTGCCCAATTCAACATATATTCTTCCATCCTCACCTGTATGGGTAATGGCATTGCCAAGTATGTTTAAAAATGCTCTTTCAAGTTTTTCCCTGTCTCCCAAATAAGGTATATCCATTCCCTTAAACTCAACAATTCTATCGCCTGCTATTATTCTGGACTTTTCAATAACCTGACTTATCATTTCATTTATATTAAAGTCTTCCTTTTCAAGCTTCATATTTCCAGATTCCATCTTTGCAAGGTCCAGTATTCCATTTACCATTCCGCTCAATCTATCAGATTCCTCAATTATTGCATCAGCATATTCCTTTTCCTCATTCTTAGGAACAATACCATCAGAAATAGCTTCTGCATATCCCTTGATTATACCCAATGGAGTCCTAAATTCGTGGGACACATTGGCTATAAAGTCTCTTCTAAGCTTTTCTGTCTTTGATAAATCTCCTGCCATATTGTTTATGGTTTCTCCAAGCTGGCTGAATTCCGAGCCATCTCTTATGTCTATTCTGGCATCATAATCGCCCTTGGCTATTCTTTCAGAGGCATCCTTTATCTTTAATATCGGCTTTGTAAAGCTTCTGCTTGTTATTATTGCCCCTGCTGCTGATATCGCTATTGATATAAGAAATAAGGTTAAAAATTGGCTCTTAAGCTTTTGCGCCGCTTCCTGCATTGGAGAGGTTGGAATATGAATAAAAACTCCTCCTATTACCCTACCCCCTGACTTTACAGGAACTCCTACAGATGCTATATTAGTTCCCATTCCATTCTGCAAATCCTTTCTGTATTCCGTTTCACCAGAAAGAACCCCTGCAAGCATACTCTCTTCAAGCATCATGATTTTCCCCATCATAAGCTTTCCTGAATATGCTGTAAGAACTCCGCTGCTGTCATATACCGAGACCCTTCCACCAGTAACCCTGACTACATAATCAATTTCTGATGCGATATCTCCTGAGATTCCTTTTTCAGCAATGGTCTCAGAAAGATTTTGCCCCTGCTTTGCAATATCTACTTTTTCCCTGTTTGCATAAAACCTGTCTATTATACTGCCCTGCATCAGGTATGTTATTAGAAGCATGGTGAAAAGAAGCAGGCTTGTGTAAATCCATAATCTGAATTTAATACTCTTCATTTTTTCACCTCAAACTTATATCCTATTCCCCTTACAGTTTGTATATATTCCTTACTTTCCATTAGCTTTTCTCTTAGGTTCTTTATATGGGTATCAACAGTTCTTAAGTCTCCATAGAATTCATATCCCCATACTCCATCCATTATCTGTTCCCTTGATAAGGCAATGTTTGGTCTTTCAAAGAGGTATAAAAGAAGTTCAAACTCCTTAGGAGTTAAATCAATCCTCTCTCCCTTTACATATACCTCCCTTGCAGCACTGTCTATTAAAAGATCCTTTATCTTTTCGCTTTTAACACCCCTAGAGGATGCCCTTTTTAAGACTGCCTTAACCCTGGCCACCATTTCCCTTGGTCCTACAGGCTTAACTACATAATCATCTGCTCCTAGGTCAAAGCCGAAGAGTTTATCCTCCTCTTCACCCCTTGCTGTCATCATTATAACTGGCACATCGCCCTTTTTTCTTATATCACGCAGCACACTCCAACCATCCATTTCTGGAAGCATAACATCAAGTATAACAAGGGAATGTATGGCTGGTGAAAAAATATCTATACCATCTCTTCCTGTTGATGCTTCATAAACCTTGTAGCCCTCTCCCTCAAGATAGAGCTTCAAAACCCTTCTTAACCTTTCCTCATCCTCTATCAGAAGTATCCCGCTCATTTTCATCCTCCAAATAATTTAATATTTCATAATAATTATCGAATTTAATATATGGAATACCCTTTAAATCACAATGATCTGCAAGCTGTCGCTTTGCAAATATTACATCAGCATTGGTGCACCCGCATCTATCTGAAAAACCATCGCCTGCATAATATACTCTAAAGCCATCATCCTTTAATTTATCCACAATTGCCTTCTTGCAATTCCCACATAGTCCACAATCCTGTGATGAATATGGAAAGTCAAACTTCCATCCATCGTTATACTCAATGTGATTACAGTATATCTCAAAGTCCTCATAGCCATTTTTCTTTAATATATGATTTATATAAAAATCAAAACCATCTGATGCTATAAGAAATTTATATTTATTATCCATAATATATTTATGAAATTCATGAAAGCCATCATTTAGTTCAAAATCAGAAACAAATTTAAGAAGGTTTTCATAGCTTTCACTTATTGAACCCCACATTTTTTTAACACATTCCTGAGTTGATAGCTTCCTTTCCTGCCAGAGAAGATCAAGTTTCTCCCACCCTGGGGCAGCAAAGGTTTTAACTACAGCCTCACCTACATCATTTTTTGTTATTGTGCCATCAAAATCTAAAACAATTGCCTTCTTCACCATATATCCCCCTTATACCTTTAGTTGTAATTTAATTTGTGCTTCCAAGGGTTTTAACTAGCTCTAATGCTTCTTCCCTTGTTTTTATATTCCCGCAGAACACCTCTTCATCTATTCTATCCAATATCTCTCCTATTCTCTTCCCTCTTTCCGAAGTCATTTCTATAACGTCTCTGCCTGTTACGAGTATTTTATCATTTTTAATTGATTCATAGTACCTGTCCACAATATCCATTATGAAGATTCTGTACTTCTCTGTATCTCCATTGTCCTCTAATAGCTTTCTTGTTGCAGTTAAATCGAATAGGGAACAGAGCAGAATATCTACTATATTATCCCTAAAATCCCTATAAAGTCTGTAGAGTGCTTTATTGGTTACTCCACTTTTAAATAAGCCGAGTATCCTCATGTGTCCCTTTATTATTGATGATATTATTTCCCTCTGCTTTAATGACATGGACAATCTTCTGGACATTCTACTGAATTCATGTTCTCCAAACGAATCATGTCCCCTAAAGGTTACATTCCCATCTACAAGCTTTAGTGCAGCTGGCTTTCCAACATCATGGAGAAACATTCCAAGCTTTAGGGTATAAAGCCTTGGTCTGCCGTTTACATCCTCATATAGATGCTCCTTTATTTCCTTTCCCCACTTCCACTTATATACCCCATCAATCTCCTCCTCAAGTGTCTTTAATGCTAGAAGGGAATGGGTGTATGCATCAACAGTGTGGTATTTACATTTTCCTATGCTTTTCATAGTCTCCATAATTGGAAAAATCATTTTAAGAAGTCCTAAGTCATCTAAAATTGTAATGTATCTGCTGCTTTCAGATGATTCAAGTATTTTATAGATCTCGTCTGTTATCCTCTCTCCTGGAATGTATTCTAAAAGCTCTGCCTTTTCCTTTATAAGCTTTATGGTTTCATCACAAATCCTAAATCCAAGCTGTGATGAAAGCCTAACTGCCCTTATCATCCTAAGGGGATCATCATTGAAGACCTCATCATAGCTGTGTCTAATTATTCCATCTCTAAGATCAGATTGTCCACCAAGATTATCTATTACATCTCCTGTTTCCATATCAATTGCAATTGAATTTATGGTAAAATCCCTCTTTTTAATATCCTGTTCTATGGTTTCTCCCTTTAGATTAGCAAAATCTAATATATAATCTCCTAAAACTACCCTTGCCACATCCTGATGCATATTTACGTAAGATCCCTTTAGATAATCTGCTGTATCTAATGCCAGCTCATGGCAGGAGGCTGTGCATGCAAAGTCTAAATCCGATGCATCCCTTTTTAACATTTTATCTCTAACCGCTCCCCCGACCATATATATTTTTATATCCCTTTTTGCTGCATATTCTTTAACTTTATCTATTATATCAGTCATTGTGTTCCTCCCGTCCTATTTTGTACTATATTATTCATAATTTTCATAAAATTCAAATCTTATATTTTTTTAAAAAAATCGGAAAAATGGTATTGACTTTAATTGGCATTTTTGTTATTCTATAAGTGTAAATGTCGAAACTTGTTGAAGGGAGGATGAAAAATGAAATCTACAGGTATTGTAAGAAGAGTGGACGAGCTCGGTAGAGTGGTAATTCCAATAGAATTAAGAAGAACACTAGAAATCGCTGAAAAGGATTCCCTTGAAATATATGTTGATGGGGAACAAATAATCCTTAAGAAGTATGAACCAGCATGCATCTTCTGTGGTGATGCTAAGGATGTTGTAAACTTCAAAGGAAAGAACATTTGCAAGTCCTGCCTACGTGAAGTAAAGGGCGAGTAATGGTACATAACCTGTGCATATGCACAGGTTTTTTACTTATTTATAGGTTTAGACTATATTTATACACTTCAGATTTTGACAAATTTCTTTCCTTTGCAACCTTTTTCACTGCTTCCTTCTTTTCCAGTCCCGAATCCATATACATTTTTATATGTTCCTCTATTGAAATATCCTCATACTTTGCTGCCTTTTCCTGCTCAATTTCCTCTCTATTCTTACCTTCAACAACAATTACATACTCTCCCATTGGCTTTTTCTCGCTGTACAACTCCACTGCCTCTGAAAGTGTACATCTTATTATCTCTTCAAATTTCTTAGTAAGCTCCCTGCAGAGTGCAATTTTTCTGTCCCCAAAGTTTTCATACATATCCTTTAATGTTCTTTGAAGCTTATGGGGTGCCTCATAAAATATGATTGTCTTTTCCTCATCCTTTACACTCTCAAATCGTTCTCTTCTTCCCTTCTTATCAACTGGTAAAAATCCCTCAAAAACAAACCTCGCTGTTGAAAGTCCTGAAACAACAAGACCATATATGAGCGCTGCAGGTCCTGGATTAAGATAAAACTGAATTCCATTTTCAATAGCAAGCTTTACAAGGGCTTCTCCTGGATCAGAAATACCAGGAGTTCCGGCATCTGTTACAAGGGCTATGTTTTTGCCTGCTAAAACCTCATTTATTATCTTTTCTCCGCTTTCCCTTTTGTTGTGTTCATGATAGCTTATAAGGGGCTTTTTAATTTCATAGTGATTTAAAAGTTTAAGTGTCTGCCTTGTATCCTCAGCAGCTATTATATCAACATCTTTTAGAGTCTCAAGGGCCCTTATTGTAATATCCTTAAGATTTCCTATTGGTGTCGATACAAAATATATAACTCCAGCCATATTAACACCTTCCGTATATTCTATTTATCTCTTCTGTATAGCTTCCATCCTCATTATACACATATAAGGGTTCTTCTATCGTTAAAAAGTCCCCTCCGGCCTTCACAGCCTCAATTAAGACCATGGTAGGCTTCTTACTCACACTGGGATGTACAAATCTTATTCTCTTTGGATTAAACTTATTTTTATCAAGGCTTAAAATGATATCCTTAAGCCTTTCCGGTCTGTGTATCATATAAAATCTACCCCCGCCCTTTAAAAGCCTTGAGGCTGAAAAAACAAGTTCATCAAGGTTTATAAGAAGCTCATGTCTTGAAATTGCCTTTTTGTCATGGGGATTTATTAAACCACAGTTGGATTTTTGATATGGTGGGTTTGAAACTACAACATCATATCTATTTATCCCAATTTCCTTAAAGCAGTCTTTAATATCTCCTGTATGTATCCTAATTCTATCATCAAGTCCATTCATTTCTATGCTTCTTTGGGCCATTTCTGAAACCCCTTCTTGTATCTCTACCCCAACTATTTCCTCTGGCTCATATCTTCCATAAATGAGAAGGGGTATTATACCAGTACCTGTTCCAAGATCTGCTGCCCTATCAGACTTCTTTACTCTTGCAAAATCGGAAACCAATACAGCATCTATTCCAAAACAGAACCATCCAGGGTTTTGTATTATCTTAAGCCCCTTCAGGTCAAGATCATCTATCCTTTCTCCATCCTTTAGCATCATATCTCTCCTTGTAGTTTTATAATCATTATTATAAACAAAAATGAGGAAAGTAGCAAAGAATAACACTTATTAATTTATTACGTTCTATATAAAAAATAGGCTGTCGCACAAAGAAAGGTTATGCCTTATATAACTAGGTGACAGGCACTTGAGTTTTGAGTTGTTTAATTAAAGCATCTGACGATGCTTTTGATTAAATAACTCAAAACTCAAGTGCCTGTAACCTAAATCACCAAAAGATATTGTGCAACAACCACTTAAAACCAACCTTTAAATTTTATATCTCACCTTTAATTACACCTTCAATTGCTTCTTCAAGGGCATTTTGATACATGAGTCCCTCGTGCCTTAGTCTTAGGTTGCCTGATTTATCAACTATGACTGTTAATGGTATTCCTCCCCTTACAGTGTATTTGTTAAATACTTCTCCGTCCTTATCCATAAGCGGATTTAATGTATCATAGCTTTTGTCCTTTATAAACTGCTCTACCTTTGAATCGTCCTCATTAACATCTATGAATAGGAATACAACATCCTCATCCATCTTTGAGTATTTCTCCATGGCACCTATAAAACCTGGCAGCTCTGCCTTGCATGGAGGACACCATGTGGCGAAGAAGTTGATTACTACGTATTTACCTGAAAGATCTGATAGCTTTACCGTATCTCCCTTTATATTTTCAAGTTCGAAATCAATTGCCTTTTCTTCGTCAGCTTCTGAAGACTTTTCATCTACATTTTCAGTTGGGGCTTTTTCCTTTGCTTTTTCTTCATTAACCCCACATGAGGATAAAAGTAATGCTAGAACTAAAAACATTGACATAAAAATTTTTTTCATACAAATCACCTCCACAACAATCCTGATAATCTTTCAAAATATCCTGTGTATAGAAGTATACCAGCTGCAACAAGTATAACTCCTGATATTATCTTTATCACCTTTGTATACTTTAATATTTTTCTAAGTCTGTGGGCAGCACCCTGAACCAGTAATGCTGTAATAAGGAAGGGAACTGCTATACCCATAGAGTATATAAATAGCAGATATACCCCCTCAATAAGAGAGCTTTTACTAGCAGCAACTGCAAGCACCGACGCTAATATAGGTCCTATGCATGGTGTCCATCCAAAGCCTATTGCTATTCCAAGAAGAAAAGCTCCTGGAATATTTCCCTTCTTTCCTTCGTAGCTGAACCTTTTTTCCATATTTAAAATATTTATCTTAAGTATACCCATGTAGAATAATCCCATTAAGACAACAATTCCTCCAAGTATCTTATTAAATATATCCCTGTGAGAAATAAGATACTTGCCTACTCCACTGGCTGCAGCACCAAGAATAATAAATACCAGTGAGAAACCTGCTACAAATGCCAATGAATTCTTAAGTACATTCCACCTTCTCTTTTCACCAACTGCTTCACCTGCAAGATATCCAATATAGATAGGTATTAAAGGTAAAAAACAAGGTGAAAGAAATGACAGCACACCTTCAACGAAAACAACGCCTATTGTTAAATCCTTCATAAAACGCCTCCTTATACCACTAGGGGGTATATTTAAATTATACATTAATTGATAAATATTATCAAGCTTAAAAGGTGACAGGGAAAATTCTAAAAAAGTAAATCCCCATAAAAAATATGAGATTTTATGGCTTTTGTATTTCATAATGAAATAAACAGACTCTATATTTATAATTTTGTGAAAGTAAGTTTTAGAAATTAAAAGAGGTTTGTCTAGATAACAAGCACTTGAGTTTTGAGTTATTTAATGAAAGCGTCTGAAGATGCTTTTGATTAAATAACCCAAAACTCAAGTGCTTGTTACCTAAAACAAAAAAGACCCTTTAAAAGGGTCTTTTTTACGCTTATTCCTGAGCTGGTGCTCCTACTGGACAAACGTTAGCACAGTTTCCACATTCGATGCAAGCTGATGCATCTATAACGTATGTTGAATCTCCCTGGCTTATGCAGCTTACTGGACATTCTGAAGCACATGCTCCACATCCTACGCAAGCGTCTCCTATTTTATATGCCATGTTTGTTCACCCCCCAAATAATTATACTTTGTACATTTTCTATTTTAACACTATTATGTCTTTATGAGAAGTATATAATTGGACAAATTTCAATATTTTCAGTGAGAAATGTAGAAAGGTAACAGGCACTTGAGTTTTGAGTTGTTTAATTAAAGCATCTGACGATGCTTTTGATTAAATAACTCAAAACTCAAGTGCCTGTTATCTAATATTACTTAATTCAGGAGCTTCTCTCACTTAGAGGAATAGTGTGAGAGAGCACTTAAAAATTTTATTCTTCCTTAAGGATACTCTTCATTTCGTCTATCTCTTCAACTGCTTCTTGAAGTTCAAGCTTTATTTCATCCTCATGTATCTCTCTATATTCATATTCTCCAGATACCATTTCAACCTCATATATTGAATATGGCCTTACTTCAACTTCATCACAGCTATTCATTATTTTAACCTTTACACTCTCTAAGAGTATGCTGTTTTCAACAACTTCTCCCTCTCCATCCTCTGGTGTCTTAACTATGGAACCTACAGCAGGCATCTTTTTTCTTATCTCCTCATAGGTGTTTTGCTCATAGTTAAGGCAGCACATAAGTCTTCCACATACTCCTGAAATCTTAGTTGGATTAAGTGAAAGGTTTTGCTCCTTTGCCATCTTTATGGACACAGGCTCAAAATCTCCAAGGAAGGAGGAACAGCACATTGATCTTCCACATGGTCCAAGTCCTCCTATAAATTTGGACTCATCCCTTACACCTATCTGTCTTAATTCAATTCTTGTTCTAAATATAGATGCAAGATCCTTAACAAGCTCTCTAAAATCTATTCTTCCATCTGCAACAAAGTAGAAAATAATCTTGCTATTGTCAAATGTGTACTCAACATCAATAAGCTTCATTGGAAGACCATGATCTGCTATCTTACTAAGACATATATTAAAAGCATCCTTTTCCTTTGCTTTATTATCCTGATCCTTTAAAACATCTTCTTCTGTCGCAGCCCTTATTACCTTTTTAAGTGGCTGAATTATTTCCTCGTCATTAACTTCCCTCGGGCCTATTACCACCTCTCCAAATTCCAAGCCCCTGGCAGTTTCAACTATAACGTTATTTCCCTTTTGTATCTCTAAATTATCAGGATCAAAGTAGTATATCTTTCCCGCCTTTTTAAATCTAATACCTACAACAGTTATCATCTTATACCTCCTGTATGTTTAAAAGCATAACTTCCACAGTAAGCTGGAAATTGGCATTGAACCTTAGCTTTTCCCGTGTAGAGTTTATTTCATCAATTATTTTACACAATCTATCATAGGACAGACGCTGACTTTCTTCAATAAGCTTGTCATATAAATCCCTGTTTATAAGCGTTTCTCTGTCCCTCACATGTTTTAATACTATTATGTCCCTAAACCATGACATCATTATATCAAATATAATATCAATGTTATCCTTGTTGTCAATAAAGAAGTTGCTTGCATCAAGGGCTTTTAATGTATCATTCCTTAATACATCCCTTGAAACCTTTATGGTTTCCTCCCTTAGCTTTATAAACTTCTCATCAAGGAACCTAAGGGCATTTCCCAGGACTCCATCACTAAGGCTTGCCGCTGTTGTCGCCTTATTTTCTTCAATTCCACGAGTCATAAGATATCCTTTAATCTTCTCCCCCGGTATCCTTCCAAGCTTTAATATCTGACACCTTGATAATATGGTTTCTAAAAGCATTCCTGTATTTTCTGCAGTCATAATTATTGTGGTGTCGTCGGAAGGCTCCTCAAGGGTCTTTAATATTGCATTCTGCCCCTGTACTGTTATAGCATCTGCATTTTTTATTATTATTACTTTCCTATTTCCTTCATAGGGTTTTGTATATACTTCATTTATTACATCTCTTATATCATCAACACCTATGCTTTTGCCGCCCTTAGATACAACCATTACATCAGGATGATTGCTGTGCTGTACCTTCAAACACTGGTCACAGACACCACAGGGCTTCTTTTCACCTGAACACAAAAGCACCGCTGCTATATGCATTGCAAATATGCTTTTTCCTACCCCATCAGGCCCTGTTATTACATAGGCATGTGATATTCTATTTTTATCAAATGAGGTTTTAAAGGCCTTTAAAGCGTATTCCTGACCTAAAACGTCAAACAAAATTCATCAACTCCATTACAGTACCAAAGAGGCCTATACCGGCCTCTTTGGACAAACCAGCTTAGATTTTTTCAAATTGCTCAACATTAAGGACAAATACTGTAGCTCCACCTATTGTTATTTCCATAGGTGCTGGAACATACACTCCTGCAGCCCCTAATACCGGTGATGGAGGAGATATTACTCCCTTTCTTGTCTTGCATATGTCCTTTATTATATCCATTACATCCTGTACCTTTTCATCTTCGGCACCTATTAGGAGTGTTGTGTTACCTGCTTTTAAAAATCCCCCTGTTGTGGCAAGCTTTGTAACTCCATGGCCACTTTTCGTAAGGTTTTTTACAAGTTCACCGGCATCGTCGTCATGAACAATAGCAATAACTAGTTTCATTTCAACCCCTCCTTTTAACAATTTACCTGTTTTGAAGCAATTTTTTTATTGTTTCTATTATTATATCATGAATTTCATTTTTTTCCAGAGTACCATCTATATTTATTATTCTGTCCTCTCTTCCCTTAAGTCTATTATAACCTTCACACACCTTCTTATGGAAGAGAATGTCCTCCTGCTCAAGTCTATCAAGCTGTCCATCCTTGTTTTTTCTTTTAATGCCCACTTCTGCAGGAACTGTTATTAAAAAGGTTACATCAGGTTTTCTTCCCTGTATTGCAAAATCATTTATTTGGGATACCATATCCTCGCCAAGTCCCCTTGCATATCCCTGATATACTATGGAGGAATCAACAAATCTGTCGCATATAACCACCTTTCCAGCATCCAATGCCGGTCCTATTAATTCGTGAACATGCTGTGCCCTTGAAGCTGCATACAGCAGAGCTTCACACACATCTCCCATTTCCTTGTTTTCGGGATCAAGTGTCACTTCTCTTATCTTCTCGCTTATCTTTGTTCCCCCAGGTTCTCTGGTCAGCAAAATATCATAACCCTCTCTTTTTATATACTCCCTTAACATGTTTATCTGTGTAGTCTTTCCAGAACCATCTGGTCCTTCAAAGCTTATAAATAATCCCTTCATTTTAAAATCTCCTTAGATATTATTTCACATTGGTAACAGTAAGTTCTATACTGATACAACATTTATATACTGAGCGTCTGAATCCGTAAGTCCATTTATTTGTATTCCCCTTGATTTATAGAATTCTATGGACTCGATTACTTCCTTTGTGATTATTTCCCCAGGCAGAAGAACTGGAATTCCCGGAGGATATGGTGCTGCAAGCTCACAGCTTACGAGGTCCTCCGCTTGATTAAGCTTTACCCTCTTTTGTGGTTTGTAGTATGCTTCCCTCATATTCATTGCACTTTTATACTGGGGCATACTGCCTTCAATTTCTCCGGTGCCTGGCATCGGAGACAACTCTGCTCTACAGTCCATAAGAACATTATAAAGCTTCTCAAAGGATTCTCTAGTATCTCCCACACTACAAATGAGTACTACATTATATATATCGGACATTTCCACCTGTATGCCATGCTGTCTCAGTATCTCATCAAGTTTTTTCCCCCCAGCAGTAGATTTAATCACTATCTTTGTTTTATCTATATTATATATATTATTAACCCCTATATGCTCTATACCAAGAAGCTTGTATTCATCTACAGGAGTTATTTTATTTCTAAACCAGTTTATATTCTCTAAAAGCTCATGGATAAGTCCCTCTCCCCTAGTTTCCATTATATATCGTGATGCATCTATTGATGCCATAAATATATATGAAGGACTTGTGCTTTGATGAAGCCTTAACATAAATTCTATTCCAGTAGTATTAATTCCATCCCTTACATTCAATAGAGCTGTTTGTGTAAGAGCAGGAGTCGTTTTGTGAAGGCTTGTTACTGCGATATCTGCTCCAAGCTCCATTGCTCCCTTGGGAAGTCCTTTTCCAAAGTACAGATGTGCACCATGGGCCTCGTCAACAAGGACAAGCATTCCTCTCTTATGAGCCTCAGTAACTATCCTTCCTAAGTCGCTGCAGGTTCCATAGTATGTTGGGTAAGTTAATACAATAGCCTTTGCATCCATGTTTTTGTCCATAACCGCTATAAGCCTATCTACATCGATTGAAACTGCTATTCCAAATTCACTTGATACCTCAGGGTTTATATAAACAGCATCAAGCTCTCCCATCATACATGCCATAAAAACTGATCTATGGCAGTTTCTCTGAACTATAACCCTGTCCTTGGGCTTTGTAACCCCCATTATCATACTGTATATACCGCATGTACTTCCATTTACTAAAAAATAGCTTTTATGAGCTTTAAAAGTCCTTGCAGCAAGTTTTTCCCCCTCAAGTATCATATCTTCCGGCATATGAAGATTGTCAAGTCCTGGTACTTCAGTGTTGTCCATACTGAAAAGATTTTGAGCAATATAGTCCAACTCCTTAAATTTTCTTCTATTATTTTTATGCCCCGGCATGTGAAAGGGAGTAACTCCTTCATTTATATATTTCATAAGCCCTTCAATTACAGGCATCCTATTCAAAAAAATCAGCTCCTATATGTTTTGCATAAATTATTATATTTGAAAAAAACAGTACATAACTATTATATCAAAAGCCTATGTTTTAAAATAGTGTTGATTTTTGTATAAATGGGCTATGCCAAAGTAACAGGGAAAACTCCGAAAAAGTAAGCACTTATAAAGGGGTTCCATATTTATAATTTTATGAAAGTAAGTTTTAGAAATTAAAAAGAAGGGCATCTGGATAACAGGCACTTGAGGGTTATTCCTTCTTAAACAAAAAGCAGCCCTAAGGCTGCGTGAGGGGGGTATTTTGGTATTTGTGGAGTACAGGCTTTTCAATATTTTTTATTCTGTCCCTGTAGAAATCATAAAATATGTCCTCTGCATGGATTTCATTTATACTCTGAACACAAGCTTCACATATGTTTGCTTTAAATATTTCCAAGGGCTTTTCATTTTTTATCTCTTCGCTACAAATAAAACATCTCATAAAACCACCAACATCTACTTTTTTATAGATTATTGCCCTCTTTATCTCATAATATTCATGGAAATAAAAAGTGTTACAAGGTGACGAGGTAACAGGCACTTGAGTTTTGAGTTATTTAATCAAAACTCAAGTGCCTGTCACCTATCTTAAAACTCAAGTACCTGTTTCCTTTGTTATAAAGTTCCGGGTTTTTGGTAAATATAATAACTGAGGTGATAGGATGAGTATCAGATATCTTCCTGCAAGACATATTGAAGCTTCAAAGGAAAAAATTCTTTCAATAGTTGATTTTCTATATAAGAACCCTGAAACATCCTTTAATGAGCACAAGGCATCAGATTTTTTAACTTCAATGTTAAAGGAAGAGGGTTTTAGCGTTGAAAGGGATATCTATGACATAAAGAACTCTTTTAAAGCAGTTTATGGTTCAAAATCCCCGACCATTGCCTATATATGCGAATATGATGCTCTACCTGGTATCGGACATGGTTCCGGTCATAATATAGCCTCAGCTATGAATATAGGGGCTGCGTTGGGGCTTAAGGGAGTTATTGATGATATAGGTGGAAGGGTAATGGTTTTGGGATGTCCCAGTGAAGAAAGAATACCTACAAAGATTGATATGTTGAATAAAGGAGCCTTCAAGGATGTTGATGCAGTTATATGTGGTCACCCCTGGGATAAAACCTGCGAAAGCGGCTCTTCCCTTGGAATGGCTGTTATTAGGATTGAATTTAAGGGGCATGAGGCACATACATCAATAAACTTCAAGGAAGGTGTAAATGCTCTTTCTCCCTGCATAACTCTTTTTAATCTTATTGAAACCCTAAGAGCCAGATATGCAGTGGATTCATTTATAAATGGAATAATAAGCCATGGGGGTAAGCTTATAAATCTAATACCAGGCGAAGCTGAATGTATGTTTATGATAAAATCGATTAACTCCAATAAAGTTGATGAGATAATTGACTCCCTAATACATTGTGCAGAATTCTCATGTAAAATTCATAACTGCAGTATGGAATATTCCTACCCAGAACCAAAATATCTACCATTAAAAACCCATGAAGAGCTTTCTAAAATTATGTCTCATAATCTTAAGGAAAATGGTATCATAGACATACACGGTCCAATTACAATACCTGAAGCCCTTGATATAGGGAACATAAGCCACAAGCTTCCAACTGCCGCGCCCTATGTGGGCATAT
Organism: Clostridiaceae bacterium; assembly: GCA_032095175.1. Lineage (GTDB taxonomy): Bacteria > Bacillota > Clostridia > Clostridiales > Caloramatoraceae > DAMCZI01. The sequence goes on from DAMCZI010000009.1 coordinate 115,675, forward strand.
GCTCCGAAGGGGTAAGATATTATACCAGTGAATTCAACCAGTGTACAATTGGAGATTATGCAAAGGATAGAATGTTAAAGGGAGCATGCGCCCTTGCTCTAACAGGAATGGATATAATACAAAAACCTGATATATTATAAGAAAAGTGCCATGCACGTGACAAGTGGCAAGTTAGATAACACTGGAATATCTCAGTGCTATCTAACTTGCCACTTGCCACGTGCATGGCACTAACCGCACTTATGCTGCGCTTCTTCTCAGCATAAGCATATTAAGCTTTTTTATAAGTTCCTGACTCGGTTCAAAATAGAACCTACAGAGCTTTCCATTTCTTTTAAATGTACAGTAGTAAACTTCTTTCTTTCTTCCTGAGCAGATGAAATTATACTCTTCATCAACCCTATCCAACCTTTTATCTGAAAGGACTTTTTCTATCTTGGATATATACTTTGCATTAAGGCTTAAAACAACCTTCCTCTTTTCTCCATTAAACCTCTCAATTATAAGTTCATTGTCTATTATACCGTATCTATATCTTTTTCTTGATTTTAAATTTAGTATAAATGCTGCTGTAAGGGAAAGAGGTATAATTACGTAACTTACATAGGCAAGTTCTTCTATTAACCTTCTATAACTGCTTAATAAAAAGAAAGTGTTTGCTGTTATTAGTACAAGTATTATTAATAGGATTGGCTTAATATTTCTTTGGTATTTGTATTCTACAACTTCTTTATAAAGTATTCCCATATAAACCACCTTTGCTTGCTATATTTCAGACAAAGACTATTATACATCCACCATCAAATAAAGACGAATATTAAATTATCGTTAATTTTCATTAAAAATGTTAAATAATTGTTTTAATTCTGTTTATATCTCTGAATCTCATCCGCAATATGCCGGTCTTCGTTTTGTTCCACTTTGCGACGTATTTGCAAGTCCATCTATGCAAAATTCAATTATTAGAAAATATAGGTAACTTCTTCCCTGATCCTACTGAGTTCCTTATTTATAATATTATTTATTTGCAAAAAATATTTTCTTTTTTGTTAGAGGAATTATCCTGATTCAGTAGAATAATTTATGATTATACATACATTATTGGAGGTAAAAAAATGAAGCAGAAATTCATCTCTATAATTCTTATTCTATTACTATTTATATCTGGTTGCTCCCAAAAAACAAACCTGCCTAGTAAGAAGCCGACAGCAGTTATAAGGGAAAAAAACCTCTATAATATATCTGTTGAATTGGACTCAGCTAAAAAGATATTAAAAGGACGAGAACACATAGTTTATGTTAATAACGAAAGCATTAATTTAAATAATATATACCTTCATATATATCCTAATGCATATAAAAAGCTTGAGACGATACCAGTCCCCCCTGAGGATTACAGCAGTGCATTTTTATCTAATTTTAAACCTGGATATATAGACATAATTGATATATCAGCTAGTGATGAAAATTTAAAATACTCAATAGAGGGAAAGGACAAAACTATACTAAATGTTTCATTAAACTTACCATTAAAACCGAAAGAAAATATTGATATATATCTGGAATTTAGTATTACACTTCCTGAAATAATGGATAGGCTTGGATATGCTGAAGGAACCTTTAACTTTGGAAACTGGTATCCCATCGCAGCTGTGTATGATAATTCCGGCTGGAATCTTGATCCGTATTATTCAATGGGAGATCCTTTCTACAGTGATGTTTCCGACTATTTAGTAAAGATTACAGTACCAAGAGACTACAAAGTGGCTTCAACCGGTGAAATGATTAGTGAGACAGCAATACCTAAAAAGAAGGTATATATCTTTAAGGAAAACTCTGTTAGAGATTTTGCATGGGTAGCAAGTAATGGGTTTGAAATTGATACAAAAAATGTAGATGGTGTAATAGTTAAATCCTATAGTATCAACAGCCCCAAATATAAGAGGGATGCTGCAATGGCTGCAGCAGAAAACTCAATAAAGATATTTAATAAGGCCTTTGGAAAATATCCCTACAAAACATATTCAGTAGCTGCAACAAATTTCATATCAGGAATGGAGTATCCAGGAATAGTATTCATTAATAAAGAGTATTATTCAAAAAATGGTGATGATTTTTATCTTGATGTGACAATAGCCCACGAAACAGCTCATCAATGGTGGTATGGGGTTGTTGGAAATGATGAGGTTGAAGAAGCATGGGTTGATGAAAGTCTCACCTCCTACTCCGAGGTTGTATACTATGAGAAACTCTTAGGCGTTGGACGTGGACAGGAGTACTTTGAAAACGAATTTTCCAGGGTATATAATTCATATAAAGGCAGTTTCTCAAATGGGGAAACGATTTTGAGGCCTGTATACGATTTTAAAACCTCCAATGATTACGCATTGCTTGTATATTATAAAGGAGCAGTTATGCTCAATGAGTTGAGAAATAAGGTTGGTGATGAAGCCTTTTATAATATAATGAAAACATATTACGAAGGCTACAAGTTTAAAAATGCAACCACACAGGATTTTATACATGTTGTAGAAAATGTTACAGAAAAAGATTGGGATTCCTTTTTCAATAAATGGCTTCTGGAAAAATAAAAAATATATGTGATATGATGCTAAGCACCATATCACATATCATCTTGTCATCTTTGTAATTTCACACTTTTGTATGTTATTCCCAAAAGGATAACTGTGCATATTGTAATGGCTATTGAAATCATCACTCTTCTTCTATTTACAGGATTTGGAGTAGGTATACCCTTTTCCACTATTTTTACAGATTGGGCATGGATATCCATGTCTCCACCATGCTCACTGCATGCCCTGTTAAATATTCCAGTTACCTCAACAACATCTCCAACATTATGATAGTCTCCAAACACGCCAACTTGAGCTGCTTCATTATCCTTCATCCATATACCCATAGGAAGTGTCCCATCATTTATATTTACCCAGGAGTGAGTTCCTCTTTTCATTGCTTCTCCAATTGCTTCTCCCCTAACTTTAACCACCTTTTCATCATAAAGCTTTGCGTTCTCAACAAGCTGATTAAAAGTCATCCTATCATCAGCACTGGCTGTAATAGCAAAGAACAAAAACATTGTTATAAATAACATTATTATTTTGAATATCTTAGACATATCTTTTTAATACCTCCAGCAATAAAGCCAATCAATGCAAATATAGACATAAATTCAAGCCTTCCTAAATACATGGCTATTATATAATATATTTTAAGGGCCGCAGGAGCTGAAGGCGATGTAACTCCTATTGAAAGCCCTACATTCCCTGTTGCAGATGCAGCTTCAAATGCAGAACTTGAGAAGGAATATCCATAATATACTCCCATTGCCGTACCTATCGAAAACAATATAATATAGCAGATTATAATCAGTGCTGCACTCTTTACCATTCCATCTTCTAAGATATTATCCTTAATATAATGGAACTTAAACACACTTACCCTTCTCTCAGACATTAAAAGCTTTTTAATGTCTGCAATCAATCCCTTAAAGACTAATCCTACCCTTAATCCCTTAAATCCTCCTGCAGTTGAACATGCCGAACCACCAATAAGCATTGCAATAACCATAATTATTACCGCAAAATCTCCCCATTCAAGGGCAAACTGCCTTGCATATACAGTAGCAAAACCTGTAGTCGTATGAGCAGAAAGCAGATTGTAAACTCCTTTTCTAAAAAGTGCCATGGCATTTGGGTATACATTTAGTTTTGATAATCCTAAAACTACAAAAAAGGATGTAAGTGTAGCAGTTATAAAAAAGCTTTGTGTTTCAATATTTTTAAATATCTCTTTTTTATTCCCCTGCCATATTGCATAATGAAGTCCAAAGTTAAAAGAGCCAACTATAAAGAAAATTATTGTAACAATCTCATAGGAAAAGCTGTGGTAGTAAAGGATGTTCTGCGACATCGGAGCAAATCCTCCTGTACTCCACGCTGACATAAATATAAAAAGTCCATGAAAAAAAGCCGACATTGGCTTCAATCCAATAAGGATACCATTTATCCAAAGTATTAATGTTCCGATTGCAAGATATATCATACTTATTTGCCATATTATCCTTGCAGTTCCCTTAACGTTTGGAACAAGCTCAATATCCTTTCCTTCTCCTACATACATCTTATAAGCTCCTGCTGTATCCCTCAAAAGAAAACATAGTGCAAGCACCACCATTCCCTGTCCTCCAACAAAGGTTATAATATGTCTCCACATATTCATCCCAAGCGCTAAATGTTCAAGATCCTGAGTAAGAACAAGTCCTGTTGTTGTAAAACCACTCATTACATCAAATATTGCATCAAGATAGGAGCCAACATGTCCGCTCAGTTTATATGGTATTGCTGATAAAAACATAAGCAAAAACCATGATAGAGATGCTACTATAAGCCCATGCTTCCACTCAACCTTTACTTTACCAACTGCACATTTTCCAAAAAGGATTAATATCATTCCTATTCCTGCTGAAATATTAACGCTTATTATAAAATCAAAAACAGTATTCCATTCCTTAAACACTGTTGAAGTTATTATGGGAAGTAGCATAAGTGCTGCTGTCCATAGTATTACATATCCTGTATAATAGCTTATTATTTTAAGGTTATAAAACTCTTTCCTATTAGCTGCCATAAAATCACCTCATAATCAGGCTCATGCTAAAAAGCATAACAATGAATACAATGGTTAAGCCCATTTCCGCCATAACACCATTAATAATTTGTTTTCTATTCAACATATCATCACTCTCCTAAAATGCACCTTTCCACTGCTTTCTTACTCTCAACAGCTGTCATAATCATAAGCCTGTCTCCGTCCTTTATTTCAACTCCACCCTTTGGGAATATAGCCCTGTCACCTCTTATAATAGATACAATTATACATTCAATAGGGAGATGCAATGAGCTTATAATTTTTCCACAACATGGACTACTTGGATTAACAATTCCTTCAGCCAAGACCATTTCACCTCTATCAAGGGTTTGTATAACCTTTAACCTATCCTCTGCAAGCTGCCACTCTATTAGGTTAGCAATAACCTCAGTACTGCACACAGTTTTATCAACCCCAAGACTTTTAAATATTAGCCTGTTCTTAGGATTATTTATTCTTGATATTGTTTTTTTAACATTAAAGCTGTTCTTTGCAATCTGGCATATAACAAGATTTTCTTCATCCTTACCTGTCACAGCTGCAACCATTTCAGCATCTTCTATTCCTGCATCCTTTAATACATCAAAATCTGTACCATCTCCACAGATTATATCTCCTTCAACCTCTGATGCAATTTTTTCACATACTTCACTGTCTCTTTCCACCAGTGTTATATCATATTTTTTATTCGTTAGGGTTTTTAAAAGATAATAACCAACTTTTCCTCCACCTACTATTATTGCTCTCATACAAACATCTCCCCAGAAAGGGCTGAAGCCAGCCTCTGTCTATTTTTTCTGCTTATAACACATATAATTTTATCCCCTATCTGCAGCCTATCCTCCACATCTATAAGTTTAAATTCGCCGCTCCTCAAAACCGAAAATATTCTACAATCATACTCTTTTTCTATATTTTTTATATCCTTTACTTTTTCCTTCTTAACAGGTATTTCTACTATTTCCATATCGTTATCCAAAACACTAATAATTCTTGATCCTCTCTCCATAATTCTATTTTTTATCATATCAAAGCTAAGATTAATAGGATTTATTATATCAATGCCAAGCTTTTCATAAATGAATTCTTTGTTTGGCTCACATATCCTGGCCATTACCTTTGGAACATTGAAAATATCCCTCGCAATCTGTGATGCCATTATATTTGTATTATCATCATTAGTAACTCCAAGAAACATATCAGCTCTATCTATTCCTGCTTCGAGCAATATATCATTATCAAATTCTACTCCCCTTATTCTAATTCCATTAAATCCTGTTCCAAGTTTCTTAAGATTATCACTATTATTATCAATTATTACTACATCATTTCCTTCTCGGGATAGTTCTCTTGCAATGGTGCTTCCAAGCCTTCCGCACCCGATTATTACTATATACATAAATCTTCACTCCTACCTCGTAATTAAACACTACATAGCTGCATGGCCCATTCTAGAGCCATAGAAATCAAAAGCCTCCTCATCCTTACTTTCAAGCATTTTCTCTATAACATTAAAAAGTTCCTTGCCATCAATTGTGCAATAATATGAAAAATCATAATCCTTGTTGTTTCCTTTGTATACTATCCCTGCTGCCCTCATGAATTCATTATCAAAACTTGCATCAAGAATTATAGTTCTTCCAAAATAATCAACCTCAACATAGTACCATGGTATCTCTTTGCTGTACCTGCATATAAGCCTCTTTGTATTATCCATTACCACTGCACACCTTATATTGCATTTATAGTCTGCTGCCTTTAAAAGGGTGTAAAGTAATATATTTTTATCTATATTATTTCCTCTACCCATAACTAATGTTTCAGAGGCTTTCTGCATTGGCGCAAGCTTGTTGTAGTAAACCGAATTTTTAACATCAAAAAATATCTTTTTAATCTTTTCTACTCCATAAACCCCATCATATCGATTCATCTGATTTATTATTGTATCATGATCTAAATCACAATAAGATATAAGCATAATAATCCTCCTTAAGACCTAGTAAATATTTTTATAGGATACATGGAAATAAGTTATGAGTTATAAAAGCATTCTAATAGCATAGAAATGTTAATATAAACAACTCATAACTTATTCCACTCAACCTATATATAAATCGTAAAATTCTTTACATTTTGTTTTTTTAAACAACCCTGCTAAATTGGTTCGACTCTAGGATGTTTAAAAAGACAGAATGTAATAGAATTTTTGATTTGTATATAGGTAATATTATTGTTTTCTCTGATGCTATATATAGATTATAGTCTCCTTTATACACTATCTAAAGCTCAGAAAAATTCCTGGTTAGAAATTCTCCTGTGCATTAAAGGCTGTCATTTTAAATTAATTCACTGGCTCATAGCTAATTTAAAGCTTTTCTTTAATTTCCTCAGGTATAGAGGCTTGACTTTTATAAAATGTTTGGTTTATTATATCTGTTATTAATAGAAATATATACAAAATAAAAATTCTTTTACATTACACCTTTTTAAACATCCACGAATCAAACTAGCCTTGCAGGGCTATTTTAAAATGGAGAATGTAAAGAATTTTTTATTATTTTATAGGTAAATGGAGGCAGATTATGTTTAAAACTTTAAAGGGTAAAATAACCATTGTGTACTTTTGCCTTGTGCTTATGACCGCTGTTATAGGTTTTACGGCAGCTATTAACCTGTATAAGCTTAGCAAATCCATAGATGGCTTAATGGTAAACAACTATAAAAGTATAAATGCTTCAAACAATATGCTTTCAGCACTTGAGGAAGAAAATAATGCCATGCTTGATTATATTCATGGAAGTAAGTCTGATGGCATAGATTCTTTTTATAAAAACAACGACATATTCTATAAATGGTTTAACATCGAGTATAACAATATAACTGAATCTGGTGAAGGACAGCATAATGAAAATATTAAAAACTACTATATACAGTATCTTAAGCTCTTTTCCAATCTTCAAGAAATAAGAAGCAGTAAGGGGGAAGTGGAAGCTGTAAAGTACTATCAATCTGATATACTCCCAACATTTTTACAAATTGAAAAGGAGTTGAAAGATATTTCTTTTATAAACGAAAGAGCAATGTTTAAAAGCAAGAATGCCGTTACAGAGGATACCTACAGTTACCTTTATATGATAATGGTTCTATCGGTTCTGGCAGTATCTGCAGGATTATTTGTATCATGGTTTTTTGTAAACAAGCTTCTAAAACCTATATCCATGCTTACTGAAACAATGAAATCTGTTAAAGAAGGTAACTTAGATAAGCAGACCCCTATACTTTCAAACGATGAAATAGGGGTCATGACACATGAGTTCAACAACATGACAAAAAGACTCAAAGAGTTTGAAAGCAGTACCATGGGAAAGCTCATGCTTGAGAAAAACAAATCTATAACAATAGTTAAAAGTATTTCTGACCCATTGATAGTTCTTGATACAAATTATAAAGTTATTCTTATAAATAATGCATGTGAAAAGTTTTTTAACATTGATGAAAATAAAATGTTAAACAGGCACTTTCTTGAAGCTGTACACGACGGAGATTTATATGATTATATTTCTGGGGTTGTTGAGAGTGGTAAAGAACATGATGAAAAGATAGTTTCTCTTGGATCAGGAAATAAAAGCTATTACTTTAACATTGTTGTAAAGGTTGTACAGGATAAGGATGCTAACATGAATGGAATCGTATTGCTTTTTCAGAATGTTACACAGCTAAAGCAGCTTGAGAAAATTAAAACCGACTTTATATCAACTATTTCCCATGAGTTTAAAACTCCATTAACATCCATTATGATTGCTGCAAGTTTAATCTCTAAAAATAACATCGGCACTCTAAATGAAAAGCAATCAGAGATAGTATCTACAATAAAGGAGGATGTTGAAAGACTCTCAACCCTTATAACTGATTTGCTCCAGCTTTCAAAGCTGCAATCTGATAAATCCATTTTCAATATAGAACCTTGTTCTATTGAAGATATAATAGTAAATAGTGTTAAGACCTTCCATGAACAAGCTGAAAATAAAGGTATAAATTTATATTATAAGGTAGAAGATAACCTTCCCATGGTTAATGCAGACTTTCAAAAAATAATATGGGTAATTAATAACCTTATATCCAATGGGTTAAAGCACACAAACTCAGGTGATGAAATATATGTATCTGCAGCACTAAGAAACGGAAAGGTATACACCATAGTTAAAGATACAGGAGTCGGTATTCCAGAAGAATTTCAGAAAAAAGTATTTGATAAATTTATTCAAATAGGTGAATATGATTCAGAGTCCACAGGCTCAGGTCTTGGTTTGGCTATTGCAAAAGAGATAATTGAAGCCCATGATGGAAGCATATGGTGTGAAAGTAAATTAGGTTCCGGAAGCACATTTACATTTACATTACCAGTTGTTATTCAGTGAAAGAGGTGGCAAAATGAAGAGAGTTCTTGTTGCAGACGATACAAAAAATATTCGAAACCTGATTACTACATGTCTCGAAGCTGATGGATATGAAGTCTTAAGTGCAAAGGATGGTCAGGAAGCCTTTGATTTAATCCAAAACGAAAAAATTGACCTTGCATTTTTAGATATTAAAATGCCTGTTATGAGCGGAACAGAGGTATTAAGAAGGATACGAGCTGCTGATATAACGATTCCTATTATTATTATGACAGCCTTTGCAACTGTAAAAAATGCCGTAGATTGTACAAAGCTAGGCGCAGTAGCATACCTTCAAAAGCCCTTTACAGCCGATAAAATAAACAACCTTCTTGAAGAAATGAAGAACTATGAAGACTGCAGTAAACTAGAGGAACCTAATATTCGAACTGCAGAACAAATGATTGAAGCTGAAAGATATAATGATGCTTATGAAGAACTTAAAAAGGCTCTTTCAATTAATCCATGTAATGGTCATATTTATTATCTTATAGGTATTATTTATGATAAGAAGGGGAAAGGGGATATGGCTAGGAAGTTTTATAAGGCAGCAGAGAATTTTAAATAAAAAAAGCTTACTTTAAAAAGTAAGCTTATATTTCTTGGTTGCGGGGGCAGGATTTGAACCTGCGACCTTCGGGTTATGAGCCCGACGAGCTACCGGGCTGCTCCACCCCGCGTCATTATAGGATATTAAATTAAAAGATCCGGCGACGTCCTACTCTCCCATGCAGTCTCCCGCAAAGTACCATCGGCGTG
>DAMCZI010000010.1:0-124900 GCA_032095175.1 Clostridiaceae bacterium
GCTTTCATTTCCTCGTCTGACGTAAAATATCCTCAAAATCTTTGACTTGTTATTTTCCTTAATACGCCTTATGCTGCTCTGTTGAGCTATTCACCTTCAACGTAGTATAGTGAATAGAAATACTTCTTTGCTTCCATAAGCTGTTCAAATGTTCCGCGTTCTACTATTGCTCCATCTCGAAGGACAATGATTTCATCATATTTTCGCATAAGGTTTTCTTCTAGTTTATGTGTTATGATAATTCTTGTTATATCTTTAATATCGAGGATTGCATTAGTAACTTCATGTGCTGTTGTATTATCAAGAGCTGCTGTTGCTTCATCCATCAGCAGCACCTGTGTTTCTCGGATTAAAGAGCGGGCAATGGAGATACGCTGTTTTTCTCCACCTGATAAATTACGACCACCCTCACCACAGGCATAGTCTTCTCCTTTTTCAGCTATTAGATTTGACAAACCTGCAAGCTGTTCAGCATGTATAAGCTTGTCCTCTGGAAACTCTTTAAACATGGTAATGTTATTTTTTATGCTGCTATCAAATAGAAATACATTCTGCTGAATAATGGAGACTACATCATAGAAACTGTCCAAGCTAATTTCTCTTAGTTCTGTATCATCAATCATTACTTTTCCACTATAGTTATTAAAGTAACCAAGTATCAACTGCAGTAAGGTGGATTTTCCACATCCACTGCCCCCAACAATTGCATAACTTTTTCCTTTATCGAAGGATACAGTAATATGCTTGAAAACATTTTTTTCTTCCTCATAGGCAAAAGAAACATCTTTAAGTGAAATGGATGATTTTAAAGTTCTAATCTCTACTTTTTTCTCTGTACTTTCTTCATCCTTAATGACTTCAGCAATTTTATCAATTAATACAATAGCTGCTCTTCTATTACTCCACATAGGAACAAGCTTTGTAATTGGCATTAAAATATAATTTGAAAGTTGTACAAATGCAAGAACATCTCCAACAGACATAATATCCTTAAAAACCAAATAAGCTCCGACTGAAAAAATAACGAATATTACTAATATATTTGCTAAATCACTTGCTATTGTCATAGAATCATTGGTCTCACGACGGTCACGTTTTGCTTCCTCTAGAGAGAAATTTTGTTTTTCAAAAATCTCAATTGCCTCTTTCTCTGCTTTAAAACTTTTGATAACAAAAAAGCCATTTAGTAAATCTTTGACTTGATCGACAAAGCCTTCATTTTCATCTGAAGTCTTCTTTTCTTTTGATTGCAAGCGATTTCCATATTTTAAGGATATCGCTATCGGAACAGCACATGCTGCAACAACACAAAGCATTATTATCCAATTAATATAGAGCATTGCAACCAGGGAGAAAATAAACATCATCACCTGCTGAACAATTTGTATATTACCATTTAAGTAATTTAGTTCAATGGAACTTAAATCATTAGAGAATGTGTTAATAATTTTACCTGAAGAGTCACTTGTAAATTTTCCAATTGATTTGTTTAGTATTTTCCTAAACACATACATCTTAAACTGTGATAATCCCTTTTTGATATATTTATTCTTAAATACTTTCTGAATAATTGCAGTAAGTATATAGCCTACTACTAATATACCAATTAATATCATTGCAAATTTCACACGCTTGATATCCTGATATTCCATTGCCTCAACGATGAACTTTATTATAAATGCCAGCAAAGTACTCAATATTGCTGCTAGAATCTGCGCTATTACTGTAAGAATAAAATATAGGTGATTCCCAGTCATAAACTGCTTTTTACATATTATCCGCTCATCGGATGTACTCTTCATACTCCTCCCCCATTCCTTATAAATAAAAAACATACCATTTTCATGGTAATTCATAATTTGGTTAAAATCAATATAAATGTTATTTTATATTGAATATGGAGGAATTTTATAACAACCTTGTTGTGTAAAAAACGATGCAGAAATGTACTTTCTCTTTCAATTCATGAAGCGTTTGCTTAAAATTATATATAAGATGATTTATATCTTATATATAGAAATGGAGTGAATTAGAATGAGTATTACTTATAAAATAAATGAGTATATGGATGCTTACACTAAGCTGTGGCCATTCAGTGGGGCTGTTGCAGTAGTGAAAAATGGAGAGGTTATATTTAATAAAAGCTATGGTTATTCCAGTATAGAGCATGGTGTTTTAAACTCATCAAAAACAAAATTTAAGATTGCTTCCCTTACAAAGCAAATCACCTGTATGGGAATTATGATTCTTAAGGAAAGAGGACTGCTTAATGTTAATGATAGCATTAGAAAGTTTTTTCCGGATTATCCTGAGTTTGATGAAAGAATTACAATTCATCATTTAATGACACATACATCTGGACTTTTTAATGATTTTTCAGTAATAGATCCGCACCTTATGATGGGAAAATGCCTGCTTACACAAAAGGAGATATTTAATCTTTTTAAAGATATGCCCCTGGAATTCGAACCAGGTAAAGATTGGAGCTATTGCTTCTTTGGATACTATTTACTTGGGGTTATAATTGAGCGAGTTTCAGGAAAGTCATATATTGAATTTATAAAAGAGAATATCTTTAATCCTTTAGGAATGAAGGATAGTGGTCTTGATGATTATTTTGAGATTATTCCTAATAAAGTAAGTGGATATTATGCAACTGAAAATAGATTGGTATGTGATGAAAGGGATGCAGTAAGTGCTTTTTCTGCAGGAGCAATTTATTCGACTGTTCATGATATGCTTTTATGGGATGAAGCTTTATACACTGAAAAGCTTGTATCAAAAAAGACAATGAATGAAATTTTTACCCCTGGATTAGAGGACTATGGATATGGATGGTTTATAGATAAGTATCTTAATCGCAGAAGAGTCCGTCATAGCGGTGGAGGGAATGGATTTAATCATCAATTTCACAGATATATAGATGATAAGGTTAGTATTCTTATATTAAGCAATTATGGATTCTCAAATTCCTTTGGAATTAATGAAGCTATTGCTAAAATAGTTTTCAATGAAAAATACAGTCTGCCAGTAAAGCCTGAGGCATTTGACTTGGATTTAAGTGTTTATGACAGCTATTGTGGTATATATCAGGAAGAGTATTTTAAATATGAAGTTAAAAGAGATAATGACAAATTATACTTTATACAAGAGGGTAAATGGGTAATGCCAATCTACCCAATATCTAAAACTACATTCCACCATACATGGATAGACAGAGAATATACCTTTGAAAAAAATGATAAGGGTGAGCTTTATTTTGATGAAATAAAAAAGATTAGTGAGTAAGAGTAGCTTTAGAATATGTTTTAGTTGGCAGCCCCTTGAAAATATCAAAGGGCTACTAACTTTATTGATCCTTAACCTGCTTTTTTATTTTTGGGAGCATGAGCTTTAATACACCATTTTCAATATTTCCATCGATCTTTTCACTATCAATATCCTCAATATAAAAGCTCCTGTTTAAGTTTCCTAAATATCTTACATATCCTCCATATCCATTTTGGACGTACTGATCCAAATTACCTGTTATAGTTAAGTAGTTATCAATGTACTTTACATTTACAGATTCTTTTGTGGCCCCAGGTAAATATGCTTCGAGAAGATAAGAGTCTTGTGTCTCTCTAATGTTTGTACTTATCATATTTCCACTTATCTGAATAGTTTGAGGAACAGGTGCTGTAACAAGATTATTAACTAGTCCTGTTAATATATTTTGTATAAGGCTGCTGGCCAGATAACTTTCCAAAGGACCTAATCCAAACATATCATCACCTTCTTTGATGGATGCTACTATCCTAATACCATAGTATTCAATTCGACAAAATTTGTTGATAATGCATATTCTGTATAGAATTAATAAATAATTTGCATTAAAACTATCAGGCATGTGATACTATATGCTTCGCATAAATGATTCTGCATTGCTGGACCCTAAGCATTTATGCGAAATCATATTCCTTGATTCATTAATCGCACAACAACCAATGTAAAATCTTTAGTGCGATTAATATAGGATGTGAAATTGTTTTTACTGTTTTATTGTGGAATAATGTGGATTATAATGATGGATAAGAGGGGGTGGGCATTTGTGGAAAAGAAAAACACTAAAATACAGGACAAAAAGAAATCTGTAATAGAAGAGATTCTAGGTGTAGTTTCCTTCCTTGTATTTATAGCAGCATGTGCATTTTTAGCATCTTCTAAAATAGGTATAGAATTTTTTATATTGATTACCACTGCAATATTTATTAATTTTTGCATTAGACCTTTTATTATATATAAAAATGAAGTCATCGGTAGAGAAATGGAAATAAACTCAATCTATATTCTGCGTCCTTGCTTTGTTGCTGCTATAGCATTAGGATCAATTTTTATAATATATAAGGTTATATTTAGCCAATCTATAATACGGGAAAAAAACTATACTGCTTATAATTTTATTGCACTATGTATTATTTTCTCTATGGTAGCTATTCAAATAGTTAACTTTATAAATAGAATTAAAGCTTTGGTTAATGAAAATGCAAATTTTTTAAAACATCTATTAAATGTTATAACTTCAATTCTTTCTATACTAACATTAGTTATAATCCCTGCTTCTAGGTTTTTTGTGCCTAAAAAGGTTGGGGATTTTAGTAATGTAAAAATGCCAAATGAGTTTTTTATCTATGAGGTATCAGATTGTAAACCTAAAGATAGGAATTATGCATTTTCTGATAAAGCAAAGGTTTCAGATAATAAACTAATTGAGTTGTTTCAAAAAGAATTATCTAAAGCAAAGAGTGAAAATATAAGAGATCTTGATAAAATAAATTATGATATAAGAAATATAAAGGGTGAATATATTAAAATTCAGCCTTCCTATATAAATACGAGTTATGGTAATAGATGGCTTCATGGAATTGATGAGGGATATATCTATGAACTAAGGATACATAAAAATGGAGATATAGTACTAGCTGATTTTGATATAGATAAATATAAATATCATATCTTTTTAAAAAAACCATATGATATGTATAGGCTTAACCTTTCAAAGGAATTCGTTTATAAACTAATGAGTCTTATTAAGTAATGAAATAATATGTACTTTTCACACAAGTTTTTATACAATGCAATTGCTAAATCATTGACCGCATGTAAAATTAATACTATAATGGAATAGTGATTTGAAATTGGAAGGGGATTGCAGGATGATTATGTTTGTTTTTATTCTATAATCTAAATTTAACATATTGGTATAGTAGATGCCTATCTAATAGGTTTATTTGCTATATACAAAAATGTTTTTTAGATTATGTTAAGAACAACAGCATTTACAGTCCTAATTTTAAAAAAAATCATGCGCAATGTTATATTTATTGTATGATGTTTTTTGTTATTGGATTTATAGCTGTACTTAACTGTACAGCTTTTTTATTTTAGGTTTATTCAAGCTGCCAAAATGTTTTTTGGCTTGTGAATTGTATTAAACCTTTAAAGGACTGTAAATGTGTATAATCATTTGCAGTCCTTTTGTTCAAGTTATGAAATCCGGTTGATTGGTGGTGATTTAAAAGCTTGTTTAATATAGAGAATAACAAAATATGGAATAGAATTGGAGGAAAGAATATGGAAGGATTAAAAATTGTAGAATATACTCCAGCCTATGCAAAGGCTGTTGCAGAAATGTGGCAGAGGAGCAGTGAGGGATTTAATGGTGAAAACTGCAACGAGACAGAAGAAAGTGTACTGGCTGAACATGCAAACTCAACTGATATAAATACATATCTTGCTGTATTAGGTGATGAGGTACTTGGGTACTGTGCATTTACAAAATATTTAAAGGATGAAGGAGCCTTACATATCAGGCTTTTAAATGCCAGATATGACTGTCATGGAAAGGGAATCGGCAAGGCACTGGTAAAGAAAGCAGTAGAAAGAACAATTGAGCTTAAGTGGCCTCGTCTGGATTTATATACATGGTCTGCAAACACAAAGGCAATACCTCTATACAAAAAGTGCGGATATTTTTATGAAAACAGACAGGATACTACTCACCTTATGAACTTCATTCCAACTGTTATGAATACCGAGGTTGTGGAGGATTACTTTAAGGCTGCAGATTGGTATGATGACATGAAAAGAACAATCAATATGGAACCTGATGGAAGATGTGAAAATGGCTTTGATTTTTATGAATACAAATGGGACAAGAATGGTAAAAAGCTTAGAATGGAATTTGAAAGGAGAGGCAGAGGTATAAGACTTATTGAAACAGATGACTACATGATTTCTCTATCTGCCCCTTCACAAAATTTAGTTTTTGGCAGAAGCTACAAGGCTGTATATGAAATTATTAATAAAACTGGTAAACCATTAAGGGTTGAAATAGATGGTAGGGATGATAAAAACATTAAATGTTCATTAAATAAAAAAATTGATGTTGTTGAAAAAGAAATGGTTGAAGGAGAATTTTACATATCAGAAATTGAAGCAGAGTTTGGAAGTTTTAAAACACATCCAGGAGTTGCAGCTGATGTTGTTATAAATGGTAAGAAGGCTTCATTTAAGCTTGGAATAGTTCCTAAATTTCCAGGTAAGATATCTCTAGCATGTGACGATCTGGAGAGGTATAGTGGAGAAACCTTCAATATGTTTATTGATATTGAAAGCTGTTTTAATGAAAATGCATTATTTGAATTTGAGCTTCCTGAAAGCAGTGATATAGAGTTTTCAAAAAGAAAATTCAAAATTGAAATGGCAAAAAACCAGAGGGTTTCAATACCTGTAGAGTGCACATTAAAAAATCCATGTATTTATCAAGTAGAGCTTAACGTTAAGGCAGCATTAGAAGGTGGCGAAAATGTTTGGTTCAAAAAGAATGTAGGAGCTATTTTTAGAGGACAAAACTCTGCCTTTGGGGGAGAAGTTAATGACAAGTATGTAATTGTAAATGGAAGCTATAGACTGGAGCTTGATAAAAATTATAATCGGGTGGAAATTTTTGTAGGAGATAAGAAAAAGGATACATACATAGTATGCCCAAAACCTGGAAAACCATATTCTGATGAGTTTAGCAGCATGCTGATTAAAAATGTTAAATGGTATTTTGAAAATGGAAAAATTGTTTTAAGTGGAGAGTATTCTTCAAATAAATATAAGGATGTAATAATTAGAACTATATTTAAAATATCAAATAATGGTATGTTTGAACACTTCTATGAAGTTGTTAATGCTTCAAATGAAGAAACTCATGAGGATATATTTATTAAGCAGGTTATTCACTATAGAACTGAAGGAGCAGCCATCCCATATGATAATAGGGTTATGCATGATACAGAACCCTATATGGAGTATCCAGGGTACTATAACAATGATAAAATCAGTGAAAATTGGATATTCAGAAACAGAGAAGAGGAAACTGAAAGCATAGTATGGTCAGAGAATTTAAAGGTTGATTATGATGGATGGTTTATGAATTTTGAACATAATATCGGTAAATTGAAAAGTGGAGAAAGAAAAATTACTCAACCTGTTTATTTAGCCTACTCAACCTTTAAAAACTTAAGTGAAGCTAGAAGGTTTGCCCTTAAATCAAATGATGTTAAGGATATTTGTAATGCTTTAGATTTTGAGATAAATATTAACAATAACAATCCATTTGTAAATAAAAGCTTTAACATAAATATTATTGAGAATAGGGAACTTACTTTTAATGGAGAAATAATTGTTAAATCAAAAAATAACCTATTTGATGAAATACATTTAAAGCTCGAAGAAGAAGTAAACAAAATTAATATTCCAATTCACATAGAAAAGGAATTTGATAAGGATTTAATATGCATAGAGTGCAATTTTAATGCAGTTAGCTATGAGAGAAGGATACCTGTTTTCTATACTAAAAATATGGATATTAAATCTGAGGTAGCTGAAGAAAATGGATTTAGAGTTTTCTCAATAAATAATGGGGTCATGAATATTAAGGCATCCCCAGAATTTTCTACAGGTATATTCTCCCTTCAATTTATGGATAGAGAATGGCTTGATAATTCCTTCCCTAATGCAGAACCAAGAACCTGGTATAATCCATGGTTTGGAGGAATTCAAAACATACCAGAGGAGTTAATAGAAAATGCAAGAACACTCCTTAATGAAAAGGTTAATGCAGAGTTCGTTGAAAAGGTTGATACATTGGGAAACAGATGGAAGGGTATCAAAACCAGCATGTGTTTTGCAAATAGTGAGGACTATAATGGACTTGAGATAAAGCAATATTTCTTAATGCTGCCAGGAGTACCTGTTGTTCTAAACATGGCTGAAGTAACCAATAACATGAATAAATACATGAATAGTGAAACGATTACGAATGTTGCTTTTTTCAAAATTGGTGAAGATATAAAAAACAGCTGGATAAGTGTTAAAAATCATCAAGGAGCTATTAATAAATACAAAGCTGGTATAAGAACTTTTGATATATACCCTAATTCATCACCTCTTTTTGGTTGTGATGCTTTAGAATATAAAATACAGGTGAGCATGGATTTTAGTAAATTTACTCAGCTAGATTACATAAGCACTAAGGATTTAATATGCTTTAATAGTGAGAATGTATCCTTGGCCCCAGGTCAAACAAAGCTTTTACCAAATGTGTTTTATATCGCTACAAAGGAGCATATATCAGACAAGCTTCTTAAAAGCTTACAAAACATACGATTTGAGTAAAATCATAAACAACATGTTTTTGTAGGTTTTAGGTTTGAGATACAAAATTTGACGTATAATACATGTTGACAATTTATTAAATGGTGTTATAATTACTTACAAATATATATTGATATTTAAAGCAATGATGAGAAGAGTAAGTTATAAACAATATACAGAGAGAGGGTACATTAGCTGGAAGTACTCTTATATATGAATAACTGAAAACCGCCTCTGAGTGACTTCAATAAAGTCCGGTAATTCCGTTATCATTATTTAAAGTGGTTTATCATATGATAAACAATTAGGGTGGAACCGCGAGAATATGCTCTCGTCCCTTCAGATATGAAGGGATGGGAGCTTTTTATTTTGAAAATTAATTGAAAGGGGAAAGAAAAATGATAAAAATTACTTTAAAAGATGGCTCATATAAAGAATATGAATCAAAAGTATCAGTAATTGATGTAGCACATGATATAAGCGAAGGACTGGCAAGAGTTGCATGTGCGGGAATGGTAGACGGCAAAACTGTAGATCTAAGATACGAGATAGATAAGGATTGTGAATTAAACATTTTAACCTTTGACAGTGATGAGGGAAAGAAGGCATTTAGACATACAACTTCCCATATCCTTGCTCAGGCTGTAAAGAGACTTTTTCCTGAGATGAAGCTTGCAATAGGACCTTCAATTGAAGAAGGCTTCTACTATGATTTTGATACAGAAAAGGGCTTTTCAGCTGAGGACCTTGTTAAAATAGAAGGGGAAATGAAAAAGATAGTAAAGGAAGAACTTCCTATAGAAAAATTCGAACTTCCAAGAGAAGAAGCAATAAAGCTTATGAAGGAAAAGGGAGAACCATATAAGGTAGAGCTTATAGAAGATCTTCCAGAGGGAGAGGTTATATCCTTCTACAAGCAGGGAGAATTTGTTGATCTTTGTGCAGGCCCACACCTTATGAATACTAAATTCGTAAAGGCATTTAAGCTAACTCAGACAGCAGGAGCATACTGGAGAGGTAGCGAAAAGAACAAGATGCTTTCACGTATATATGGAACTGCCTTTACAAAAAAATCAGACTTGGATGAATATCTTGAAAGAGTTGAAGAGGCAAAGAAGAGAGACCACAATAAGCTTGGTAGAGAGCTTGGAATATTTACAACATCAGATGTTATAGGACAGGGACTTCCACTTATAATGCCAAAGGGAGCTAGAATAATTCAAACACTACAGCGCTTTGTAGAGGATGAAGAGGAAAGAAGAGGCTATGTATTAACAAAGACTCCATTTATGGCAAAGAGCGACCTTTATAAGATATCAGGACACTGGGATCACTACAAGGAAGGAATGTTTGTTTTAGGAGACGAGGAGAAGGATACTGAGGTTATGGCACTTCGTCCAATGACATGTCCATTCCAATTTACAATATATAATGCAGAACAGCACAGCTATAGAGATCTTCCAATAAGATATGGTGAAACTTCAACACTATTTAGAAATGAAGCATCAGGAGAAATGCACGGACTTATTCGTGTAAGACAGTTTACAATTTCAGAAGGTCACCTTGTATGTGCTCCAGAGCAGCTTGAGGATGAATTCAAGGGAGTAGTTGACCTTATTAACTACTTCATGAAAACTCTTGGTATAGAAAATGATATAACTTACAGATTCTCAAAGTGGGATCCTAACAACAAGGCAAAGTATATAGACAATCCAGCAGCTTGGGAAGACACTCAGGATAAGATGAAGAGGATACTTGACCACATTGGCATTCCATATAAGGAAGCTGAAGATGAAGCAGCATTCTATGGACCAAAGCTTGATATTCAGTTCAAGAATGTTTATGGAAAGGAAGATACAATCATAACTGTACAGATTGACTTCGCTCTTCCGCAAAGATTTAACATGACTTATGTTGATAAGGATGGAGAAAAGAAGCATCCATATATAATACACAGAACATCAATAGGATGCTATGAAAGAACACTTGCAATGCTTATTGAAAAGTATGCAGGAGCTTTTCCAGCATGGCTTGCACCTGTAGCAGTTAAGATACTTCCTATATCAGAAAAGTATCATGACTATGCAGACAAGGTTGCTATGGAGCTTAGAAACAATGGCGTTAAAGTAGAAGTAGACTACAGAGCAGAAAAGATAGGCTACAAGATCCGTGAAGCTCGTATGGAAAGATTGCCTTACATGCTGGTTGTTGGTGAAAAAGAAGCAGAAAACAACGAAGTAGCTGTAAGAAGTAGAAAGAACGGAGACGAAGGCTCAATGTCTCTTGAAGTATTTGTAAAGAGAATAGTTGAGGAAATTAAAAATAGAGAGAAATAATTAAGTGCCACCTCTTGACATTTAGATGAAATGTTAAGAGGTGGCATTTTAAATCTTTTAAAGTTTTCTTCTATCCCAGTACTTTAAAGCTTCATTTATTGACCTATCCATTTCTGCTGCAAAATCGGAACCAGTCTTGTTTGCATATAATAATTGCCCAAAATTTTTAGCTTGACGCTTGTTTTCTGGGGATACAATTTTTTCTTTTTTACTGTACATATCCTTGAGTTCTTCAATACTGAGATCCCTGTATTTTTCATCAAATACGATATATTTTTGATCAAATCGTGGCCTTAGTATTTTCTCAACTTCTTCTTCATAGTATCCGAGAACAAGCATTCCTATGGGAAAGGTATAATCAGAAAGGCCTAAAAGCTCCTTATGTGTTTCATAATTTTCCATTATATCACCGATATAGCATGAGCCTATTCCTAAGGATTCAGCTGCTATAACAGAATTTTGAGCAGCTATCATTGCATCACAGCAGGCAAGCATAAAATCTGATTTTCCGGGTCCTCTGTATTCAAGACCATGTTCCTTACAATAATCTTTTACATTACAGATATTAAAATAATCATACTGTCTTTGAAGATCAGCAGCAAAAATAAGAACTACTGGTGCAGATGCTATAAATGGTTGATTGTCACAGCTCTTACTTAAAAGCTCTTTTTCCTTTTCATCTCTTATAACAATTATTGAATACAACATCATATTTCCTGCAGTTGGTGCTCTCATTGCACTCTCCAAAATGAGATTTAAGGTTTCACCAGTTATATCCTTATCAGCATATTTCCTAAGGGAAGTTCTGTTTTTTATGGTTTTGATGGTTTCATTCATATTATTCACCCCCAACATTTGTTATTATTAATTCTACATTATTTAATGTGAAATATAAAGAAGATATTACCAATATATGGTGTTGATTCCTTAAACATTTGTAAAGAGGATACTTGAGAAAATTGAAAATATTGAAAAGTAAAAGTTCTATGTCTATTACATAATTCAAATAAGCAGAAAAAATATATACTCATTTTATATGATTATTTTTTTATTGACAAAAATAGCACAAGTGATATATTATTCATATCCCCCACAGGGGGATGCGAAAGGGGAGTTAATATGAATGAAGAGCACAAGCACCAACATCAAGATACTAAAAAAATACTAGATAGAATGTCTAGAGCGATTGGACATATGGAATCAATTAAAAGAATGATTGAAGAAGGGAGAGACTGCAGCGAGGTTTTGATTCAGCTTTCTGCGGTTCGTTCTGCAATTAACAATGTTGGTAAAATTGTTTTACAGGATCATATCAATAATTGCGTGGTAGATGCAGTAGAAACAGGAAACAAAACTGTGTTAGAAAACTTAAATAATGCAGTTGATAAGTTCTTGAAGTAGATTGGAGGTATATGATTTTGAAAGGAAAACATAATACAGCCATACTATTTGCAATTCTTGCTGCTGCTTTATATGCAATCAGTTCACCAATTTCCAAAATACTTTTAATCAAAGTTCCCCCAACTATGATGGCAGGACTTTTGTATCTTGGGGCAGGTATTGGAATGTCTATGATAGGTTTTTGTCGAAAGAAATCCAGAAGGACAAAAGATGAAATGAAAATTACAAAAAATGAATTATCTTATACAATTGGCATGGTTGTTTTAGATATATTAGCTCCTATTTTTCTTATGATAGGATTATCCATGACTACTCCTGCAACTACTTCACTACTTAACAATTTTGAAATTGTTGCGACTTCGTTAATTGCACTTTTTATTTTCAAGGAATCTATCAGCAAAAAATTATGGATTGCTATTGTGCTAATTACAACTTCAAGTATTGTTCTTTCTGTTGAAGATATAAACAGTTTTACTTTTTCTTTTGGTTCAATTTTTGTTTTACTTGCAACTGTTTGTTGGGGCTTTGAAAATAACTGTACCAGAATTTTATCGTTAAAGGACCCATTACAGGTTGTAGTTATTAAAGGATTTGGTTCAGGCTTAGGTTCGCTACTAATATCTTTTATTATTAAAGAGACTGCAACTAATGTAGTTTATATAATTGCGGCACTTTTATTAGGATTTGTTGCTTATGGATTAAGTATATATTTTTATGTATATGCACAACGAGAACTTGGAGCAGCTAAAACAAGTGCATATTATGCAATTTCTCCATTCATTGGTGTAGGGCTTTCATTTATTATTTTTCTTCAGATACCTACAATTTCATTTGCTATTGCTTTATTAATTATGATAGTTGGAACTTATTTTGCTTCTACTGATGGTAAGGAAAAAGCTTGATTATCTATCTAAAGTGATTGGATAGAGGATATAATAAAAGTAGTTAAAAATTTAAACAAGGAATTAGGTGTACCAAAACCATTTAAGTAAGTAAGGAGGATATGAAAGAAAATTCAACAAAAATATTTAAAGGACAGATGTAGGCAGTGAACAAATTACATATTACAAATGTAAATAGATATATAAATTAGGGGGGGAGTTTATTGAAGCCAGTTATAGGTGTAACAACATTTATTGATGATAAAGCAAATAATAAGCTCAGTTCATTAAATTATAACTATATAAATTCCATATTACTTGCAGGCGGCGTTCCTGTGATGATACCAATAATTGAGGATGAAGAGGATATAAATAGATTTACAGATATTGTAGATGGAATATTGTTTACTGGAGGAGGGGATATATCACCACTGTATTTTGGAGAAAATCCAACGAATAAGATAAACAGTGTATCAACAAGAAGGGACTTTATAGAGTTTAAGCTATTTAAGAAGGCATGGGAAAAGAATATGCCAATACTTGGAATATGCAGAGGACTTCAGCTAATAAATGTTGCACTTGGAGGAACTCTATATCAGGACATTGACTCTCAATTTGAAGGAGTTCTTGGTCACCATCCTAATGATATTTTAAGGGATGAACTCTACCATACAGTAAAACTAAAAGAAGGAAGCAGTCTTTTTGATATATTTAAAACAGATGAGATAAGCGTAAACTCCTTTCATCATCAGGCAATAAAGGAATTAGGAAAGGGCTTAACTATTAGTGCCTTATCATGTGAGGGAATTATTGAGGGGGTAGAAGCAAAGGATAAGAGGTTTGTTATCGGAGTACAATGGCATCCAGAAGCCTTAACTGTACGATACCCAGAGTTTCAAAAGCTGTTTTGTACATTTGTTAACTCATGTAATTAAAGGTGTCATAAGCTTGATATTTTGTCTTTTGACAATAAAAAAAATTACAGAAATCATAATAGCCGCCCTATGATTTATAATTTGTTTGATTATAATTCATAGGGCGGCTATTGTTTTTTATGACATTTGTCATGCGTATATATTATTCAAATCACTATTAATGAATCGATAACTATATTATTGTAAAAGTATAGAGAATATATAAACAGAGGTGTTAGAAATGATTCTTGAAATTAAAAATCTTATTAAAAGGTACAAGGACTTAGTTGCTGTTGATAATGTGAACCTTTTTTTAAAGGAAGGAGAAATACTAGGGCTCCTTGGACCTAATGGTGCTGGTAAAACCACATTGATAAATGCGATATTAGGTCTTACAAAGATTGATTCAGGAGAAATTAAAATATTTGATAAAAAGCTAAATGAAAATGAGAGGGAGATAAAGAAAAATGTAGGAGTTGTACCACAGGATATTGCAGTATTTTATGATTTAACTGGGTATGAAAATGCTGCATATTTTGCATCCTTATATGGTCTTAAAGGAAACATGCTAAAGGAAAGAGTTGAAGAAGCTCTGAGCTTTACTGGAATTATAGATAAGAAAAATGCGATGGCCAGCAAATATTCAGGCGGTATGAAGAGAAGACTTAATATTGCTTGTGCTATAATCCACCATCCAAAGCTAATAATAATGGATGAGCCCACTGTTGGAATTGATCCACAATCAAGGAATCATATATTAAATTCTGTAAGAGAATTAAACAAGCAAGGTGCAACAGTTATATACACATCACATTACATGGAAGAAGTAGAGGAGCTTTGTACAAGAATTATAATAATGGATAATGGAAGAGTTATTGCTGAAGGAGCAAAGGATACATTAGCAGATATGGTATCCTTTGAGGACAAGCTTTCTATGGAGCTTTCAAGTGTGAATTATACACTTGTTGAAGGAATAAAGGGTGTAAAGGGAGTAAAGGATTGTGTTGTAGATGGAAAAAGGGTAACTGTAATTTCTGAAAAGAGTGCTGGGAATATAAGAAACATAATAGATATGGTTTTAAATACTAATGTAGGTATAACCAGTATGAATGTAGAAAAACTGAACCTTGAGGATGTGTTTCTTAAACTTACAGGTAAAGCCTTAAGGAATTAGGTGGTGAGGATATGAAAATATTAAAGATTGCTTACTATACAATATTAAGAAATTTTAGGGATAGGCAGACTCTCATAAACATGATACTTTCTCCTATTTTCATAATTTTCATAATGGCAAACATTCTTAATGGTCAGGTGAACTCAGAGTATAAAAACAAAATAAAAGTGGGATTTTTAAACCAGGACAGAGGTGATATATCAAGCCAATTTGAAGAATATATAAATTCCGATGAAATTAAAAATCATATTGAAATAATAGATGTAAAATCAAAGAATGAGGGAATAGAGCAAATTAAAAATAAAAAGATTAGCTCGTTGATAATTCTTGAAAATGGATATACAGAAGGAATAAAACAAGGTACAGGTGCAAAGATAAATGTGTACAACCAAGATAGATCAAGCTATAAGGCTAGTGTAGTAAAGGGTATTGTGGATTCTTATATAAATGAGTCTAATGCAGCCTTAGCTATTTTAGCTGTTAAAGATGATAAAACAAGTATTTTAAAATATAACAATATAGATGATACTAGCATACCTTCAGAAAAAAGTACTCCGAGTTTTGTGGAATATTATGCTGTAACAATGCTTATAATGTCTATTATGTATGGCTCAGGCTATGGTGCTAGTGAAATGCAGGAGGATCTTTTTTATAGTACAGGTTTAAGAATTAGAAGTACTCCTGTAAAAACAATAGAACTATTTACAGGAAAAACCCTGGGTTCTATATTTACGGTTTTCCTTCAGGGAATAATAATTATTTTAGTTACAAAACAATTTTATGGAGCAAGTTGGGGGAATAATATAGCCCTTGTATTTCTTATAATATTACTCATGTCAATTCTAAGTGTAGGCTTTGGGATAGCAATTGCTCTGCTTTCAAAGGATGAATATATGGCAAACAGGATTTTAAATATCATAACTCCTGTTTTTACATTGATATCAGGAGGATATTTCAAGCTTAACTTTAGTAGTAAAATAATCGAAGGCATAAGATTTTTTATTCCAAATCAGCTTGCACATATTGCAATATTCAATACAGTTTATAATGGCTCAATAAAGCTTATAATGTTATCGATTATAACCATGATATGCATGATTTTTATAAATTTTATAATTGCAGCCTTTGCAATAAGGAGGTGTAGGGAGTGAATATATTTATTACAAATATAAAAAGAATTCTAAGAAAAAGATACAACATAATTTTTGCAGTTATAATGCCTGCTATTTTTATTGTATTGGCCATGTCTCAAACCTTTGGAGATCATATAGATAGTAATATTGGAGTAGTTGATAACGATAATACAGAGTACACAAGGAAAATGGTAGAATCCTTGGACAAAAGTATGGGGATACATTATTTAAAGGACGGCGAAATAAAGCCTGCTATAATAGATAGCAAGTTTGGCTATATAATAAAAATCGATAAGGGATTTACGCAGGATATAATGGCTGGAAAAAATGTTGATATTAAAGGATATGATCTTAATGAAGCTGAATTATCATTTACAGTTAGAATGTATTTAAATAACTATATAAATGCTTCTAAAGATATTGCTGCTGCTTCGGATGGAGATGAGAAAAACTTTTATAAAGGAATGAACAAATATAACAGAGGATTAATAAGTGCAAATTATAGTGACATTGGAATAAACACTGATAAAAAGTCAGCCACATCTGCATCCATTGGCTTTATAATAATGAGTATTTTATTCTTGGCAACATCCGTTCCTAGTATTTTGATGCAGGATAAGATGACAAAGGTTTACTATAGAATATTTTCAACTCCAATACCCAATAAAAAATATATGTTTATGAATATACTAAGTTTTTTATGCATATTATCAACACAGATTATTATAATACTGTCCCTTATGAGAATTATATTCCATGCTGATTTTGGCGCTTCAATGTTTAATATGTTTGTTATATTGTTTGTTTTTTCAATAGTATCGATATCCCTTGGAATCTGTATGGCGGGACTCTCTAAAAACTTTAGTCAATTTTGGGCCATGTCAACATTTATAAATACTCCCCTTTTAATGCTTGGAGGATGCTACTGGCCATGGGATGTACTGCCAGAGTCAATGAAAAAAATATCCTACTTCCTTCCAACCACTTGGGGGCTAAAGGCAGCCCAAAAGGTATTATACAGTACTACTCTTTTAGATGTACAGACAGAGGTTGGAATCCTATTACTATTTGCACTGGTATTTTTCCTTTTAGGTTCATGGAAAAAAAGAGACATTTCAGGTTTATAGCCCTAAGTTCTTTAGAAGTGCCAGGCACATGGCAAGTGGCAAGTTGAATAAAAACTGGAATATCAGGCTTTATTCAACTTGCCACTTGCCATGTGCCTGGCACTTAAGGCGAAATTAATCCCTTTTTATATGTTGAAATTTACACCCTTCAAAGGATATAATCATATTAACAAGAAAAAGGGGAATTTATATGAAATATGTATTTAAATTGTCTTTTCTGGCATTTATAATCATTAATATTGTTCAAGGTCCAAAGGTTCATTCATCCGATGTCGCAATAATTCTAGCGCTTCTTGCATCTAATATCTTTAGAGAAAAATATAATAATTCAAAGTATTTGATTTTTGCTGAGACTGTGACTATAACAATTGCAAGCTATATTAATAAAAAATATGCTTTTTTCTATGGAGTTACAGTTTTTGATGTGATCTATTGTGATATGAAATGGGGACTAATTGTTCCTTTTACACTTGGCAGCTACTTTTTTAAAAATGATATATCTGAATATCTTTTCATGCTTGGAATTTCAACAGTTTTTTCAATCACCTATAAAAAATATGAAAAAAATGATAAGTTATTTAAGGAGATATATGATAGTGAAAGAAGACATATATATGAGCTTGAGTCACTAAAGGAAGGGATTATTAAATCTTCAAGGGAAACTGCTAAAATGGCTGAAATAAAGGAAAGAAACAGAATTGCAGTTGAAATACATGATACGATTGGACATAAAACAGCAGGAATACTTATGCAGCTTCAAGCAGCATATAAAGTACACAATAAAGATGAAAAAAAATCTATGGAGCTTATTAAAAAATCTATTGATGACCTTTCAAGCTCCCTTGAAATAATCAGAGATACAGTTCATAATATTAAATCCGATGAGAATTTTGGAATTGAACATCTAAAAGGCATTATAAACAGCTTTAAATTCTGTGATATAGATTTTAAGTATAGAGGTAATTTGAACTTAATTTCTGCAGATTATATGCAAATAATAATCTCAAATATTAAAGAAGCACTAACAAATGCATATAAGTATTCAAATGCAACTAAAATTAATATAGAAATGGAGATTAATGGTTGTATAACAAGACTTTATATAAAAGATAACGGAATAGGCTGTAGCAATATAAAAAAGGGGCTTGGAATAAAAGGTATGGAGGAAAGAATAAAAAATACAGGGGGAAGTATATCCATAGACTCAAAGGATGGCTTTATGATCACATGTATTCTCCCAATGGGGAATGGAGGTAATAATATTGAAGGTACTTGTAGCTGATGATGATGGACTAATAAGAGAAAGCTTAAAATTAATTCTTGAACTTGAAGATGACATTGAAGTTGTAGGGACAGCGGAAACAGGAAAACAAGCATTTGAAATGTGTGGAAAATTAAGGCCAGATATAGTCCTTATGGATATAAGAATGCCAGTAATGGATGGAGTTTTAGGTACGAAGCTTATAAAGCAAGCATACGAGAATATTAAGGTTATAATACTTACAACCTTTAGAGATGATGAGTTTATAAAAGAAGCAATAAAAAATGGAGCAGAAGGCTATATACTTAAAAATCAATCCTCTGACAGCATCATAGAAAGTATAAGAGCAGTTAATCGTGGTAATTCAGTATTCCAAAGAGATATTGCCAATGTTATTTCATCTATGATTAAGGATGGAGGAAAAAAGAACCCAAAGGATTATGAGATTACAGACAGGGAATTTGAAATATTAAAATACATTGGAGAGGGGTTATCTAACAAGGAGATATCTCAAAAGCTTTATTTAAGTGAAGGCACAGTTAGAAACTATGTTACAGAATTACTTGAAAAGCTTTGCTTAAGGGATAGAACACAGCTTGCTATATTTTATGTAAAAAATTTTGAATGAAGTTACGGTTTCAATGTAACAAGGAGTTTCTAGCTTATAATGGTATCTTAAATTAAGAGGATGCATAAAATATTTTAGTACTAAATTATTCTTGACATAATATAGAAATGTTAGTATACTACTAACAATATATAAAAGGGAGTGCACCTAGGGTTCCGGCGATTTTGTGTCAGGTCCGAGCGGTGCAGGCAGCTGCTACACTTTTGGGATAAAAGCCCAAAGGACGAGTCTCTTGTAGATTTCATCCTTTGAGCTTTTTTATTTTTTATTATTTTTTAGGAGTGGGTAATATGGGAGGCAAGGATTTTAAGAAAAACATTTTTGTTTATTATCTCTACACAATTTTTTCAAACCTATTGATTTTAGGTCCAATAATCATTATTTACTATGAAGCAAAGGGACTAAATTTTACACAAATAATGCTTCTGGGCTCTATTTCATCTATATGTATAGTTCTTTTTGAAGTACCAACAGGAGCTGTTGCGGATAAGATAGGAAGAAAACTAAGTTTGATAATAGGGGCGGCACTCTGGGGTGTAAGTCTTACGATATACGTATTTGGAAGAAGCTTTTACTCCTTTGGGCTTGCAGAGGTTGTATTCGCACTTGGAGGAACATTTATGTCTGGAGCAGAAACAGCTCTTCTATATGATTCACTTAAGGCAAATGGAATGGAGAGTGATTTTCAAAGGATAGAGGGAAGAGCAAAATCATACAGCTTTTATGCTCAGGCAATTGGCTCTGTTGCAGCGGGATTTCTTTATAAGATTAACATAGAGCTTCCAATGATTGTTTCTGTATTTTTTATGCTTGTAACAATGACAGTAACAATGGGCTTTAAGGAACCGCCTATAGAGGATAAGAAGGGTGAATATGGAGAGAGTTATTTAAAACAGATAATAGATAGTGGGAAATATATATTAGGCCATGAAAAGGTTAAAGCAATAATATTCTATTCAATGGTGTTCTATATATTTTACAGAGGCGGCTTTTTCATGTTTCAGCCCTACTTTAAGGAGGTAAGCATACCTGTTGAGTACTATGGTGTAATATTTTTTATATTCAACATAGTTGCAGGTATTACAGCAAAAAATTGTCACAAGGTCATGGAAAAAACAAAGGGTAAAACACTTATGTTTCTTTCATCCTTAATGATAGTATCCTTCTTTGCATTAGGCATCACCAAGATATGGATAGGTTTTATAGCAATATTCCTTCAACAGATGGCAAGAGGACTCTATGGTCCAACAACAACAAAGTATTTGAACAAAAACATTCCATCAGATAAGAGGGCAACTATTCTCTCCTTCTTCAGCCTTCTTACTAACCTGGCAGGTGCTGCAGCCTTTCCACTGTTTGGTATACTAAAGGATTCAACAAATATTTTCAATACCCACCTTGTTCTTGCGGCATCTATGCTGGCATTGACCATATTAACGTTAAAGTATATGAAAACAAGGCTAGGTGTAAAAAAACAGGATGAGGAAAGTACAGTGTGTTGATTTTGGGAAGATGGGAAGCAAATTTGTTTGTGGCAAGTGACAAGTTAGGAAGGTAAATCTTTATAACTTGTCACTTA
Source organism: Clostridiaceae bacterium (assembly GCA_032095175.1). Lineage (GTDB taxonomy): Bacteria > Bacillota > Clostridia > Clostridiales > Caloramatoraceae > DAMCZI01. The sequence goes on from DAMCZI010000010.1 coordinate 21,120, forward strand.
CCACTTGTAGTTGGTCACAATAAATTCATAGGCATTTTTTAATATGATAATGGACATGGAGAGTTCTGTTAATTTTTAAATATCAGCCTTAATGATTATTATTAAGTCATAGACTCATTGATGCATCTGAGGGCATTCTCTAGTCTCTCCTTTTAGAATAGAAGGATTTATTTAAATATACAAGGTGTATCACATTTACATATTATTTGGTGTATATAAATCATAAAAATAACCTTGAAGAGACATTAGGTCGCTAAATTTGCCACTCTCAACAATCTCACCATTATCTAAAACAATAATCTTATCACATCCCTTTAAAAGTGGTTCGGAAAATCTATGGCTAACTATTATTAGTGTGATATTTGGAATACTAAGTAGTGTGTTTTCTATTTTAAGGGAGGTATCATTGTCAAGGGAAGCAGTGGCTTCGTCTAGAACTAAAATAGGAGTATTTCTGATTAGTGATCTTGCCATTGATATTCTTTGCTTTTCTCCACCAGAAACATTACAACCATTTTCTCTTATATTTGAATTCTCTTTGCTTTCAAGGGAGTTAATAAACTCCGAAAGGCCAGACTTAAAAACTGCCCTGTCAAAGTCATCATTGGGATAATCCTCAAAGAGTGTGATATTATCCCTTATTGAAGAATCAAAAATAAAAATATCCTGCTGCATCGTAGAGATTAGTCTATATAGACTTGAGGAGGAGATATCCTTAATGTTTAGACCATCAATTAAAATATCCCCATCAAAGTCATCATAGTACCTGAGAAGCAGCTTTAATAGAGTAGATTTTCCACTACCACTTTTCCCAACAATTAAAAGCTTTTCACCTTTATTTATCTTAAAGGAAATATTCTTTAATGCCTCTTTTTTTCCACCATATAGAAAACTAACTTCTTTAAATTCAATAGAGTTATCAAAAGAATTTTTTAATAAACCCATATCCCCTGTGGTTTTTTCATCTAAAATACCTATAACCTTTTTAATTATCAGCTTTGTAGATCTTAAGCTTCCAATAATATAAGAAATATTTTTAACAGGAGCATTAATAAATTCCATAAGCTGAATAGCAGCAACAAAGGTTCCTACTGTGGTTTTATCATTAATAAGAAGAAGGGTACCTATTCCAAGTGCAGAGAAATGTGCAGCATAGGAGAAAAGCTCAACTATCAAATTCATATCAGCATTATTCTTAGAGACCTTGTATCTAGATATTTCAACAAAATTATTGATTTTACTAAACTTTGAAAAGATCCTTTCTTGGGAGTTATAGCTTTTAATAACCTCAAAGCCTGAAAGATAATCCTTTGCAGCTTTAATAAATGAACTTAAGCTATCTGAATAACTTTTTTTAAAACTTGAAAGTTTTTTGGTAAAAAGATAGGGTACAGCAACTGGTATCAAGCTAAGAGAAAGTATGGAAATTGCAATATAAATATTCAGTTTAAAAAGACCCAAGCTGGCTATTACAAAGGAGAATAGTGCCTGAAGTATAAATATGATGTTTGAAAAATAGCATCTTTGAAGTATATCAACATCATTATTAATTATGGATATATAATTCCCAGTGTTTTCACTGCTAAAATCTTGTTTGTTTTTTAAAAGCAGCTTGTTAAACAAATCGTCTCTAAGGTTTGCTGTGTTATCCTTTATATACTTAGCTAAAAATATACTTTTAAAATAACCTGTTAAAACAATGAATATTATATAGATAAATGAAAACAATATTGCCCTTGGGAATTCATTTAGTCTTTTAGTTGTGCTAATATCAATTAAATTCTTAATAACAAACGCAAAGCTTGTACAAAGGAATGAATCAATAAGGACAATTAAAACATTTGCTCCAAACAGAACCTTAGATTTTAAAATATATCGTATCATAATAAACCTAATTTCTTTTATTATCGCAGCAGTTATTTAAATAGTAGTTTTTTATCTGGGAACATACATCCATAATAGAGGAGTTTTTTTCTTTAAGAGCATCCTCCCAGCGTAAAAGCTGAGTTTTAAGATTATCCAGTGATATATTTTTAACTATATCTCCGATTTTCTGTTCTTTTAAATTTGCCAATGCAAAGAAACTGTCATCAAGGAATTCACAGGGCTTGATTATACCTTTCTCACTAACTGACCATGTGAAGAGCCCTGCTCCACAGCCAAAGCACTTGTAGCTTTCAGGAATTCCAACATTTTTTTCTTCATCCTTCCAAGTTTGGATTGAAAGCTTATTACAAAATTTTTCTGATAAAACATTTATCCTTTCCCTAATGAGCTCCTTAGACTCATCATAAATATACCATGTATCCCTAAGAGCAATACCCCTGCCAAAGGGTATGAATATTCCAAATCTAAGTGATTTGATACCAATACTATAGCAGAGCTCAGTAAAATCATTCATAGAATCAAGGTTAGTATTATTAAGAATGGTTGTTATTACAACAGGAACACCTTCCTTTATAAGTGCCAGAGCACCATTAATAGTCCTGTCAAAGGAACCCTTTACCCCTGTTACCTTATCATGTTCCACTTTTATGTGTGAATACAAGGAGATCTGAACAGCCTTTACATCCTTAAAACAACATGCATTTGATGAGTTTATTAATGTACCATTTGTGGTAATCCTTGTATCAAAATTTTCACTACAATATTTTAAAATAGGAAAAAATTTATCATGAAGCATAGGCTCACCACCAGTTAGCTGAACTGCAATGGACTTTCCTTTTAAATATTCAAGTGTCTCCATTATAGTGTCATAATCCAAGAAATCATTATTTTCAACTGAGCAGTTTTTAAAGCAGTGAACACACCTTTCATTGCATTTATTAGTAAGGCTAAGTGTAAATACAAGTGGTATCTTAGAACCTGCTTCGCCAGTACTTTTTAATTCAACTTTATGTATAGCATCACTTGAAAATATAAATTCTGGCTTGTCCTTAATAAAGGTAATAATAATATTTCTAATTTTATCATAATCATTAGAATCAATTTCCTTGGCAACCTCTAAGATAATATCATTAATTGTACAATCACCTGTTAGCTTTTGGATTAGATAGACCTCAACATCATTTAATACGAAGTTATTAACATTTGTAAATAAAACCCCATAATCATCAAAATAATGAAGTGAGCTATTTTCCAGAACATATGGATACAAGATAGCACCCCCTAATTTTTTTCATGAATGTATTATCCAGCAGAATAAACTGCTGGATAATACATTTTACTGATATTTTACTTGTATTATGGCTTCGGATACATTGGATATTCATAATCAAGACATACATAAACCCTATTTGGCATACATGCATATAAACAAACATTAGATGACTTGTAGCTGAAGAACTTTGACTTGCTCATTAAAACAACTCCTTTCTTCATAGAATGTTTGTTAACCTATTGCTAATACATACTATGGAAAAGATAATAAAAGGTTAACTATACTTATTTTTATGAGAAGGGCTAAAAAGGTATGATAAATTATTTATTTACAAAATGTTTTGAATTTTACTTATGTATTAAATAGAAATATGTTTTTTGTTTGATCATGGTATAATATGGATTATAATGATAAATGATAGGGGAGTGATAAATATGACCTTGGATGATGTAAGAAAATATTGTTTAAGCAAAAAAGGTGCAGAGGAAGATTTCCCTTTTGATGATAAGATTTTAGTTTTTAAGGTTGGTTCTAAAATGTTTTTATTAACTAATATCAAATCTTCTAATTTTGCTATTAGCTTAAAATGTGATCCGATTTTAGCAGTAGCTTTAAGAGGGGAATTTGATGCAATTAAACCTGGCTATCATCTTAATAAGAAACACTGGAATACTATTGAGATTGATGGAAGTATTCCAGAGAATAAGCTTTATAGTTTTATAGATTTATCATATGATTTAGTATTTAAAGGGCTGAAGAAAGCAGAAAAAGAGAATATATTAAAATGAATTAAAAATGATAGGTTTCTGATATTTGAGAACCTAGCATTTATTGCCCTAATGTTATAAATCTTGTACTAAGGATAAATATAAATTACAAATGGAGGACAAGTATAATGGAGAGCAAAGGCAATATTAAAATATTAAAACCGAAAATACCAATTGATTTATATGAATCTGATTTTTCAAAGGAAGAAATATCAGATAATTCCTCAATATCAACAGTTCTTTTTAAGGATGATTATCTGGAAGATATAGAGGCTGAGCGTGTATGTTTTAACGAAATAGTATTTAGAAATGTAAAATTTATAAATGTAGCTCTTCAGCATGCCGAGCTTATGGATGTAAGGTTTGAAAACTGTGATTTATCCAATGTTATTTTTAGAGAAGCTTCGATACATAGAGTTGAATTCATAAACTGCAAGCTTACGGGTATTAATTTTAATGAATCAACATTTAAAAATGTTGTATTTGATCAATGCAAAGGACAATATGCATTCTTTAGATTTTCAGATTGTAAGCAAGTTATGTTTAGCAATTGCCAGCTTCGAGCTTCTGATTTTCAAGAAAGTAAATTTCTAAAAGTAGGATTTAATAATACAGATTTAACCCAATGCCTGTTCTTTGGTACCAAGCTTACAGGAATGGATTTTTGTAGCTGTGAAATTGAAGGAATGGCAGCAAGAGTTGAAGATGTTAAGGGAGCCATAGTCTCACCAGCACAGGCTATTTGGCTTGCCAGTCTGCTTGGGATAATAATTAAAGGGTAGAAAAACGTACCAGGCACATTACATATGATATTTTAAGAAAGGGATGAACAGCTTGAAGATTGGAACATTATGCTATATAGAAAGTAATGATAAAATTTTACTTCTTCATCGTATAAAAAAGGAAAATGATGTTCATGAAGGTAAATGGATTGGGGTAGGTGGAAAAATTGAAAAGGGTGAAACGCCTGAAGAATGCATTATAAGAGAGGTTAAAGAAGAAACAGGCCTTACAATAAAAAATCCAACTTTAAAGGGAGTTATGACATTTCCGGATTTTAGCGACGATGAAGACTCATATGTGTTTATATTTACTGCAAATGAATTTGAAGGAAAACTGATTGAATGCAATGAAGGGGAGCTTAAATGGATTGATAGAGCTAAGGTTTTAGATATGCCAACCTGGGAAGGCGATTTAATTTTTCTTAAATGGCTCCTTGAAAACAGAAGCTTCTTTTCAGCAAAGTTTGTATATGAGAATGGCAGCCTAAAGGAGCATGATGTGGTGTTTTACTAAATAGCGCTAACCTCTTTTGACACTTTAGGCGTATTAAAGAAAATAACAAGTCAATATTTTGGTCTATTTTGTGTCATACTTCGTCAATAAAAGCTCAAGTTAGCTCAACTATATATAAATCGTAAAATTCTTTACATTTTGTTTTTTTAAACAGCCCTGCAGTATTGGTTCGACCTTAGGATGTTTAAAAAGATAAAATGTAATAGAATTTTTGATTTATATTTAGCTTGAGCTTTCATTTCCATGTCTGACACAAAATATCCTCAAAATCTTTGACTTGTTATTTTTTTAATACGCCTTATTAGGTTAAATGTCAAAAGAGGGTGTCACTTAATGATTACTTTGCTGACAAATATTCTGCGCTATCATAAGCATTTGGCTAACAGGGAAATGTAGAGTTGATACAAGATATATGGCATTGTGTGGTATAATAAAATAAGTCTTCAAAGAGCTAAAAATAGGAGGAATGTTTGTGAACAAAATTGCATTGGTGGCTGATAGTACAAGTGATTTAAACAATGAGGAAATTAAAAAGTATAATATCCATATGTTGCCTTTGAAAATTGTGTATAAGGACAGGGAGTATAATGATAGAGTTGATATAACTCCCGATGAAGTATACAGCAACATGAAGAATGAGGTTCCAACAACTTCACTCCCTTCAATGGATGATATTGATCGTCTTTTTGTCAAGCTTAAGAAAGAGGGCTATACACATGTAATCGCTGTAACAATTTCTAATGGATTATCTGGTACTAATAATAGTATGAGATTGGTTAGTAAGAACCATCCTGAAATGAAGTTTGAGATATTTGACTCATTAGCGTTGTCACTTGGAGCAGGAGCTATAGTGCTGGAGTGTGGAGAAATGATTAATTCTGGCAAAGGCTTCGAAGAAATAGTCAAAGAGCTTCCTAAGCTTAGGGATAAAATAAAGATTTACTATGTCCTAGATACCCTTAAATACCTAATAAAGGGTGGACGAATTGGAAGAGTTTCAGGAAGTATAGGTGAATTTTTACATATAAAACCTGTTATCTCAATTAATAAAGAGGGAATTTACTATACATACACAAAGGTAAGGGGCAGAAAACAGAGTATATCAAAGATTTTTGATATAGTAAAAGAAACACTTCAAGAAAAAAAGGCAAAGGTTTGGGTGCTTCATGGTGGAGCTAGGGAAGAAGCACAGGAACTCTATAAAAAGGTTTTAGAGCTTCCCAATATTATTAAATCAGGTTTTAGTGATATAAGCCCAGTTGCAGGTGTGCATACAGGACCAGGCCTGATTGGAGTAACAATAATGACAGAATAAATTGATTTATAAACGGTGCCAGCCTTTTGATATTGGATATTTCAGTATATTTAATATCAAGAGACTGGCACTTTAATGATTAAAAATACTCCTTTTTGTACCTTTATTTGTAAAATTGTATCAAGTTTATAGTATAATAAAACTATATGATTGGGAGTGGTGTTATGGATTGTTACAAAAGGCTCTTAGAGCAAAAAAATAAGACTTTTACGGTTGAAGAATTAAGGCTGTTAACAAGGATAGATGATTATGATAAATTTGCAGAGACAATAAATAAACTTGTAATTGAAAACAAACTAGCTCCAATTAAGGCATCTGGCACCAATGGTAGAAAAATAAACAAGCTGTATAACAAATACAAGCTCCTTGAGGAGAAAAAGGATTATAAAGAATTTTTAGAAGAAATTAAATTATTATCTAAAGAGTTTAATCATCAGGCATATCTTGATAAGCCAGAGGAATTTGTAAAATATAGAGAAGAGATAGCAGCATTAGATGAGTTTTTAAAAAGTAATAGAAATGAACTAGAAGTGCCCATGTCAATAAATGAAAGATCCTTTCAAATTTGGGGAAAAGAAAAGCTTCTTAAGGATAAGAACATAATACAAAAAATATTTTCCTTTAACGGGTTGGATTTAAAGCTTCTCAATTATTATGAAACTCCAGAACCTTTTTTCGAATATATAAATAGCTATGAGGATTCAATGAATGTTCTTATTATTGAAAATAAAGACACATGGTATACATTAAGAAAATTAATGAGAGAGAAAAATAAATGTAAATGTGGCAATACTTATAATGTACTTCTCTATGGGGAAGGTAAAAAGATAGTAAGAAATAATGATATGCTTGCTTATTATGATAGGGAAATATTGAAAGGCAGCAATAATAGATATTATTACTTTGGAGATTTGGACTATGAAGGGATAGGAATATTTACTTCCCTAAAGAAGCTCTACCCATATTTAGACATCAAGTTGGATGTGAAGTTTTATGAACTTATGCTTTCTATATGTGAAATTAATAAACTGCCTTTAACAAAAGAGGGGCAGCGAGAAGTTGATATAGAAGATTTTCTTGAATTATTCAATACTGATTATAGGAGTAAGATAGAGAAAATTTTAATGTGTGGTAGATATATACCCCAGGAAATAATAAACTACAGAATTTTGAATGAAATTATGAGTTGAAGGTTGTGAATATATGTTTGACTTTTTAGAAGCCTTTGAAAAGAGGATGGAATGGATTGGTATAGTTGAATCAGTAGTAAACAGAAGAGGAAGAAATATGGATATAGAAACTTTATTTCCTGGGAACTCTTTTGTTAATGTAATTTTTTCTGTTCTTATTTATATAATGGAAAAAACTCTTTCAGAGGATAGCGATTGTGATATTGGTCATATAGCAGAATTTTTAGAAAAACTACTTCCAAAATACTATAATTTAAAACTTGAAAAAGGGATGTATTTAAGAATAGCAAATTACATAATTAAGGATATTCTTCAGAATTCGGGAATTCCCTATGATTTTAAGGCAATGAATTATACAAGCAGTAAGGAAGTGGAAATAAGAATAAGGCTTATAGATGACAGGCTAGTTGAAGTAAATGGTACAAGAAAAGTTATATACAGCCTAACAAAGCAGGGCTATGAATTCCTCTTTAGAACCAAGGAAGTAGATGAAGAAATACAGCTTACAATGGAGGAATTAAAGCTAAAGGAGCTTATTAAAAGAAAGAATTTCAAAAAAGCTCAGGAGCAGAGCTACAATCTTATTAACATGGTTCGCCAAAAGAAAAATGAGATTAATTTGTTTATGATAAAAATAAGAGAAAATATTCACAATGTAGATATTAATGAATATGAGGGACTACTAAAGAGTACCTTTGAATTGTTAAACGATGAGTATGACCTTTTAAATGACATTATGAAAATGACTATAAAATCAGAAAAGAATATAAGACTTGAATATGAGAGAAGTAATGGACTAGATGAGAAAATAATAAAAGCTCAAAATGAGATAAGGCAAATTAATGAAAATATTAAAATTACACTGAATGAGCAAAAGGAACTCATATTAAGCCGCCAGAGTCTATCACAGCTTTATATTGATAACATAAGCAATTCCTTTACCTATTTGTTTGAAAACAGATATGATTTTGAGGAAAAGATAGTTTCTATGATGGAAAAGCATATTGATGCTGTAGAGAACTTTTGGAAGCTACTAAATCCATTGTTTCTTCCAGATATAAATAGAAACTTTAACATAAGATCAGTTTATGAGAAACAGGGAATACTCAAAAATATAGAGGAAAAATTTGATAATATAATTGAGATAGAAGAGCTTCAAGAAGATGAGGAGAAAAAGAAAATTGAAAGGTATAATGAAATTTATATAAGTATAATAGATAAGCTTATAAACTTTACTATTTCTAAGGACAATAGGACAACACTGCAGGAGTTTATTACAGCAGCAAAGGAAAATGAACCATCAATGCTTAAAGACATTACAACAGATCGTCTTCTTTTTACCACAGTTCTTAAGCTCTATGATATAGAAACTATTAATATTAAAGCCTGGCTTGAAAGTGAAGAGATGGTAATCGTAAATCCATCTGAGGAGTTTAATATTGACTATTGTTTGTACAAGCTGATGGATATGAATCCAAACCTTGAAAAAATAAATTTTATAAAGATATATAAGGATCCCGAGGAGAAGGAATTGGAGTTTAGATTCGAAGATACTGAAGAAGATGCAGAGAGTCAGAATATAAGGATTTCCAATTTTATAATAGAGGTGGTAGAAAACTGTGGATAAGGTGAAAATAGCACTTAAAATTTTTAGGATACTTGTGGAACAGGGAGAACTGAACAGAGGAGAATATGGAGACTTATTTGTTGAATACCTAGATACTGAGGTACAGAGTATTCTAAACAGCATTGAAGAAGAAATGGATTGTTCTATTAAGAAAATAGGCAACACCTTGTACCTTCTTCCTAATTATGATAACAGCATTTTAGGCTTAAAGAACAAGGACTGGAGAGAATGGATGGGTTCAAATGCAACTAATTTAGATGTATATCTTGCTTATTATATAACCATTTTTATATTTTTTAAGTTCTATGGAGGAAAGAATAAAAATCCAAAGAGATTGGAATTTTTGAGAATTGCCAATTTAATTGATGAGCTTGATACGAGGTTTGATTCACTGCTGCTAGAGGAAGAAGCAGAGGTAAAGAATAAGGAAGAGGAGCTTGGACTAAATATTTTAAAGATTACTCGATACTGGAAGGAAAAAATTGTTGATGAAGAAAATAAGAAAAAGACAAAATACGCAGTGGTTAGAAGGATTTGTAAGCTCCTTGAAAATGAAAAGCTCTTGTATCTTATTGATGATGATAATGAGATAAGAACAACTAGAAAGCTTGATGATATAATGACCTACTATTATTTAAATGACAGCAGAATAGAGGAAATCAATAGTATTTTTATATGGGAGGATTCACTAAATGCCCAAGATAAATAGAGCAAGGATAATAAACTTTTCCTATAACAATAACAACAGACACATACTAGATGAGACCTTTGATTTCTATGGAGGAGAAAATGCTCTTTTAAACCTCAAAAATGGTGGAGGTAAGAGTGTTCTTGTCCAGACTCTTTTTCAGCCTGTACTGCCAAAGATAAGACTCATGGGACGCAGGATTGAGGATTTTTTTAAGGTAAAGAAAACTCCAAGCTTTATAATGCTTGAATGGTCATTAGAGGATAAGGGAGGTTATCTGCTTACAGGCATTGGTATGGCAAGAAGAGAAAGCCGAACAGTAGAGGAAGGTGAAGGGGGAATAGATCTAAAATATTTCACCTTTACTGTCAAATATAGAGAAGCAAATGAGTTTGATATAAAAAACATTCCCTTGGCAAAGAGAAATAGAAAGGGAATAGAGATAATGGACTTTAAGGAAGCCCGTACCCTTTTAGATTCTAAAAAGCAGAGCGATAAGTTTGAAATAACTGTTTATGGTGAAGATGATCGTCAAGACTATAGGGAGGCTCTTATGAGCTATGGAATTTCCCAAGAGGAATGGCGTTCTGTTATTTTAAACATCAATCAGACCGAAGGTGGAGTTATTGAAATATTCGATAAGAGTAAAACATCTCAGCAGCTTTTAAATGACTGGATTCTTAAGACCATCGAAAAGGTTATGAATGGAGAAGAGGACAAGGATAATAAAAAGTTGGGTCAAATGCTTGAAAATGTTGTTAATGACATAATAAGCAATGAAAGATTCATTAGAGATAAAGAAATAATGGAAGCCTTCATGAAGAAATCTGAAGAAATTGTAGAAGAACTAAACAAGGTAGAAGAGTGCAGAAATAGAGAAAAGAATAAGAAGGATGACATAGCTGAATTATTCTACTTTGCTGATAAAAATAGAAATTCCTATGAAGAAGAGAAGCTGCAAAATGAAAGTAGAATTGAAAAATTAAGAGCAGAAATTGAAAAGATAGAGCTTGAGGAGATTTCTAAGGAATATTATGATTCAAAAGAAGGTATAGAGAAGCTTGAAGCAGAGTTTCAAAACTTAAACATAAAGATAAATGAACTTGAAGAAATATTAAATAAATTAGATTATGAAGAAAAGCTTGAGAGAGCTTCGCAGGAGTATATAAATATTGTTAAGCTTCAGGAATTATTAGTAAGTGTAAGGGTTGATATAGAACGATTAACTGGAGAATGTGATGATAAGAAAAGAATTGAAGCACTAGAGTATACCCTAAAAATCAGATATGAAAAGCTTCTTGAAAATTTGAATAAAAATATTGAGAATATCAGATTGGACAAAGAGAACCATCAAAATAAAATAAATTTTAACAAAGATGAGAAAGAAACAGCAAATAAAAATCTAAGGATGAAGGACAAAGAGCTTAATAATATAAGAAGGGATATTTCAGATTTTATTAAGTATGAGGAAAACATAAAGAAGAGTTTAGGGCTAAGCTATGATAGAAATATATTATCAGAAATTGAAAAGGGCTATTTAGATAAAGCATTAAAAGATTTTGATACTAAGCTTTTGAACATTCGAAATGAAATCCTATCTATTGAAGGAATTATTATTGATAAGGCAGAAGAAAAATTATCCCTTCAGAATGAATTTACCCTTCTCTCTGAAACAGATAAAAAGTATGCAGTGGAGTTAAGTACAGTAACAAATAAACTAAATGATTACTATCAGGCAGAAGAAACAATAAAACCAATACTTGAAAGACACAATATCAATTGGAACTTAAGATTCAATATTGAAGACAATAAAAGACTACTTGAGCACAAAATAAATGAAAAGGACGATGAATTAAAAAAGCATAACAAACAGCTTAATACAATTACCGAAAGCTTAGAGTGCATTAAGACAGGGAGCTTTAATTTACCTAAGAGACTTATTGATTATCTTAAAAAAGAAGGCATTCAATATATTACGGGAGAAAACTATTTAAGAGGTTTGAATAAGGCAGATAGAGAAAGACTGCTTAATATTAATCCACTGCTTCCTTATTCCTTTGTAATGACTGCAGAACAGATTGAAGCCTTAAAGGAGGTTTATTTTGATTTCCCAGTAAATCAGATGATACCACTTATAGATTATAAGGATTTAGAGAAGCAAAAGGAAAACAGCGGAACTATAGTTTCTCTTCAGGATGGAATCAGTTTTTTATGTATATATGATAGTAATATAGTGGATTTTGAATCTCTAAGTGCATATGAAGAGAGTCTTAAAAAGGATGAAGCAATGCTAAGAGAGAATATAGCACATAAGGAAGAGATAATTAGAGAATATGGCAGAGACTTGCATATGCTAGAAGACTTTAGCTTTAAGGAAAGCTATTCATTAGAGCTTGAAGAAAATAGACTTAGCATTGAAAAAGCTATTGAAAAAGTAAAGAAGGATATTGAGCTTAATAGAAAAAATCTTGACAACATAGAGCAATCTTTAAAAAACTTATCAGATTCAAAAAACGATTTCGAGAAAGCAGAAAAGAAAGCTGCAGAGGAAATAGAAGAGTTAAAGGAGTTTATTGAAGAGGATAGGATATATGGTGAAAACTTGGAAAAGGAAAGAGTACTTTTAAGAGAAGTAAAAAGCCTTGAAGAAAGGATTAAGAATATCGAGAAGGAAAATTCAAGACATCAAGAGATTCTAGATGATTTATTAAGCCGTGAAGGTGAAATTAAAAACGATATAAAGACTACCAGGTTAAAATATGATCCATACAAGGATAAAAAAGCTTCAGATATTGTAGAGGGAGACATAAATCTTCTTGAAAAGGAATTATCAACTCTTCAAGGAAAGTTAAGCTCTGACCTTGAAAGATTAAAGGGAGATGAAGAACGCTACAATAATGAAATCAATACAAAAAATAAAGCAATATTGGCTTTTGATATACCCTTTGAAATCTATAGTGAGCATAGATATGATGAAGATAATTTAAAAAAGGTACTTCTTGAAAAAGAAAAAAATAATGTTTCTCTTAACGAAATAAAAGACAAAAAGATAAGCATTAATACAAAAAAGGCAATACAGGAAAATAATCTTCAAAGAAGTGAAGAAAAACTAAAAGAGAAAAATGCTCAGCCTATAGCAAAGGATGAAATATTGCTAAACTTTAAGCAGAGAAAGCAAAATGCTTTAGGCGAGAGCTCTTCTTTAACAAGCAAAAATAGGGAACTCAGTAATTTAATAAGTAAGCTTATGATACTTTTAGAAAAAATCAAAGATGCTGTTGATATAGCATATTATGATTTTAAGGGTTCATATAAAGAAGTAAAAGGACTAACTGAGGACTTTGAAGAATTTAAGAAGGAATTAATAAGCATCAGAAAGGAAGGACAAAAATATAAGGCTGCAGTTAAAAACAAGCTTTCAGCTGCCTTCTTTGATTATAAAAATAAGCATGAAATAATTAACAATATATACGATGGAATAAACCCTTTGGTTGAAAAATTAGATACAAATGAAGACAATTACTATTTTCTTGGGGAACGTATGCTCATGAATATAGAGAGCCTAAAAAATATTATAAGGGCTTGCGAATTAAGACTCGAGGGAGTGGAAAACAGCAAAAGGGATTTAATTCAGCACTGCTATTATCATGGAGCTAGGGTTTTTGATGAGATCGAAAAAATAGCTGAAAATTCCTCCATAAGGCTTGAAGGCCACAGCAGATCGATTCCAATGCTGAAAATTGATATGGAACCCTTAAGTGAGGAAAAGGAAAGCAAGGAAAAGATACGTCTATATATTGAAGACTGTATCTCACAAATAAGCAAGGACATAAAAGCGGAGGTAAAATATGAGGAAATCCAAAAGAAGATGTCCAGGTTTATGTCAACCAAGGAACTTTTAAATGAGCTTTCAGAGCTTTCAAAGGCAAAGGTTTTTGCTTATAAAATAGACATAAATATAAACAACAGAGGTTATAAAACCTGGGAGCAGGTTATGAAGGAAAACTCTGGTGGCGAAAGGTTTGTTGGCTTCTTTACAGTGCTTGTTGCCCTAATGTCCTATACCCGTTTAAACGGAAAGTCACCAGATGACTATAGGAGAAACAAGGACACAAAGGTTTTAATAATGGATAACCCCTTTGGTCCTATATCCTCAGAGCATCTGCTTAGACCATTATTCCAGATAGCAAAGAAATATAACACCCAGCTTATTTGCCTTACAGATTTAAAGCAAAACTCAATATTAAACTGCTTTGACCTAATATATATGATTAAAATAAGAACAAACATCATGGGAACCAGCGAGTTCTTAGAATTAGAAAAGCAGCTTCAGCCAGATAAGGATTTAAAGATGGATGAAAGCCTAGAAAAGGCTGTGTTTAGAGTGGAGGATGTGGAGCAGATTAGTTTTCTGTAAACAATATTAATTTATTTAGAAAAGGGGTGACGGAGTATGAAGATAAAAAGAAAATATGTACTGCTGGGGTTGGCACTTTTAGTCATAGCTTGGCTGGGAAATATTTTTTACTATCAAAAACATGTCTTAAAGGAACCTCTTTTTGTAAAACACTACTATGATGTGGTACAAGGCATGGACAATTTTAGACTATATTATATTAATAACATAAATTCAAAGGATGATGTTGTCTTTATTACATTTCCTGAGATTGATGAAAAATATCCGGTTTCTACCTTAGATAATTTTAATACTGATGGATGTTATTACAATTTAAAAATTATAACCATAAATATAAACAAAGATAGTACAGGGAATATCCCAGAGAAATTAAAGAACAAAATTATAACAAAAGCAAAGGTATATCTTAAAAATGGAAGGGAAATGGATGTTGATATAGGAAGAATATATCTCTATAGTGAGGAACTAGATGAACGTGGCTTACATTGTGATAGTTCAGGGGGAAGCAGTAATAATTCTGGTTTTGCTAACTTCTCAAGCAATAAAAGTTTAAAGGTTCTTGGTATAACCTATAAATTTCCGGAACTTAAAGATGATGCATTTACTATTAGTATAAATGGAACTCCATTAAAGGATATAAAATTCCCTTACCATGTTAATCCGGATGATAACTTAAGAGTAGATTATGAATTTAAATTTAATACTAAAGATATGAGAAGAAATAATGCATATGATTTTAAAATAAATGTTCTTACAGAGGATGCTGTGGGGAAAAAGGGAGAAAACGCGGTATATGCAGATTACTGGCTCCAATCCCCTGCAGAGTATGATATAGATGAAATAATAAGGAATAGGGGGAATGATTAGTATGTATGAATCAGGATACAACAAGTTGTTCTGGGGGATGATCTTTGTTATTTTTAATATAAACAGTGGAGCAATAAATTATTTACCAGATTTTATAGGATACATACTTATCATTTCAGGACTAAATATATTGCTAAACCAGCATGATATTTATAAGAAGGCTATAATACCAACAGCAATATTAATTATACTAACCTTAAAGGATATAGCTAATCTAGGAAGCTTATATACTAATAATGGACAATTTGAAATAGAAAACTTTTGGATTTATGCTGTTGGAGCGATTGAAACAATACTTGATTTATATGTTATATATACAATTTGTAAAGGTATATATTTACTTTCAGAACAAAGAGATATTACAGAATTAAAGAATTCTGCAAAGGAACGCTTTATATTTTATTTAGTAATGCAAGTAATTTATTTATTCTATGTTCCATTCTCTATTAACCTTAAAAGAGGTATGAATACATTTATGGTTTTAGCTGCAGTAATTAATGCTTTTGCAGCACTACTTATAGCTGGATTATTCAGAAAATCAAGGATTCTGCTTAGAGAGTAGATAGAATTGAAAAAATCATTTTTTTACATCTTTCTCAGAACCATACTTACAGATTTCACTTATATGGATTTTGAAATTATCCACTGCCTTGTATTAAAAGGATTTATATATATTGATGCCTGGAAATGAGAAAGTTTCAGGAAATATAGAGACAGTTCATGCTCACAATATAATAAAAAGCCTAGTTGTTTCCTTTTTTAATGAGTTCTTGTTAAATAAAAATAAAGATTTTAATGATACAATATAGAATTCTTTATACAGTGATATTGTAAATTGTGAAGATTATTTAAACCTAAAATAATCAATTGTAATTAATGAAAGCATCTATATATAAAACAAATACAGGGTTAAGAATTATTTAATCCTGTATTTGTTCTTTTTAGGGAAGATGATCTTTTATCATTATAATTAATGACTTGTATTCTTGCAGAGTTAAAGATAGAATTATATAAAATATCAATTAAATTAATGGTGAACCCGAAAGGAGGAAAAACATGAAAAAGATTTTTAAAATCCTATCCTCAATTATAGTAACCATTGTTTTAATATTCTGTGCATATATTCTGTTTATGTTTGCAACTGATTATAAGCCTGAAAATGCAATTTTAATAACAACAACGAATAATAAAATAGATGAGATTACAAAAAATAAACCATTTTCTATAGCAACGTTTAATATAGGATATGGTGGAATGGATAAGTATCAAGATTTTTTTATGGATGGAGGACATGGTTCGCACTCTATCAGCAGGGAAAAAACTCTTGAAAACATAAAAAATATTGGTGAAGTTTTATTAAAACAAAATGCCGACATAATTCTATTTCAGGAAGTTGATAAAAAATCAACAAGAAGCAATAATATAAACCAGGTTGAATATTTTTCTAATAATTTTTCTAAGTATAGCTCTTCCTTTGCAATAAATTACAAGGTCCCATGGGTTTTTGTACCTTTATACAAGCCCCATGGTAAAGTTGAAAGCGGGTTATTAACTTTATCCAAATATAGTATTGCTTCTGCTACAAGATATCAATATCCAGGCAGAGAAGACTATCCCAGGCAGCTATTTGATCTTGACAGATGCTTTCTTGAAACAAGGATGCCTGTTGATGGTGGAGGGGAACTAGTACTAATAAACTCACATCTTTCTGCCTTTGATAAGGGTGGAAAGATAAGAAAACAGCAATTGTCCTTTTTAAAGGGGTATATTGAGAAAGAATATGATCAAGGCAATTATGTCATAGTAGGAGGCGATTGGAATCATAACCTCCCAGGTACTGATCCTAATGTATTTAAAGCTGAACAATCTAGCCCAAACTGGCTTCAGACTCTTCCAAAAGATTTTACACCAACAGGCTTTAAATGGGCAGTTGATAGTTCAGTACCATCAAATAGAACTGCTGATGTGCCATATAAAAAGGGTGTTAATTTCTTAAGTATCATAGATGGTTATCTAGTTTCACCTAATGTTGATATTAAGCTAGTTAAGGGACATTCATTAGATTTTGAATATACTGACCATAACCCAGTTACAGCAGAATTTATATTAAAATAAAACAAACATCAGCGACTTGACATTTCACATATCAAAATGTCAAGTCGCTGGTATTTTTGGAGGCTACAATGATTTTAAGTGTTAGTAGAAGAACAGACATACCTGCTTTCTATAGTGAATGGTTTATAAACAGAATAAATGAAGGCTTTGTATATGTAAGAAATCCATTCAACTCAAAACAGATAAGCAAAATAAGAATAACCCCTGATATAGTTGACTGCATTGTATTTTGGAGCAAGGACCCTCTGCCCCTTATGAAACACATTGATAAACTAAGCAGCTATAACTACTATTTTCAATATACCATTACTCCCTATGACAATGATATCGAGGTCAATCTAAGAAGCAAAAGAGACATACTTAATACATTTATTGACCTTTCAAAGCTCATAGGCAAAGAAAAGGTTATTTTAAGATACGATCCAATTCTATTTACGGATAGGTATACAATGGACTTTCATATAAGAAGCTTTGAAAGGTTGTGTGAAAAGATAGAAGGCTTTATTGAAAGGATAGTAATCAGCTTTCTTGATGATTATAAAAAGGTAAGCAGAAACATGAAACATATTAGCCTAAAGAAAATAGAGAATGAAGACATGTATCAGATAGCGGCTAACTTTTCAAATATAGCACAGAAGCATAATATAAGCATTGAAACCTGTGCAGAATCCGTTGATCTAGAGAATTTTGGTATAAAGCATGGAAGATGCATTGATGGTGAGTTGATCGAGAGAATTACCGGGTATAAGCTTAAGAGTCTAAAAAAGGATGGGCATCGTGGGCAGTGCTTATGCCATGAGTGTGTTGATATAGGACAGTATGATACTTGCACACATGGGTGCCTTTACTGTTATGCTAATGTTAACAAGGAATTAGCAAATAGGAACAGGTTGCTGCATGATCCTAAAGCTATGATTTTATGTGGGGATTATGATGATGTAAATGTAAGAGAGAGAAAGGATTTGAGATTGTTTAGATGCAATGATGATAGCAAAATCGATAAGCAGTTAAAATTTGATTTATAGTAAATTGATTTTAAGAAAAAAAGAATGGTATTTGGTTTTGAGGTGTTACTTTAAAGAAGAATTTTACAGTAAATCTAGTTATATAAACAACATTGAGATAATAAATCAAGTAAAATATTTTATCATATATTTATCAGAGAATTTTTGGACATATTATAGATAGGTGAAAGATTGATGTAAAACAATATATATGAACATTATGATAATGTTGGTAGATGATAAATGTACTTAAATATTTGGAAAAAATTAAATGATATAATTATTCTATAATATCAAGGAGGGGAGAAAGAAAATATGGCAGATGTAAAATATGAGATAAAAGAAATAGTAGGAACACTTTCAGAATCAACAAAGGGATGGAAGAAGGAGCTCAGTCTTATAAGCTGGAATGACAAAGAGGCAAAATATGATATTAGGGAATGGGATTCAGATCATAAGAAAATGGGAAAAGGAGTTACATTGACTGTTGAGGAGTTAAGAAAATTAAAAGAGATGTTGGAAAACATGGATATATAGTGAAATAGAAAAACAGTTTATTAAAAGCTTAAACATATATGAATTGCAGTCTACATTATCAGAATATGTGTTAAAATAGGATATTTTGTATTAAAGATACTATGGCATCATTAGTAAATAACAAATGATGCCATAGTATTAGTTTAAAACAGAAATATCAAAATATTACATTTTGATGGACTAATGGGTAATATTAAAATCTTTCATTTTTAAATTCCCATATATAGTTTTCAAAGGTGAGTAATCCTTTATATGATTACCAGAAAGAGATAGTTCTTGTAAGTTTGTAAGATTTTTAAGAGGGGATATGTCCTCTATTTTATTGTTGCTTAGCATCAGCTTTCTTAAAGCCTTAAGGTCTTTTAAAGGAGATATATCCTTAATATTATTCATTGCTAGGCTAAGCTCAGTTAGGTATTTATGATTTTGTAAAAATGATAAATCAGTTACCTGGCAGTCACAAATATATAATGAATTCAAGTTTGGAAAATACTTAAGCTCTTTTTCCATTTGTATAAAGGAAGTAGAAAGAATACTTAAATCAAATACTCTTTTCAAATCACCTTCATATAAAGTTCCTTCTGGTTTTCCAAGTCTAAGTCTAGCCTGTTTTTCTAAATAAGGACTGAGCTTGACTTCTTGTCCCTTTGCAGTATTATTTATAAGATTATCAGAGGTACTGCCATCGATTAGAATAAAGCTGCTTTTATATTTATTAATAGCAGTAACTAATTCAGAACCTAAATAGTATCTGTCCTTTCCTTTATAGCTTCCATCCATATATTTAAGCCCATTGCTATCTGGATCATAGGCTTCAAAGTAAAGTTTGTTATCAACAACCTTATACCCCTTTATTAACATATAATGATAGGCTTGACCACTGCCAACGATTCTTCCTACCCTTTTTTCGGGATCATTTTGTTTTGTAAAATACTGCATGTCTACATTAACTATAGCGATATAGCCCTTTTTTATATATTCTTTTAAACCTTTTTCAGATGCTTCAATTTCAGCAGAACATCTTATTCCATTTTCTCTTAAACATCTTTCTAGATCTATATCATCCCACCCTGAAGTAGTTCCATATCGCTTGTTGAATTCAGCCCTTGTTTCAGCTACATTTTTAGAAAAATCTTTATTTACCCACTTTATAGCCATTGTTGCAGCAGTAGGTCCGCAATTTGTTGTAGAGTACTTTCCAGTGTTAGTTTGGTCTATATACCAATCATAATTTCTATCATTACTTACGGATTCTGTTTGCTTTTGTCCTAATCCCCACTTTGGAAAAAGTGGATTTCCCTTATCATCAAGTTCACATCTTTTATAGCCATCCTTATTATATCCATATTTATTAAAACCATCTTTATCATAATTAGAAGAACTTGCAGATATGTTATTTCCGCCGTTATTTTTATTGTTTGTTGATTTACTGCATCCTGCCAGTGTAAATGTGGATATTGTGAGAAGTGATGCTAAAATAAGTGTTATAATTTTTTTACTCAATGTCATAAGCCTCCTGTCAATTTCTACTTATTTGATTATAGCAAATAGATAACTGAATATGTAGGTCATTATTTTCCACATTACCAGATTTTATAGAAATTAAAGATTATACTTTGTATAATTAAATTAAGGATATGTATGTTATATAAATGTGGGGAGGATTTTAAATTGTCTATATCAAGCAAAGGTAAAATTATTATTAAAAAAGGAGATATAACTAAGGGAAATGTTGATGCAATTGTTAATGCTGCAAACAGTGGGCTTCTTGGTGGCAGCGGAGTGGATGGAGCTATACACAGGGCAGGAGGAAGTCAGATACTTGAAGAATGCAAGGAAATAGTAAATAGAATAGGAAGACTAGACACAGGAGAGGCTGTTATAACATCTGGTGGTAGGCTTAAAGCTAAATATGTTATTCATACAGTAGGACCAATATGGAGGGGTGGAGATAAGAATGAGGAAGCTCTTCTAGCAAATGCCTATAAAAACAGTTTAAGGTTGGCATATGAAAATGGTATAAAAACAATCGCTTTTCCAAACATTAGTACAGGAGTATATGGATTTCCAAAAGAGGCAGCAGCTAAAATAGCTTTTGATACGGTTAAAGATAGCCTTGAAGTTTATAATGAAATAGAGGAAGTTAGATTTATTTGCTTTGATGATTATAATTATGAATTATATTTGAAACTATATGGTGGCAAGATAGAGATTTAGAAGGATAGTGAGTGAATATAGAAAAAATAAAGTTATTACTAGGTAGAATTCAATAAATAATTTACAATAGTGTATTCTAGAAATTCACAACGAGTATAATTTTAGCACGGTGGGCACCGTGTTTCTTTTATGTGCAAAAATGGATCAATATGGATGATGAAAAGGAATACGAATAACTATGTCGAATATGGTATTATATTATATATTTAGGAGGCGAATGGAAGTGGGTTAAGCTATGAAAGCTAATTTACAAAAAGAATATCCCCAAATTAGGATGTTGAGGTATTCTTAAAATTTATAAGGGAGGAAAGTTTAATGTTATTAAAAAAAATTAAAATTTTATTAGTCCTAACATTAGCAGTAGTTTTATGTTGTAGTAACATTTTGGTATTTGCCAATGAAACAAATACTTCAAAAGAGTATAAGAGCTTTATTTCTTACAAAATTGATGCAAAATTAAATGAAAAAAATAATACTATTTCAGGAAGAGAAAAGGTTGATTTTAAAAATGTATATAATACAGAAATGAATGATATAGGTTTTAACTTATTTGCAGATCTAAATAATTCACAAGAAACTCAAGATAAAATTTTTGAGGCATATAATAAGAAAATTATGAAAGAGAATCCAGAAAAAAAAGCAGAGGATTTTTTAGGTGGAATAGATATAAAATCTGTAAAACTAGCAGATAGCAATATAAATTTAACTTTTAAAGAAGAAAATCAGTTTTTGGAGATAAAGTTAAATAAACCATTAAAAAATGGAGAAACAATTGCTTTATACATAGATTACGAAGTGAAGATACCTTTTGGAATACAAAGACTTTCATATTATAATGGCCTTTATACTGGTGTTCATTGGTACCCAGTAGTAGCTGTATTTAATGAAAAGACTAAGAAATGGAACCAAGTACCGTATAGTACTGTATTGGAATCAGATTATTATGATACATCGAACTATGATGTAACTTTAGATGTTCCAAAGGATTATAATGTGGCAATAACAGGAGCTGAAACATTCAAAAAAGAAGGCGATAGAAAAATTGTTACTGTAAAAGCTGAAAAATACAGGGAAATGGTATTTTTTGCGAGCAATAAATATAAAAAACTTTCGGATACGCAGGATGGATTAACTATTAACTTTTATTATATTCCTTTAACTTCAAAAAAGGATAAGGTAATTAAAGAGTATATAGATAGAGCTTTTAAAGCAATAAAATTCTATAGTGATAAATTTGGGAAATATCCATATTCAGAGTTTGATTTGATTGAATCTTGTATAGAGGATGGAGCATTAGAGTTTACTGGTGTTGTTCAGATGGGGGTAATTTCTGAGAATGCAGTTGTAAAAGATCATGGTGGTTTTGTTCATGAGATAGCTCATCAATGGTTTCATGGTGTTATAGGAAATAATTCAGAAACAGAAGCAGTACTAGATGAAGCTTTTGCTGTTTTTACTAGATTTTATTTTTATAATGAAATTCATGGAGAAGACGATGGATTTAAAATACTATTGCTTGCAGCAGATGAGAGTACTGATAAATGCATTAATATACCAAATAATGAAGCCGGAGATGATGCTTTCTATATTTATTATGATATAGGAGCAATTAGTCTTTATGATTTGTATGAGAAAATTGGTGAGGAAAAATTTAATGAATTAATGCAAGAATATTTTAAAGAATATAAGTTTAAGAATGCTACTGTAGAAGGGTTTTTGGATATAGTAAAGAAAGTTTGTGGTAAAGATATATATACCTATATGGACGCTGCATGGAATAAACCAAACTATAAGCTTCCAGAAAAATATAAACTATCTCCAGAGGAATTAGACAGAATTTATATAAAATCTAATAGAGACCCCTTTATAAATAGTTATGAAGCCAAAATGCCAAAAACATGTTTGCAAGAAATAACATATAGAGCAATAGAAGGAGAAAAAATAGTATTAGTAAAGTCTTCTAATCTATCTGATAAAGAAATACAATATCAGAATTTATTAATTAAAGAATTAGAAATAGGTTATGAGGAGTTAGGAATTAATATAGAGGTTGTAGAGGATAAAGCTGCAGATATAGCTAAACTTAAAAATTCTAACATTATTTTATTAGGAAATAGTTGGACAAATCAAATTTATAAAGAGTTAGCAAAGGATATTCCTATAAAGGTAACCCACAATCAATTTAAGAGTGATAAAACAATAGACGGTAATGATTTGTATGGTTTCTATGCAGTAAAAAATCCACTTAATAAAAAGCATGTCCTTACAAGTTTATTCTGGACTAGTGATAATATGGATGTAAGCAATTTTAGAATAGTGGCAAAAAGATTTCGTGGAAATTTAACGTATAATTGTGTAATATATTACCAATACAAGGTTTATTCAGTGGATGGTGAACTTTTAGGTGAAAAAGTTCAGTAAAGATATAAGTATATGATTATTTGTGGTATTTGCAAAATTAGTGGGTGTGAATCTTGAAATAAAAATGCCATTTAAAAGATACGAAATAGGCAAGGTACGTAGAGATGGTCCCGTAAAATTAGGAAGAGAACATGAGTTTATTCAATGTGATGTTGATATGGTTAAAGATAGCCTTGAGATTTATAATACTATAGAAGAAGTTAGATTTGTTTGTTTTGATGATTATAACTATGAATTGTATCTTGAATTATATAATAACGAGATAGAAGGTTAGAATAATAGCTACTACCAAAATTTTAATAGCAAAAATTGCAGCAATTTATGTTATATTGTATTTATAATAAAAAGTGAGGATTTGGTATGGATTACAATATAGAAGAGATTTTAAAAGATAGAAGAATAGCCCCAATGGGTAGATATAGTGAAAATGCGGTAACAATATTGCTTGAAGGAGCAGTTGGAGAGGAATTTATAATATTTGAGAAAAGATCTCATAGGCTAAAAAAACAGCCTGGAGATATATGTCTACCTGGTGGAAGGATGGAGCCTAATGAATCTGCAGCAGAAGCCGCTAAAAGAGAGGTAATAGAAGAGCTAAATGTAAAGGTAAGGGATTTGAACTATATAGGGGCTTTGGATTATTTTATAAGCCCATATAGAACTATAATCTATCCTTTTGTTGCAAGACTAAATACTTGTGAAATAAAAGTAAATAAAGGTGAGGTAGAGAGAATTATAAAGGTTCCACTTAAATTTTTTATAGAAAGTGAACCTATGCTGTATGAGCTTGAACATGGACCATATTTGAAGGATGATTTTCCCTATGAATTAATAGAAGGGGGAAAAAATTATAAATTCTCAAGAGGTAAACAAGCAGAGTATTTTTATGTTTATGGTAATGATGTAATTTGGGGATTTACTGCAAGGATAATTAAAGAATTTGTTGATGTTATTAAGGAAGCTTAAAGAGGTGGCAGGTATTTGATAGTTTAGGGTATCAAATGCCTGCCACTTTATGCTCTATCTTATTATGTTAATAACATCTTTTTTTCTTTCAGGTACCCTCATTGGCTTTGAGAGGTCTTTATATCCCAGGCATAGTGCATAGTATGGTGTATAAAATTCTGGTATATTAAGCTTGGAAACTTCCTCGCTATGCTCTAAAAAATAGCTTACAAGTCCAACCCAAACTGAACCAATGTTGAGGCTTTCAGCAGCTACCATCATGTTTTGAATCGCTGCAGAACAGTCTGTTAATGGAGAGTAGGTACCGTTTTTGCCGGAAACGATTATAACGGTTGGGGCATTATAAAAAACATGTAGTTTTTCATTTTGTGCCATTGATACAATCCATTCTATATTGGATTCTAACATATATTTTTTTGTTTTTATGCTTATGTAATCTAAGAGTTCTTTGTTTTGAATAACTGTAAAATGCCAAGGCTGATCATTATGACCTGTTGCAGCATACATTCCTGCCTCAATTATTGCTTCAAGTTCAGTATTTTTTATTTGTTCTGATTTGTATCGTCTTACACTTCTACGGCTTTTTATTGTTTCAATTACGTTGTTCATGCCTATCCCTCCTAGTAATTGTTCTGTATAAACATTTCAATCACTATGGTATCATAGGGCAATAGTTTTGTCATTTAAGAAATCTAAATGGAGCAATACATCTGTTAAATAAGGCTGAATCTTCGATATCTTTTGGAAAATCAATTACGTGATTTCCATTTATACGTAAGTACCCAATGATTTAGCAATCCTTTATCTGAATTGTAAAGTGTGATAGAATTTAAAATAGTTAGAAAAATTGATAAAAGTGAGGTATGAAAAAAATGTACCCGTTGATGTCATTTGTGCCACAGATTATGGACTAACAAGTGGTGAAAAGTATTAGAACAAGCATTAAGGCTTAGAGAATGAAGCAGTATATTGATTATTTAATTCAATATAAATACTAAAAAAAGATACTAGAAGGGGGAATACATAATGAGAAAATTAGGATTTTCAATATATCCTGGGCACTCAAAGCTAGAAGATAATTTAAAGTATATTGATATGGCAAATAAATATGGTTTTAAAAGAATTTTTACTTGCCTTATATCAGTATCACAGGATAAAGAAAGAATATTAAAGGAATTCAAGCAGATAATAGCTCATGCCAATAAGTATGGGATGGAAGTGATAGCAGACATCAATCCAGATGTGTTTAAGGCATTAGACATTGATTATGATAATCTGAGATTTTTTAAGGAAATGGGGCTTTATGGGATAAGACTAGATATGGGCTTTAATGGGAATAAAGAATCTATAATGACCTTTAATGACTTGGGGTTAAAAATAGAGTTAAATATGAGTGGTGGTACAAAGTATCTTGACAATATTATGTGCTATGAGCCTAATACAGATAATTTACTTGGCTGCCATAATTTTTATCCTCATAGATACTCAGGGCTTTCTTATAAACACTTTATTGAATGTAGTAAACAATTTAAAAGATATAATCTTAGAACTGCAGCATTTGTATCTTCAAAACATGCAACTTTGGGTCCTTGGCCTGTAAGTGAAGGTTTATGTACATTAGAAGAGCATAGAGAAATGCCTATAGTAACTCAAGCAAAACATCTTTTTTCTACAGATTTAATTGATGATGTTATAATAGCCAATGCATTTGCATCAGAGGATGAGTTGAGACTTTTAAGTAAAATTAATCCTTATAAACTTACTTTAAAGGTTAATCTTGAAAATGACCTATCAGAAATGGAAAGAAAATTAATTCTTGAAGAAAGTCATTTTAATAGAGGTGACATTTCAGATTATATGATAAGATCCTCTATTGGTAGAATTAAATATACAGACCATAAATTTGAGCCATTTAACACAAGAGATATAAAAAGAGGAGATATTCTTATAGATAACGATCTTTATACAAGTTATGCTGGAGAACTTCAAATAGCTTTAAAGGATATGAAGAATTATGGAAAAACTAATGTAGTAGGAAGAATAGCTGATGAAGAATTATTCCTTCTTGATTATATAAATCCATGGCAGAAATTTGCATTTAGCGAAACAATATAAGGATGCGGTAAAGCCTAATTCCTTCAGATTGTTGATAACTCCCATGAGTTTTAAAAAACTCATGGGGGTCCAATATTTGTAGTATAAAATATAAATTGCTTTTTTGATTAGCGTCACGCTATTTCTATAAAATAAATAATATATTTATGATCATGATGCAATTTGGAGATTTACTGCAAGCATAATTAATGAGTTTGTGGACATAATTAGGGCGACTTAGAAACTTCTTGAAATAAAAACAATATAATGCTATTATTATATGAAATATCAAATGGGGGCTGTTAGTTATGAATAATATTGTAATATTAAATAGAATTCATCACCATCACAAACAGCACTTGTAACTATGGAATAATCACCGTAGATGCAAGTGCTATAAGCATTTGTGTCTATGGTGATAGTGTATTTTAAACGTCACCTAGGCATGTATTTTTACTACCTAGGTGGCGTTTTTTTTATTTTATAAAATTAAAGGAGGTATTTTAAATGTCAGTTAAGCTTAGAAACTTAAAGGGAACAAGTGATTTTATGCCCGAGGAACAAAGAATAAGGCAGAATATTATAAGAAAACTACAGGATATATTTGAATGCTATGGTTATCAACCAATTGAAACACCGACACTCTGCTATTTTGATGTTTTAGCTTCAAAGTATGCAGGAGGAGCTGAAATACTGAAAGAAATATATAAGCTAGTGGATCAGGGTGAGCGTGAATTGGGTTTAAGATATGACTTAACAGTGCCCTTTGCAAAATTAGTAGGTATGAATCCTGAAATAAAAATACCATTTAAAAGATATGAAATAGGTAAAGTATTTAGGGATGGCCCTGTAAAACTAGGAAGAAACCGTGAATTTATTCAGTGTGATGTTGATACGGTAGGAGTCAAATCCCAAATGGCAGAAGCAGAGCTTATCATGATGGCTGTTGAGGTGTATAAGACATTGGGGTTGGAGGTTTATATATCATATAACAACAGAAAATATTTATCTGGGATTATAGAAATGGCTGGTATTGAAGCTGAATTGGCTGGAAGTGTAATATTAAGCATCGACAAGCTTGAGAAAATAGGTGATGAAGCGGTAAGATTAGAACTTTCTTCTCTAAAGATAGAAAAATCAAAGATAGATAAGCTCTTTGAATATATGAAAATAGACTTTGATGATATGATGAATTCTAATATTATTAATCAGAAGAACAATTTGTTAGAGGATGGAACTAATGAACTAAAGGAGCTAAAATCATATTTTGAGGCATTAGAAATAGAGGATAACCTTAGATTTAATCCTACTCTTGCAAGGGGATTAGAAATATATACAGGTACAGTATGGGAAGTCTTTTTAACTGATGGCAGCATAACATCAAGTGTTGGAGCTGGGGGCAGGTATGACAAAATAATAGGACAATTTTTAGATAATGGCATGGAGTATCCTGCTGTTGGTATGACCTTTGGTCTTGATGTTATATATGAGGCTCTCATGCTTAAGGAAGCTGTTGATAAAAAATCTCCTATTGATCTATTTTTAATACCAATAGGGGCTCTTCAATCTGTTATGAAAATCGCTAAAAATTTAAGAAGTCTTGGAATAAAGGTAGACGTTGATATGACAGGTAAAAAGCTTAAAAAGTCTTTGGATTATGCAAACAAACAAGGTATTCCCTATGTAGCAATACTTGGTGAGGATGAGCTTCAATCAGGTACTATAAAGTTAAAGGATATGGAAAGAGGAATGGAAAAAGAAATTAGTATTATGGAATTAGAGGATATTTTTTGAAGTTGAATATAATAAGAGGCTGTAAAGATGATGATATTCTAAATATATTGACAAGTACAATATATTACCATAATATATAAATAGGCTCATTATTACTAAGCAAAGGAGAGTTGTGTTATGAAAACAAATAATTTAAAGGTGGTTATAGCATAACTTAATATAGGGCTAGGGAAAACTAATTATTTGGCATTTAATATAGTGCCAGGTCTTATTGGTGTACTTTCCTTTAGCTGGTTCTTTGTTTAAGTAACTAAGCCTGTTATTAATAATGCATATTTTAGTCACGGTGGTTACCGTGCTTTTTTTATGCAAAAAATCCAATAAACCGGGTCAGTTATTGACTACGGTTTTTTTGTATCTAAATTTAAAAAAGGAGGAATAGTTATGAGAGTCAGAACAAATACATTTATGGTTAAGAATATTAATGAAGGGATGGTTGAGGTAATTATAAGCTAAGCCTTCCCTTAATATGAGGGGGATTATTATTGATTATTAGAAAAGATATTAGAGATATAGGTATATTTGCCCATGTTGATGCTGGCAAAACAACACTTACAGAAAACCTTCTATATAAATCAGGAAGTATAAAGAAAATCGGCAGAGTAGATGATGGAACTGCACACACAGATTCAATGGAAGTTGAAAGGGAAAGGGGGATATCAGTTCAAGCAGCAACTGCATCTATAATGTGGAGAGATGTTAGAATTAATATAATAGATACCCCAGGACATGTGGATTTTTGTGCTGAGGTTGAAAGAGCCCTGCTTGCTTTGGACGGAGCAATACTTGTGGTATCAGCGGTGGAAGGGGTTCAATCCCAAACTGAAATCATATGGAGAGCCCTTATGGATATGAAAATTCCAACAATAATCTTTATAAATAAAATAGATAGAGCAGGTGTAGAAGTAGTAAAAATTATGGAGCAAATCCAGCAACTAACCATGAATAGAGCAGTAGCAGTGGAAAGAGTTGATGGAAGTGAAAAATCCTCAAAAGTTATTGAGCTTAGAGATTTTGGCGAGGATGAAAAATATTGCCTTTGTGAAACACTTGCAGAATACAGTGAGGAATTCCTTGAAGTACTTGTAAATGATGATATTATTGATGATGATGATATTGATGAATGTATATCAAAGCTTTGCAGGGAGTTTAAGCTTTGCCCTGTATTTTATGGTTCTGCTCTTAAAGCTCTAGGAGTAGAATCCATTATGGAAGGGATAATTAAATATCTACCTGGTCCTACTATTGAGGGTGGAGAAGAACCTGTGGGAGTTATATATAAGCTTCACCATGGAAGAGTTGGTGGAAAGGCTGCATATGTTAGACTCTATGAGGGATTTATTGCTGTGAAAAAGAATGTATATAACAGTACAAAAGCTATTGATGAAAAGATAAATTACATTTTCAAGGTAAATGGAAGTCAGTATGAACCTGTTGATCATCTAGAAGCGGGGGAGATAGGAATAATTAGCGGACTTAATTCTGCTGCTGTAGGAGATATACTCGGAAATTCTAAAAAGCTTAAAAAACGCCAGAGTTTAGCAGTACCTACACTTACAGTCAGGGTATATCCATCAAAGGAGCAGGAGCTTGATGCTTTAGTCTCCGCTATGAAAATTCTAGAGGAAGAAGATCCAATACTTAATGTTAAATGGCTTGATAATGAAAGGGAGCTCCATGTTAACCTTATGGGTATGGTTCAGATGGAGATTTTAACTAAAATAATAAAAAACAGATTTAAGCTTGATGCGGTTTTTGAAAAGCCAACTGTAGTTTATAAGGAAACTCCAATAGGCATAGGAGTTGGTTATGTTGAAATGTATACTCCATATTTTGCAACTCTGGAGATGAAGGTAGAACCCCTGGATAGGGGAAGTGGATTTATATATGAATCAACTTATACAACGGATTTTATTTTTCCCAAATTTCAAAATGAGGTGGAGGAAACCGTTCCACTTGTTTTAAAGGAGGGACCATTAGGCTGGGAGGTTGCCGATGTTAAGGTAACATTAACTGGTGGGAGATCTATTCAGCTTGCAACCAAACCATCAGATTTTAGGGCTGTTACACCAATAGCAGTGATGGATGCTCTAAAGGCCTGTGGAACACAGCTTTTAGAACCTATACAAGAATATGAGATAAATATAAATGTTGATGAAGCAGGAATAGTGATCAAGGATTTAATAGCTATGAGAGCGACAATGGATGAACAGATGGTTATACAGGACAACTTTATTATAAAGGGTACAATACCTGTTGCCACATCCTTGGACTACCCGGTTAAGATAGCATCTCTTTCACAGGGGAGGGGAAGCTTTAAGACCAAATTTATCGGTTATAGGGAATGTTCTATGGAACTTGGAAAAATAAAGCCAAGGAAAACAGTGGACCCTTCCGATAGGGAAAATTATCTTCTTAGTATATCTAAAAAGAATAAAAATGATATGGCTGCAAATTACAATAGGTATTGAAGCTGATAAGTAATTAAATAAATTGAATTTTTGTAGAGGAGTCAGGCACTAGACATATGATATTAAAAGTGTCATATATCAAGTGCCTGGCTCCTTTTATGCTAATCCTGTATTATCTCAAGAGCTCCAGATTGCTCCATTATTTCTCTCACCCTGCTGGAGGAGTGCTTTGGAATCTCTACTGCAACAAGTATTCCTTCATCACCTTCAAGACCTTTAACTCCAGAAGCAAAAGTTTCGATTTCATCATACCCATCTCTTTCACTTTTTATAAATATCATATCCTTAGACGCATCATCTACTGTTTGAAATTTTTGTTCATCTGCAAGATTGCTTATAATCAAATCTCTTCTGTCAATTCCCATGTTCCTTAAAGAATCAACAAGGGCACTTACTTGTTTTTCATCAGGTAATCTAGCTATAAGTCGCAATAAATTCACCTCCGAGGCTTAGTATAACCTGAAAAAGGTTTCATAATGCTATACTTTGAAAAATGAAAAAAATGTAAATAAACACAAGAAAAATCAATATAGTTTTAAAAAATAGGTTATTATGGCGTATTACAATTAAAAATAAAATTTGTAAATTTATTGATTTCTTATGCATAATTAAAGGATGAAAAATTCATCTTAATTATGTAGGAGTGGATAAAATGAGGATACATTTAGAGTTAAGCGATAATAATCCAAGATATGTATGTGATTCGTGTTACAACTGCTCTAGTGTAATTGGCACAAGCCTTTGTAAAATAAAGAATAGAGGCTGCTGTTACTATTATCCTAAATTTGAATTATACGATATCCAAAGGATGTCTAAAAGCCAGGAGGGTATTGAGGTAATTGATAGGATTTTAAAAAACCCAGGCACTATAATATATAAGTACTATATCCATGCAAAGGGATACTTTGACATGAAGGGATATGAGAAATTCTTAAGGTATCATAACGAGAGATATGAAAGTATTGGAGATAAAAGTGTATTTTTTAGAGCATGTCCATTTGTAGAGGTTGGAAAGGGTTGTACAATTCCACCACAGTATAGAACTAATGTATGCAATTTTTTTATCTGTGGTGAAGTAACTTCTGCATTACGAGAAAATGAAAAATTCCAACAATACATTGATGAACGTGATAGATATTCAAGATGGATTGCATGGGAAAATGGATCCCTTGAATATATGTTAAAAGAAAATCATATTTCACTGCAGAATAATTGGGATGAAACACTTGATTTGTTAAAGAATACACCATTAGATGAATATACATTTCCTGAAATCGAGCCAATAGAAATATATGAAGATTTTCCTAGAGGAGCATGATTAATTGTAAATATATATAATATAAAAAGCACCAGAGTAAATTTCTGGTGCTTTTTGTCGATTAAAATTGATATACATATGTATGCATATTAAAGGAATTGCATGGATTATATCGAAATTGAAACTATATAGTTTTTTAGGAGTAACGTAGAGGTGAGAGTTCCTTGATATAAGTACTGATACCAAGGAACTCTCACTCTTTTTAATTTAGAGAAAAGTGTGATTTTTTAAATTATTTCAATTTAAAGTGAAGTGATTTAAACTGGTATAATGTCGATTAAAATGATAATTTTATATTAACAGATATGAATGTAAAGGTAATCTTACTTGCAATATTTATAGTATGTTATATTAATCGCACTAAAGATTCTACATTGGGTGATGTGCGATTAATAAATTAAGGAATATGATTTCGCATAAATGTTTAGGGCTGAGCAATGTAGAAGTATAGTAAGTCTATAATAGCATTATTAAATGTTGAAAAATATGTACATGGGGGATTATAAATGACAGAAATAATAGTAACAATAATAAATGAGACTGGATTACATGCAAGACCTGCAGCTCAATTTGTTCAAAAGGCATCAAGCTTTAAGGCTGACATAAAAATAAAAAAGGATGATAAGTGTGTTAATGGTAAAAGCCTATTAGGAATATTAACACTAGGAGCTGCCAAAGGTTCAAAGATAACAATTAGCGCAAATGGAGAGGATGAAGCAGAAGCTATTAAGCAGTTAGCTGATTTTGTAAATAGTGGGCTTGGGGAATAGTGATAGGAGGATAACTCATGGTTTGTTTAAATTCAAGGCAAATTGGTATTATTGAATGGTTAATAAGAGAGTTTACACCTGTTTCTATTAAAGAAATGGCATCATGTTATGAGGTTAGCTCAAGAACAATTCGCTATGACCTTGAATTGATCGAAAATTGGTTAAATGAAAACAAAGCAACTTTGGTTAAGGTTCCTAAAAAGGGAATAGAGCTAAAGACTCTTTGTCAAAGGGATGTTTTACTGGAAAAATTGAAGTTTCTATCAGTAGAAAACCGTGTGCTTTCAGATAAAGAGAGAATTAAGTATGTTGTTTTAGAATTATTAATGAGCGATATACCTTTAACTATAGAAAGTATAAGTAATAAGATATTTTTAAGTAAAAATACAATAATCAAAACTCTTAAGGATATAAATAGGTACTTAAGTGAATATAAGCTTGAACTGGTAAAAAGTACAAAGGGTGGTTTTTATATTGAAGGAAGTGAAAAGAGAATTCGTAAGCTTCAATTATCCATATTTTTGGACGTGCTGGATAGTGAAAATATCTTGAAAATATTAAGAGAAAAGATAGAGCACAAGAACCTAAATGATTTGATACTTAATTTTAATGATTTTATTGAAATTGAAGATATGAGAAAGTTTTCTAACTATTTGATTTCAATCCAAGACAAGTATAATTATTTCTTTACAGATGTGGATTTTATTAAGTTGATTTTTTATACTGCAATAATGGTTAAGAGATGGGATAAAGGTAAAATCATTGAAAAGACCACAAATTCATTAAAGGATACCATTGAATATAATATGGCAAAAGATTTGATTAGCATGATAATTGAATCTAATCCTGTTAATTGCGAAGATGGAGAAATAAACGAGCTTGCAAAATATATAATTGAGTCAAAATCCTTTAATACAATAAATGAACTTAAAGAACTATCCATTGAAGAGGTTGCTGATAAAAAAACAATTGAAATTACACAAAGGCTGTTAAAATATGTTGAAGAAAAAATTAATGTGGATATAAAGGATGATACACAGTTATTTAACGGACTGCTACTTCATTTGAAAAGTGCCGTAGCAAGAATCCAGAATAATTCTCAGATAAATAATGTGTATACAGATTATATTAAAGTAAACTTCCCCTTTGTATATCAGGTTGTTGAGGAAGCAATAAAAAAGATGCCGGATGTTTTTGGAACAGATGTCAGTGATGATGAGATTGCTTATATTGCACTGCATGTTCATGCTGCATATGAAAGAATTAGTGAAAAATCATCAAGATATACTGCACTTCTGATATGCCCAGAGGGAATATGTTTTTTAAGTATTTTATCAACAAGAATAAAAAGAGAAATACAGAATTTGAATTTAATAGAAACCTGTTCCGTATATGACTATAAAAATTTTAAAAAGGATATTGATTTTGTTATTTCTACAACTCCATTAAGTATTGAGGAAACAGATGTTGTAACAGTTAGTCCTTTTATGACTAATGATGACATATATAAGATAAAACAAATTATATTACAGTTAAATAAGTTTAGATTTATCTATAAGTTTAGCTATGAAAACACGGAGAGGAAGATGCTTATGTTGAAGGACATACTAAAGAAAGAGTCAATTAAGCTGCAAGTTGAAGCGGATAATTGGGAAGAAGCAGTAAGAGAAGCTGGTGGTATTTTAGTTAGTGAGAAAAAAGTTGAACAGTTATATGTTGAAAATATGATTCAAGCAATAAAGGATTTAGGACCATATATCGTAATTATGCCTGGAATAGCATTTGCCCATGCAAGACCAGATGAAACAGTACATGAAACATGTATGAGTATGATTACGCTCAAAAAACCAATAGAGTTTGGAAGCAAACAAAATGACCCTGTTAGTATTGTTTTTGCATTTGGTGCAAACAGCCAGGGAGAGCATCTAAAGGCTCTTCAAGATTTAGCTAAATTTTTATCAGTAGAGAAAAATTTTCAAATGCTAATTAATACAAAAGAGATTAATGAGATCTATAACAGGATCATTAATGAATAGCATCAATAAAAAATGTCAGGGAGGAATTATTATGGCAAAGAAGATTAAGGTTTTAGCTGTATGTGGATTTGGAGTGGGAACAAGTTTACTTCTAAAAATGAATATTGATGATGTTTTAAAGAAAAATGGAATCACTGCTGATGTAACAAATGCAGATATTACAACAGCTTCATCATGTCCAGCAGACATAATTTTTACATCAAATGAACTTTATAAGCAGCTTGAAGGTAAAGTAGAAATACCTCTAATTAAGATCGATAATTTTATGAACTTGGATGAGATTGAAGAAAAGGGCATTCCTGTTATTCAAAAATTAATATAACTTAAAAAGTCTAAAAAATAATTTTCTATACTTTTTAACAAATAAAACCTACTATCTATTGATTTTAGGCTTTATTATAAAAAATTAAAAGGGGGTTATATTATGGGAATTATAAGTTACTTAACAAACAACATCTTTAAACAACCACCAATATTATTAGGATTAATAGCAATGGTAGGTTTATTAGTCCAAGGGAAAAGCTTCAGTGATATAATGAAGGGAACTTTTAAAACAATCATAGGAGTTATTGCATTATTCAAGGGTGTTAATATTATTGCCTCAGCAATTTCACCATTAGCAGGTGCATTTTCAACATTATATGCTCTACCAAAGGGCAATCAGTTTGATCCAAATGCATGGGTAAATTTCATTGGTGCCCATGGAAGTGAAATAGGTATAGTTATCCTTTTAGCATTTATAATCAACCTAATTGTTGCAAGAATAACACCAATGAAGAACATATTCTTAACAGGTCATATATTCTTCTGGATGTCATATATATTTGTAGCAGTTGGTGTTGAGGGCGGTTTATCAGGAACAGGATTAATTGTATTTGCTACAATATTCCTATCAATTTATATAATTGTAGTTCCAGCATTGATGAGACCTTTAGTTAAGAAGGTAACTGGAACTGACAAATTCACAATTGGACATTCAACTTCTATATTCTGTTTCTTAGGTGCTGGAATAGGTAAATTACTAGGAGATAGCAATAAATCCACTGAGGATCTAAAGGTTCCATCATATTTAGACTTCTTTAAGGAAACAACAATTGCAACATCCTTAATTTTATTCTTCACCTACATAATTGTAGGACTAATTATTGGTGGAGAAGCAAGAACAAATGTTTTTGGTTCAGCTATAGGAAGTATAGGAACTATAGGTGGTATGCAGTATGATCTATTTACCTTCAGCTTGATGGCAGGCTTAACCTTTGGAGCGGGTCTTACTGTTCTGCTAACAGGTGTTCGTTTGATGCTTGGAGAAATCGTTCCAGCCTTCAAGGGTATATCTGACAAATTAATACCAAACTCAATTCCTGCATTAGATGTGCCAATGGTATTCCCATATGCACCAAATGCATTAACAATTGGATTCTTAGTAAGTATGATAACAAGTATATTAACTATAGTAATAATGGCTTCAACAGGCACTATGACATATGCAATAATTCCACTTACAGTAGCATGCTTCTTTGATGTTGCTCCAGGTGCAATTTTTGCAAATGCTTATGGTGGACGTAGAGGTGCAATACTTGCCAGTGCTATAAGCGGTGTATTAATGGTTCTATTAGTTAGCTTTGCAATGCCAGCTTTATTTAATACAGTAGCAGGATTTAATCAAGCATTTGGTGGTAATGATTTCTCACTATGGTCAATAATAGGATCCTTCTTCTCTAAGTTATTTTAAGCAATGTTAATATAAAAATATGACATACACATTGTGTATGTCATATTTTTACCAAAATTGAGGGGGTGCAGTATGAAACTTGGTATACACTTGTCAACATTTACAAAGGAATGGTCTGAAGATGTATTGCAGTATGTACCTGCAGTAAAGGAATATGGATATGATGGAGTTGAGCTGCCATTAATGTCACCAGATGAATTTGATTTAACAAAGGTAAAAAAGCTGTTAAATCAATACAAACTTCAATGCACCTGTGGTACAGGGATGAATCCTAATAGAGATATATCATCAGAAAATATAGAAATTAGACAAAATGGAATAGAACATCTTAAAAAATGTATTGATATCTGTAATGAGCTAGAATGTGATTGCTTGGGTGGAGTACTTTATGCTCCCTGGGGTCAGCTTAAAAAGAGAAGTGAAGCAAAGAATGATATAAAAAGGAGTCTTGAAGCTTTATGTGATATGGGTGAATATGCAGGTAAAAGAGGAGTTGTACTTGCAATTGAAATTTTAAATCGATATGAATCTTATTTTGTTAATACAGTAAGTGAAGGAAAAGAATATCTAAAACAAATCAATAATAAAAATATTAAACTCCATTTTGATACATTTCATTCTAATATAGAGGAAAAAAATATATATAGTGCAATTGTCGAAGGTGGTAAGGATATTTATCACATGCATTTTTGTGAAAATAACAGGGGAGTTCCAGGCAGCGGAAATATTAATTGGAATGAAGTAAAAAGAGGTATTATAGATATTGGTTATGATAGATGGATTACTTTAGAAAATTTCGTTATGTCTGAATGTGGCGTAGGCAAAGACGTTAATATATGGAGAAATATAGATAAAGATGGTAATACCGCAGCATGTGAAGGCATTAAGTTCATGAAAAATTTATTTAGGGAGGTATGGGACAATGTTAGCAAGTAATCAGGTGAAGGAAATGTTAATAAATATTGCTGATATGTATATAGAAAAAAAAGAAGAGTTATCAAAGTATGATTCTGTAATAGGTGATGGTGATCATGGGATCACTATGGCAAGAGGAGCTAAGGCTGCAAAGGAAAAATTAATTGCTATGGAAGAAGGAACATGTAGAGAATACTTTAAAGCCTATGGAAGGACTTTGGTATCTACTCTTGGAGGGGCAATGGGACCATTATTTGGTTCAATCTTTCTAGAACTATCTAAGGCATGCAAAGAAACTGAAACATTCGGTATAAATGAATTAAGTACTGGAATAGCTGAGGCTGAATTAAAGGTATGTGATCTAGGTGGAGCCAAGGTTGGAGATAAAACAATGGTTGATGCTATTCATCCTACTGCAGAAGCTTTACTAAAGGCTAAGGAAGCTAATGATGATTTAAAAACCGCTATAAAAAAAGCAGTAGAGGCTGCAAACTTAGGTGTACAAGCCACAATTCCATTAATAGCGAAAAGAGGACGTTCGAAATACCTGCAGGAAAAGGCTATTGGACACCAGGATGCTGGTGCTACATCCTTTTATTACATGATTAAGGAAATTGATAAATATATAAATCAGTAAAGGAGCGGTTAAATTGAAATTAAAGAAATTTATTAACGATACAGATAATATAGTTTTTGATACAGTAGAGGGGTTTGTTAAAGCATACAACGATAAAATAATAAAGCATCCTAATAGTAATGTAATTGTTAGAAAAAATCTAGAGCAGGGTAAGGTTGGAGTAGTAATTGGAAATGGTTCTGGTCATGAACCTGCCTGCATTGGTTTTGTTGGTAAGAATATGCTGAGTGCCAATGCATATGGTGGAATATTTGCAGCACCAGGACCAGATACATTATATGATGCAATAGAAGCAGCAGACACTGGATGTGGTGTTTGTGTATTGATATCAAATCATGCAGGTGATGTTATAAATTCAAAAATGGCAATAGATATGGCACAGGATGATGATATAAATTGTAAAGGTGTAATTCTATATGATGATATGGCTTCTGCACCAAAGGGAGAGGAAACTGAAAGAAGAGGTACAGCAGGAACACTATTTAGCTACAAGATTGTAGGCTCATATGCTGAGGAAGGCAAAAGCCTAGATGAGGTTGTAAAAATGGCTGAGAAGGTAAGAGATAATACTAGAACCTTAACAGTGGCAACAGTACCAGGAACATCACCTATTACTGGCTATGCAATGTTTGAAATCGGAGATGATGAAATAGAAATAGGAATGGGTGTACATGGAGAAGCAGCTGCTCATACGATGAAGATATCCACAGCAAAGGATATAGCAGAGGTTATGTGTGAAAAACTAATAGAAGACAAGCCTTATTTAGAAAATGATGAGGTCGCTGTATTAGTTAATGGATGTGGTCAGACAACTTATATGGAGCTTTTGATATTTTATAATGAAGTTGAAAAAATACTCAATAGCAAGGGCATAAAGGCTTATAAACCAGCAATAGGAAGCTTTATTACCACACAAGAGATGGGTGGAATAGCTCTAGCATTTTGTAAGCTAGATGATGAAATGAAAAAAATGTGGGCAAAGGAAACAGATGCACCTG
This sequence comes from Clostridiaceae bacterium, assembly GCA_032095175.1. Classification (GTDB taxonomy): domain Bacteria; phylum Bacillota; class Clostridia; order Clostridiales; family Caloramatoraceae; genus DAMCZI01. Next base: position 60,472 of record DAMCZI010000010.1, read on the forward strand.
GATTTAAGCTTTAATAAGGGTGTTGTGGGGTTTTTTAATTAAGTATTTTGCATAAATGTTTAGTGTAAAAACATTTATGCAAAATATATAGATAAGCAGGTGAATATATGGATTTAGTTACAATGAAGACTCTGCTAGACAATGCAGAGGAAAAAGGGACAAGTATTGCAGCAATTAATGTAAGTAATATAGAAACAATTAATGCTGTTTTAGAAGCAGCAGAAAAAGTTAACTACCCTGTTATACTTCAGGTTGCACCAATACAGTTGAATATACAAAAAATTTCTTATAGTGAGATAACTGAAATAGTAGAGATATTGGGGAAAAAATACAATGTTAAAACTGCACTTCACTTAGACCATGCAGAGACAATTAAGGACTGTATAGCTGCTATTGATGCTGGTTTTACTTCAGTAATGTACGATGGGTCTAGTGTATCCCTTGAGGAGAACATAGAAAACTCAAAGAAGGTTGTAGATTATGCAAAGGATAAGGGTGTAACCGTTGAGGCAGAGCTAGGTAGAGTTGCAGGAGCAGAGTCAGGAGCAGATGATTCAATAAAGGCACTAATGACAGATCCAAAGCTTGCTTCAGCCTTTGTAAAAAGTACAGGGGTTGATTGCCTGGCAGTTTCAATTGGAAATGCTCATGGTCATTATAAGTATGAGCCAAAGCTTGATTTTGAAAGACTAGAAGAAATTAAAGAACAGGCAAAGGTTCCTCTAGTACTTCATGGAGGTACTGGCATACCAGATAAGGACATTAAAAGAGCTATAGAATTAGGAATTAGAAAGATTAATTTCTTTACAGAAGTAGATAATGAATTTGTTAATGGTTTTGTAAATGCATATGAAGAAAATAGAAAAATATACATGATGGCAGCTCAAGAAGCTGGACGACAGAGAATGCTTACAAAATCAATAGAAAAAATTAAGCTCTGTATGAGGTAAGGAGGCAAACTATGAAGATTGGATTATTATCATTTGGTTTTCCAAACTTTAGGTATGATATTGCACAGGATTATCTAAGAATTTCAATAGAAAAATTAAAGAGCAGTAAGTATGAGCTTTTATATAAAGAAAATATATTAATTGAAGAAGACAAAATAGATAATGCATTAAATGAGATAAAGAATGAAAATGTTGATTTACTTATTGTTCAGTGTGGAACATATTCCTTTGGAAGTGCAATGGCAAAGGTTATTGAGCTTTTTAGGGAAACACCACTGCTTTTATGGGGCTTTAGAGAACCATATGTTGAAGGCTTTAGAGGACTGCCCCTCAATTCACTCTGTGGCTTAAATATGTTTGGAAGCTTTCTTAAAAAGGCAGGTAAGGAATACAGCTATGTATATGGAAATATAGATGAAGACAAGGTTTATGAAAAAATAAATAGAGTAATAAGGTCGATTGAGATTAAAACAAAGCTTAAGAAGAGTAGATTTTGTATCATAGGCGGAAGGGTTCCAGGCTTCTATCTTTCAAATGTTGATGAGCTTCGCTTTAGATTTGAAATAGGACCTGCAATAGAATATTATTCATTAGCTGGTCTAATAGATGATGCAAATAAAATAGCTTGTGACAGGGTTAAGGAAGAGGTTTGCAAGATAAAAGGTGAGGCAGTGATAGAAACTACCGATGAAATGCTTGAAAAGTCAGCTAGAATTTATTTGGCGATAAAGGACTTTAAAGAAGCAAATAAAATAGATGCCTTTACAATAAAGTGCTGGCCAGAATTTCAAGCATTATACAACTGCAGCGTGTGTGGTGTTGTAGCCAGATTGAATAATGAAGGAATAATGACCTCCTGTGAAGGGGATGTAACTGGCTTAGCTACAATGTATATTCAATACCTGATTACAAATGAGCCAAGTTTCTTTGCTGATTTAGTTAATGTTAATGAAGAAGGAATTGCAAAGGTATGGCACTGTGGTCCAGCTCCAATTTGTCTTGCAAGGACAAACTGTGAAGTAAAATATACTGAACATCCAACAATTAAACAGGGAATGGGCTTTGCAACTGAGTTTAAGATGAAGCAGGGAAGATTATTAATGCTAAAGCTTAAAGAAGGAAAAGATGATTATACATTATTTATGGCTAAGGGTACAGGTGTAGAGGAAGACAGGGATTTAGTTGCAAATCAGGCAGATATTAAATTTGATGCACCTTCAGAAAAGGTTATAGACATCATAATGGAAAATGGAATAGAGCATCATTATGCAATTGTATATAGGGATATAGAAGAGGATCTACTGGAAGTATGCAAATGGATAGGAATAAAAGTACTTAAGTGCTAGGGGGAAGAAGCATGGATAATAAGTTTATATATGCAGCTGGATACTATCCACTAATGCATGAAAAACAAGATTGGGAAAAGGACCTAAAGCTAATGAAGCAGTGCGGCATACAGCTGATAAGAACTGCTGAGCTTTTTAACACCTGGGATCGTATTGAGCCAGAAAAGGGTAAGTTCAATTTTGAGTTTTTAGATGAATTCTTTGATTTATGTGAAAAATATGGGCTTAAAATACTTTTAGGTACAGGCACAGCTTCACCACCATACTGGATTCATAAAGAGTATCCAGATGTTAATATTGTTAATAACCATGGAGAACAGTATCCAAATAATGTTTCCTACACCTGGGCTTGTATAGATCATAAAGGATATATTGAGGAAAGTGAAAGATATATAACTACCTTGGTAGGCCGCTACAAGGATCACCCAGCACTTTATGCATACCAAATTCATAATGAGGTTGGACATCCATTTATGGCATTAAGAGATGGAGATATAGATATTTATTGCTATTGCAAGAATACACAGGATATGTTCAGAGCCTGGCTGAAGAAAAAATACAAGAGCCTTGATGCATTGAACTATGCATATAGATGGGGAGCTACAAATACATGCCATACAACATGGGAGGAAATTGAAGCTCCAAAAACAAAGCCTACAAGCTGGTCAAGTGTAACAAGATGGCTTGACTGGAGACTGTTTTCAATGCAAAACTATGTGGATTTTATAAGCTGGCAGAACAAGCTTATAAAGACAATGGATACTAAGCATAAAACAACCACAAATATTTTCTTCTTAAAATCTCAGGACCAACTGGGTGTTTTAACAGCGCTGGATCAATTTGGAATGGCAAAGGTTGTTGATTATATAGGCTATGATTTATACCCAGGAAGTGGAAACAAGCTGGAATCAAAACCGGAGTTTTCATCAATGTTTTTGGATATGGCAAGGAGTACATCAAAACCTCTTGGAAAGGACTACTGGCTTTTAGAGACTGAAAGTGGTCCAATCAATGGATGGGTAATGGGACCAAGCAGAAATGTTAAGGGCTTTGATTTAATAAGAAACGTATTCGAGGCTGCTGCCCATGATGCAAAGGTAACCTTATATCAGGGATGGAGAGAATGGGATTTCCAGCCACTTCACTGGGGAGCTATTGTAGACTTGGATGGTAATCCTACTGAAAGAACAAGGGCTGCAGAAAAGATTGGTTCTATACTAAAGGAAAATGGAAAAGAAATTTTTGAAGCTAAGAATCCTGTAGGGGAAATTGCAATACTTATTTCTAAGGAGAATGCAATAGTTCTAAATGGTATGGGCCAGGAAAAATATCTTATTGATGCTATGAGGGGAGCATATAGAGTATTTTGGGAAAAGGGTTATACAATAGATTTTATAACTCCAGAACAGCTGGGCAATGGATATGCAAATAGGTATAAGGCTGTTTATATGCCTCTGATGGCTGTTATAGATGAAGAATTGAGCAAGAAACTGGATAAATATGTTGAGCAGGGTGGTATCCTAATCGGAACACCAAGATGCGGTATGCTAGGTAAATATGGTTGGTACAATCATCAAGTACCATGCTTTAATCTAACAAAGGTGTTTGGGGTAAAGGTTGAAGACACCTATGCAGCTTCCAATCCTAATGCAACCTTTAATCACAAAAATTATTGCGGCTTGTGGCATAAAGAGGTAGTATCCACAGCCTCAAACAACACAAAGGTATTAGCTAGATTTGATGATGATAACCCGGCAGTTACACTTAATTCCTATGGTAAGGGATACGGTTTGTTTTTTGCCACACACCCAGATAGTGCTTATTTAGAAAAGCAGTCCTATTTGTTATGGGATGTAATTGATAGTGTATTTAAAGAGCAGGGAATTGAGCCAAAGCTGTCCTTAGATTATACAAATAGAAGGGACAGGGAAATAGATGGACATTACCTTGAGGGTGAAAAGCATAGATATTTATTTATAACAAATTATGTTTCTCAAAAGCATCCTAATTTCTTTATTAATGGCAAAAAGAACGTGAGGATAGCTTTAAAGGTGGACAAGAATTACAGCAAAGCAGTAAATATTGTAAATGGTGATATATATCAATTGACTAATAGTGATGGAAAATTGAGCTTTGGTGTTACTATAGATAAAAATGATGTCCTATTACTAAAGCTAATATAGACTGTGGGAAGGTGAGTTAATGAAGAATATTAAAGACATTAAGTGCTTTGTACTGGACATGGATGGTACTTTCTACCTGGGCAACAGGTTAATAGATGGAGCACTTGACTTCCTCAAAACCTTGGAGGCGCAAAACAAAGAATTTTTATTTTTAACTAATAATTCATCGAAAAATAGGTATGCATATGTAATGAAGCTTAATAATCTAGGCTTAGAGATTGAACCAGACCGTATATTTACATCTGGTGAGGCAACAACCATATATTTAAATGGTAAAAAAGCTGGTGCAAAGGTGTTTTTATTGGGAACAAGTATGCTTGAAGAGGAATTTATTAAAGCAGGCTTTACATTAATAAAGGACAAAAGTGAGCACCCAGATTTTGTTGTTCTTGGCTTTGATACCACGCTAACCTATGAGAAGCTGTGGATTGCATGTGATTTTATAAGAGATGGTGCTGAATATATTGCTACACATCCTGATTTTAACTGTCCACTTGAGGATTCTAAATATATGCCAGACGCAGGTGCTATGATTGATTTCATAAGTGCTTCAACTGACAAAAGACCATATGTTGTTGGAAAGCCTAATAAAGGAATTATTGAAGCTCTATGTAAAAAATATGGATACGACAAGGATGATATAGCAATAGTAGGAGACAGATTATATACAGACATAAAAACAGGAGAAAATGCAGGTATTACTTCTATTTTAGTATTATCTGGTGAAACAAACATGGAAAGCTATAATGCTTCAGAAATAAATGCTGATTTTATATATCCTTCACTAAAGGAAATAAATGAAGATTTAACAAAATAGCATACAGGAGGGATAATGATGAAGGAATTTCAGTTTTTCCTTAGCACAGTAGTTGATTTTGGATGTGGAAGGATTAAAAACTTAAGAAACTATATAAAGCAATACAATGCAAGAAAGGTAGTTGTTGTAACAGACAAAAACCTGGAGGAAATAGGTCTTCTTGAACCGATTATAAATGAATTAAAGGAAAGCAGTGTTGAATACAAAATATTTAACAAGGTTGAGCCAAACCCCGAAATCCATATAATTGATGAGGGAGCAGCTTTTGCAAAGGAAGAGTCCTTTGACATGATTATTTCAGTTGGGGGAGGAAGCAGCATAGATACTGGTAAGGGTATCTCCATAATGGCTGTTAATGAGGGAAGTGTATATGACTATTTAGATGGTAGGGGAGAAAATAAGAAGGAAATAAAAAATCAACCTATACCACTAATAGCAATACCAACAACTTCTGGAACAGGCTCAGAGGTTTCAATGTATTCAGTTATAACAGATGAGAGGACAAGAATAAAGGATTCCTTAACCAGCCCATTATTATATCCAAAAGCTGCAATTGTAGATCCAGAAATGACTCTTAAATTGCCACCAAGGGTTACAGCACATACTGGCTTGGATGTATTAGGACATGCACTAGAGGCGTATACTTCAACAATACAAAATGCGCTAACAAATGTGTGGGCTTTAGAAGCTATTAAGCTTGTTTTTGAAAACCTTCCTGAGGCAGTGAAAAGCAGCACTGTAAAATCAAGGGAGAATATGGCCTTTGCATCAGTTATGGCAGGAAGTGCAATGAGCCATTGTGGAGCAACAATACCACATGGATTAGGATGTCCACTATCTGGACACTGTAATCTACCTCATGGATTAACTGTTGGAATACTACAGATTCCAATGATTGAATACAATAAAGAGGTCCTAAAGGACAAATTTTTAAATGTTGTAAAGTATGTTAATCCAGGAATTGAAGTATCAGAGGATAAGGCAGCAGATAAGCTTGTTGAAATGGTTAAAAAGCTATTTAAGGATGTAAATGTAGAGGAAACATTGGACAAGAAAATGATTAGTGAGGAAATAATAAAGGCAATGGTAAAGGATGCGGCAATACATGGCTGTACAGGCTTAAATCCAGTTCCTTTAAACAATGAAAATATAGAAGCAATTTATAACAAGGTTATACAGTAAAACTATATAATATTTGGCAGAGTAGATGAGAGCCATAACCACAGGGTAAATTACCCTTGTTATGGCTTTTTTTGATTTAAATTTAGGAGGGAAAATCTATGTTTGATGTAACAATTATAGGTGCAGGTGTTATAGGATGCAGCATAGCAAGAGAACTTACAAGATATAAGCTTAATGTAAGTGTTATTGAGAAAAAGAGTGATATTGCAGAAGGAACAACAAAGGCTAATAGTGCAATAGTTCATGCTGGACATGATGCAGAACCAGAATCCTTAATGGGAAGGTTAAATGCAAAAGGAAATGCAATGTTTGATAAACTATCAGAGGAATTGGATTTTCCTTTTAAGAGAAATGGCTCTTTAGTTTTATGCTTTGATAAGGAAGACATTAAAAAACTGCATGAGCTTAAGGAAAGAGGAGAAAAGAACAAGGTTTTAGGTCTTAAGGTATTAAGTAGAGAAGAGTTAATTAAGATGGAACCAAATTTATCAGATGAAGTCGTTGCAGCACTTTATGCTCCTACAGGAGGCATAGTATGTCCATATGAAATGACAATTGCCCTGGCAGAAAACGCATATAACAATGGAGCAGAATTCTATTTTGATAATAGTGTTAAGGAAATAGAAAAGAATGATGGATATTTTACTGTGAAGACAGATAAGGGTGAATACAAGACAAGAATGGTTATAAATGCAGCAGGGGTATATGCTGATGATATTAACAACATGGTTAGTAAAAATAAGATTGAAATAATACCAAGAAAAGGCGAGTACTGCTTATTTGACAAGGCTGCAGGGAAAATGGTTAAGAGCACATTATTTCAGCTTCCAACAAAATTAGGTAAAGGAGTACTGGTAACTCCAACTGTTGATGGAAATCTTTTGATTGGACCAAATGCATCTGATATAGAAGACAAAGAAGGTCTTATGACAACTCAGGATGGATTAAATGAGATACTAAATAAGGCTAAAATGTCAATTAAGCAAATTCCAATGAGGCAGGTTATTACTTCCTTCGCAGGCTTAAGAGCTCACAGACCTGAGCATGATTTCTTAATTGGTGAGGTAGTAGATGTTCCTAATTTTATTAATGTAGCAGGAATAGAATCACCTGGATTATCAAGTGCACCTGCAATAGCAGAGATGACGGCTGATATTGTAAAAGATAAATTAAACCCAGAGGTAAATAAGGAGTTCAACCCAATAAGAAAAGGAATTCCTAAGTTTAGAGAGATGAGCAATGAGGAAAGAATAAAGCTCATTGCCGAGGATTCTTCCTATGGAAAGATTATCTGTAGATGTGAAACAGTTACTGAAGGTGAAATTATTAATGCTATAAGAAGACCATTAGGGGCAAGAACCTTAGATGGTGTTAAGAGAAGAACCAGAGCTGGAATGGGCAGATGCCAGTCAGGCTTCTGTTCAACTAAAATAGTAGAAATTCTTTCAAGAGAACTTAATATTTCTCCAATGGAAATTACAAAGTATGGTGGAGATTCAAAGCTGCTTGTAGGTAGAAATAAAAATATAAAGTAAAGGAATTGGAGGATAGGATATGCTAAATTACGATATAGTTATAATTGGTGGAGGTCCAGCAGGCTTGGCTGCAGCTATAAAAGCCAGAGAAGAGGGAATAGAAAATATAATAATTTTAGAAAGAGACAACGTTTTAGGAGGAATTTTAAATCAGTGTATTCATAATGGCTTTGGTCTTCATACCTTTAAAGAGGAATTAACAGGACCAGAATATGCTAGAAGATTTATAGCCAAGGCTAATGAAATGAAGATACCATACAAGCTAAACACTATGGTGCTTGATGTAAATAAGGACAAGGTTGTTACAGCTGTTAATTCCGAGGATGGGATTATAGAAATAAAGGCGAAGGCCATAGTACTTGCCATGGGCTGCAGGGAAAGACCAAGAGGAGCAATAAACATTCCAGGATGTAGAGCAGCTGGAATATATACTGCAGGAGCTGCTCAGAAGTTTGTAAATATAGATGGTTTAATGCCAGGTAAGGAAGTTGTTATTTTAGGTTCAGGTGACATTGGCCTTATTATGGCAAGAAGAATGACATTAGAAGGAGCAAAGGTAAAGGCAGTTGTTGAATTAATGCCTTACTCTGGTGGCTTAAAGAGAAATATTGTTCAATGCCTGGATGATTTTAATATACCACTAAAGCTTGCACATACTGTTACTAATATAGCAGGTCAGGATAGAGTTGAAGGTGTAACCATCGCAAAGGTTGATGAGAATAGAAGACCAATAGCTGGTACAGAAGAATTTATAAAATGTGATACTCTTCTTCTTTCAGTAGGCTTAGTACCAGAAAATGAGCTTTCAAGAAATGCTGATGTTGAATTGTCAGATATAACAGGTGGCCCAATAGTAAACGAAAGTTTACAAACCAATATTGATGGTGTATTTGCATGTGGAAATGTTCTACATGTTCATGATCTTGTTGATTATGTTACACAAGAAAGCTATAATGCAGGAAAAAATGCTGCAAGGTATGTAAAGGGAGAAACCTTTGAAAATAAGAATAGCATTGAAATAGAAGCAACCTCAGGTGTAAGATATACAGTTCCAAAATATATTGATCCTATTAACATTGAAAAAACTATAGAATTAAGATTTAGAGTTGGGGATGTATTTAAGGATAGCTATATTTCTGTATATTTTGATGAAGTACGAGAAATACACAGAAGTAAAAAAATAATTACTCCAGGTGAAATGGAGACTGTAATACTAACTAAGCAAATGTTTGAGAAGTACACTAATTGCTCAAAAATTACAGTTAAGATTGAAAAAGAATAATTAGGGGAGTGTAGAAAATGAGTAAAATAAGAGAACTAACATGTATAGGCTGTCCTATAGGATGTGCCTTAGCAGTTGAAATTGAAGATAGGAATGTAATAAAGGTAACAGGAAACCACTGCAAAAGAGGGGAAATATACGGTCAAAAGGAATGTACAGACCCTACTCGCATAGTAACCTCTACTGTATGTGTTGTTGGTGGAGAGATAGATGCAGTATCAGTTAAAACTGAAAATGATATTCCAAAGGATAAAATTTTTGAAATAGTCTCAGCTCTAAATGGGGTTAAGGTTAAGGCTCCTGTTAATGAAGGAAACACTATTGTAGAAAACATTGCTAACACAGGAGTTAATGTTATTGCTACTAAAAATGTTTTAGCAAAATAAATAAAGGTTATTAGAGGTAGTCACTTGACATATGACATTTAAAGTAACATATGCCAAGTGACTATTTATAGCAACTATTTTTTTTATTAAAGGATTTTCTATATCTATGTAGAACATCTTATAATAATAAAAAATAGGGAGGTATTATTTTGAGTTTTTTAGGTAATTTATTGTGGATTATTTTTGGAGGATTTTTAGGAGCGCTAGGGTGGGTTATATCAGGATTTATTTGTTGCATCACTATTATTGGAATACCATTTGGTAAACAGTGCTTCAAAATGGCTGCATTACAATTAGCTCCTTTTGGCAAGGATGTAAGAGATGTAAGTACGAATGTATCAGGTACTATCGGAAACATCCTTTGGATCATATTATTAGGCTGGGAGCTTGCCTTATCTAATTTGTTTTCAGCGTTTATATTTGCTATTACTATTGTTGGAATACCATTTGCGAAACAAAGTTTAAAACTTGCAAAATTATCATTTATGCCATTTGGGAAAGAAATAGTGATTACAAAGTAGTTTTTTAAAACTTAAAAGTACTCTTTCATATGTTGCAATATATGCGGAAATTGTACAGCAATATATAATTACAATATAGCATTCTGTATTTAGTAAAATAAAGAGGATACACCATCATAAAAAATATTTTTTATGATGGTGTATCCTGTTTTGTATCTAATAAAAAGAAATTATTCAAACTTTATAGTTTCAGAAATCTTATTTATCTCGTTAAGCTCTTCATCTGTTGAATATGATGAAATGAAGTTTAATGCATATCCATCAATTATTGTAGAATAGTATTTTTGGTGTATTTGAATACCTTGGATATCAATACTTACTTCCATTACATCAAAGTTCTTACCACCTAATTTTTCAGATGTTAAATCCTTAAAGACATATGGTATTCCAGATTTTTTCATAAGCTCTTTGCTTGCTGTTAAATAGTCTGCACCAGATTTTATGGAGAGACTGTTAACAATACTGAGGTTTTCAGCTATACAAAAGAAGTTTGGATTGAAACCTTCGGTGTAGCTAAGAGGATGTTTAAAAGCAAATACTAGGTTTAAAGTTTTTTCCTTTGAAAGATCCAACTGCTTTTTTAATTTTTCATCACCATTGGCAACGGCTTCCTGACCAGCTTTTGTCAATGTTGCTTTTTCTTCATCAGTTGCTATTGCCCAGCTATCTGGAATTGTATAAGTAAGCCCAAAATATTCATTTGTGTAGGTTTTTCCATCCATTTTACCCAGGGTGATTTCTTTTTTGGATTTCTTACTACAACCTGTTGTAAAAGCAAAAACAACTAAAAGTAGAATGATTATAGTGCTTTTAAATCTCTTCATTGTAAATATCCCCCTTTAATACTAATTTGATTTAACCATGTTTCCATATCTAAAATAAAAAGAAATGGATAAGAGTATATAATTCAATGTCATACCAAGATATACACCGTATAGCTTAAAATTAAGTGCTTCGGAGAATAAAAAAATTAGAAATAAACCAGTAAAATTTATTACTATAGATGATAAGAATACCCACTTTTCATCTTCAATTCCCTGAAGGCTGTATTTATATACCGTGGATGGAATGTAGAAAATGTTTACTAGAAAAACTACTGGCATATAAATAATAGAGGCTGTTATTAATTCCATATCATTTGTTATTACAGTAGGTATGTAGTTTTTAAATAATAAAAACACTATTGAAAGTATTAGGTAAAATAACACTGCAAATAACAAGCAGACTTTGGGTGTATCTTTGATATTTTTATAATTCTTTGCACCAAGATTCTCACTTATTATTGTAAGTGAAGCTTGAGAATATGAATACATAGGCATAGATGCAATGCTTACTATTGTCAAAAGCAGGTTATATATTGAAACCTCAAGAATTCCTATTCGGGATAAAATTGAATTTATAGCGATTATAAGCAATGTTGATTCAAGTATTTCCTGCCCCATAAGTGGAAGGGATACCTTTACGGTTTCTTTAACTGCTTCAAAAATGCCGGTACTTGGTTTTTGAAATAGTTTATCATGCCTAATGGCTATTAGGTAGATTAAAATATTAAGTACCAATGCCAATATTGAGCCTATTGCATTTCCCTTTATGCCCATTTTGGGAAAACCAAAATGCCCAAATATAAGGATATAGTCAAACACTACATTGGATATTGATGCTGTGACATTTCCATATAATATATATTTTGTCTTGTTCATGATTTTAAAGTAGGAAGAAAAGGTGAAAAGTATCATGTTTAAACCTAAAGAGAGACTAAATACATTAAGATATATTGAAGCCTCATTTAAAACTTCACCTTTGAGATGATAGATATTTTTTAATAGTGGATTACCAAACCTTAAAATCATAAGAAAAAATACTAAGCCTGCTAAAATGCTTATTAAAATGTTTGCTGCAAAGTTATTTTTTAAACTGTTATAGTCTTTTCCTCCCTTTAATCTTGCTCCAATGATATTAAATCCAACAGAGGTCATACCAAGCACACCTGTTATACTGTTTATTGTGGTTGCAATAAGGCCTACAGAACCAAAGGCTGCTAATGACGTCCTTCCCACCATGGCTTGGTCACAAAGTTCAATTATCATTGAAGATACATTATTTAATATTAATGGCAATGCCATATGATTTATTTTTGTATATTCTTTATTATTAAAAATGCTTATTAATTTTTTTATTATCATTTAAATCCCCCTTCTTTTCTACTATCTGAAAAGAAGGGTTAAAAAATCCGCATAAACCATTGGATCATCTCCTTATTAAATTTATAAATATAGAAAACAATAAATTTTACATTAGCGTCTCAATCATTATGTTATCACAAGAATATAAGTTTTGTCATTTAAAGAATTTAATAGTTACTATAATATTATGGAAAAATATGACACAATGTATATGAAATTGTTAAGGATATGACCAGAAAGTTAAGAATTGTTAATAAATAGAAGGAATGTGTAATCCTACAAAGAACATATTAACATATGGAAACATAGTAGAGCTTTAATGCATTTTGCATGAGCTGTCTATAGTCTAATTAAATTAGGGGGGGTTTTTATGAAAAACAAAAGATTGCTTGCATTGATTTTGACAATAGCTATGGCACTTTCAATTGGTCTGACAGGATGTGGCGAAAAGAAAGGGAAGGAAAAGCTAGATTCAGATCAGCAGTTAAACCTTTCAATGTCACTTCCAAGAACCTTTGACTGGGAAAAAGCCACAGATGCAGATTCATTTTACATCATTAACTTTGTAATGGATGGACTTACAAGGGTTGTGAATGATGGTAAGGTTGATACAATCGAGCCTGCTATAGCAGAAAAGTGGGATACATCAGAAGACGGAAAGATATGGACATTCCATCTAAGAGATGCAAAATGGACTGATGATAAACCAGTTACTGCACAGCACTTCATTGATGGATGGTTAAGACTCCTTAATCCTGACAATGGTTTCCAGTATGCATCATTCTTGTTTGATGTTGTAGGAGCACAGGAATACAATGCAGGACAGGGAAAAGCAGAGGATGTTGGCTTAAAAGCAGTTGATGATAATACTCTTGAAGTTACACTAAAGGCACCTGTACCTTATTTTATACAGCTTACTCAATTTAAGAGCTTACTTCCTGTAAGATTAGACAATATTGATTCTCTTGGAGCAAATTATGGTACAGACCCAATGAAAATGGTATTTAATGGACCATTTATTATGAAGGAATATGTAAAGGGTGCAAAGATTGCATTGGAGAAGAATCCCACATATTGGGATGCAGATAAGGTTAAGCTTCAGAAGGTAAAAATGACATATATGGAAGAAGAAGCCTCAAGAATGCAGATGTTCGAGGCAAAGCAAATTGATGTAACTGGAGCAAGAGGTGACTATGCTAAGAAATACCTTGCAATGGCAGAGAAAGGAGAACTTGATAAGACTATTGGATATGATCCAACTACATACTATCTAATATTTAACTGTGAGACTGGTGGAACAAACAAGTTATTCTTAAATAAAAAGATAAGACAGGCATTTGGATTAGCTCTTGATAGAGAAGATTATACAGATAATGTCTATAGGAGAGGATACCCTGGATATGGATTAATTCCACCAGCATTAATGCTTGGTGACAAAGAATATAGAGAATTAGTAAAAGAGCCATTTAAAGAATTTGCCGAGAAGAACACTGATCCAAAGGCATTGTTTAAGGAAGGCTTAAAAGAATTAGGACTTGATCCTGAAGCACAGTATACTGTAAAGTATATGGCTAGTGGCACAAGTTCAACTGCTAAATTGTACCAAGAATGGTTTAAGGGTCAGTGGGAGAAAAATCTTGGCGTAAAGATAGAACTTGATGTGTGTGTTGATTATCCTATGTTCCTTGATAGGTCGGACAAGATGGAATTTGACCTATGTGATAATGGATGGACTGGAGACTTCAATGACCCAGAAACATTTTTTAACCTATTTACAACAGGAAACAGCAACAATCAGCCAAAATGGACAAGTCCAAAGTATGATGAATTATATAAGAAATCAAAAGAAACTGCTGATGATAAGGAAAGACTAGAGCTATACAAGGAAATGGAAACATTACTGGTTGGTGATGAATGCCCAATAGTTCCATATTCATATGGTGATAAGAGAGGATATAGACAAAAATATGTAAAGGGAGCTATGTATCCACTATTTGGAGCAACAATAGAATTTAAATATGCTTATATTTCTGGTAGAAATTGATATAAAAGGGGTAGTTCTTAATGGAACTGCCCCTTTAGATTTTGTGGTATAATGATTTGTAACAGGATGAATGGGGGAATAATATGAGAAGGTTTATAGCTATTGTGTTTACAGTGGTATTGATTGCTGCAATGATAATAACGAATCCAGGGATGAATAGATATATTAACTGGTTCAGGAAGGACATAATACCTAAGAGTCAGGGAAGTTTGATTACTGCCATTGGTGAAGGCTTAAGGGAACCGATAATTGGATCCTCTACAATGGTTAGAAACTATGTTTTATTATCACATTACACAACTATAATTGGGAGTCAACAGGTTAGATCAATTGGAATTTTAAACGGATTTGTTTCTAATGGTTTATCTGCAATTGGAACATCAATTCTGCTATCATTTGTTTTTATGGTTTTAATAACAATGATAATTATATAGAATTTTATATCGTATATGAATGGTTGTATTTAATACAACTATTTTTTATACCAAATAAATTTATAAATCTACAAAATACATCAAAATAAGAGGAAATTCGATAATGATATAGAATATAAAATTAATAATAAATTAGTTTTCATTATATGCTTGGGGAGTAGGACTCATGAAAAGAATAGATATTGTTTATGAAAAATTTAAGGAAATGGCGAAGAATGGATCAGTATCCACTTTAGATTTAGCAGAAGCTTTAAACTTAAGCAGGGCAAATGTAAGCAATGATTTAAACATACTGTGGAAGGAAGGGCTGGTTAAAAAAACTGATACAAGACCAGTTTTATATTTTCCTGTTGAAAATGAGGAAGTGCTTGCTGAGGAAAAGAATACTAGTCTTGACAAGTTTGCTGAGGCAAATAGGAGCCTTTCTACTGCAATTGAACAGGCAAAAGCAGCAATACTATATCCTCCTAAGGGAATGCATTCCTTAATACTTGGAGAAACAGGGGTTGGCAAGACCATGTTTGCAGGGATGATGCATATGTATGCAATAGAAATGGAGAAAATGGGCGAAAATGCTCCGTTTATTACATTCAACTGTGCAGATTATTCCAACAATCCTCAATTGCTTATAAGTCAACTTTTTGGTGTTAAAAAGGGGGCTTATACTGGTGCGGATTCTGATAGGATAGGTCTGATAGAAAAAGCAGATGGTGGGATACTTTTTTTAGATGAGGTACATCGTTTGCCTGCAGAGGGACAGGAAATGTTTTTTACATTTATGGACAAAGGGATATTTAGAAGACTTGGGGAAACTGAAACAGAAAGAAAGGCAAATGTGCTTATAATCTCAGCAACAACTGAAAATCCTGAATCAAGCCTTCTTAAAACCTTTACTAGAAGAATACCTATGATTATAAGAATACCGGCTCTTAAAGAAAGAAGTGCAGAGGAAAGGTTTGAATTGATAAAAAGCTTTTTTAAAAGAGAATCAATTCGTCTAAAGAAGGAAATCAGTGTATCCTCAAATGCATTAAGATCATTTTTAAGCTATAACTGTACTAACAACATTGGACAGCTTGAATCAGATATAAAGCTTGCATGTGCAAAAGCCTATGCAGATCTTGTATGTCACAGAAAAGATAACATTACAGTAAAAAATGGAGATTTGCCTGAGCATGTTAGGGAAGGATTGTTTAATGCCAGGGAGCATAGGGAAAAATGGGATAGCCTTATAGGAATTAATAACAGGTATATTATCTTTTGTCCAAATGGTAAAAAAGAGGATGTTGAAGTAGAGGATAAGGCCGATAATGTATACGAAATGATAGAGCACAGGGTAAATAACTTGATTGAAAATGGAGTTAGCGATGAAGAAATAGAAAAAACTATGGAAAGAGATATAAAAAGTTATTTTACTCGATATCTTAATGGAGTGGATAAACAAGCAAACAAATATAATAACTTAATTGAGCCGGAAATAGTAAACCTTGTAGATGAAATTTTAAAGTATAGCGAGAAGAAGCTTAATAGAAACTTTAGTCAAAAGGTTTATCTTGGAATGACACTGCATGTAAATACTACAGTTGAAAGAATGAAGATGGGGAAGAGAATAATAAACCCTCATTTAAACAAGGTAAGGATAAAATACAAGGAAGAGTTTAATGTGGCATTGGAATGCATCAATATCATTGAATGCAAAACAGGGCTGACACTTCCTATTGATGAAGCGGGATTCTTAACTATGTTTTTTGTTTTGGATGAGGAGGAAAGTAAGAGAAAGAATGATACAGTAGGGGTGGTTGTAATATCTCATGGAGACAGCGCTGCAACATCTATGGTTGATGTAGCAAATAAGCTGTTAGGTGTGGAATATGCTATTGCTATAAATGCTCCACTTGATTTAACTCCTCAGAATATACTAAGCAAAGTAAGAGAGTATATTAAGCAATCAGATAGAAAAAAAGGATATATTTTCTTAGTGGATATGGGTTCTCTTCTTACCTTTGGAGAGTTAATTGAAAAAGAAACAGGGATTCCAGTAAAAACAATTGATTTTGTCTGTACACCATTTGTTATTGAAGCTGCTAGAAAAGCTATGATCGGCTATTCATTGGATGAAATATATGATGATATTATGAAATTAACTCATTTTATAACAGACACAGAAAAAACGCAGTTTTCAAGGAAAAATGGGAAGCTTGCTATTGTTACTGCCTGTTTAACTGGAGAAGGAAGTGCAATTGCAATTAAGAGCCTTTTAGATAACCATCTGTGTATTGATAAGGAGCTTGTAGAGATTATACCTTTAAACATTGTTGGGGAAGAGGATATAGAGAAAAGAATTAGAAAATTAAGTGAGATGAAAAAAGTTGTGTGTATTGTAAGCTCCTTTAATATAAGAAGTAAAATACCACAATTCGGCTTGAATGATGTTTTGAATTTAAGGGTAATAGATGATATACAGCATTTGGTTGATATTGAGGTGACATATTTAAAAATGGGGGACACCCTTAAATATCATCTTAAGAATGTTGATAGTGAAGAGCTTGTCCCTAATATAAAGCAGTGTATATCAGTGATAGAGAAGAAACTTGGAATTAATATGGATTCGGGTAATCTCATAGGAATTGCACTGCATATAAGCTGCATGGTCGATAGACTTCTTACAAATGAACTGCAGGTTGAATATAAGGAAAAGGATAAATATATATCATATAATAAAGAGTTGTTTTCTTTAATCAGGCAATCGCTAAAAATTATTGAAGAAAAATACAAAATAGATATATATGAAGATGAAGTTTGTTATATAATGAATTTCTTTGATTGCGAAAGATAATAAGCAAAACACTATTTTTTTAGTGTTTTGCTTTTCTTTTATTTGTTTCAAATAATGAAACACTAGCCAGAAAAATAAAACACTATATAGGATTTTAACATCTCAATTCTACTAAATGCAGATTTATCAAGGGGTTTTACATGTATGAAAAACAAAACACTATTTTGGCACGATACTTGCATTATATATAGGTGTTAACAAAATAAAGGGGGGAATTTTTATGAATATTTTATTATGTTGTGCGGCAGGAATGTCAACAAGCCTTTTAGTACAGAAGATGGAAAAAGAGGCAAAGAACATGGGCATTGACGCAAAAATATGGGCTGTATCAGTAGGTTCAGTTGAGGAGCACATCAAAAATGCAGATGTACTTTTAGTAGGACCTCAAATAAGGTTTAAGCTTCCAGAGCTAAAAAAGCTTGGAGAAGCCAATGGAATTCCAGTAGAAATGATTAACCCTGCTGATTATGGAATGATGAATGGTAAAAAGGTTATCGAATTTGCATTTAGTTTAAAGAAATAGAGGTGACTGGAATGAATAAGTTAAACAATTTTCTTGAAGAGAAGGTAATGCCTGTTGCAGGGAGACTTGCTTGTCAAAAGCATCTTCAGGCAATAAGAGATGGTCTTGCGCTTGGAATGCCATTATTAATAATTGGTTCAATATTTTTAATTATTGCTTGCTTACCTATTCCAGGCTATAAGGAATTTATGACAGGAATATTCGGAGCAGGATGGAAAGGAAAGATATTATATCCTGTTTCAGCAACATTTGATGTCATGGCTATTTTCGCAAGCTTTGGTATTGCATATCGTCTTGCAGAAAAATATAATGTGGATGCATTATCTGCAGGAGCAATTTCATTTGCTTCATTTTTAATAGTAACACCATTAAGAATACCATTTACTCCTGATGGAATGAAAGAGGTATTCATGGTTGATGGTATACCAATGAACTTCATGGGAAGTGAAGGACTTTTTGTTGCAATGGTTGTAGCAATTATATCAACTGAAATATATAGAAAGTTAATTCAAAAGAATATTGTAATAAATATGCCGGATGGAGTTCCACCAGCTGTTTCTAAGTCATTTACAGCTCTAATCCCTGCTGGAATTATAATGGTTCTAATGTTGGTATTAAGAATTGGAATTGAAAATACTTCATTTGGAAATATACATAACATAATAACACAATTACTTAATGCACCATTAAGTAAGCTAGGCGGAAGTCTTGGAGGGGCAATAATTTCAACATTCCTTATTGGTTTGTTCTGGACAACAGGTATACATGGTATGTCGGTTGTTGGTGCAGTAATGAGTCCTATTTGGTTAACTCTTATGGATCAAAATAGAATAGCATACATGGCTAATGCAAATGCACAACTACCAAACATTGTTACTTCACAATTCTTTACGCTTTGGGTTTTCCTTGGAGGCTCAGGAGCAACTCTTGCACTTACAATATTGTTAGCATTTAGAGCAAAAAGTAAGCAGCTAAAGAGTTTGGGCAAGCTATCGTTTGGAGCAGCAATATTTAATATTAATGAGCCAATTGTATTTGGTACACCTATAGTTATGAATCCTATGTTAATGATACCATTTATTTTTGTTCCAGTAGTAACAACTCTTACTACATATTTATCAATGCAGATGGGGCTTGTTGGAAGACCATGTGGTATATCAGTACCATGGACAACCCCGATTATAATAAGTGGATATCTTGCATCTGGAGGGAAAATATCTGGAGCAGTTATACAGATTATTAATTTATTGTTATCATTAGCGATATATTACCCGTTCTTCCGCATGTGGGATAAAAAGAAAGCTGAAGAAGAAAAAGCAATAGAAGGAATTGCAGAATAAGTTATACTGGTTACATTAAAGATTTTATATTGGTACTATACAATATAATCTAAACAATATGATTTCGCATAAATGTTTAAAGCTGAAAAATGCAGAAGCATTTATGCGAAACATAAACATATAAACAGCATTCAAAGGGGATGATTACAATTAAACTTATAATTAATGCTGATGATTTTGGGTATTCAAAAGCAGTTAATCTAGGAATATTGGAATGTTATAAAAATGGGGTTGTATCATCAACTACCTTGATGACAAACATGCCTGGTGCAGAGTATGCGTTTGAATTAATGAAGGAAAACCCTGGATTGGGTGTTGGAATTCATATGGTTCTTTCAGCAGGAAAACCAATTCGAGATGATGTATCATCCCTTGTGGATGAAAATGGTAACTTCCGAAGAGGCGAGGACTTGCTTACCAATGCGAAAATTGAGGATGTTGAAAAGGAATTTGCAAGTCAGATGGAAAAATTCCTAGCATCTGGTTTTAAACCAACCCATATAGACAGTCATCACCATGTTCATAGAAATGAAAAGGTGTTACCTGTAGTTTTAAGATTGGCTAAGAAATATGATCTTCCTGTAAGGTTGACATCTGAGGATTCTTTGTGTAAAGATAACACTAGTATAAAAACCACAGACTTTTTTACAGGTAAATTTTACGGCGATGGTTTATCAGAAGAAAGGCTTTTAGAGCTTATTGATGTTGATAAAAAATATGAAACCGTAGAAGTAATGTGCCATCCGGCATATGTAGATGATATTTTGTTATCAGGTAGTTCCTATAATATCCAGAGGATTAAGGAGTTTGCTATACTTACAAATCCAATTCTTAAGAAGGAATTTGAAAAGAGAGGCATAAAGTTAATAAACTACAGAGATATATAGTGCTATCTTTATGAAAGGATGACTTATAAATGGATTATTCAGAAATAGTGATGAATATTATTATTCATAGCGGAAACGCAAGAAGTTATGCTATGGAGGCTATATCCTTTGCCAAAAAGGGTGAACTAGATAAGGCTAAAAAATCTCTTGAGGATAGCTCAAGTGAAATGAGTTTAGCCCATAAAATTCAAACAGATTTGATTCAAAAAGAAGCAGGTGGACAAAAGACTGAAGTAACCTTGCTCATGGTTCATGCTCAGGACCATTTAATGAATGCACTGACTGTGAAAGATTTAGCCAGTGAAGTGGTAGATGTATACAGTAAATTATATAAATAACAGGGGGTGCAATAATGAAGGGATTAAAAATTGTTACAATTGGAGGGGGTTCCAGTTATACTCCAGAGCTTGTTGAAGGTTTTATTAAAAGATACAACGAGCTTCCTGTTAAGGAACTATGGCTTGTAGACATTAAGGATGGAGAAGAAAAGCTTAACATTGTAGGAAACCTTGCAAAGAGAATGGTTAAAAAGGCAGGAGTACCTATAGATATCCATCTTACACTCGATAGGAGAGAAGCTCTTAAGGATGCAGATTTCGTTACTACACAGATAAGAGTAGGAATGCTTGATGCAAGAGCAAAGGATGAAAGAATACCTCTAAAGTACAATGTACTTGGTCAGGAAACAAATGGACCAGGAGGAATGTTTAAAGCTTTACGTACAATACCAGTAATACTTGATATAACAAAGGATATGGCTGAGCTTTGTCCTAATGCTTGGCTGGTTAACTTCACCAACCCAGCAGGAATAGTAACAGAGGCTGTTCTTCGTTATGGAAAGATTAAGAGGGTTGTTGGTTTATGTAATGTTCCTGTTGGAATGCAAAAGGGAATTGCAAAAATGCTAGAGGTTGATAGCAGTAGAGTTCGTGTTGATTTTGCAGGCCTTAACCATATGGTATTTGGACTTAATGTATATCTTGATGGAAATAAGGTTACTGATAAAGTAATTGATATGATGACAAATGATGACTCAAAAATAGGAGTAAGAAACATTACAACGATAGCCTGGGAAAAGGATTTTATAAAGGCACTTGGAATTGTTCCATGCCCTTATCATAGATACTATTATCAGACTAGAAAAATGCTTGAAAAGGATTTGGAGAGTGCACAAAAGGAAGGTGTTCGTGCAGAGGTTGTAAAGAGAATTGAACATGAATTGTTTGAACTTTACAAGGATGAAAACCTTGCTATAAAGCCACCACAGCTTGAAAAGAGAGGTGGAGCTTACTACAGCGATGCTGCATGTAACCTTATAAACTCAATATATAATGATAAGTGTGATATACAACCAGTAAACACAAGAAATAATGGAGCAATTGCAAGTATAGATAACGACTCAGCTGTAGAAGTTAGCTGTGTTATAACAAAGGAAGGACCAAGACCACTTGTTGTTGGAGACCTTCCAGTACCAGTAAGAGGATTGGTTCAGCAGATAAAATCCTTTGAACGTACAACAGTTGAAGCTGCAGTTACAGGAGATTATCAAAAGGCATTACTTGCAATGACTATAAATCCATTAGTTCCATCAGATTCTGTAGCAAAGCAGATTCTAGATGAAATGCTGGAAGCACATAAAGATTATCTCCCACAATTTTTCAATAAGTAAAAATTAACATGTTATAGACAGGCTGATGTTATATACATACAGCCTGTTTTAATTAGTGAAATTTTTAAGATATAGCATACATAAAAGGAGTGAAGCTATTGCAGTACAAGCTCTTGGCACTTGATTTGGATGGGACCCTTTTAAATTCAAGGGGATATATGACAGGCAATACAATAAGAACGATACGAAATGCCATAGATAATGGCTTAAAGGTAACCCTTGCAACAGGCAGACCATACGTTTTTGCAAAAGAAATTGCTAAAATCTTAAACATTGATGTTCCTCTTGTTTCCCATGATGGAGCATATGTTTGCGATGTAATAAGTAATAAACCAGTCTTTGTAAAAAGACTTGATAATACTATAACAAAAGACATCATTGAAATATTAATAGATAATGGTCTTGAGTTTATGGTGCTGCATGAAGATTATGGTGTAACAAATGCAAGGTTTGGAATTAAAAGATTTTTAAGAGCTTTTTCAATAGGAAAGTTAAAACTTTTACTAGTTGAAAAATCCTATTACAGGATTATGAATAGTGAGGATATACTAAAATATGTTTGTGAAAGCAGGCTATCCCCGCCAAAATTGTTTGCATCTGGAGAGCATAAGAATATTGAAAAAGCAAAGATAGATATGGATAAAAAGCTTGGGAACAAGGTTAAGGTAACAATGTCTGCACAGGGGCTTGAGATACTTCCTGGAGGCGTTTCAAAGGCTGTTGGACTTGGGATATTGGCAGAAATTCTTGGAATAAATTCTGATGAGGTTGCGGCCATGGGTGACAGCATGAATGATCTGGAAATGCTTGAGTATGCCGGACTTGGTATAGCAATGGGTAATGCTTCAGAAAAAGTAAAAAAGCATGCAGCATTGGTTACAGATACAAATAATGAGGAAGGTGTAGCCAGAGCTATTGATAGATTTTTGATGAAATAACAGAATAAAAACTTATATATTGATTCATATTTTTATTGCAATATATATATTAAAATACTTAGTAATGAGGTGTTCTATATGAAGTTGATAATTACAGAGGATTATAATGAAATGAGTAAAAGAGCAGCAAATATAATCGCTGAACAAATAAATGAAAAACCCAATACTATACTCGGGCTTGCAACTGGAAGTACACCATTAGGTATGTACAAGGAATTGATAAGATTATATGAGGAAAAGAAAATAGATTATAAGGAAACAATGACATTTAATCTTGATGAATACCATGGACTTTCACAGGAAAATAATCAAAGCTATCATTATTATATGATGGAGAATTTCTTTAAGCATATAAATATTTATTTTAGAAACATAAACATACCTGATGGCAAAGCTATTGATATAGAAAAAAGTTCAAGGGAATATGAAAATAGAATTGAAAAGTCTAGCGGAATAGATATACAGGTTTTAGGGATAGGAAGAAATGGTCATATAGGCTTTAATGAACCTGGTGAAAAATTTGAATGGACAACCCATTTGGTTGAACTTGACAATGACACAATTGAAGCCAATTCAAGGTTTTTTTCAAATCCTGATGAAGTTCCTAAAAAAGCAGTAAGCATGGGTATAAAAACTATTATGAATGCGAAAAAAATAATTCTTCTTGCCAGTGGAAAGGAAAAAGCAGATGCAATATTTAAATCAGTAAATGGGGAAATTACACCTGAAGTACCAGCATCAATACTTCAGCTTCATCCTGATGTAACATTAGTTATTGATAGAGAGGCAGCTGCAAGACTTTAATGGGAAGACTGCATTTTAAATGAAACAGTAATAAATTGAATTTTATGTATTTCAGAAGGAATACGATATTAAAATAGGTGGTTCTATATCTATTATGATTATGGAGCTGCCTTCTTAATTTATTAACTATATGTTTCACATAAATGATTCTACATTGCTTGATCCTAAACATTTATACAAAATCCTATTCCTTGATTCATTAATCGTTCAATACCTTATTTAAAATCTTTAGTGCGATTAGTATATGTACAATTTTTATTTATGGGTTTATTATTAAATATGTTATGCAAAAATAGACACAATAATATAAACTGCTGGAAAAGAGGTATTTATATGGCAAAAGTTAAGATGAAGTATGGACAAGAAAAGGTAGAAGTAGTAATTCTAGATGAAAATTTAATTAGGGTACTTGAAAGTAAAGCTGTAACAGAGGAAAAAGAGGAAGAAGAAATAATAAGGGAAGCTATAGAGAACCCTATAGGAAGTAAAAAATTAAGGGATACAGTTAAAAAGGGAGAAAAGGTGTGTATTGTTGTATCAGATATAACAAGAGCATGGCAGAGGATGAGTGTTTTTCTTCCGTACATAGTTGAGGAACTTGAGGAGGCAGGAGTTTTAGATGAAGATATATTGTTCATCTCAGCAACTGGTTCACATAGACCACAAAGTGAGGATGAACACAGAATCCTTTTAGGTGATAAGCTTTATAAGAGATTTAAGGTTATTGATCATATATCAACTAATGAAGAGGATCTAAAATATGTTGGAACAACATCCTTTGGGACTCCAGTTCATATAAATAAACTTGCATTGGGATGTGATCATATAATTCTTACAGGAGCGATTATATATCATTTTCTTGCAGGATGGGGCGGAGGAAGAAAATCAATCCTTCCTGGAATAAGTGGATACAAAACAATAATGACAAACCATGCACTTTCACTAAGTCCTAATATAGGTGGAGGAACAAAGGAAAATGTTAAGAGCGGTATGATAGAAAATAATCCTGTTCACCTTGATATGATTGAGGCTGCAAAAATGGTTAAGCCATCCTTTATCTTTAATGTAATAATGGGAAGCAATGGCAAGATAGGTGCAGCAGTTTGCGGAGACTATATAAAGGCATTTGAAAAAGGATGTGGTATGGTTGATGAAAATGATGGAGTTGAGATAGAAGAGTTGGCTGACATAGTTGTTGGTTCTGCCTGTGGTTATCCAAAGGATATAAATCTTTATCAGACCTCAAAGACTCTTTTAAATGTTAAAGAGGCAGTAAAAAAAGGAGGTACAATGATAATACTCAGTCAGTGTATTGAGAACTTTGGAAATCCTGAACTAGAGGATATGATGGTTAACTATGAGGATAACTCCCAAAGGGAAAAAATACTAAGAGAGAATTATTCCATATCCAAACATATTGCATATATTATGTGTGAAGCAGCGGTGGATTATAATATGATTCTTGTTTCAGAGATGGATCCAAAGCTTATGGAAAAATCTAATATAAAGGTTGTAAAGACTGTTGATGAAGCATTGGAAATGGCTTATAAGTTCAGTGGAAGAGATGCTAAGGTATATGTCCTTCCTAATGGAGCTAATACTTTACCGAAATATAAAGGTTAGTCAATAAAAGTTGACAAGCACTTGAGTTATGAGTTGTTTAGATAGTATAGCCATTAAAAGCTATTTGACCATAAATAACTCCAGTGCTTGTCATTTTTTTAGTGTGTTATAAATTTATCAATTAGTGTATAATGAATTTGTATTATAAAAATTTTTTAGAGGTAAGTGTTTGCAATGAAGACAAAAGAAGTAATGGAAATTGCACTTTTAGCAGGAGAAATACTGCTTATTAGTGGGGCAGAGGTATACAGAGTAGAGGATACTATAAACAGGATAAGTAAAAGCTATAACGTTGATTGTGAATGCTTTGTTATGCCTGCGGGTATATTTATATCCAGCAATGGTGAGGGTGATGGCTTTGTTTCCTATGTAAAGAGAATAAAGGATAGGTCCACTGATTTACATAGAATCGAGCTTATAAACAGTTTTTCAAGAAAAATTAGTGATAATCCCCTTCCATATAGTGAAGCTAAGAAGGAACTTGATAGGATTAAAAACAATCCCTATTTTAGCTTTCCATTAAGGCTTGCATCAGCAGCGGTTATAGCCTTTGTTTATACACTGCTCCTTAGGGGAAATCTAGTGGATGGAATAGTTGCTCTTTTTATAAGTACTTGCATTTATACATTCAAGGAGAAAACAAATATTGGTGGGTTTCAATTTATACAACTGCTTATTTCTGGTATATTTGCAGGAGCTGTTGGTATAGGTCTAAAGAAGCTGATCCCAACATTAAATGTTGATGTTACCATAATTGGAGGTATAATGATACTTGTACCAGGTTTTGCGATTACAAATGGAATAAAGGATGCTCTTTTTGGAGATATTGTTTCAAGTCTTTCAAGGATAGGTGAAGCTATCTATGTTGTAGTTGCTGTGGGAATTGGAGTGGCTATTATGTTATTACTTGGAACGAGATGGGTGTGATATTATGAGAGATATAATATTGTCTTTTTTGGGTGGATTTTTCCCGGGTGTTTTCTTTAATATAGACAGAAAAAACCTGTTTTGGGCAGGAGTAAGTGGAACAATAGGCTGGGAAGTATTTAAGCTTTGTGGTAAGTCATCAGGAAGTACTGTGTTTGGAGCATTGATTGGAGCTTTCTGTGTTGGAGTGTATGGTGAAGCTCTGGCAAGGATAAGAAAATCTCCTGCACTGGTATATACTATTCCAGGTATATTTCCTCTTGTGCCAGGAATAAATGCCTATAATACAGTTCTTGCTATAGTTGAAAAAAGAATATCAGATGCATATTACATGGGTATAGAAACCATTGGAATTGCAGGAGCAATAGCATTTGGAATAATGCTTGCTACCGCATTTTTTAAATTTGGTAAGAAACGTTAAAGGGAATCTAAAGGTGATAAGCAATTGAACTCAATTGCTTATCACCTTTTTACTATTTATAAGAATTATCGAACTTTTGGAAATTAATGAACTTTTCTATAGGAGAGCTTTTGATATATTTATCATTAATAAAGTGTTGTATAATTAATATAGCTTATTTGGCTAATATAATGTATATGTGCATATATAAATAATTGCTATATAAATCGCAATAAAGATTTTGAATAATGTATATTGCGATTTATGAATCAAGGAATATGATTTCGCATAAATGTTTAGGGTCGAGCAATGTAGAATCATTTATGCGAAACATATATATAATTATATTAAAAATATTATATTTTGAGGTATGTGGTTATATGGAAACAAAAGAGGTGTTGGAAATTGCACTGCTTTCAGGTGAGATACTGCTTGTAAGTGGTGCAGAGGTATACAGGGTTGAAGAAACAATTAAAAGGATTAGCGATAGCTATAATGTAAATTGCGAATGTTTTGTTATGCCAACAGGCATATTTGTTTCAAGTAATGGTAATGGTGATGGTTTTGTTTCATATGTCAGGAGAATAAAGGAAAGATCAATGGATTTACACAAAATAGAATTGATAAACAGCTTTTCTAGAAAAATTAGTGAAGATCCTCTTGGATATGATGAAGCAATGAAGGAACTGGAATATATCCAAAATGGCCCATATTTTAAATTCCCATTGATGCTTGTAGCGGCAGGAATGACAGCATTTGTTTATGCACTTTTATTTAAGGGAACTTTATTTGAAGCTTTAATAGCCTTTGTAATAAGTGTGGCTATTTTTGCTTTTCAAACAAAAAGCAAAAATGCGGGGTTTCAATTTTTACAACTGCTTATAGCTGGGATGCTTGCTGGAGGTGTCAGTATAGGAATGAAGAAGATATTTCCTGTACTTAACATAGATAAAATAATTATAGGAAGTATAATGATACTTGTACCTGGAGTTGCTATTACCAACAGCATAAAGGATGCTCTATATGGAGACATAGTTTCGAGCCTTTCTAGAATGGGTGAAGCAATCTTTATTGCCACAGCAGTAGGTATAGGGGTGGCTATTATGTTATTATTTGGAACGAGATGGGTGTGATAATATGAAGGAATTAATATTAGCGTTTTCGGGAAGCTTTTTTCCATCGGTGCTTTTTAATATTGATAGGAAAAATCTTTTTTGGGCTGGACTTAGTGGTGCAGTTGGTTGGGGAATATTTACATTAGCTTATAGTATAACTAAAAGTATGGTGCTTTCTGTACTTTTAGGTTCTATTGGAATAGGAGTATATGGTGAAGCAATGGCTAGAATGCGCAAGTCTCCTGCATCCATATTTACAATACCTGGAATATTCCCGCTTGTACCTGGAATAGGTGCCTATAACACAGTTTTTGCTATAGTTGAAGGCAGAATGGCTGATGCTTATAATACTGGAATAGAGACAATTGCAATTGCAGGTTCCATAGCATTTGGAGTAATGCTTGCGACAGCATTCTTTAAGATAATGAGAAAAAGAAAATGCAATAGTACTAGGTAAATAATAGATGTAGTATTACTCCCAGCAGTTTGCTGGGAATTTTAATATTTTATATGATAAAATGTTAATATGGAGGGATGTATATGAAAATAAAGTTTTGTGGCGCAGCTAAAACTGTTACAGGTTCATGTTATCTTGTTGAAACAACCAATAGGAAGTTCCTCGTTGATTGCGGTATGTTTCAGGGAAGTATGTATGAATTTAACACATCACCATTTCCCTTTAATCCATCAGAAATAGATTTTATTATACTTACTCATGCCCATGTGGATCATTCAGGAAGAATACCTCTTCTTGTAAAACAGGGATTTAGTGGAGAAGTGTATTGTACCTCGGCAACTGCTGAATTGGCAAATGTTATGTTTAAGGATAGTGCCCATATACAGGAGATGGAGGCGAAATGGAGAAACAAGAAGAGGCTTAGAAAAGGTCTTGAAACAATCGATCCTTTGTATACTATGAAGGATGCAGAGGATGCTTCTGGCTTTCTAAATCCTGTGTCATATAATCAAGAAGTAACCATCGATGAAAACATAAAATTTAGCTTTAAGGATGCAGGGCATCTTTTAGGTTCTGGAATAGTATGCCTTGATATAAAAGAAGGTGGTAAAAATAAAAAGATTGTTTTTACAGGAGACCTTGGAAATTTCAATATCCCAATAATTCGTGATTATGAGTATATAGAAGAAGCTGACTATTTAATAATTGAATCAACCTATGGTAATAGACTTCATGAAGAAGCTTCTGAAACAAACAATCTATATGAAGTTATAATGAATACAACTGCTAGAGGGGGAAATGTAATTATTCCATCCTTTGCAGTTGGAAGGACCCAGGAAATATTATATATACTTAATTACTATATAGATATAGAAAAGAGAAAAAAGCTTCGAAATATACCTATCTATCTTGACAGTCCACTTGCAGTGGAAGCAACAAGGATATTTGAAAAGCATAAGGAATGCTATGATGAGGAGGCGTTAGACCTTCTTGAAAAGGATATAAATCCCCTTGATTTTCCTAATCTTAATATGGTACAAAGTGTAGAGGAATCACAAGGTCTAAATGATAAGAATGGAATTGTTATCATTTCCTCAAGTGGAATGTGTGAAGCAGGAAGGGTTAAGCATCATTTAAAATATAACATTTGGAAAAAGAATGCATCTATCGTTTTCACTGGATTTCAGGCGGAGGGAACGCTTGGAAGAAGAATACTTGATGGAGAGAAAAAGATAAAAATTTTTGGGGAAGAAATGGTTGTAAAGGCTAAGATACACAGTATACCTGGGTTATCCGGTCATGCTGACATGAATGGAATTTTAAACTGGTTTGAAAACATTAAAAATGGTGTATCACAAAGAATTTTTATAACTCATGGAGAAGTTGAAGCTTCTGAAAACCTGGCGAATGAGATATCAAAGTTAACAAAAGCATGTATTACAATTCCAAGCCTTTATGATGAATTTCAAATGTAATTTTTGACAGCGGAGGGTGAAGTATGAAGGGTAAAACAAGAAATATGATTTTAACAGCTTTGTTTGCAGCATTAACTGCTGCAGGTGCATTTATAAAAATACCAATAGGAAGTGTGCCATTTACACTGCAGCTATTTTTCACAGTGCTTTCTGGAATATTACTTGGAGGGAAACTAGGTGCGCTTTCACAGCTTGTTTACATTTTAATAGGATTAGCAGGAATACCTATCTTTGCTTCCGGAGGAGGAATTTCATATGTATATAATCCTTCCTTTGGATATTTAATAGGATTTATTCTTGCATCCTATGTAACAGGGAAGATGGTAGAAGCAAGAGAGAATCCAAGTTTTGTATGGCTGCTAATCTCATGTCTTATGGGTGCAGTTGTAATATATATAGTTGGTGTTCCTTATTTATACATGATTCTTAAGGTTGTTTTAAATAAGAGTGTAAACATTAGTGGTATTTTAAAAACAGGATTTTTAATATTTATACCAGGTGACTTGATAAAATGTGTTCTAACAGCATTAATTGGAGTGAAGATTGTTCCAGTTATAAAAAAGGAGATGCTGAAGTAAACTAAATATATAAATCACAATAAAGATTTTGAATAATGTACATTGCGATTTATGAACTAAGGAATATGATTTCGCATAAATGTTTAGGGTCAAGCAATGTAGAATCATTTATGCGAAACATATAGAAGACAATAATGATTTGCTAATCCCTAATGCCAGATACGTGGCAAGTGGATAATCATGGCATATTAGGGTTATCTATTTGCTACGTGTCTGGCACATTTGTAATTCAGTAAAAAATTTTTATAATTTCCTTCTTAAAGTTGTAGCAAAAAAGAAGTATATGTTATATAATAATATTATAGATACCCCAGGGGGGTAGCGAGGAGGAGATTATATGGAGATTAAAATAACACAACCAGCCATAGAAGTATTAAAGGATAAGATTTCAATGGGAGGTAACAAATCAGGAGTCAGAGTTTATGTCGCAGGTGTTGGATGAGGTGGACCTACATTTGGACTGGTTCTGGATGAACCAAAAGCAGCAGATGGTGTACAGGAAGTTGAAGGAATCAAGGTTTTATTTGATAAAGAGCTTTCAGCATACACAAAGGGATTTGAAATAGACTTTAAAAATTCTTTATTTGGAAAAAGATTTGTAGTAAACCAACTTTATGGTGGAGGCTCATGTAGATAGTTGTAAGTATGCCGGGATGTATAATCCCGGCTATATTTGTATACGGCTAAAGATGATGTTATTATTGACTACTTAAGATATTGAATATAATATTAATCTATAATAATATATTATGTTTATGCTATGTGGTTATTTAAATGCAAAATTTAAACTCCATATAAGAAAAGAGGTGCACTAAATGAAAGAGATAGTTATTACTGCAAATGAAGCAGGACAAAGACTTGATAGATTTCTTAGAAAGTATCTTGTTAATATGTCACTAAGCGGAATTTATAAAGCAATAAGAAAAAAGGACATAAAAATCAATGGAGCTAAATCCAGCGAAAAATATGTGCTTAATCAGGGAGATGTAATACAATTTTATTTCGATTTTGATGAAGTAAAGAAAGAAAAGAAATTAGATTTTCTTTCTATAGCTTATGACTTTAAGGTGGCATATGAGGATGAAAATATATTAGTTGTTGAAAAAAAGGCAGATGTACTTGTACATCCTGATGAAGGCAAGGGAGTCACTCTAACTGATCAGGTTTTATCATTCTTATATGATAAGGGATTGTACAATCCAGGTGAGGAAAGGACATTTTCTCCTTCTCCATGCAACAGATTGGACAGAAACACAGAGGGACTTGTTATATTTGCTAAAAACTATGATGCTCTTAAAGCCGTAAATGAAGCAATAAGGGATGGTGGTGTAGAGAAGCATTATACTACTATGGTAAGTGGAAGAATTGCTGATAATACATATAGGGCATATATTCTAAAGGACATACAGACCAACAGGGTAAGCATTCATGAAAACAGTGTAAAGGGAGCTAAGGAGATAGTTACAAAGGTATCTAATATTGATAGTATAGGACAATTCTCAGTAATAGATATAGACCTTATTACAGGTAGAAGCCATCAGATAAGGGCACATCTTTCCTGGCTTGGAAATCCAATAGTTGGAGATCCGAAGTATGGAGATAAAAAGACAAATGCATTTTTCAAGGAAAGATACAACCTTGAAAATCAGTTTTTGGTTGCCCACAAGCTAATTTTCAGGCGCTGCCCAGAAAGCATAAAATATCTGGAAGGGAAAACCATTACTATGGCACTGCCTCAACTATTTAAAAAAATTCATAAGGATTTGTTTAAGATATAGTTAAAGACCTTCGGTGCTTGTTCATCGGAGGTCGTTATAAATTAAGGCAAAATATGTGCTTGAGAAGGTAGGAGAAGTAATATATATATACAAATGAGTTGTTGGTGATATGTATGAAAATCAATAATGAAGCATCAAAATTGGTTTTGTATAATATTATTGCTGTATTCTTACTTTTTGTTGTGGTATCAATATTTGAAAGAGCTGCATATATGGAAATGCAGATGTATCATAGAGTATATGACGTTTCAGGGGGAATTACAGCTATACAGTATAAGGAGACAAGGGAGCAGTATGGTGTGGGGGATGGGAAAAAAAGTTGCGTCAAAATATACACATATGTTTATCCGGATAAATTGAGAATTGAAAATCTTGGTGATGAGAAGGTTGTTGAGATATATAATCATGATAAATATATTTACCATGAAATCTCAAAGGAGAGGATAAGGATAAAGGAATGTTTTCCGCCTGATAAACCCTATATAACAGAAATGGAAAAGAGGATGAAGGATATAAGTGGAATGGGAAACTTTGAATCCTTTGGGTATGAGGAAAGGGATAATATAAGGCTTGAGGTTATTGGAATAAGGTGGAAGGATAATGAAAAAAGATATATGAGAAAGTTCTGGATTGGAGAAATAAACGGGATAAAGATGCCTTTTATGGAGGAATACTTTATAGACAATAGAGTGGTTTCAAAGGTGAGCTATGTATTTTTAAAGGTAAATGAGCCTATAAGTCCTGAGGCTTTTCAAATAGAACCAGCTTTGAAAAATAAGATTATACAGGATGGAGTAATCCCAAGGTATGTTGAATCCTTTGAAGAGGCTAGAAGGTATCTTAATTTCAAAATTTTGCTACCTAAAAATGTTCCAGAGGGACTTGTAATATCTGAGATAGCAGTAATACCTCCTGCTAAGAATCCATCCTTTCACTGTATATATTTCAAGGAGAGTTGTAGAATATACTTAGATGAAAGAACAGATGGAGAAAATTTTGATACTAATACAAGGCTTGGGAATATTCAATGTTTTTTTACTAAAAATGATGAAAAAATTATTTTAAAATGGGAACAGAAGGGTGTTATTATTACAATTAATGGAGATATAGAGCTTGAGGATGATATAATGCAGCTGTTCCAGGAGATATCGGGAGAAAAACTTGTAAGAAATGAGTGAATGGGATAAAATATTCAGTGGACTTTGTACGAAGGAGATTAATTTATGGATAATAAACTTGTGTATGAAATAACAAAGGAACATGATGGAAGAAAGCTTATTAACTTTATAAAATCTGGTGCATTGAAATTTTCAACGAGACTTAGCAGAAAGTTAGTGAGAGGCGGATATATCACAATAAACGGAGAAATGGCAAGATACAAGGATATTCTAAAAGAGGGAGATAGAATTGAAATAATATTGGATAGGGAAGAAACTCAAGATATTGAACCCCAGGACATTCCAATAGATGTTGCATATGAGGATATAGATCTTCTTGTTGTAAATAAACCTCCATTTATGGTGGTTCACCCAACAAAGAGCCATCAGGAAAACACCCTTGCAAATGGAATAATAAACTACTTTAGAACAACAGGACAAAACTGCATAGTAAGGCTTGTAAATAGACTTGATAGAGATACTTCAGGTCTTGTAATCATAGCAAAAAGTCAGTATGCTCATCAGGCCATGGCAAGAAAACTTGATGCTAATCTAATTGAGAAGTATTATGTTGCTGTCGTTGAGGGCAGGATGGAAGGAAAGGGTACAATAGATATGCCCATTGACAGACCCTCAGAAGAATCAATGAAAAGGGTTGTTATGGAGGGAGGTCAAAGAGCTGTAACACATTATGAGGTAATTAAGGCATCAGATGAAATGTCGGTACTTTTAATTAGGCTTGAGACAGGAAAAACTCATCAGATAAGAGTTCATATGAGTACAATTGGCCACCCAATAGTTGGGGATACCTTGTATGGAAGTGAAAGTCAGCTTATTAACAGGCAGGCACTTCATGCATATAAGCTAAAATTTGAATCCTTAAGGGATGAGAAAAAGCTTGAGATTACCACAAAAATACCTGATGATATGCAAAAATTGTTGGATATAGTCGAACATAAACAGTAAATTGTATAACAGATATTGTTGAGAAAAAATACCATTTGTATTATAATATTACTTGAAGAGGGAAGGATGGATCAGCTCGTTGAGAAAAAGTGGTCAAGACCGCTAGTTGCCATTCTTCTTTTTTATGCGCCTTAAATACCCCAGCAATTTTTGCTGGGGTATTTGATATTTTAGGAAGTGTATACCTTTAATTATGTTTTATATCATTATATAATTGAATTTTTTTCGATGAACCTGACAGCTTATCCATAAGAATATACAATGCAAGAAAAATACAGTATGCACTAAGTATTATAACTGGAGTGCTCTTTAAATTAATCAGCAATGCTTTAATGAGTATATACATAAAGATTGAAATTAAAAAGGGTAAGATTATATTCTCAAAGGCTTTTAGTTTATAATCAAAATTTCTCTTAATAACAGTGAAGTTTAAAATCAATCCCAGCATTCCTGAAAGAGCAAAATCTACTGCATATCCCTTTACGTTGACTGATGGTATTGCCAGGAATATATAAAGAATTATAAGGTCAAAAATAGATAGTATAGTAGAGTTTATAAGAAGGCTTTTCTGTTTGCCAAGTCCATTTAAAAGTGCAAAGCTTACAGATTCTATATATACTATCGGGAGAAATGGCGCTAAAACCCTAAGCAATTCACCTACTGCAGGATCTTTAAAAAAGAATTCGCCAAGTTTTAATGGAATTGCAAACATAAGTACGGCAGAGGAAAAGGCTGTGATTGATGCTATTTTTAAAGCTATATTTATTCTATGGTTTATTATGTGGTTCTTTTTAAAGGTTACTGCTTCTGAAATTGATGGTATAAGTAAAATATTAAGAGAGCCTATTATTATTGCAGGATAAAAGGCTATATTTAAAGCCATACCCTGAAGCTTTCCTAAAAGAGAAAGTGAAGTCTCATAGGGTATTCCTGCAGCTTGAAGTCTTTGGGGTATTAGTACGGTTATAATAGTTCCAAAAAGAGTTGAAAGTATACCATTTAACCCTAAGGGTATTGATAACTTTAATACATTAAAAATAAGTTGAAAGCCATTGTCACACTTTCCATATCCAGGGTTTTTCAACGAGTATCTCTTATAAAAACTGTAGAGAAGGATTAGACTTAATAATTCTGCACAGGTCATAGAAAATATTGCTCCTCCAGCAGAAAACTCCATACCAAACTTTGAAGTTATTGATATAACAAAATAGAGCGCACCTATCCTAAAGGCCTTTTCTATGATATCTATCAACGCAGGTTCCATAACTCTTTGCAGTCCATAAAATACGCCCTTAATAACTGATGAAATAGAAACTACAATCAATGCGGGGCAAAAAGCAAGTATTCCATAGAGTGTCCTGGCATCTGAAAGTATATTTGATGATAAAAATTTTGCAAAGATTATTACTATTAATGTTATAATGGTTGACCATAAAAGTTCAAAAAGACATAGAACTCTGACGGTTTTATAGAGCTCCTTCAGTTTACCAAGGGCCTTTTTTTCAGCGGCTATTTTAGATAGAGTGATTGTGATTCCTCCACCTGTTAAGTATAGAAAAAACATATAAAGAGGCATTACAAGCTGGTATAATCCAACCCCTCTAGCACCAATTTTTCTTGAAAGCATTATTGAAAATATGAAGGCCAGGGTGCCTGTGGCTATATTAGATAGAGTTAGCAGTATGGTTTTTTCGAAAAATGCCGAGCGTTTCATTGCACACCGTCAAATATTGCTTCTCCTTATAAATATGGCGTAATGGCTTAAGCTATTCCTAAAAACTAAGTGTCAGGCACGTGCCTAATACTGTCGATTTATATATTTTTATTGAATCCATATTGAACAATAGTGCATAATATAAAGTGCAAAGGATACGGATAATAGTTTATGTTATGCTAAAACTATATTTGATAATATATAAATCGCAAAAAAGATTTAAATAATGTATATTGCGATTTGTGAATCAAGGAATATGATTTTGCATAAATGTTTAGAGCCGAGCAATGTAGAATCATTTATGTGAAACATATGGTAGATATCAAGATTTTAAAGTATGGGGATGATTTTTGTGATAGATGTCATAGAGAGATCCTATTCTGCAGTGCTAAGAAGACTTTTTTGGGCAGTAAATCCTATAAAGAAGAAGATAATAAAGACAGAGTGTGAGGTTCACAAATTTATAAACAATCAGAGTGTTATGATATTGAAAAATGATGGGCATGGAGCAGCATATAATCTGATGGCTGCATATTTAGATGATATTAATGAAGGAGCAGTTTGGGCAGATCAGGATTTTAAGAGTTCAAACCACTTTTATAGTCCCTCAAAGAACAAGGGATTGTTTGGTAGAAGCAATGCACATAAGGAATTCATGGTATATTATAATAGAGCTTTAAGCTGTTATTCTACAGGAAATTATAAAAGAGCGATGTTTTATTTAGGGTCCGCCTGTCATCTTATTCAAGATGTTACGGTGCCCCAGCATGCAAATATAAGGCTTATGGCAAACCATAGAAAGTATGAACAGTGGGTTATAAGGGTATATAAGAAGCACGATAGTTTTAAAGCAGTGAGAGGTGGAATATATCTTAAAAATGCAAAGGACTATATAAGATACAACAGTTTGGAATCTATAGAAGCTTATAAAAAATTTTCTTTAGAAAATGTTTTGGAGAAACGTTTTTATGATATAACGTCAATTATATTGGTACTTGCACAGAAAACAACTGCAGGCCTTATGCTTAATTTTTATAAGGATACCGCGAGAATAAGACCTAAAATTAAAAAGAGAAAAGGACTTTTGGGGAAAATTTCAAAAAAGCAAAGGTTATAAATATTCTTTTCAAATGAAGAAAAAATGTATATAATGACCATGAGGTGGTAGAATGGCAAAGATTACTTGGAAACCGGGAACAATGCTCTATCCTGTTCCGGCTGTAATGGTAACATCAAGCTATGGTGATGTTGATAATATACTTACTGTATCATGGGTTGGAACGATATGTACAAATCCACCTATGGTCTCAATATCCATTAGACCAGGGAGATTTTCATATGATTTAATAAAAAAATCAGGAGAGTTTGCTATAAATATCCCTAATAAAGACCTAATTTATGCAGCGGATTTTTGTGGTGTAAAATCTGGAAGAGATGTAAACAAGTTTGAATTTCTAGGACTTCATAAGGAACAGGCTAGCAAAATAAATGTTCCACTTATAAAGGAAAGTCCTCTTTCAATAGAATGCAGGGTTAAGGATGTGTTAGAACTTGGAAGCCATCATATGTTCATAGCTGATGTTGCAGCTGTGGATGTTGAGGAATCGCTTATTGATGGAGGAGGAAAACTTCATCTCGAAAAGGCAGAGCTTGCAGGATACAATCATGGTCAATATTTTATTGCATCAAAGCATTCTGGCAGATTTGGTTTTTCTGTTGAAAAAAAGAAGAAAAGAAGATAAAGACTGCAGGCACTTGAATCAAGTGCCTGTTACTTTCGAAAATTCCTGCAATTGGCAGGAATTTTCGTTTATTTAAAGAATATTATCAATTGTTGGGGGTGATATAATGAAAAAGAGCCTGGTTATAGATATGAGAGATTTTAAAATTAAAGGTGATATATTAGATATTTCCCAGCCAGGTAATACAATTATATCTCAGTTTGTTTCAACTCAACTGGTTGAAGAAAATCCATTAGAAAAGGATTTTATAAGCTATAAATCGGGAAAACAATATGATGAAAAGGATAAATATGATTTAGCTCTTGCTTTTTTTTCATTAAACGTCATCTCCAGTAGAAGAAGGCTTAAGAATTTACTTGAAAGTGTAGGAAATGCTCTAAGATGTGGAGGAAAGCTTATAATCTGGGACTATCACTGTGAAGGTTATGGTATATTTGTAAATTTGAGAGTTAGAGCATTGATGGCAAAAGGTACAAACGGGATATTTGAACTTAGAATACATAATGCTCCATTAAAGCCTGGATTTTATCAGGTGATAAGTATCCTTGAGAAAATAGGGCTTAGTATTTTAACAAGCAGAGTTTCTGGGAATACTTATTATATAGAAGCAGTGAAGGGGGATAAGAAAAAAAACGATGAAGATAATTCTTGCAGCACTCAACGCTAGATACATACATTCAAACCTTGCTATTCGCTATTTAAAAGCATCAGCAAGTGAATATGATATTGATATTTTAGAATATACAATAAATGAAAACATTCTTAACATATCCATTGATATAATATCCCAAAAACCTGATATTGTAGGGTTCTCATGTTATATATGGAATATTGAAAATACCCTAAAGGTATGTGAAACATTACATGAGATGGATAAAAATATAAAAATAATACTTGGGGGACCAGAGGTTTCCTATGATACAGTGGAATTTATAAAAAGCCATCCATATGTAGATTATATAATAAAGGGTGAAGGAGAAGAAGTATTTAAGGAGCTTTTAGATTCTTTTAAAAGTGGAAATTACAAGCCTTTTAATATAAATGGAGTGGTTTTCAGGGATGAAGATCAATTTTATGGGGATGCAGGCATGAATGTAATAAAGGATTTGAATACCGTACCTTTCCCATATAAGGATGGTATTCCTGATAAAATTATTTACTACGAAGCAACCAGGGGATGCCCATTTAATTGCAGCTACTGCCTATCTTCAACAATAAAGGGTATAAGATACCTTGATATAAAAAGAGTAAAGAGGGAATTATCCTATTTTATAGACAATGGTGTAAAGCTTGTTAAATTTGTTGATAGAACTTTTAACGCAAATAAAAAATTTGCAATGGAAATATGGGAATACCTTATTGAAAACAGTAAGAACACTTCCTTTCATTTTGAAATAGCTGCAGACATAATGGATGATGATGAAATAGAGCTTTTAAAAAAGGCTCCTCCTGGACTTTTCCAGCTTGAAATAGGTGTGCAAACAACAAATGAAAAGATTTTAAAAAATATAAATAGAATTATGGATTTCAACAAGGTTAAAGGTAATGTGCAAAAGATAGAGGAGAAAGGAAATATCCACTGTCATCTTGATCTTATAGCGGGACTTCCTGGAGAGAATTTAAATTCCTTTAGGAAATCCTTTGATATGTGCATGGAGATAAGACCTCAGGTACTTCAACTAGGCTTTTTAAAGGTTTTAAAAGGTTCACCAATATGCATAGATAAGGAAAGGTATGGAATACATAATATAAGCTATCCTCCATATCAGGTTCTTTATACAAATGATATTTCTCTGCAGGAAATGGTTGAACTATTAGAACTGGAGGAAGTTTTTGAAACCTATTATAACAGTGGAATATTTTCCATCACTATGAACTATATTCTTGATAGTACAGACTCGACCTATAGCTTTTTTATGGATTTTTGCAGTTATCTGCGTGAGAGAGACTTTTTGGGAAGAAATATTGATTTAAAGGGAAAGTTCAAACTGCTTTATGATTTTATGCTTATAAGTAATAAAGATAAAATTATAGCAGATATAATGATACATGATTTCATATTAACTACAAAAAAATCCTGGCTCCCTGATTTTTTAAAAATGGATTTTTCAAAGGAAAATATCAGTATTGTAAATGATAAAAGGGAGAAAATAATAGAGCAGCTTGGAAATGTAGACTTTAAAAGAACACTATGCCTTCCTACAAGGGTAAAGATATTGAAAAACAAAGGCAAATATAGTTTTAAGGAATATGATGGTATTGTTGTTTTTGAACTTGATAATAGAAAATTTTCTTACATCAATTTCTAAATAAAAATCAGCTTGTGCAGTCATGAATAAATTTTCGCATTTTGTGTATATTTTTTGACATAAAATGAGGAAATTAACGTATTGTTAATAAAAATATATTAAACTTTAATATAAACTAATGTATAATATTCTTTATAGGTAGAATGCCCAAATGTAAATCTATGTAAAACACATTAAAACTCTTGAAACTTGCCTGCTCAAGTAATTAGAGATGGAAAAACCTTGTGGAATTTTTTTAAAGGATAAGCTGCGCAAGAGTTTGTGGGTTATATATAGAGAATATCTTGTAAAGGTGGTGATACTTTGGCCTTTGATGTAGTTAAACAAATAATCGATGTTGAAAGGGAGGGAGAGGATTTAATAATTAAAGCCCGAATGGAAGCTTCAGAAATACTGAAGTCTGCAAGGGAAAAATCTGATTCCGTAGTTCATAAGGCAAAAATGGATGCCGAGGAATACTACAAGAATGTAATCTCCAAGTATGAAGGAGAGGCCAACGAAGAGTCAAAGCCTATAATAGATGAGAGCTTAAAGATGAAGGAGCAGCTTGAAAACATACCTTCTGAATTGCTTGATAAGGCTCTTAATATGGTTATCGAGAGGATAGTGAATAGCCATGGCGATAGTTAAAATGAAAAAAGTAACCATTGCTGCTCCTCATGATAACAGGGATGACATATTAAAGCTTGTTCAATCCTTAGGATGTGTTCATCTTGTTGATTTAAAGGAAAAACCTCTAGAAATTGAAGGGGTTGATTATTTTAAAGAAGCTAAAACTGTTACAGAAAGCGAGATGGAATACAGCAGGATTAAGTTTACCTATGATTTCTTGAATAAATATAGAAGCTCAAAAAATGGTGCTTTTTCTAAAAGAGAAGTAATCAGTAATGAGGATTTTGAAGCCTTAGGGGAAAAGATAAATTGGGAGAACTACTATCTTCAAAGCAAAGAAATTGAAGAGGGTATTAACTCTAATAAGAATAGAATGGGTAAAATTCTTGGAACCATAGAGCTTTATAGTCAGTGGACTGATCTTGATGTAAGCTCTGAGGAGCTTGAGACAATAAAAAAAGCTGGATATTTCATAGGTACCTTGAACAAGAAATATGAAGCTCAGTTTTATGAGGATTTATCAGATATTTCGGAAAATATTTATATTGAAAAAATATCTGAAAAGCAGCAGGACGTAAACTTGTTTATTCTGTTCCATAAGGGGAATACCCAGGAAATTGCTGAAGCGATTAAAAAATATGGTTTTGCAAAGGCAAACATAGACATAAGTGTAAGGCCTGCAAAACAAATTGAAAGCTTAAGAAAAGAAGAAGAACATATATTAATTGAAAATAAAAAACTTGAGGACAAAGCCAGAAAACTTGCTGAAAATATAAAGGACATAGAAAAAATCTATGATTATATCGGAAGTAAGCTTGAAAAGGATTTGGCAGTTTCAAAGCTTATAAAGACTGCAAAAACCTTTATACTTCAAGGGTGGATACCTGATGAAAGTGTAAAGGAGTTTGAAGAGAATTTCGAAAAGAAATATAATAATTGCTACATGGCAGTTGAAGAACCAGGAGAAGATGATGTTCCTCCTGTTGCATTAAAAAATAATGCACTTGCAGAACCATTTGAAATAGTAACTACCATGTACAGTATGCCAATGCCAAATGAAGTTGATCCAACACCTATCTTTACACCATTTTTCCTTTTATTCTTTGGAATGATGATGTCTGATGTTGGATATGGTTTGGGAATGCTTGTTGGCTCCATTATTATGCTGAAGTTTATGGACATTGAAGGTGGAGTTAGAAAGATAGCAAAGCTTATACTTTATTCTAGTATACCAACAATAATTGTTGGATTCTTGTACGGCAGTTTCTTTGGAGCATCACTGCCATTTATGGAAAAGCCAATTATAAGCCCGCTTGATAATCCTATGGGCATACTTGGAATTTCCGTTGCCTTTGGTATAGTTCATATATTGGTAGGCCTTGGAATTAAGGGATACCAGTTAATAAGAGATGGGCATGTGATGGATGCTGTATGGGATGTGGGAACTATGTACGCCATTATCCTCGGTATAATATGGTTCGCTGCAGGAAATATGGGTTATGTTGGAGGCGCTAATATAGGCAAGATACTTGCTATTATAGGCGTTGTAGGATTATTCTATGCTTCAGGCAGAGGCAATGAGAGTATTGGAGGAAAGATTGGAGGAGGCTTGTTTGGTGTATACGGCCTTACAGGTTATGTAGGAGATGCTCTTTCATATTCAAGACTTATGGCATTAGGACTTGCTACAGGTCTTATAGGAAATGCCTTCAATATAATGATAGGCATGATGGGAGAGGGCATAACACTTCCAAAGATAGTCCTTGCACCTATTGTATTAGGAGTAGGACATATCTTTAACCTTTTAATAAATGCACTTGGTGCATATGTTCACACAAGCAGACTACAATATGTTGAGTTTTTCGGTAAGTTTTATGAGGGTGGAGGAACTGCCTTTGAACCCTTAAAGATAAAAACTAAGTTTATAAAGGTTAATACTGAAAAGTAGGGAGGAATTTTTATGAATTTGATGGAATTTTTAAATGCTAATGGAGGTCCTATACTTACACTTCTAGGTGTTGCACTTGCAGCATTAATCCCAGGAATAGGTTCTGCTAGAGGTACTGGTCTTGTTGGTGAGGCTGGTGCAGGGCTTATTTCAGAAGAACCAGAAAAGTTTGGTAAAGCATTGATACTACAGGTTATTCCTGGTACACAGGGTTTGTATGGATTCGTTATAGGTATTCTTATACTTGTTAACACAGGATTCCTTTCAAAGTCAATAAATCTATCACAGGGTATGCAAATACTTATGGCTTCACTGCCAATAGCTATAGTTGGATATAGATCAGCTATATACCAGGGTAAGACTGCTGCTGCAGGTATACAGATACTTGCTAAGAAGCCAGAGAAGTTCTTTAATGGTGTTATATTCGCAGTTATAGTTGAAACATATGCGCTTCTTGCATTCGTTATATCATTCTTAATGTTGAACAACATAA
Source organism: Clostridiaceae bacterium (assembly GCA_032095175.1). Classification (GTDB taxonomy): domain Bacteria; phylum Bacillota; class Clostridia; order Clostridiales; family Caloramatoraceae; genus DAMCZI01. The sequence continues at coordinate 103,626 of DAMCZI010000010.1, forward strand.
AGCTGTAAGGGAGTGTCAGCTATGACTTCTATTGATAATTTAAAGAAAAGCCTTCTAAAGGATGACGAAGTCAAGGCATTAGATATTAAAAAGGAAGCTGATGCAAAGGCTGCCGATATGATTAAGAGTGCTGAGATAAAGGCAAAGGCTGTCATGGAGGACATGAAAGCCAAGGCTGAAAAGGATGGAATGGATAAGAAGGAAAGAATGCTTTCTAGAGCACATTTGGATGCTAGAAATTCTATTCTTGAAGCAAAACAGAAGGCAATTGATAATGTTTTAAATGCAGCTGTTGAAAGAGTTTCTCAGATGTCTGACAGTGAGTATGAAAATCTTTTGGAGAGAATGCTTTTAAACAGTGTTGAAACTGGAGATGAGGAAGTAATATTCTCAAAGAAAGATAAGGCAAGAATTCAGCCTGCTTTCTTTGCAAGAGTCAATGAAAAACTAGCTTCCTCAGGGAAGAAGGGTATGCTTACATTAAGCAATGAAACCATGAATATAACCTCTGGTTTTGTGCTGAGGCGTGGAGGACTTGAAATAAACAATTCCATTGAAGCGCAGATAAGAATACTTCGTGATAGCCTTGAGGGTGAAATAGCCAGCCTTCTATTTGAAGGAAGGTAACCTCACAAGGAGGGTAAATAAATGGATTATACTATTTTTGCTCAAAGTATTGCCCAGATACGAGTATATGAGACTAGAATGATAAATAGGGCAAAGATTGAAGCTTTAGTTGAAGCAAAGGATTTTTCCGAATGCATCAGGCTGCTTCAAGATGGTCAGTACAGTAAATATGTAGCTATGCCTTCCTATGAGGAAGGGCTTAAGCTGGCCCTTGAGGATTTATATAGGGAAATGTATAAAATGATTCCTGTTAAGGCAGTTGTTGATGTACTTGCAGCAAGATATGATGGACATAATATTAAAAGTCTTATAAAGGGTAAGCTTGCTGGAGTTGATACCAATGGAATACTTATTAATGCAGGTACAATAACAGTAGACAGCCTTAGATATGCAATTAAGGAAGGAAACTATAAGGAAATACCAGAAATTTTAGTTGATTATATTGTAAGAGCCTTTGATGAATATAGAAATACACAGGATCCAAAGGATATAGACATTACAATAGACAAGGGTATGTATAAATATGCTCTTGATATTGCAAAAAAGAGTAAAATGGATTACCTTGAAGAAATCGTAAGGCGTCTGATTGATATAACCAACATAAAGACCTTCGTAAGGATCAGAGCTCAGGAAAAGGGAATTGAATTCCTTGAAAGAGCACTTATCGATGGAGGATATGTTGAACGGGATGTATTCATTTCTTATGTAAATGATTCTCTTGAAAAGTTTGCTGGCAAGGTGGTTTATACAGACTACTCAAAGTGGGCAAATGAGGGATTGGAAGAATACATTAGAAATGGTGATTTAGGAAAGCTTGAAAGATATGCTGATAATTTCTTAATCAGCACTTTAAAGGAAGTAAAGCTTGTTAGCTTTGGTCCTGAGCCGATAGTGGGATATATACTGGCAAAGGAAAATGAGATTAAAATATTGAGAATTATACTGACGGGAAAGAAAAATAATGTTAATCCCGATACCATAAGGGAAAGGCTGCGTGATGTTTATGTATAAGATTGGTGTTGTTGGTGAAAGAGACGCAGTCATAGCATTTCTAGCCCTTGGTATGACTGTTAAATCCGTTGAAGGTCCTGAAGAAGCAATGAAGGCTGTAGACGGAATGGCAAGGGAGGGCTATGGCCTTATATTTGTAACGGAAACCATAGCAAAGGATATAGAAGAGACAATTGAAAGGTACAAAAACGAGATGCTTCCGGCTATCATTTTAATACCAGGAAGTCAGGGAAGCCTTGGAATTGGACTTTCAAAGATTAGAAAAAACGTAGAAAAAGCTGTCGGTGTGGATATTTTATCAAAGAAAGAGGGTTGATGGCTTGAACACTGGAAGAGTAATTAAGGTTTCAGGACCTCTAGTTATCGCAGAGGCCATGGAACATGCAAAGATGTTCGACGTTGTAAGAGTTGGCAGTAAGAAGCTAATTGGAGAAATAATAGAAATGAGAGGTGACAGAGCCTCCATTCAGGTATATGAGGAGACAGCAGGAATAGGACCAGGGGAACCAGTTGTAACAACTGAGGAACCTCTAAGTGTTGAACTTGGACCAGGACTTATTGAGGCCATGTTTGACGGTATTCAAAGACCTCTTGAAAGAATTGCAGAGGTTGCTGGAAACTTTATTACAAGGGGTATAGACGTTCCAGTTTTAGACAGAGAGAAGAAGTGGGATTTTAAAGCTGTTAAGAATCCAGGAGACAAGGTTGTTGCTGGGGATATATTAGGTACAGTTCAGGAAACAACAATAATTGAACATAGAATTATGGTTCCATATGGATTTGAGGGAGAGATAGTTGAACTTAAGTCCGGAGAATTTACAGTAACTGATGTTATTGGAATTATAAAGACAAACAGCGGTGAAACAAAGGAAGTTACAATGATGCAGAAGTGGCCTGTAAGAAAGGGAAGACCTTATAAAAATAAGATTGCCCCTGAAGAGCCAATGATTACAGGACAAAGAGTAATAGATACATTCTTCCCAGTTGCAAAGGGAGGAACAGCTTGTGTTCCAGGACCATTCGGAAGTGGAAAGACAGTTGTTCAGCATCAGCTTGCAAAGTGGGCAGATGCTGAGTTGATAGTTTATGTTGGATGCGGCGAACGTGGTAATGAGATGACGGATGTTCTTATGGAATTCCCTGAGTTAAAGGATCCAAAGACAGGGGAACCATTGATGAAAAGAACAGTTCTTATTGCAAATACATCAAACATGCCAGTTGCTGCCCGTGAAGCATCAATTTATACAGGAATAACAATTGCTGAATACTTTAGAGACATGGGATATTCAGTAGCTATAATGGCAGACTCAACATCAAGATGGGCAGAGGCTCTTCGTGAAATGTCAGGACGTCTTGAGGAAATGCCTGGTGAAGAAGGTTATCCAGCATACTTAACCTCCCGTCTTGCTGAGTTCTATGAAAGAGCAGGAAAGGTTGTATGCCTTGGGAATGAAGAAAGAATTGGAGCACTTACAGTTATAGGTGCCGTTTCACCTCCTGGTGGAGACCTTTCAGAGCCAGTTACCCAGGCAACCCTTAAGGTTGTTAAGGTATTCTGGGGACTTGATGCACAGCTTGCATACAAGAGGCACTTCCCAGCAATTAACTGGTTAAACAGCTACTCGTTATACCTTGATAAGATAGCTCCATACATTGAAAAACAGGGCGTAGAGGGCTGGAATGAGATTGAAACTGAAGCAATGAGAGTACTTGAAGAGGAATCAGAGCTTCAGGAAATAGTAAGACTTGTAGGTATTGATGCACTTTCAGAGAAGGATAGATTAACTCTTGAGGCTGCAAGGTCATTAAGAGAGGATTATTTACATCAGAACGCCTTTCATGAAGTGGACACATATACTTCAATAGAAAAACAGCATAAGATGCTAAACTTGATACTTGATTTCTATCATCTTGGACAGAAAGCCCTAAGCGAAGGAGCATACCTAAGCAAGGTACTTTCACTTCCTGTAAGGGAGAAAATTGCAAGGGCTAAGTATATTTCTGAAACTGAAATGGCAAGGATAGATGAAATATCAGCTGCCCTCAAAGAGGAAATGGAGTCTTTAGCAGGGGGAGGCGTAACTAATGCTTAAGGAATATAGAACTATAAGGGAGGTTGCAGGCCCTTTGATGCTTGTTGATCAGGTAGAGAATGCAACCTTTGATGAACTTGTTGAAATAGAAACTCAAACTGGAGAAATTAGACGTGGTAGAGTACTTGAAGTAAATGGAGATAAGGCACTTGTACAGCTTTTTGAAAGCTCAGCAGGTATAAATATTAAGAACAGTAAGGTTAGATTCCTTGGAAGAACCCTTGAACTTGGAGTTTCCATGGATATGTTAGGAAGGGTATTTGATGGACTTGGAAGACCAAAGGATGGTGGACCTAAGATAATACCTGAAAAGAGACTAGACATTGCAGGAGAACCTATAAACCCAGTGTCTAGAGACTATCCTTCAGAGTTTATTCAGACTGGTATATCAGCAATAGATGGTTTGAATACACTTGTTAGAGGACAGAAACTTCCTATATTCTCAGGTTCAGGACTTCCACACTCAAGGCTTGCAGCACAGATTGCAAGACAGGCAAGAGTTTTAGCGGAAGGCAGCAAGTTTGCCGTTGTATTTGCTGCAATGGGAATAACATTTGAAGAAGCAGACTTTTTTATACAAGACTTTACAAAGACTGGTGCCATTGACAGGGCAGTTCTATTTATGAATCTTGCAAATGACCCTGCAATTGAAAGAATTGCAACACCTAGAATGGCACTTACCTGTGCAGAGTATCTTGCATACCAGAAAGGAATGCACGTGCTTGTTATAATGACAGATATGACAAACTATGCGGAAGCTCTAAGAGAGGTTTCAGCAGCAAGAAAGGAAGTACCAGGAAGAAGAGGATATCCAGGATACCTGTATACAGACCTTTCAATGCTTTATGAAAGAGCAGGAAGAATAAAGGGTGTAGAGGGTTCAATAACCCAGATACCAATACTAACAATGCCAGAAGATGATAAGACCCATCCAATTCCTGACCTTACAGGATACATTACAGAGGGTCAGATAATATTAAGTAGAGAGCTTTACAAGAGAGGGATAATGCCTCCTATAGATGTTCTTCCATCTCTTTCAAGACTTAAGGATAAGGGTATAGGAAGAGAAAAAACAAGAGAAGATCATGCAGATACTATGAACCAGCTTTTTGCAGCCTATGCTCAGGGTAAACAGGCAAAGGAATTAGCAGTAATCCTTGGTGAATCAGCTCTTTCAGATACTGATAAGCTTTATGCAAAGTTTGCAGATGAATTTGAAAAGAAGTATGTATCCCAGGGAGAATATGCAAACAGAAGCATAGAGGAAACCCTAAACCTTGGATGGGACCTTCTATCAATACTCCCACGTGGTGAATTGAAGAGAATAAGGGATGAATACATTGATAAATACCTTCCCAAAAGAGGGGATGAATAGCTATGAGGCTTAATGTAAACCCCACTAGAATGGAGCTTACAAGTCTTAAAAAGAGAATTAAGACTGCAGTAAGGGGTCACAAACTCCTTAAGGATAAGCAGGATGAGTTGATGAAAAGATTCATCGACCTGGTTAGAAGGAACAATGATTTAAGGGAAGAAGTAGAAGAAGAGCTAACCGGCTCCCTTAAGGAATTTATGATGGCAAAGGCAGTTATGTCAACTGAGCTTTTCGAGGAAGCGATGATAATTCCTACTGAAAAGGTAGAACTTGATGTTTCCAAGAAAAATATAATGAGCGTTAATGTTCCAATAATGCAGTTTGTAAGAAACAGCAAGGAAGGTTCAAGCATCTATCCCTATGGTTTTGCACAAACTTCTGGTGAACTTGATGGCGCTATTAAAAAGCTCTATGACATTCTTCCAAAGCTATTAGAGCTTGCTGAGGTAGAAAAGGCATGCCAGCTAATGGCCGACGAAATAGAAAAGACCAGAAGAAGGGTTAATGCCCTCGAATACGTAATGATTCCTCAGCTTGAGGAAACCATCAAGTATATAACCATGAAGCTTGATGAAAACGAAAGAGGAAACCTCACAAGACTTATGAAAGTAAAAACAATGATACAAAAATAAAGGCTTCGGGCTTAACTGCCCGAAGCTTTTCATTTATGAGTATGAATAATTGGCATATTCATGAATAAATTTAGTATTGAGAAATTGATGATATATAATTGGAATTTAATGATAGTTTGGCTTTGGGGGATGATGTTATTGGAAAGTAGCATAATACTTTTGGTCATAATTGCAGCAGCAATATTGGGAAAGGCTGAGTCGGTAGCCATTGCGGGGTGTACATTGTTGATAATGAAGCTGATACATGTTGATAAATATGTTTTCCCGATTTTAGAAAAAGGTGGTGTAGCCTGGGGATTGGTACTGCTGATTGCAGCTATATTAATTCCTATAGCAAGTGGTAAGATAAACTTTGTAAATATTAAGGGCGTTTTTAGTTCATGGATTGGTGTTGTTGCTTTAATTCTTTCATTTTTAACAACATACCTAAGTGGACTTGGACTAAAGTATTTGACTTCTGAAGGGCATGGAGATGTTATGCCAGCTATGATCTTAGGTGCGGTGGCAGCAGCAGCTTTCTTAGGGGGAGTTCCTGTTGGGCCATTGATTACATCGGGGATGCTTGCATTGATTGCTAAGCTTATTGGAAAGAAATAAATATTTTTTAGCAGTTAGGCATATGACATAAAATACTGACTTGTTATTTTCTTTAATATGCCTTAAGTAATCATGTTAACTGGTCGATTGTAATAGTATAGGCCAAGAATGAATCAGGCGGTGTTGCATATGAAGAAAAAGATAATTGCTATATTAGTAATTTTAATATTTACAGTTGGTGCAGCCTATCATTTCTATACTGTAGTAGGATTAAAAAGAAAGATTAAAACTTTGAAATATCAACAGGATATTTCAACTGCACTTCATAACAAAAATGTGAAAAAGGATATTGATTTTTATAAAAGTTTTTCTGAAAGAGCTGTAAATCTTTTAAATGATGAGCAGATTATTGAGCTTGCAAAGGAAGAGTGGAAATATAGCCTTTTAATTAATGGCAAAGAGTTTAATGGTGATGAAGTAAAAATTGAGGGAAACACCCTTGATATGGTGATTTCAGAAAATAGAAGTTCTAACAGCCTTTTACCTGAGGAATTGATTATGAAGGGGCAAATACCAAACTATTTCTATAAACAAATTAAAGTAGAATCAGAGGTTCCACCTGAGGTAACAAATAAGGATGGGGAATATTCAACTGAAGTACATTATAAATTTTCATACCTTTCAAGAGGAGACAAGATTAAAATAACCCTATCCGATGCATTAAAGGAAAGGTTGAAATTGAAAAACACGAAATATATCATATATATAAAATAGGTTTATGACTCTGATGAGTCATAAACCTTATTTTTATAATATAATTTAATACGCCTTATTTTGCGCCACACTCCACATCTATTCCTCTAAGAGTTCCGACTGCATGTTTAAGTACTGGAAGTATAACTACAAGATTTTCTCTTACTGCTTTACTGCTTCCAGGAAGGTTTATAATAATGCTGTTTTTTCTAATTCCGGAAACTGCTCTTGAAAGCATTGCCATTGGAGTGATTTGAAGAGATTTATATCTCATGGCTTCTGGGATACCTGGTATCTGTTTCTCAATTACAGCAAGTGTTGCTTCTGGTGTAACATCTCTTTTGGAAAAACCAGTTCCACCAGTGGTAAAAATCAAATCTAAATCCAATTCATCGCACAGTCTAATCAATTCCCTTGATATCATTTCTTTTTCATCAGGAATTATTATGTACTCAGTAACTTCACACCCTATTCCTTTTAACATCTCAGTAATAGCAGGTCCAGAGGTATCATTTCTCAAACCCTGTGAACCTTTATCGCTTACTGTTATAACACCTGCCTTCATAATCACACCACCAATTAAAATTAGATTAATCATATTATACCATAGCATCCATGTAATGGTATAATTATCTTAATAAATTGGGGGTGGTTATTTGTTAAAGGTTATTTCAGTTGATGAATGCATTAACTTATTTGGGAATATTAGAATAGTTGAGGATGAAGAGGTTGATATAGATGATGCCTTAAATAGAGTTCTTTCTACAGATATAGTATCCAAACAAAATCTTCCTGGATTTAACCGCTCTTCTGTTGATGGGTATGCATTAAAAGCAAAGGATACATATCTCTGCAGTGAAAGTATGCCTGCTGTTTTATGTTACAAGGGAGAAATAAAAATAGGGATAAAGCCTGAAATAGATATAGAAGATGGAGAATGTGTATATATTCCAACAGGAGGCATGATGCCAAAGGGTGCGGATGGCGTTGCTATGATTGAGGATTGTGAGGGGCTTAAGGGTGATATAGTTGTTAACAAGAGCCTTGCAAGATGGGAGAATGTTGTATTTGAGGATGATGATGTAGCTTGTGGCAACCTTGTAATTGGCAGTGGAACAACTATTAATTCAAACCATGCTGCAGTTCTTTCAGGACTTGGAAAAACAAGAGTCAGGGTAAAAAGAAGGATAAGGGTTGGAATAATATCAACTGGAGATGAATTGATTTCCCCTTATGATGAACAGGAGGTTCCAAAGGTAAGAGATATAAATGGATTTTATTTAAAACAGGTTCTAAAGGAGGATGGGTGTCTTCCAAATTACTATGGAATTGTTGGTGATGATGAAGAAGATCTTTATAACTCTGTTAAGATGGCATTGGATGAAAATGATATGGTGTTTTTATCTGGAGGAAGCTCTGCAGGTAATAGAGATTTTACCATAAACATTATGGAGAGGCTTGGAAGGGTACTCTTTCATGGAATTGCAGTTAAACCAGGTAAACCAACGCTTATGGCAGATTGCCATGGAAAATATATAATAGGCCTCCCTGGTCATCCACTGTCATGTGCTGTTGTATACAGATTTATAATAAAAAAGCTTATTGATTCAATGTATTGTAGAAAAAGGGATGAATTATATATTGAGGGAGCTATGGCGCAAAACTATCATAAGGCAAAGGGGAGAGAGGAATATCTTCCTGTTACCATAAAGGATGGAATCGTGAATCCCATATATGTAAAATCCTCTGCTATTAGTGTAATAGCAAGGTGTAGGGGCTTTGTGAGGATTGAAAGGGATGCAGAGGGAATATTAGAAGGACAAAGGGTAGAAGTACTTCTATAGGAGGGTGTTAATATGGCTTTGTTTTTAAACAATATATCCCTTACTGATGCACAAAGGATTGTGGTTGAGAGATGTGGTGAATTGGCATTAAAAACTGAATATGTAGATACAAGATATGCACTTGGCAGGATTACAGCTGAACCTGTTTTTGCAAAAATATCTTCTCCACATTTTACTGCTTCAGCCATGGATGGAATAGCAGCAAGGTTTAAAGATACACTTGATGCAGACATAAACAGGCCTGTTCTTCTGCATAGTGATAAATTTTCATTTGTTGATACGGGAGACCCAATAGATGATGAATATGATTGTGTAATAATGCTGGAGGATATACAGAAAAAAGATGGGGGAGTATTAATTAGAAAGCCGGCAGTTCCATATCAAAACATAAGACCTATTGGAGAAGATATGGCAATGGGGGCAATGATAATCCCATCAAACCATAAAATTAGAGCAATAGACATATCCTCACTTTTAGCAGGTGGGGTAAACAGTGTTCCTGTATATGAGAATATTATAGTTGGAGTTATACCAACTGGAGATGAACTTATTGATGCAGGAATGACTCCGAAAAAAGGAGAACTAATAGATTTTAACTCCTGGGCATTTTGCAGTATGATTCAGGAATGGGGAGGACAGCCTAAAAGATATGATATCGTTAGAGATGATTATGAAGAAATAAAAGATATCATAAAAAAAGCAGTTAAAAAATGTCATATGGTTATAATAAATGCAGGATCAGCAAAGGGAAGAGGGGACTTTACAGGTGATATATTAGAGGAAACTGGAGAGGTATTATTTCATGGCATATCAATTAAGCCAGGAAGACCAGGGAGCTTTGCTGTTATAGATGGAACGCCGGTATTTGGTGTTCCTGGATATCCTGTTTCGGCATATTTTGTAATGGAAAGCATAGTGAAGATGGGATTTTACAGCATCCAAAAGTCCAATATGCCTGCTAAAAATTCAGTTGAGGCCTTTGTTTCTAGAAAGGTTGTTTCCTCCCTTAAAAATGATGAATTCATTAGGGTAAAGCTTGGAAGAGTTGGGGATAAGCTGATAGCATGTCCTATGGGACGAGGAGCAGGTGTTACTATGTCACTTACATCATCAGATGGTGTATTTGTTATAGATAAAAACAGAGAAGGAGTAGAAGCAGGGGATAAGGTTAGTGTTGAAGTTCTTAAGGATTTAAAAAGCATAGATAAAACCCTTGTTTCCATTGGAAGTCATGATGTTCTTATGGATATAATCGGTGATTTTATGAGTAAGAAGGGTTATGATTTAAGCTCCACCCATGTTGGGAGCATGGGTGGAATAATGGCATTAAAGAGGGGAGAAACCCATATAGCTCCAATTCATCTGCTTGATGAAAATGGTGAATATAACATAAGCTATGTTAAAAAGTACCTTGGAGATTATGTAATAGTTAAATTGGTTAAAAGGATACAAGGTCTTATGATTAAAAAGGGTAATCCTCTTGAAATAAAGAGCTTTAATGATCTTACTAGAGTAAGATATGTTAACAGGCAAAAGGGAGCAGGAACAAGGCTTCTTCTAGACTATTATTTAAAAAAATATGGTATAGATAAAGAGAGTATAAATGGTTATGGCAGAGAAGAGATAACTCATCTTACAGTAGCGGCACAAATAGCAGGAGGAAGTGCTGATTGTGGAATGGGGGTGCTTTCTGCAGCACAATATATGGGTCTTGATTTTATTGAGCTTTGCAGTGAAGAATATGATATTGTTCTTCATCCCAATATACTTAATGATGAGAGGTTTAAAGCATTTTATGAAATAATTATAAGTCAAAAATTTAAAAACAAACTTTTGGAAATAGGAGGTTATGATACCTCTGATACAGGAAGAATTATAGATTTAATACGCCTAAAACAAGTTGAATACTTTTGAGCTATGTATTAGAATATATGATGATACTTACAATCTGGAGGAATGAAAATGGCGATAAAAGAGATAGTAAAAAAGGGGCACCCATCATTATGTGCTAAGAGTGCAGCATTTAAGGAGTTTAATAAGGAAGCCTTAGAGCTTATAAAGGATTTAAAGGATACATTATACAATTCAACGGGAATTGGACTTGCAGCACCACAGATAGGGATTAATAAAAAAGCGATAGTAATTGATTTGAGGGATGGTATGGAGCCCATTGCTTTAATCAATCCTGAGATTATAAAAAGCTCTGGAAAGCAGGAAAGTGAAGAAGGATGCTTGAGTTATCCTGGTTACTATGGATTCCTTGAAAGACCAAAGAAGGTTGTTGTAAGAGGAATTAATGAAAAAGGTCAGCTTGTTGAATACACTGCTGAGGAACTTCTATGTAGAGCATTCTGCCACGAGATAGATCACTTAGATGGTATAATGTTTACTGATAAGGCATATGAACTTTATAAGGAAGAAGAAGAATAAAGGTGTAGTAAAAGAAGTGCCAGGCATGTAGTAAGTTGGATACCCTTAGTATGCTCTAAGGGTATCCAACTTGCCACGTGCCTGGCATTAAACTTAAGGAAGCTGCTTTTTTAAACTTGTGAATGTACTATACATAAATTTTTGTTCCTCTGTTATATGCTCAAGCAGAGTCTGCCAAACCTTATCTTCTTTTCCATACTGCCTTAATTCATCAAGAACCTTGACTACATGGATGTCATGTTTTAAAAATTCGTCAATTAGTCTTTTTAGTTCCATTATAAAATCTGATGGTACTCTTTGAGAGCCGGATATTTTTCTGCTGAGTATTTTTGCCCTATTGTTAATCTCGGTAAAGATCCTGTTTATCTCCATAAGTTCATCTATAAGTTTTTTAGGTAGATTTTTATTTGTTAATTGTGCAGTTGTTTTAATAAAAATAGGGTGCTCACTTGAAATGTCACTCCAAAGCAGTAGTTCACGTAAAACACAATTAATATTATTAATACAAGGCATGCAGTACAAATTTCATACCCCCAAATATATTGCATACATTAAAATATATGCAGAAGTGAAGGTTTATAATTCATATTTTCTTTAATACGTCTAAACTAATTCATAGACACTCCCTTTATGTTAAACAGAGGTCCGATTATTGGTATTTTTGCTTTTAGTTTTATATCAATTGTATCTTCAACCTTTATAGACTGATGTATATATATCTTTATTTCCTTAAAGTTATATAAGCTGTAGAATTTTTCATTATCTACGCCCTTCGAAGCCTCAATCCATAGGCTTTTAACAGAGCCTGCTCATCCACAGTTAGAGGTAGCAGTCTTTACTACAAGAGCTCCCCCCTTCTTTAAAATATACTGGTATGCTTTATCATCTATATTTATATTCATAAAATCACCTCCATACCCATAGTGGGTATAATTATTATATCAAAAAAACTATTTAAGCAGCAAGGAATTTATAATATTTAAAGAATATCCTCATAACTTGATTTCTGATTGTAAAATATAGTGTAAATATATAGACACAACAGGTGTCTTTACAGTATAATATATATGTCAAACAAAAGATTAGGGAGGATTTGAAAAATGAAAACTAAGGAATTAGCATTAGGAGGACTTTTATCAGCTATTACGCTTTTAATAGCACTTGTGTTTGGAGGGGTTTTAACAATAATGATTCCACCATTTACCGCAACATTGATGCTTCATGCTCCACTGTTTTTAGCAATGCTTATAAGCCCAGAAGTAGCTGCAATGGTTGGACTAGCATCAGCACTTGGATTTGCAGTTAAATTTCCGGTTGTTGTAGTAGTAAGAGCTTTAATGCATACTATTGTAGGTTATGTTGGAGGTAAAATAATAAAGAAGGGCCACAGCTTACCAACAGCTATGGCATGGACAATGCCTCTTCATGCAGTACTTGAAGTAATAGCAGTAATACCATTTTTGGGCCTTAACATTCATAAAATTTTCATTGTTGTAGCTCTTGGAACTGCACTTCATCATACTGTAGATTCAGTGATTGCAGCAGTACTTGCAAAGGCATTGAAGATGAGCGGAAGCTTAAAAGTAGAAACAGAAAAAAGGATGTAGGAATTAATTAGTAAAGAAGGCAACAGGCACTTGAATTATGAGTTATTTAGAAAAAAAGAAGTTTTTATAGATAAGGCGTATTAAAGAAAGTAACCCATAACTCAAGTGCCTGCCATTTCCCAAGCAAAATTGACTAAATATTAATTAAATTATATAATTTAAGAGGGAAAGCCTATATAAAGCTTGGGGGTCATATTTGATGAAGCAATATAATGATTTCGAAGATCAATATTCCCTAAGGGCGAGGGTTTACAGCACCCTTAGAGAAGATATATTAAGTGGAAAGTACAAGGCTGGTGAAAACCTTGTTGAAGTAAAGATAGCCGAGGAACTTAATGTAAGCAGGACGCCTGTTAGAGAAGCTGTAAGGCAGCTTGAACTGGAAGGACTTGTTGAAAGCATCCCTAATAAGGGCGTAACAGCTAAAGGTATAAACAAACAGGACATACAGGATATATATCAAATAAGAAAAGTTCTTGAAGGGCTTGCTGCAAAGTGGGCAGTAGAAAAAATTACAGATGAAGAACTTCAAAGCCTTCAGGAGGCCTATGAACTCATGGAATTCTACACAATGAAAAATGACATAAACCAAATATCCAAGTTAAATACAAGGTTTCATGAGATAATATTTACCGCAACAAAGAGTAATATAATGCAGCATATTTTAAAGGATTTTCAATTTTACGTAAAGTGGGCAAGGCATGAATCTCTATGTACTCCTGGAAGAAAAGAAGAGGCATTAAAGGAGCACAGCAGTATACTTAATGCATTTAAGAATAGAGATGTCAAAGAAGCTGAAAGATGCGTATCAGCGCATGTTGAAAATTCAAGTAAGAACTTGGCTAAAAGAATGAAGGAATGAGTAAATTTTACTCATTCCTTTTTGCTTAGGTGACAGGTTCTTAAGGTATGAGCTATTAAAAAAACTATTTTTTAATGTTAAACTTTCATAAATAACTCAAGTGCCTATTACCTTCAAACCCTATTTATTTTCAGTATCTAAAAATGTATCAATAGCTGCTTTTACAAGTTTCTTATCATATCCCCAGGATTTTATACCATTTATTTTCATAGCTGAGCTATATTTCTCCATCTTCTTAGGAGTTAATACTTCTGCATTTATTCCACTCCCTGCTTCTCTAAGGTTAACGTAAAGTATGTTTACTGCACCATTGGATTTGAATTTGTCCATAGTCAGGGTTATATCCTGTGATACTGAAATCTGATGATTTTTGTATCCATAACCCATCAACTCGGACTTTATTTTTAAAGAGGTAGGAGTTTCTTCATCAATTAATAGTATTCCATCCCAGAGGAAGGGCATATTTATTATTTCAGATACAATGTATTTATTAAAAATCTCAGTATTGTAAACTGAATCACAAAATTTAACATCGATTCCCTTTGAATTTAAATATTCAATGTTTATTTTTTTAGATACTTCATTCTTAAGGTCTTGTTTGGCGGAATAGTTTATAAAGGTTATGCTACCGCATCCATCAGAAATTGCTGAAACAATGCTGTCTCTTATATCTGGTGTATAGCTGTCAAAGCAAATATAAAAATAGTAGGGGTTATTGTTTAAAAGAGAATTTTTTACCTCAAGAGCAGTATTTATCAATTCCTTGTTTTTAGCATTTACACCTATTTCTCTGTAGATTCTTTTTGTATTAACTGCATAGAATGGTTTAAGAATAAGTGGTATGTCCTTAAAAAAGCAATTTGCATAATATGGTGTGTATTTTTCCATTTCTCCTTCACAATAGAAAATTACAGCCTTCTTACCCTTAACAGTATTACTTGTATCAGCATAGTGAAAATCTGCAGGCTTAAATATAGTGTAGGTACATAGAATGTAGCAGGCTGCAAATGCAATAGCAGAAGTAAAATACATAAATTTAGGCTTTATTTTGAAAAATTTTTTTGAAGCAATATAAACTGCTATTGAAACTGCGAGCATTATTAAAAAAAGAGGGTAATATCCATATGGAGCACAAAGGAGCAGGGATAGTAATGCTCCCCACAGAGCAGAAAATAGTATAAAAATCAAATTTACACCTCCAAGTATTCCCTATTCAAATATATTTCAAGGTAGTGACAATATATGAATATTTCTCCAAAAATGTGGAAATAAATATATGAGAGTTGAGTATATATGAATTCAATTCGTGGATAAATATTTTCCGTTAATATCTTTTCTTTTTATATGCTTTATTGTATAATATTAGTATTATGATGTTTGAAAAACAATTAATGTAAATTTTCGGAGGTGTATATAATGGATAACATTGAAATCAAAAAGGGAATTTACTGGGTAGGTGTTAAAAACCCTGAACTAAGGGTATTTGATATTGTAATGACAACAAAGAGAGGAACAACTTACAATTCATACCTCATAGTAGATGAGAAAATCGTATTGGTGGATTCAGTTAAGGACGGATACTATGATGAATTTATTAAGGAAATCAAAGGAATAATAGGTGAAAGACCAATAGATTATGTTGTTGTTCAGCACACTGAGCCAGACCACAGTGGTTCACTTGTAAGGGTTCTTGATGAATACAAGGATGCAGTTGTGGTTGCCTCAAAGCCTGCACTTGTTAATGTAAAGAATATAATTAACAGAGAGTTTAAATCTATGGAAGCAAGGGAAGACCTTAATATAGGAAGTAGAACTCTCAAATTTATATCTGCGCCATTCCTTCACTGGCCAGATACAATATATACATATGTAGAAAATGATAAGGTTCTTTTTACCTGTGACAGTTTTGGATGCCATTTCTGTGATGAAGGAATATATAACGATACAGTTGGTGATTTCGCAGAGGAATTCAGGTACTACTATGATGTAATAATGGGACCATTCAAGAAGTATGTTTTAACTGCTGTAGATAGAATAAAGCCACTTGATATAGAGGTTATAGCACCAAGCCATGGACCAGTTCATAGAGAAAACCCATGGAAGTATGTTGAATTATATAAAGAGTGGAGCAGTGAGGTTATAGGAATGCCTAAGGATAAAACTGCTCTTGTACTATATGTTTCTGCCTATGGATATACAAAGGATGTTGCACTTTCTTTAGCTGAAGGATTAAAGGAAGCTGGGATCAAGGTAGAGGCCTATGATATAACTGAAAAGGACATATTAGAAACAGTAAATAAAATTGAAAAATCCAAGGCTTTAATAATTGGTTCACCAACAATAAACCAGGATGCTGTAAAGCCTGTATGGGATTTACTATCCCTTGTATCTCCAATAACAAACAGAGGAAAGCTTGCACTTGCATTTGGCTCCTATGGATGGAGTGGAGAGGCTGTGCCACTTATGATGGATAGATTAAAGGGATTGAAGTTTAAGGTTATAGAACCAGGCTTTAAGGTTATATTAAAGCCAACAAAAGAGGACTTAGATAAGGCTAAAGCAAAGGGTAAGGAAATAGGAGAACTTATTTAAATAATATAGAGGTGGTAAAATGTTAAATAGCAAATCTATAATTAATGCTCTTGAAAAGGAAGGCTTTGAAGAGGTTGATGAAATAAAATACAAGGATGGAATCCTGGTATACAATTTCTTCTACCAGTTTGATGAGGCGGAAACTGAGGCAGCAAAAAGCTATGCAAATGACAACTATGAGGAGGAAAAGGGAGAGGATGAATGGTATGATGAGTACTTCCTTCCATATCTCTCAGAGGTTGCAGGGGATAATGTAAGGGATGTACTAGAAGATATCTGTGAAGAAATAAATGCTTCCAGTGAATTTGTAGCATTTGAGATGGATAGAGACAGCTATGATCATATGGAGTTTGTTGCAGTATTAGCCGAGGAAGGCGTAGAGTTCGATATGGATGAAATACTTAGTGAATTAGAGTTTTAGTATGTAAAAACCCCACCTGCTTTAAAGCAGGTGGGGTTTTTATAAAAAACTATTCCTTATCTCTGTACTGCAGCTGATATAGATTATAATATAGTCCTTTCTTTTCAAGGAGTTCTTCGTGCCTTCCCATCTCCCTTATCTTTCCCTTGTGAAGAACTATTATATTATCTGCCTTTCTTATAGTAGATAACCTGTGGGCAACTACTATAGTAGTTCTATCCCTTGTTATTTTCTCTAATGCATCTTGAATAAGGCTCTCTGTTTCTGTATCTATATTAGCTGTTGCTTCATCAAGAACGAGTATTGGTGGGTTAAAGGCTATGGCCCTTGCGAAAGCTATAAGCTGTCTTTCACCCTGGGAGAAGGTTGAACCCCTCTCATTTACATAGGAATCATACTTGTCCTTTAACTTTTCTATAAATTTATCAGCATTTACATATCTACAAGCCTCTATAACCTTATCATCTGTTATGTTTTCGTCGTTAAGTCTTATATTTCCTTTTATGTCACCTGTAAATAGAAATACATCCTGAAGAACAGTAGCGATGTTCTTTCTAAGTGTGTCCTTATCCATGTCCTTTATATTAACACCATCTATTAGTATTTCACCCTTTTGTATATCATAGAATCTGCTTATAAGGCTTATAATAGAGGTCTTGCCTGCACCTGTTGCACCAACAAATGCTACATTTTCACCAGGCTTTATTTTAAAGCTTACATCCCTTAGAACCCAATCCTCATTATTATATGCAAACCAAACATTTTTAAACTCTATTTCTCCCTTTACATCCTTAACTTCAACTGGGTTTACAGGGCTTTTTATATTTTCATCGGTATCAAGCAGCATAAATATTCTTTCTGAGGAAGCCATTGCAGATTGAAGTATGTCATATTTTTCTGTGATATCGTATATAGGACTGAAAAACTGCATCAAATACGTTACAAATACAAATAGAGTTCCAACTTCTATTTTACTTTGAAGTACCATAGATCCTCCGAACCAAAGCAGGAAGGAAAGGGCTATGGCATAGAGCAGGTCGATTGCAGGTCTAAATACTGCAAATATAAATATTTGTTTAGTTGAAGCATTCAAGTAGGATTTGTTTACTGCATCGAATTCCTTAAACTTTTTAGCTTCCTTCCCAAATATCTGAACAGTTTTCATTCCTGATATGTTTTCAGCAAGGGATGCATTTATTTTTGCTATTCTAACTCTTACTTCTCTGTATGCATCCCTGTCATATTTCTTAAAAATAAGACTGGCACCAATAACAACAGGAAGAGAGCAAATAGCAATAAGTGCGAGTTTTGGGCTAATTAAAAGCATTGCAACAAGAAGACCGGCTATCATAAATACATCTCTTAGAAGACTTATTAGCACCGCAGTATACATTTCATTTAGGGTATCGACATCATTTGTAACCCTTGTAACAAGTCTTCCAACAGGATTTTTATCGAAAAAGGAAAGGGAAAGAGCTTCAACATGTTTAAACACCTGCTGTCTTATATTGAATATAATTTTTTGCCCTGTCCAATTTAATAGATAAAACTGACCATAATTTAGAAGGAACATTAAAGAGGTTATAATAAGAAATAAAATAGTTATTCTTACTAAACCCTTGGCATCATCACTTCTTAAAACCTTTAAATCTGATAACCCAAGCTTATAAGCTTTAAAACTTTTGCTTCCCTGTTTAATTGTATCTCCGCTTAATTCATAGGGAGCCTTGCTTTTATGATCTACTTTTCCATCAACAATATAATATGAATTTGCAACAGAGACCATGGATGCAGGTTTTCCAGAATTATTCTCACCCTTTACTACATATATATCGTCTAGCTTAATGCTGTTATCTGTGGAGGATGATAATATTGTGAAAGGCTTTTTATAACCGCCTATATAATCATCAATTGCAGTCCTTACAAGCAGTGGTCTCACAAGATCAACTAATGTCATTATACCAATAAGGAGAATAACGAATATGAAGTATTTAGCGTAGGGTTTTGCAAAGGAAAGAAGTCTTCTCATAAGCTTAGAGTCATAGTCCTTTACAATTGCCTCTTCGTGATTTACGTTCTCCATATTTATACCTCCTCTTCCTGTATTTTTTCTTCTAATAATTGCTTTTCAAATATGCTGCCGTACAATCCCTTTATGCTAAGAAGCTCCTCATGGGTTCCAGATTCGATTATCTCACCGTTATCAAGGACTGCTATTATATCAGCATCCTTTATAGCTGAAATCCTATGAGAAATTATAATAGATGTTCTATCCTTCATAATTCTTCTTAAATTTTCTAGTATTTTGACCTCTGTCTTTGCATCAACTGCTGAAAGACAGTCATCAAAAATCAATATTTCTGGATTTTTAATAAGTGATCTAGCAATAGATACTCTCTGCTTCTGACCACCGGAAAGGGTAACACCTCTTTCACCAACCATTGTCTCAAATTTATCTGTGAAATCCATAATGTTTTCGTATATGTCAGCATCCTTGGCACTTTCAGTTACTTTTTCCATATCAAGCTTATCAAGACCAAGATTTACATTTTCAGCAATGGTTGTGGAAAACAAGAATGCATCCTGTGGAACAAATCCGGTGTTTTCTCTAATGATGGAAAGAGGTATTTTGTTTATATCATGCCCATTTATAATAATACTTCTATCATCAACGTTGTATAGATGGACAAGAAGATTGACCAAGGTGCTCTTTCCACTTCCTGTCTTCCCAATTATTCCAAGGGTCTGTCCCTTTTTAACCTTTAAGTTTATGTTTTTAAGAGCAGGCACATTTGACCCTGGGTAAGTGAAGGTAAGGTTATTAATTTCTATATCTCCGTTAATCGATGACATATCATCAGGGGTTTTATCTACTATTTCAGCTTTCTGATTCATTATATTTTGTATTCTTTCATAGGAAGCGAGTCCTCTCTGAAGCTGATTGATAACCCATCCTATAGCCATCATAGGCCAAACAAGGTTTCCAAGGTACATATTAAAGGATATAAAATCACCAAGAGAGATTATTCCATAAACTGCATAGGTTCCTCCCACAGCTAAAAGTATTATTAAGCTTAGTGAGGCAATAAACTCAGTTAGTGGATGGAATATCCCTGCTGTCTTAACCAAGCTCATATTTGCATCAAAGTTAATTTGATTTTCCTTTGTAAACTTTTCATATTCTTTTCTTTCCTGCACAAAGGATTTTATTATTCTTATTCCTGAAAAATTTTCTTGAACCATGTCCGTCAGCTTTGAGAATGTTTCCTGAACATTTTTAAATTTCTTATGTATTATCTTACCAAACTGTCTTGCTACTATTGTAAGAAATGGAAGAGGTATAAGAACTAAAAGTGTTAATTTAACATTTATTGATAACATTATAGCAAGAGTAGTAAGTGTAAGAACAACAGCATCAACTATCATTACAACGCCGCCTGAAAGTGCCATTCTAACAGCGTTTAAATCATTAGTTGCAAGGGCCATAAGATCCCCTGTTTTGTTGCGGTTGTAAAAGTTTAGTGAAAGTGTTTGCAAATGCTTAAATAGTTGATTCCTCATGTCATACTCAAGATGTCGTGCTGTACCGAATATATATATTCTCCACACGAATCTTCCTACTACAATACATACATAAGTTAATAGTATATAAAGTATGTATGTAAGTATAAGTTTTGGAGTAGCAGTGTTTTTTTCAATTGAATCTGTAAGGAATCCAACAAGCTTTGGTGGAATTAGCTGAGCGATGTCTACGATAAGTAGGAATATAATGCCGAGTAGATACCTAAATCGGTATTTATAGGCATTTTTAAAAAGTGCTTTTAAGTTTTTCATTTAACTCCCCCTTTCAACCTATAAATATTATTATAAGTCTATTAAACTACCATTTTCAAACTATAATATACGAAAATTCCAAGAATTGTTTCGACATAATGAAATGTTGTTTTTTATGAAGGGAATGGTATAAATAGAGGTATAATATAAAGATAATGTACTTAAGAATGTTTTGGAGGTAAAACCTATGAAGATACTGATTTTGAGTGGAAATCCAAGAAAAAATGGAAATACAATGAGAATTACTAATAGATTTATAGATGGAGTTGTGAAATGTGGCGGAGAGGTAGAGTTTATTGATACTACTAGTTTAAATGTTAAGCCGTGTACAGGCTGTTTGTTTTGCGAAAATAAAGGGAAATGCTCAATTAAGGATGATATGGTTTATGTATATGAAAAAATAATTGAGAGTGATGCAGTTGTACTTTCTTCACCTGTATATTTTGCATCGGTTTCAGCACAGCTTAAAACCGTAATTGACAGGTGTCAGATGCTTTTCAGCAGGAGATATGTTCTTAAAAATGCAGTAGATAAAAAACGAGAGGGCTATATGATTTTTACTGCTGGTGGAAGTAATGAAAAAATGATAGCTTCAATGGAGCTATTAGGTAAATTCTTTTTTCTATCATGCAATGGTGTGCTGAAGGAAAGCATATT
>DAMCZI010000011.1:0-124824 GCA_032095175.1 Clostridiaceae bacterium
TGCTTAACCATCTTATCATTTCATTTCTTCAATGTCAAATGGTTTTTTCAACCTTTTGTTTCGCCGTTCTCATCGGAACAGCTTATTCAGTTTATCACGTCATCTCTTAATTGTCAACCATGTTTTTTTATCTTTACTTTCGCCGTCTCGCGACGACTCATTTATAATAACACCAATACAAATTTGACGTTAAAACTACTATAAGCCATAACAAGAGGTTATCTAACCGAAATTATATTATACTCTGATTATCTGGCTATTTCATATATCGACATTCCGGGCGCAGTTGATACTTCATTATCAACTATATCTTAGTGTAACCAATTAGATTTTCATTATGCATTCAGCTAAAAAAATACAAACCGCAGCTCTCCAAGTTATTATTATTTAAATAAGGCGTATTAAAGAAAATAACAATTCAAAGATTTTGAGGATATTTTGTGTCAGACAAGGAAATAGAATCCCAAGCTAAATATAAATCAAAAATTCTATTACATTTTGTCTTTTTAAACATCCTAGGGTCGAACCAATACTGCAGGGCTGTTTAAAAAAACAAAATGTAAAGAATTTTACGATTTATATATAGTTGGGCTAACTTGAGCTTCCATTGATGAAGTATGACACAAAATAGATCAAAATATTGACTTCTTATTTTGTTTAGTACGCCTAACAAAATCATTAATAGTTACTTTAACTAAAATAACTCATAGAACAAACACATATCAACTTCAGACATACAGGGGTACTGCCATCATACTAAAAGTCTATACTTTTATTTCCTTACATTTTATATATTTCAGTATACTGTACACATATAACATTATGGTTTATGTTTCCATAAAATAAAAATTATACAGTTGTAAATTGTACCACATAATAACTATAATATACTCATAGAGACTTATATTTAAAGGCTTTTAAAACCTTTTATCACAGGAGGTGTTTTTATGGATTTAAACAAAAAAATCGACAATATGAAAGAAGAACTCGTTAAATCAACACAGGAAGTCCTCAAAATCAAAAGTGTTGAGGATACTGGTATTGATGGTGCACCCTTCGGAGAAGGCGTTGCCAAGTCACTTGATAAGGCACTTGAGATCTCAAAGAGCCTTGGATTTAAAACTGTAAACCTTGACGGATATGTTGGATATGCAGAATATGGCGAAGGAGAAGATTACGTAGGTGTCTTAGGTCATCTTGATGTTGTTCCAGAAGGAGATGGGTGGAACTATCCTCCATATGGAGCAGAGATACATGATGGAAAAATATTTGCTAGAGGCTCAATGGATGACAAGGGACCTATAATGGCAGCTCTATATGGACTAAAAGCAATAAAAGACGAAGGTCTTAAGCTTTCAAAAAGAGTAAGAATCATATTTGGAACAAATGAAGAAACAGGAAGTCAGGAAATTCATCACTACCTAGCAAAGGAAAAGCCACCAGTTGCAGGCTTTACACCTGATGCAGAGTATCCAATCATATATGCAGAAAAGGGAATTACTATATTTAATATAGTAAAGGACTTAAATATTAAATCTTCAGGAAAAGTTACTATTAAGTACATAAAGGGCGGTCAGAGACCAAACATGGTTCCTGACTATTGTGAAGCTGGAATTGTTGTTGATAATGTTGATAACTTTATAAGCAATGTTCATAACTATGCTTCAGAAAAAGGAGTAAACATCAAGGCTGAAGCAAAGGATGGAATGGCAGTAGTTAAGTCCTATGGAGTTTCAGCCCATGGAAGTCTTCCACAGCATGGAGTTAATGCTATAATGCAGCTTTTTGCATTCCTTGGAACAATCGATATGGGAAAATGCGATATAGCTGATTTTGTAGCATTCATGAACAAGTATGTTGGAATGGATGTTTACGGAAAGTCCTTTGGAGTTGGACTTGAGGATAAGGCATCAGGAAAGCTTTCATTTAATGTTGGTGTAGTATCCATGGATGAAAAGCAAGTTAAAGTGATGCTTAACCTAAGATACCCTGTAACCTTCAAGTGCGAAGACATGATGAATCCATTTAATAAAACCCTTGAAGGAACCGGTATCAGAGTTGAAGATTTTGAGCACCAGGCTCCACTATACTTCCCAGAGGACCATCCTCTAATAAAAGCTCTTCAAAAGGTATACACAGAGCAAACAGGCAAAGAAGCAACCCTTCTCGCAATAGGGGGAGGAACCTATGCCAAGGAAATGCCAAACATAGTTGCCTTCGGACCAATATTCCCAGGCAAGCCAGACCTTGACCATCAAGCAAATGAGTATATCGAGGTTGAGGATCTTGTATTAAATGCAAAGATTTATGCTCATGCAATATATGAATTAGCTAAATAGCTGAAATTACCCTATATATAATAAAAGACAAGTTAAATAACTCTTGTAAACTCTTAGTTATTTAACTTGCCTCTTTTTCATATATAGATACTTATTTTTTTATCCGTTCATTTATATATTCTGTAAATTCTTGAATTTGTGCTTCAGACTCAAATGCGGACAGAGGTATTGGCAAATTTTTTTATAAGTAAAGATAAATATAAAAATGCCAGGTGTAGAAGAAGAATTTTATTTTTCTTCTTCTACACCTGGCAATAAAAGTAGCTTTATTTGTCGGCAATTTCCCTAAATTTCATTGCAGCTTTCACTCTATCTTCTGCTTTTAAAACAGCTCCTCCAATTACTACAATTTCAGGGTTTAGCTTATCCTTGATTTCTGGTAATGAGTTTAAGTTAATTCCTCCTGCTAAGGCCATTGATAAATCTGCTGCACTTTTAATATCAACAAATTCCTTAAAGCTTTCCACCAAGCTTTCACCACAGTCAGAATTCTTGTGAACACATAGAAGCTCCGCTCCCATGCTTTTTAACTCTTTAGCTCTACACTCATAATTATCTACAGATTGCATATCAAAAATCACTTTAATATTGCTCTTTTGTGCAATTTGCAAAACCTTTTTCACTGCAGTGTCTGTTGCACAAGCTAACATGGAAAACATCGTTGCCCCAGAAACACTCATTAAAGTTGCTTCTCTTTCTGGCCCATCTATACACTTAGTATCTATGAATATATCTTTTCCTGGACAAATTGCTTTTATTTTATACACAATACTTAGTCCACATAATTTTAAAAGTGATGTTCCAACTTCAATTATATCAAAATAGCTTCCTACTTCTCTTACAACCTCTAAGGCTTCATTTTCATCAATTAAATCTAGCGCAAGCTGAAGTTTCATACTTAACCCCCTTAACTTCCAATAAAATATATATTTTTGTAATTATACTAATCCAAACATTGCTCCTACCAATTTTAATAGGTAAAGGATTGGCAGCCATATCAATGAGAAATCTATATTTGAGAACATTAGGCCAGAGCCGTAAATTGGTCCCATCATAGGATATAGTAGAATACATCCTAGGTGAGCAATTAAGCTGGATACAAATCCTGCTGCTACAGCTCCCTTCCAACCGCCAAACTTATTTCCAAACACACCCATTGTACAGCCATCAAAGAACATTATGATAGGACTTGGAAAAACTATTATTGGACTCTTAAATACAATACATGCTGTTGTTACTATTAAAGCAGCTGCTACTGAAGAAATAAATCCAAACATTGCTCCTACTGGGGAGTATGGATATAGTGCTGGACAATCAAGTGCAGGAACAGCATCAGGGATAATGTGATCAGAAATTCCTTTAAAAGCTGGTACTATAGAAGCTATAAACATTCTAACACCTGATAATAGCACTACAACTCCTGCAGTAAACTTCATACCCTCAAGGATTAACCATATAATCCAATTTGTTTTTCCTGTTAACTCTGCCATTCCTTCTTTACCCACTGCAACACCTATTCCAATGAATATTAAAGGCATCAAAATTGCCATTGATATAGTGTTATCTCTAAACATAGATAAATATCTTGGTAATTTTAATTCTTCTGCATCCTGAGACTTATTTCCAAATAATCTTCCAACCTTTGATGCTAAGAAAGCACCTGCCTGCTGATGATGTCCTAGTGTTAAATCGTCTCCTACAAAATCCTTTGCTATAATTCTAGTAATTGCAGGTGTTAGTGTCCAATACAATGCACAGAGGATAGATGATAATATAACTACAGAAAAACCTTTTAATCCTAGCACAACTGGTATGGATACATTTAGGAATGTGGATAGAAATAACATTATATGAACCGTTAAATAAACATTTTTGAATTTTTTGCTTGGAATAATTGCTACAAGGGCAATATGAAGTATAAATCCAATCAAAAATGTCATTGTTATACTATTAGCTAATGTCTTCATTCCAACAGAAAATGCTGCTTCATTTGCTGGCAGCACCCCTTTTATATTAAGGGAGCTGTTAAGCTTTGTTATTATAGGTCCCATAGAACCCAACAATGTGGATGATCCCACTGTTATAACAAGTAATCCTATTATTGTCTTTATTACTCCATCTACAACTTCATTTACCTTTTTCTTCTGGAGTAGTAATCCTATCATTGCGATTAATCCTAAAAATATAGGTGCCTTATCAAACACTTGAAATAATAAAAAGTTTAGTATTTCTTTCATAAACGAACACCCCTTTAATCCAAATTTGTATATATCCCTCTTGTTATATTGGATTTATCTTTTTGCTATGAAAATATAGTCTTTTGTGATAGAATTTATTTAGATTCATTATATTAACATTCTTTTGGTGATTTATTCACCTTTTTTTTATTTCTGAAGCTCTTTTAATAATGGTTCCATAACCTTTTCAATCTCAGCCTTTTTTACAAAGTTAGTTAAAACAACTGTTTTTTCCTTAATTTCATCTGGTAAATTCTCAGCTAACTCTCTTGTTGTTACATACAAGTCTCCACTAACGCTTCGTATGCTTCCGATATCACAAGTATCAACAACAGCCTCATAATTTAGTTTTTGAAGCACACTTTCAATATTCATCTTGGCAATTACACTTGAGCCTAGTCCCATTCCACATATACATATTATTTTCATATACTACGCCTCCTTTCTATAATTATTTATCTTATTTGCTATTTCAGTTGGACAAGTACATTCTTTTAATAAATTTAAGTTTTCATTTTCCTCAAGAAACTCACACAGATCTCTTAATATTCCAATATGGCTTGTATTGTCCTTTGAAGCAATAGCAAATACTGTACTTACAGGATCATTATCTTTATTTCCAAATTCAACAGGGTTGTCAAGGGTAATAAGGCTAATTCCTGTTTTTAAAACTCCACTCTCAGGTCTTGCATGTGCAAAGGCAATTCCAGGTGCTAATACTATATATGGCCCTAATTCTTTAACTGCATCCACCATAGCCTGTACATAATTATCTTCTGCATAATTACTTTTGCAAAGCAGTTCACCAGCTTTTCTAATTGATGTTTCCCAGTCATTTGCATCTGTTTTAAGCAAGATATTCTTTTCGTCTATTATCTTCTCCCCCATACGTTTCCCTCCTAATTCTGCAAAGTATCCTTTAAAGCTTGAAGTATTTCTATTTTGTCTTTAGTCCTCAGTATATTTACAATTTCATCATCATCAAGTATCTTACCAAGCTGAGATAATGCATATCTATGAGAAGTTTTGTCCGTGCTGCACATTGCAAAAATTAAATCAACAGGGTCTTTATCCTTACTTCCAAAATTTACAGGAGTTTTTAGTCTAATAAAGCTCATGCCAACTTTTTTTACACCATTTTGAATCCTAGAATGTGGTAATGCAATTCCATCTCCGATAACAATATATGGTCCAATATTTTTTATTTCATCAACCATACATTCTATATATCTTCTTTCGACTAAACCGTTTTTGCATAATATCTCTCCAGCTTTTCGAACTGCATCTTCCCAATTATCCGCACACACATCTAAAGAAATAGTTGTATCTACCAAAAGCTCCGTTAATGTTATCTCTCTTTTCTTATCCCCTTCATTGCTTAAATTATCTAGTTTTTCTTTAAGCTCCCCATACAATTTCTCATAATCTAATACTTGGCAGTATTTTTGAATAGTATCCATTATGCCTTCAAAAAATCTTTTACTTTCTGTTTGATTTTGCTGCTCTATAGGCTTTTGAATTGGACCATTGGATCTTTTTAGGTATTTTTGTAAGACTTCTATATCTTCCTCTTTTAACAAAGGGTTAACTCTAATATACTTAACCTTTGAATTTTTTATTGGTATGGTAGATATAATTAACTCTACTTTGTCATTGTCTGCATACTTATCAATTTGATGCAAAGATATAGTATCAATAATATTAGCATTAAACACTGATAGTACCCTGGAAGCTAGAAGCTTAGCAGTTCCTATACCTGTACTGCATACAATTAAAACATTCTTAACAGCAGCACTATTCTTTTTTATACGTTCCAATGCAGCTGCAAAATGCATAGTAACGTATCCTATTTCCTCATCTGATAAACTATTATGGGTATAGCTTTCTAACACCCCTAAAGCTTCCTTCACCAAATTGAAAAGTTCATAATAGTCTTTTTTTATTTGATCAATAACAGGGTTCTTTATATCAAGGTTGTGTTTAAGCCTGTATATTAATGGTCTCAAATGTTTAATCAATCCCTCAAAGAGATGCTCTTCCTGATGCAAATCAATTTGAAGCTTATTACTTAGCTTATCAATTATAGAATTTAATAATATCTGAAGCTCCATATAATTTTTATTTTCAACATCAGTCTCTAAAGTAACACTGCTGCCTAAAAAATGAATAGCTATATACCCTATCTCATATACAGGAATTTCTACATTGAAATAATCCTCTACCATTTTTGCTACATTTGCTGCAACAGCCATTTCCGGGGTAAACTCTATCATTTTTAATTCTTCCTCTGGCATAAAGATGTCTTTACCTAGTTGAAGTCTTTTTATAGCCATTGCAATGTGTATAACAATGCTTGAAAAAGCCACATCAGAGAAAACAACGTTTAAACTTTTTTCTGCCACCCTTATACATTCTTCAATATAGTTTAAATCAATATCTCCTAATATTTTATTTATGTGAGAATCTAGAGTAATCTCATTCTTTTCTTCCATAGAAGATTTTTCAATAGATAACTCACTATCGTCATCCAGGGAACTTATTAACGTTTGAATAGCCAAGTGCCTTATTTTCTTTTCATCCCCTTCTAGTTTCAGACCATAATTAGGGATAGATATCAATTCCAAACCATTGTGTTTAATTGTACTTTTCACTTTTTTTAAATCATTTACCACTGTACTTCTACTTGCACAAACAATCTCCGCCAGCTCATTAATAGTAATAAAATCTTTTCTCTTTAGAAATTCACAAAGAATGATTTTTTGCCTTTCTCCAGATGATAAAATGTAATCATCTAAGCCAACTGGGTTATTTAAAAACTTTAGAATGTTATCATATACCCCACTATCAAACTCAATACCTGAGTTAGGTTTCCTTATTAGTTTGGGTAAATTCTTTTCCTTTAAAAAGTAATCAATCTCATCTAAGTCATATCTTATAGTTCTTTCACTTACATCAAATATATCTGATAGTTGTTTTACTGTTATGGGGTTCTTTGATTTAATTATCTCGGAAAGTATGTCACTTGTTCTTTTCTTTAACATTCAATCACCCCACTTTTTATTAGTAATTCAACTATATAAATCGCAATAAAGATTTTAAATAATGTATATTACGATTTAAGAATCAAGGAATATGATTTCGCATAAATGTTTAGGGTTAAGCAATGTAGAATCATTTATGCGAAACATACAATACTATAGGAAAGACTCAAAAGGCAAGTCAGTTTCATACTTGAAGCAATCTTCAAATCCACGTCTGTAATGATACTCCATTTTATCCTTATCCATAGGATATACAAATTTTCCACCAGGCTGCCAAATAAATGGTTTAAACTTATATTGTAGTCTATCTTTTCTCATTTTAAACAGAGTTAAAATCTCTGAAGTATCTGCTTGCATGTTAGTCCATATGTCATGGTGGAATGGAATCATTACTTTTGTATTTAGTGCTTCTGCCATTCTTAATATATCAGAAGAAGTCATTTTATCTGTAATACCTCTTGGATTCTCTCCATAGGAACCTAATGCAATGTCCACTTGATAGTCATTTCCATGCTTAGCATAGTAGTTAGAGTAATGAGAATCCCCGCTGTGATATATATTTCCGCCAGGTGTTACCACAAGGTAATTTACAGCCTTTTCATCCATATCATCAGGTACTCTGCCCTTTAAGCTATCACTTGGAGGAGATGTAACCAATGCTGTACGGTCAAAGGATTCAAGAGCTATTATTTCCATATCCTTAATCTTAATAGTGTCTCCTGGTTTTACAGTAATACATCTGTCCTCAGGTACACCCCACTCAATCCATTTATCAACACATGCCTTTGGTCCTATGAATGGCACCGATGGACTACAATTCTGCATTACAGCAGCTGCTACATTTACATCAATATGGTCGTTATGATAATGTGTTGATAGCACTGCATCTATTTCTTTTATAGCAAAGGGATCTAAAACAAAAGGAGTAACTCTTAAATTAGGTTGTGCAATTCTACCTCCGCACATTCTTGCCATTTGATGGTCTGGCTTCATTAGCGGCAGCTTCTTTGTTCTTTTTCCTGTTCCACACCAAAAATCTATGCATATATTAGCGTTCCCTTCTGTCTTAACCCATATACCTGTACAGCCTAACCACCACATAGCAACAGTTCCTGGTTCAACTATTTCCTCTTCAATTTCTTCATTAAGCCACGTTCCCCATTCTGGAAAAGTGTTCAATATCCATGATTCTCTAGTAATTTCATTTACTTTACTCATTGCGTTCATCCTTCCATGTTTATTTGAACATAATAATTATAAAAAGTTGTTATAGTCTCTTTATTAATGGGATAACTAGGCGCCTAGTTTTATATTCTTTATCATACTTAAGTTTTAAATATTTAACTTTGAAATTATTATAACATTCTGAGATTAGTGTAAAAAGAATAGATTCTTTCTGTCCTAATGTGGCAAATAGTACATCAGTGTAAATATAAAAAAAGAATAGGGGGTAGACATATAATCCATATGTCTACCCCCTATTCACCTAAAAAAATACCGGCGAATACTCGCCGGCATTTTATATCTTTATTTATTTCATTGCTGCCATGTTCTTGTAGTTGTCTAATCTATCCTTAAAGTCTTTTTCAGCCTTTTCATAAAGCTTTTCTGCTAATTCTGGCTTAACCTTAAGTAATGAAGCGTATCTAACTTCACCCATTAAGAAGTCCCTAACTGAACCTGTTGGTTCCTTTGAGTCAAGAGTGAATGGATTCTTTCCTTCATTCTTAAGCTCTGGGTTAAATCTGTATAGGTGCCAGTATCCTGTGTCAACAGCCTTCTTTGCTTCTAGCTGACTCTTACCCATACCAACCTTTATACCCTGGTTGATAC
The DNA here is from genome assembly GCA_032095175.1 of Clostridiaceae bacterium. Classification (GTDB taxonomy): domain Bacteria; phylum Bacillota; class Clostridia; order Clostridiales; family Caloramatoraceae; genus DAMCZI01. The sequence goes on from DAMCZI010000011.1 coordinate 9,451, forward strand.
ATGGTGCGTAAGCAATTATAAGTGATGGACCATCATAAGCTTCAGCCTCAGTTACAGCCTTTATTAACTGGTTCTTGTCTGCACCCATTGCAACCTGTGCAACGTATACATAACCATAAGTTGTTGCCATAAGTCCAAGGTCCTTCTTCTTAGTGTTCTTTCCACCTGCTGCAAACTTAGCTATAGCAGCTGTTGGAGTAGCCTTTGATGACTGACCACCTGTATTTGAGTAAACTTCTGTATCAAGTACGAATATGTTTACATTCTCGCCTGATGCAAGTACATGGTCAACTCCACCGTATCCGATGTCGTATGCCCAGCCGTCTCCTCCAAATATCCACTGTGATTTCTTTACAAGGTATCCCTTGTTCTTTAATATTTCTTCTGCAAGAGTCTTAGCTTCTCCTGAAAGCTTTGCTGCTTCTAAAGCTTCTACAAATTTGTCTGTAGCTTCTCTTGTAGTATCATTTACATCCTTATTTTCAAGGTAGAAGTTAACAGCATCCTTTAATGCTCCATCAACCATTCCCTTTAATTCGGAAACCATACCAACAACTTTTTCTCTTACTTGTCTGTGACCTACGAACATTCCAAGTCCATATTCAGCATTATCCTCAAATAATGAGTTAGCCCATGATGGACCCTGTCCCTTCTGGTTCTTGCAGTATGGCATTGAAGGTGCACTTCCACCCCAGATTGATGAACAACCTGTAGCGTTTGAAATCATCATTCTGTCTCCAAATAACTGAGTTAAAAGCTTGATGTATGGAGTTTCTCCACAACCTGCACAAGCTCCTGAGAACTCAAGGTATGGAACCTCAAACTGACTTCCCTTTACAGTCTTCTTGTTCATTGGGTTCTTCTTTTCTGGTAGCTTGAATGCATAGTCATAGCAAGCCTGTTCCTTTGTCTGCTCTTCAAGTGGCTTCATAACAAGAGCCTTACCCTTAGCTGCTGGACAAACTTCAGCACAGCTTCCACAACCTGTACAGTCAAGAACACTTACCTTTATACCAAACTGTAAGCTTTCGAAGTCCTTTCCGCCGTTTGCCTTTATAGTTTTGCATCCTTCTGGAGCATTCTTAACTTCTTCTTCAGTGAATAGGAATGGTCTAATAGCTGCATGTGGACATACAAGTGCACACTGGTTACACTGTATACACATATCTGGCTGCCATTCTGGAACTGTAACAGCTATTCCTCTCTTCTCATATCTTGAAGTTCCAGCTGGGAATGTACCATCAACTAAAGTTGATAAAGCTTTTACTGATAGCTTGTCTCCTTCAAGGTTGTTCATTGGTTCAAGAATATTTTCTATGAATTCTGGAACATCCTTCTTTACAACTTCTTCATCAGCAGCGTTCTTCCAGCTTTCTGGTACATTAACCTTAACAAGCTTTTCAATTGCCTTATCGATAGCTGCATAGTTCATGTTAACTATCTTTTCACCCTTTAAGCCGTAGTTCTTAACAACTTCAGCCTTCATATGCTTAACTGCTTCTTCATATGGAATGATGTTAGCTATCTTGAAGAATGCAGACTGCATTACCATGTTTATTCTACTTCCAAGTCCTATTTCACGTCCTAGGTCAACTGCATTTATTATATAGAACTCAATGTTGTTCTTTGCTATATATCTCTTCATTCTTCCTGGAATTGCCTTATCAAGCTCTTCAGCAGTGAAGTGGCAGTTTAGAAGGAACTTTCCACCCTTCTTAAGTCCTGTTAACATATCATATCTATATATATATGATGTGTTATGGCATGCAACAAAATCAGCATTCATTATTAAATATGGTGATTTTATTGGCTTCTTTCCAAATCTTAAGTGTGATATTGTAACTCCACCTGACTTCTTTGAGTCATATGCAAAGTAAGCCTGTGCATACATGTTAGTGTTGTCACCAATTATCTTTATTGAGCTCTTGTTTGCTCCAACAGTACCATCGGAACCTAATCCATAGAACTTACATGCAACAGTTCCCTCTGGAGTAGTATCAACTTCTTCTCCAGTTGGAAGTGATTTAAATGTAAGATCATCAACGATTCCTAAAGTAAAGTCCTTCTTTGATTCATTGCTCTTTAGGTTTTCATAAACTGCTACTATATTAGCAGGTGTTGTTTCCTTTGAACCAAGTCCATATCTTCCACCTATTATTACTGGCTTCTTTTCTACATCAAAGAATGCATTTCTTACATCCTGATATAATGGTTCTCCTGCTGATCCTGGTTCCTTTGTTCTATCTAAAACAGCAATCTTCTTAACTGTCTTTGGCATAGCTTCAAGTAACTTTTCAGTTACAAATGGTCTGAATAGGTGTACCTTTACAAGACCTACCTTTTCTCCCTTTGCCATTAAGTAATCTATTGTTTCTTCAATTGTGTCACATACTGAACCCATTGCAACTATTACATTTTCAGCATCTGCTGCTCCGTAGTAGTTGAATAGCTTGTAATCTCTTCCTGTAAGCTTGCTTATTTCACTCATGTAGTTCTCAACTATTGCTGGAACTGCTTCGTAGTATTTGTTTGAAGCTTCTCTTCCCTGGAAGTAGATATCTGGGTTTTGAGCTGTACCACGAGTTACAGGGTTGTCTGGTGTTAATGCTCTGTTTCTGAAAGCATTCACTTCATCCATATCAACTAAATTCTTTAATTCATCATACTCTAAAAGTTCAACCTTCTGGTATTCATGTGAAGTTCTAAATCCATCAAAGAAGTGCATGAATGGCACTCTTCCCTTTATAGCTGAAAGATGTGCAACTGCTGCAAGATCCATAGCTTCCTGAACACTGTTTGATGCAAGCATAGCAAAACCTGTCTGACGGCATGCCATAACGTCTTGATGGTCACCGAATATTGATAACGCGTTTGTAGCAAGTGCTCTTGCTGAAACGTGGAAAACTCCAGGTAAAAGTTCTCCTGAGATTTTGTACATGTTAGGAATCATAAGAAGTAATCCCTGTGATGCTGTAAATGTAGTTGTTAATGCTCCTGCCTGTAATGAACCATGAACAGTTCCTGAAGCACCAGCTTCTGACTGCATTTCAACTACTTTTACTTCCTGTCCGAAGATGTTCTTTCTTCCCTGTGAGCTCCATTCATCAACATGTTCTGCCATTGGTGATGATGGAGTAATAGGGTAAATTGCTGATACGTCAGTAAAGGCATAGGCAACATGAGCGGCAGCGGTATTACCGTCCATTGTCTTCATTTTTCTTGACATAAAATCCCTTCTTTCGCGTTTTTCATCTTATATTCAGATGATTTTTTAACACTATTTATCGATGGTCAATTTTTTAATTAACCTTTAAAAAAATCAATTAAGAATTTGACCATGTAAACATAGTTGGTTTTTTGAGTTTTCAAGTCTGTCAATATGCCCTATGCAATAAGTTTTATGTAAAATTACAATACCTAACCCTATTTACTCTTTATAGCCATCCTGTGGTCAAAACAATAATTAGGCCTGTCCAACAAGTAAATATATTGAGAATTCAAAGGTATTGTTTATGGGCTGTTTAAGTTGTGATATAGTTTTAACAAACTATTATATAACAGCCTTGAAAGTTAGTGCTTTATTGCCTTTTTTAAAATGCAACACTCTAACAACTAAATTGTAACAGAGTGATTTTTCCATGTCAAGGTATGGCGCATAAGGTAAAAAAGAAGAAATTACAGCAAAAAAACCTGTATTAAAACACAGGCTTTTTTTCTAGAATGATACACCCAAAAAATGAATGTTAATTTTTAAACATTGCTATAGCCATTATGAGAATATTTCATATCCAACTACATGCATCAGATAGAACCTGTATTATTTATTTTTCAAGCATCTTTCCTAAGCTTCCACCTGGATGGAATTTATGAAAGTCTTCTTTTGTAAAGCTTCTTGCTTTAGAAACCGCACAAGCAATAGAATCACCAAGCACCAATGCTACCGTAGTAGATGAGGTTGGTGCCAGATTATTTTGATCAGCTTCCTGAGGTTTATCATATATCAAACAATAATCGCATTTTTTTGCCAATGCAGAATCTACGTTACCAGTAAATGCAATAGTTTTACTTCCTATCTTTTTGATATATGGGATTGTGTTAATTACTTCACAGGTATTTCCACTATTTGAAAGCAAAATTACTATATCTTGCTCTTCAATCATTCCTAAATCACCATGCACACTTTCCGTAGCATGAACAAAAAAGCTTGGAATTCCTAAGCTGGCAAATGAAGCAGCCAACTTTTTCCCTATATGTCCAGACTTTCCAACGCCTAGAAATACTATTTTCCCTTTACAATTGTAGATAAGTTCTGCAACTGTATTATACTCATCCTTAAAATTGCAAATTAGATTCTCAATTGCTTTTGATTCACATTTAATTGTTTGCAATATGCTTTCTTTAAAATCCATAATGCTATTCCCTACTTTCTATCTTTAAGATACTGGACTGTTTTATAAACCCTATTCAATCCATCCCTAACCTTATCTAGCGAACAACCTACATTAAATCTTAAGTAATACTCTCCACCCTCTCCATAGGTGTTGCCTGGCATAATTGCTACTTTCCCAACATGAATCAATGCATCCTGGAAGTCCTTGCTGTTAATATTTAACTTTTTAAAATTTATCCAAGCAAAGTAGCAGCTTTCTGGCATAACTATAGTTAATTCAGGAATATTTTCCTCTAAATATTTTTTTACAAATGTAAGATTTTTCTGCAGATGTACTAGAAGCTCATCTATCCAGTATTCACACTTATCATATGCAGCAGTTGTAGCCAAAACATTTAAAATCGCTGGCGAATTCACAAAATCCCTGTAGCGTGTAATATTTTCAAATTTTTGTGCAATATCCTGCTCTGGAAGGATGATATAGGATCCTGTTAAAGCAGGAATATTAAAGGTCTTTGATGGCGAACTGCAAATTACAATGTGTATATCTTTTGAGTCTGCCACCTTTAGAATCGGTGTCATATTTTTATGGTAAACTATATCCATGTGAATATCATCGGAAATAATATCAACACCATATTTTTTACAAATGGAAACCATTTGTGTTAACTCTGTTCCACTCCATACCTTCCCAATTGGATTATGAGGATTACATAAAATAAATACCTTTGATTGTTTGCATTTTTCCTCAAAGTCTTTGTAATCAATAGAATATACTCCATCATTATTAATTAAGGAAGATTTAACTAGTGTTCGATTATTATTTTTAATAACATCGAAAAAAGCATTATATGAAGGTGTTAATAACAATACTCCATCATTTATCTCGCTGAACAATTCCAAACATTTACTTACAGAATAGATTACACTTGGACTGTAATAAATCCATTCAGGCTGTATCTCCGTCTGAAATCTGCGGCGGTACCATCCGCAGATGGAACCACGATAATCATCATGTTTCCATCTGCTGTACCCTAAAACCCTATGATTCAAACGTTCCATTAATACCTGAGAAATCTCTTCTGGATACTCCAAATCCATATCAGAAATAGTAAATGGGAGCAAACCTTTTTCATGAAAGCGATCTTCAACATAATCCCATTGCGTACAATAAGTGTTTGTTCTATCTACTTTCTTATTAAAATCAACCATTTTACATCTCCATAGCCTTATTAACTTGTTTTCTTAATGCGTAAACTTGAGTTCCTACAATAACTTGAATTGTGTGTTCATCAAGATGAACAACAGCAATTCCTCCAGCAGCTTTTACTGCTTCTTCTTTGACCAGTGATACATCCTTCAACTCTAATCTTAATCTTGTTACACAGTTATCAATAGAAATAATGTTATCTTTTCCACCTAAAGCAGCAAGCATTTGCTGACCTTTATAAGTAGATAAGTTTTGAAAATCATTTTCTCCATTACCCTGAATAACAGCAACATCATCATCTTCTCTACCTGGAGTTTTAATGTTAAATTTAACAATTGCCCATTTAAATATAAAATAGTATAGTACTGCATAGCCTAATGCAAAAATAACAGCAATTGGCCATCCTGTTTTAACACCACGCAATACACCAAAGCTAATAAACTGAATTATGTCTCCTGTGAATCCCATTTTTACTCCTAAATAAGGAAGAACCATGTTTGCAAAGCCATTTAGGAATGTGTGTACTAAGAATAATGGCCAGCATGCAAATAAGAACAAGAATTCAATTGGTTCACTGATACCACCAATAATTACAGTTAATGCACCAGAAATCAAAAGACCCTTAACGGCCTTACGTTTTTCTGGTTTTGCGCAACGATACATTGCAAAAGCTGCACCAACCAAACCATACTGAATCATTAGCTTACCTTGTTCCATTTTACCAGCAAGATCTAAAGGTATAATTTGATTATTTTTTACATATGCCATGAACATATTCAATGTTCCATAGTATTCCTGTCCACCAATAACTGCTGTACCACCTACAGGAGTAAATCTGAAGGTTGACGTAACTAGATGGTTCAATCCAAACGGGATTGTTAAACGCTCAGCTGCAGCATATGCAAAATATCCTATTGGTCCAGAAGATGAAATCCATTGACCAATCATTTTTACAAAGTTGAAGAATGGAGGCCATACAAATGGAACTATTAGACCAACTCCACCCATAACAAACAGCATTGCAATTGGAACAAGACGTGGACCGCTATAAAATCCTAATGATTCTGGTATTTTCAGATTACTAATTTTATTGTATAAAGCATAAACTATTAAACCTGTTATAATACCACCCAGAACACTGGTATTGTATGTCTGAATACCCAAAATCATGGACTGTCCAAATTCCTGCATCTTCTCCGCTGGTGCAAGTTTTCCAGCTGCTTGTAGATAGAAATTTGTGCCTAAATGCATTGCCATAAATCCAACTAAACCGGCAAATGCACCATACTCCTTTTCCTCCTTTAATAACCCAAGAGGAATTGCCATTGCAAATAATGCTCCTAGATTAGTAAAAGCAAATGCCCCCATATTGAGCATAAATTTAAAGAACGTGTTAACAACTGGGGTCCCTAGAAATGGAATCATTTCAATCATTTTCGCATCTGTTAAACCTGCACCTAAACCAAGCATCATTCCAGAAACACTTAACAATGCGATTGGAAACATGAATGTCTTACCTAACATCTGAAAAAATTGCCATGTTCCTTTTTTCTTTGTTTTCTTTGTGTTTTTCATTTTTGTTCTCCTTTCTTATAAAAAAATAAAGACCTAACCAAAAGGATATATATGCATCCTTTTGATTAAGGTCTTGCCTTCTTCAGTAACAATCCTAATCAATAAGTTTTAATATGTGTATCATTACATAGAAGCTCTCCTGCTTTGATACTTCATATTCGTAGTTATCTAAAATAAATTCTTTAATTTTTTTAATACATTTTTGCATGTTTTTATTTTTCTCTAAAACCATCTGGTAGAAATTTTCATCCATATTTGAAATAACATAACTCGAATCATTATTCAAAACTCGCTTTGCCAAATATTTTAAATGTGTTTTAAATCTTATACAGTCAAAATCATCATCATCAATACTTATAGAAAAAGTTGACTTTACTATTTCAATAATTTCTTTGCTAATATTAATAATTTCACTTGCTACTCCCTGATTTCCTCCGACTTGTGAATTAACAATGTGCATTGCAATGTAACCGGCTTCATCTTCTGGAAGTAGAATACCTGTTTTTTCAAAAATGTGTTCAAGAGCCCAAACTCCTATCTGATATTCTTTCCTATAAAGCGTTTTTATTTCAGAAAGAAGTAAGTTCGGCATTTTAATGTTTTTCTTTTCTCGTTCAATGGCAAATGAAATATGATCAGTTAAGAAAATAATCATTTGATTTCCTAGTATCTGACCAATCACCTCACAAGCTCTGTCATAAATGCTTTCCGAAATTTCCAAATATTCCAAGGGTGTATTTTGCAGGATTCGATATAATTTGTTTTTCTCGAAATTATCAATAATGTATTTCTTTTCAATCTTTTCAACATCGATGATGTCTCCAATCTTTTTCTTGAACCCAATACCTGAACCTGTTACCACCATCTCAGTTTTATCTTCGGCAACTGTGGCTACTGTGTTATTGTTAAAAACTTTAATTATCTTCATATCTCCCTCCGATAAAAAGAAAAACCTACCATAGCCGATATAAATCGTCCATAAGTAGGTCTTGCCTGATTACTCAGTAACAATCCGTGCATCAATATTTATTAATTATTATTATATTTGCCTTCTTTTGCTTTGTCAACATCAATATTAAATATTTAATATTTTCTGAATATTCTATAGCCATAAGTTTCTATGTTCCTATTGACAGTTTAATTTTTCAAAGCTAAAATGTTTGTAACGTGTTACTTTTAGTAGGCATGAGTTTTTTGCGAAACTCATGCCTTTTTTTATAGGAGGTAAAAAATGTTTAATTTATTCAAAAAAAGTCATCAAATAAAAGCTCCAATCAATGGAACAGTAATCTCTTTGGAAGATATAAATGATCCTGTATTTTCTAAGAAAATAATGGGTGATGGTGCTGCTATAAAGCCTACTGGTGATACTATATATTCACCTATAAATGCAACAGTTACATTAATTGCAGAAACAAAACATGCAATTGGTCTTTTAACAAACGATGGTCTGGAAATATTGATTCATGTTGGATTAGACACGGTATTTTTAAAAGGAGAAGGCTTTACACCACTAGTAAAAGCAAACCAAAAAGTTACAACTGGTACACCACTATTAAAAATAAATCGAGCTCTTATGGAAGAAAAAGGGGCAAACCTGATAACTCCTATTATAATCACAAACACAAATGGAATGGCCCTTTCCTTCGAAAACATTAATGCAAATGTTGAAGCAAACAAGGATGTTATTATTTCCTATAAATAGTTAATGTGAACCTTCATCATACTTCTTTTAGTTATTGCTACAAACTACTTGGAAAAATGGCATATTTAATTATAAATATCAAAACAAAACCCGGTACCTCCAGCAAACCTGTTAAAAGTGCTGTTATTGGGTTAAGGGGTATGTTTACTCCAATAAACCCTCCTAATAAATTAAACAGGTATATGAAGACAGCCCCAAGAATAAACCTTGTTATGATCTTAAAGACATACATTCGTTTGTTTTTAGTGATGATTGAAACAGCACCTAGAATAATCACTATAGCAATGTATATCAATATGTTGGTGTCTAGTTTCATGCCCAAAGAAATCCCTCCTGTCCACTGCTAATAAATATTATGCTAGACAAGAGGGATTTATACAGACAAATTTTAATTTTTACTTATCCCTTGATATTTTATATTAATAATTTTGTTAAGTAATTCTATATTCTCATTTTTTATACACACTATAGGTCTGACAATTTTAGAATTCATACCTACATTTTGCTTTCTACTATAGATATTAAAGCTTTACAACTATTGCTCTACCATGGGTAATATTCTGAATACCTCCAGCAGAATAATGTTTAGACTTAACCAAACTCCACCAAAAGCATATCCAGCTAATACATCACTAGGATATTGAAGATGAAGGAATATGATGCTTATCCCTGTAAAAATACAAATAAATAGAGCTGAAAGTATTGCTGCAATTCCAGTCCATCGCCTCTTTGCATAGCGTACTATCATAAATGCAGCGAAACCGTAAACCGTAAATACAGTTAAGGATTGCTCACTTGGAAATGTATATTTAATATTACTTATCAATGATGCTCCCGCTGGTCCTAAGCGATGAAAGACAACCCTTAACACTTCCTCTAAAAGCTCTCCACCTAGGATTACTATAAATAGAAATCGAATTTCAAGAGATCGATCCTTTCCCTTTATAATAATCCAAATAAGCAGCAATAATGTTAATAGTACCAATGCCTTAGTGGATGTCATTACCATAAAAGATTTCATAACAGATATCCATTTGGGGGGAAATATTAGATTTACTAGAAAAGATGCAATTGCATCAAATTGAGTAAACTCATTAGCTAAAAGATCTTGAATAAGGCCAATTGCAAAAATAAATAGCCCAATAAAAGCCACTGCAGTACCAACCATAACTACTTTTATCTTCCCAAGGGAATGAAATATATTATTTAAATACCCCAAATATTTTACAACAGATTTTTTAATCTGAAGCTTATAGTTTCTATAAATATATATACCTATTAAAACTATTCCAGTAATAATACCTCCAATAATTAAATACTTCTTTATTGCAGCATGAAACCTCTCCCAATCTGAACCTAATATCTTTCCCAATGAGATAAATGTACCTGTCCATAGAAAAGCTCCAATGTATGCATTCAAAGCAAATTTTTTAAAGGGTATCCTAGCAATACCAGAAAAATATCCTGTTACATGTCTTACTCCAGGAATAAAATATGCAACTGCCAACAATCCATTACCATACCTTTCAAACCATTTTGATGTACTTTCCAATTTTTCAGGGTTCATATGAATATATCGACCATATTTTTTTAAGAAAGTATCATCTAACACACTTCCTATAAAGTATGAAATTGTTATACCACAAATAACACCAAATGCCGCAACAGCAATGCTTATAATCCAATTAAGTTTCCCCTCAAACACAAGAAATCCACAATAAGTCATAAGGGTCTCCCCTGGTGTTGGAAAAGCAATAAGCTCAAGTGTTAATGCAGCAAATAAAACAATATATCCATAATGATTTAAAAGTGCTGTAATATAGTGCATATATTTTCTCCTAATCTAATTCTTTACTTTATAAGCCATAAATATTAGGGTCATCAGTATTCCTACAGCTTCTAATGTACGGTCTGCATATGGTATTGACTTAGTATGGCTTATAATAAAAATCTTTATGCCGCTATCCTCATCCAATAGATAATTAAGCATATACACCTTCTTTGTATTAAAGTTATTATAATAAAAAAATCCCCACCGTCCATTTCATAATAAATATTTTTCTGGACAGTGAGGATTTATTATATCCTATTACTATATATTTGATGATTTTAGAATGCTCTCCTTGGTTCTTGCCTTCTTTATAAGGTATGAAAGCCTTATAAGTATTGATTTCTCCCTGTATATTGCATAATCTATAAGTTCAGGATCCTGGACTGTATCAAAATAACTCCTTATGTTTTCAAGCTCATCAAGAGCCTGTCTAATCTCATTGGTTATTTCATGCCTTTCCATATCCTTTGTATTTTTAGTTGCACTCAAGGTTTCAATAAGCTTTGCAGCCAATGTTGATGTTGAAACCTCCCCATATCTATCCACAATACCCCTCCTCTATATTTTTTATATATTATTTCCATATAGAGGATTAAATATACATATCTGGTATATTCGTTTTAATATCAAACTTACTTTTTCTGCATTTCCCAAAGTTTAAACAAAATTAAGTAAACCTTGATTAAAAATATATATTGCTGCATCAGAACAAATTGCCCCCAAAATAATTCCTCCAACTATATCCGTAGGATAATGCACATGCAAATAAATCCTTGAATATGAAATTAGGGATGCTACGCAAAATGCAGAAACCCCAAATGCCATGCTTATCTTGGCAAGTATCAGCGCTGCTGCAACAGATGATGATGTATGTCCTGATGGGAATGAATAAGTTATTGGTTTTGATATTAAAAGCTTCGCAGCCAGAGCATCAGTACATGGTCTTAATCTACGAATAAGATTTTTCAATATCCCTTCTCCCAGGATTGTAGTTAATACCAATGCACACAGCATCATTACTCCTGATTCCCTATGATTCTTTTTAATTATCAGGATTATTGCTGTAACAATCCATATAAATCCCATATCTCCCAAATGTGTTAAAAAGGACATCCATTTATCAACCCTAGAATTACGCCAATATTCATTTGTAAACTTCAGTATAAACCTATCAAACTTCTGCAAAAACAAATTATGCGCCTCCAAATAACTATAATCTATTCCTTATCCTTAAAATATTGATTAATAAAAATATTATACTATCTCGTTTTTTATTTCAACATACATTAAGACATATTAAAGGAAATCATAGATATACATTATTTGGCTGGGCTTAAATTCTACTGTTCATTAAATTCACTTTTCATACTTCTTACCTGCCTTAAAAAGGTTATTACTGTTATAGTAGTTGCAATACCATCTGCAATTGGTTCTGCTAAAATTATTCCCTTAACCTTATAAATTGGAGCAAGTATTAGCACAAGTGGAATTAACAATATTACCTTTCTTAAAAGAGCAAGTATCACTGATGTCTTTGCCTTGCCAATAGATAAAAAGAAATTTTGGCACGATGTCTGGGCTCCCAACATGAACATCATTGCCATAAATATTCTCATGTTACTTGATGTTAGCTTTATAAGTTCAGTACTGCTGGTAAATACTCTTACAAACAGTTGAGGCATTAACTCCAACGCTGCCCATGCTGTTGTAGAAAATATCAAACACGCAGTTACAGCATATTTTACAGTAGTTCTAACTCTATCATGCTTTTTAGCCCCATAGTTATATCCGATTATCGGCTGTGCTCCCTGGTTGATTCCCATCATAGGCATAAAAGTCATTTGCATTATACTGCTAATAATTGTCATTGCTCCAACATACATATCTCCACCATATTTTTGAAGACTTGTATTTATAGTAATCTGCACAAGACTTTCTGTAATCTGCATCGCAAATGGTGAGCTCCCCAAGCTTAAAATGTTTTTTACATTGCTTAATTTTAATGTAAGATATTTAGATTTTATTTTTATTATAGTTTTTTTACCTAGTAAAAAGCTCAATACCCATATTGCTGAAACAGCCTGTGATATTATAGTTGCCAGTGCTGCACCCTCTACCCCCATGTTAAAGCCGTATATGAATATTGGGTCAAGTATTATATTTAAAACAGCACCAATAAGAACTGTTAACATTCCCATTTTCGAAAATCCCTGTGAATTTATAAAACTATTTAGTCCAAGGCTTAGCATAACGAACATAGTTCCAAATATATAAATAGTTATATATTTGTTAGCATAACCGAAGGTTGCTTCACTTGCTCCAAACATAAACAAAAGCTTATCCTTTAAAAGCAGTGACCCTACTGTAAGTAATACTCCAAAAATTATTAGAAGCGAAAAAGAATTACCCAGTATTTCTTCAGCCTTATCTTTGTTTTTTTCTCCAAGCTTTATAGAAGCCAATGGTGCTCCTCCAAAGCCAATAAGCGCACTAAATGCAGATATCATTATTATTATTGGAAAGGTTAACCCTACTCCTGTAAGGGCAAGTGCTCCAACATCCTTGATATGCCCTATATACATTCTATCCACAATGTTGTATAGAGCATTTATAAGCTGTGCTAAGATTGCTGGAAGAGATAATTTTAGTAGAAGACTCTTAATGTTTCCATTTAACATCTTATTATCAATATTATTTGTAGATACTTTATCCATATAAAAACCCCCCATGTAAATTTATAGCTATCTATAAAAGACTCATATTAATTCCACAATTGTTTTTATGAATCACAATTCATTATAACTTTAAACAATTTACATGTCAATTATTTATATGCAAAGCCCTACATAAAATAAGAAGATGGTGCATCAATATTGCCCATCTCCTTTAATATAAACTACAATTTCCAATTAGGTCCAAATATTCCTGCAATCAATCCTCCAAACCTTACCCATCCCTCTTCCACTTCATCACCTATTTTGTATTTGATGTGATAGACTGTAGCAAATGGTCCATTAGAAAAGACCTGCCTTTCTATACTAATCACTCGACCGCCAAAACATTCTATTTGGCGGTTGATTTCCTCTATATGGTGTTCATTCTGTTTGAAGTGCATGCCAATGAACAAAGCAATAAAAAAAATAATAACTATAAGTTCCATAAAAGACTCCCCTTTCTATATACAACATATAAATCCCTGTAGAATCATTTATGCAAAATATATAGAAACAAAATACAAGAATTTTAATATGTCATATATAAATAAAATATTATTATTAATAATTCTTTATTTCCGTTTAGTCTCTTATATTACTATTATACATAATATTCCAACATAAAGCCAATAATTAGTTAGATATTTGCAAATATATCTGGAGATAGTTTTTATTTTGCAAAAAACTCAAGAGATCACAAAAAATATTTAATTATTTTTAGGATTTACTGAATATTTTTCAGAAATAATGGCACAATATAAAAAAGATACGGATTTATATAGTCCGCATCTAACGAAGTGGTTTTGGGCAATCAACTCTACTTGTTTTGGTCGAAAAAACTGGTGCGGGCACACCAGTTTTTTCATTTTTTGCTGCTAGTCTTTTGATATTAAGTTACTATCATTATCAAATACCAAAAGGGCAGCACCTATATCTCTCTTCTTCCCTCAAGTGCCTTACCCAAAGTAACCTCATCTGCATATTCGAGATCTCCTCCAACAGGGATACCGTGGGCTATTCTTGTAACCTTTACACCAAGGGGTTTTAAAAGCCTCGAAATATACATAGCAGTGGCTTCCCCCTCAACATTTGGATTTGTAGCTACTATTACTTCCCTTATGTCCTTGTTCATTCTACTTAATAGTTCCTTTATCCTAATATCATCTGGGCCTATTCCGTTAAGAGGGGATATGGCACCATGAAGCACATGATAAAGCCCCTTAAATTCCCTTGTTTTCTCCATTGCAACTATATCCCTTGGGTCCTGTACTACACATATGGTTTCTTTTTCCCTTGATGGATTGCTGCAAATGGAACAGAGGTTTGAATCCGTAAAGTTTCCACATACGGAGCAGTATTTTATGTTCCTTTTGGCTTCAACAATTGCCTCGGAAAGCTTTACTGCATTCTCCATAGGCATATTTAAAACGTGGAATGCAAGCCTTTGGGCAGTTTTTGAGCCAACACCAGGAAGTCTTGAAAATTCCTCAATTAGCCTTAGTATAGATTGGGGATAATAATTCAATTAGTCTCCCCTCCTAGAAAAGTCCTGGAATGTTGAATCCTCCAGTAACCTTTGCCATTTCTTCGTTTACCATCTGCTCTGCCTTATTTAGTGCCTCATTTACTGCTGCAATAACTAAATCCTGAAGCATTTCAACATCATCTGGGTCAACTACATCTGGATTAATCTTTATCTCAATAACTTGCTTCTTTCCGCTTACTACTGCGCTAACAGCTCCGCCACCTGCTGAAGCTTCAACAGTCTTGCTTTCAACCTGCTCTTTAGTTTCTTCTATCTGCTTTTGAAGCTTTTGAGCCTGCTTCATTATATTGTTCATATTTCCTCCCATAGGAGGGAATCCCATTCCCTTTGCCATTACTATTTCCTCCTTAAAATTAATGGAAAATGATCATTAATTTATTATATGTTATTTACTTCTATATTGTAACATCAAGCTGTTTATCATTCAATTACTTCTATTATATTATCTCCTAGTACATCCTTTACCCTTTGTATATCCTGATCTATATCTGATGCTATTTCTATACTCTTTTCCTTTCCTGAGAGCTTAAACTTAACCTTGGCACGTTTCTTTAATACCCTAGAGAAGCTTTCCTCAACTATTTTCCTATTTTCTGCAGGGTTTTCAAGATTCTTTTTACCAAATGAATTTTGCTCTTCAAAAAGTATTATTATGGTATTTCCCTCTGTATTTACAGGATTCCCAAGTTCAAGCCATGCAGCAACAGTTCTCTTTACTGGCTTAACAAGATCTAATACCTCCTGCCATGAGGTCTTAACCTCGTCAAGGGATATTGGAGTTGAATCACCCTCAACCATATCCATAACTTCCTCTGTTTCTGGTGCCTCATATACTTCTTCTTTTTTCTCAATCTTCCTTACTGCAGCTGCTGGTACTGGCTTCCTTTCTACTTCATTTGATACAGCAACAGCTATTGCTCCAGATTTTATCTTATCCTCTAAAAGGTTTATTCTATTTAGTATCATCTCTGGTGATGTATCATATTCTCTTTTACAAAACTTGATTACTGCCATTTCAAGAAGTATTCTTGGTTGGGATGTATATTTACCGTTGTTTTCCGCATCAACGATTATGTTTATTCCCCTCATTATTTCTTCACTTCTCAGCTTCTTAGCCTGTTCCTTAAGTAAAAGAAGACTGTCATCACTTAAATCTACTAATCCCTCGGGTTTCTTGCTGACCTTAACCATAAGAAGGTTTCTAAAGTGAACAGAGAGGTCCTTTATAAACTGCATTACATCCTTTCCATTGAGGATTACATCATCTATTATCTTTACTGCACCCTCAACATCCTTTTCTATCATTGCATCAATAAGCTTGAATAAAAACTCATTTGCAACAAGCCCCAGCATGCCTGATACATCGCTATACTCTATCTGCCCCTGTGACATGGACATGCACTGGTCAAGTATTGAAACTGCATCTCTCAGAGCCCCATCGGAAACCCTTGCTATTAATTCCAGGGTTTTATCCTCTACAAGGGTACTAGTCTCATCTGATATTTTTCTTAGCCTTTTTGTAATGTCTGGTGATTTTATTCTCCTAAAATCAAACCTCTGACATCTTGATAGAATGGTTGCTGGAACCTTTTGAGGATCTGTTGTTGCAAGTATAAACATAACGTATCCTGGTGGTTCCTCAAGGGTTTTTAGGAGCGCATTAAATGCTGAGGTCGAAAGCATATGAACCTCATCTATTATATAAACCTTATACTTTGCTATATGAGGCGGATACTTTACATCATCTATTAGCTCCCTTATGTTTTCAACTCTATTGTTTGATGCGGCATCTATTTCAATTACATCCATTATGGTTCCATCTGAAATTCCCTTGCACATATCACATTCATTACATGGGTCTCCATCCTTTGGATTGAGGCAGTTTACAGCTTTAGATAGTATCTTTGCTGTAGTTGTCTTTCCTGTACCCCTGGTACCACAAAAAAGATATGCATGTGGTATTCTATTTTGAAGTATCTGATTTCTCACCGTCTTCACAATATGTTCCTGCCCTATAACATCCTCAAACACATGGGGTCTCCATTCTCTGTAAAGCGCTTTATAAGACATATTTTCACCTCCTCGATTTTTAATTATATATAATCAAGAAAACACTCTTATTTATAGGCGTGCTTAATTACTATTATAATGATTTATTTTAAATCCCTCAACAATTATAAAATCCTATCAAAAAATAAAAAAGGTCTGAATCATCAGACCAAAAATACTTAAGTTAGAGACCGTGCACCTTACTTCGATAGCAAACTACGGGCGTTACCACAGCAGTTAGCTCTGACCAGGCCTACCCGCGGCACACGAAAGGGTTCACTTACCGCTGCTTCCTTCCGGATCTGACGGGGTTCATGAATTTCCGTTGCGCGGGACCCAATCTTCAACACCACTTACTGCAGTCAGACCCCACAGGTTGATACCTAGGTAAGGAATTCAATCCTGCTATAGCGGGTTGCAGGTTACAGGGCACCGCTACCTCCCCATCTAGCACGGTCAAATTTATTTAATTATGGCGGAGAGAGAGGGATTCGAACCCTCGGTAGGGTATTAGCCTACACACGATTTCCAATCGTGCGCCTTAGACCAGCTCAGCCATCTCTCCACGAACTGTCGTAATTAATATTATAGCTTATTTCAGAAAAAAGTCAATGGTTTTGAAGTTGTTAATTAGATACAGGAGATGAAAAAATCACTTTTGGGTGGGAAGGTAACAGGCACTTAAGCTATAAGTTATTTGTGGTAAGAAAGAATTAGAAGATACTTTTTTCTTAGATAACTCATAACTCAAGAGTCTGCCACCTCCTATCACCTAGTATCACCTATTGTTAGCTTTTATATATTCTTACCTTCATTACTCTCATAGAGTTTAAAACAGCTATGAGGGCAACGCCTACATCAGCAAATACAGCCTCCCACATTGTAGCAATTCCAAAGGCTCCAAGGATTAGGAAAATTGCTTTTACCCCAAGTGAGAATATGATGTTTTGCCATACTATCTTTCTAGTTCTCTTTGCTATCTTTATTGCTTCAGCAAGCTTTGATGGTTCATCTGTCATTAAAACTACATCAGCAGCTTCTATTGCCGCATCAGAGCCAAGACCTCCCATTGCAACACCTATGTCTGCTCTTGCAAGTACAGGTGCATCGTTTACTCCATCACCAACAAATATTACCTTTCCCTTTTGAGATACCTTGTTTTCTATTTCTTCCAATCTTTCAACCTTTTGATGAGGCAAAAGCTCTGAATGTATCTCATCTATTCCAAGGCTTTTTCCTATTATCTCTGCTGCATGTCTGTTATCTCCTGTAAGCATAACTATCTTTTTAACTCCAGACATCTTAAGCTTCTCAATTGCTCCCTTAGAATCCTCCTTAACCTCATCTGAGATAACTATATTTCCAGCATATACTCCATCTATTGCTAAATGCACCACTGTACCGAAAGTTGAAGCTTCACTTAAAGCTATTCCATTTTCCCTCATAAGCTTTTGATTCCCTGCAAGTATTTGTTTATCTTCAACTTTAACTTTAACTCCAAGTCCTGAAATTTCACTGTAATCAGCTATAATTTCTCCATTAACCTCTTTATTATATGCACTTCTAATTGAAAGTGCTATTGGATGGTTTGAGTAAAATTCTGCATGAGAAGCATATCTTAATAGTTCCTCAGAGTTAAAGCCTTCCTCTGGATTTATCTGTGTAACACTGAATACTCCCTTTGTAAGAGTACCTGTCTTGTCAAATACAACTGTATCAACCTGGTTTAAAGCTTCAAGGAAGTTACTTCCCTTAACAAGTATCCCTCTCCTTGAGGCTCCCCCTATTCCACCAAAAAAGCTGAGTGGTATGGAAATTACAAGAGCACAGGGGCATGATATAACCAGGAATATAAGTGCTCTAGATAACCACTGAGAAAATGTCGCTCCTGAAATCACAAGTGGCGGTATAACAGCCAATGCTAAAGCTGAAAATACCACAAAAGGAGTATAGTACCTTGCAAATTTAGTTATAAAGTTTTCTGTAGCAGCCTTTCTGCTGCTTGCATTTTGAACAAGCTCCAGTATCCTTGACACTGTAGACTCCCCAAACTCCTTTGTAACCTTTATTGTTAAAAGTCCCTGCTTATTTATAAAACCTGAAAGTATGTCACTTCCTTCATTTATGTCCCTTGGCACCGATTCACCAGTTAATGCAGAGGTATCTACCGAGGAGCTTCCCTCTATAACAATTCCATCAAGAGGTACCCTTTCTCCTGGTTTCACTACTATTATATCCCCTGCTTTTATCTTTTCAGGAGAAACTCTGATTATGTCATCATCTGTTTTTAGATTAGCATAATCAGGTCTTATGTCCATGAGAGATGAAATTGATCTTCTAGAGCGATTAACAGCCATGTCCTGAAAGAGTTCTCCAACCTGATAAAACATCATAACAGCAACAGCTTCACGATAATCACCTATTGCAAATGCTCCTACAGTTGCTATAACCATAAGGAAGTTTTCATCAAATACTTGGCCGTGCAATATGTTTCTTACAGCCTTTAATAAGACTTCTCCTCCAATAATAAAATAGGATACTATGAACATTGACAGTTCAACCTTGGATGGAAGGCTGAATAAAATTGCCGCAAGATATATTGCTCCTCCAATGGCTATTCTAATAGCTTCCTTCTTAATACCATCATCTTTATCAGATTTTTCATCCTGGTTATCCTTATCAGTTTCTCCTTCAACAATTGTTTTTACATCTGGTTCTATTCTCTTTATAATGCTTAACGCCTCCTGCATTACATTATCTACATCCCTTGGATTTTCTATTCCAATTGTTAATCTCTTTGAAACGAAATCCATATGTGCTTTCTCAACTCCAGATATTTCATTTATATTTCTTTCAATCTTAGCTGCACAATTTGCGCAGTCAAGTCCCATTAGTGTCATAACTTTTTTTGTTGATTTGGATACAGACTTTTCTTTTACTTCAACATCTGGTTCCAACCTTTTAACTATGTCTTTGGTCTGCTCTATAATATCATTTATTTTGTTTTTATCATCTGCTTCGATTGTTAATGTTTTTGTCATGAAATTCATTACCGATGAGCTTACACACGGAAGCTGTGCTACCTGCCTTTCAATCTTAGAAGCACAGTTAGCACAATCAAGTCCCTCAAGTACAAGCTCCTTTACTACAACATTCCCCATGATTTTACCCCCCCAATTTAAAGCTGTATAATTTTTATATATGCTATATATGAACAACTATTCATATGTTATATATACATTCTACATCCTTAACATTACAAAATCAATAGTGCATAAAAAAATTTTTCCAGCATCTTAACAGACCTCATCTTAACAGAAAAATATATTTACAGTTTGTTAATATATGGAATAATAATATCTCCTCAAAATATATATATCTATGTAAGGCACATTAAAAAAATAAATAAGTCATCTTACTTGTCCTTTTAATTCTTTTCGTCGTTACTCGATCACTTACATACAGATAGTATGCGCATGATTGAGTGCCTAGAAAATAATCAAAATTACTTCGCAATCTGACTCATTTATTTTTTTAATGTGCCTAACTACTTCTTAATTATTATGGCATATCTAAACTTTTATAAAGAACATTAATATTTCATCATTATTATAATCATAAAAATAAGGAGGGATATTATGAAAAATGACGGACTTGCAGTAGCAGCGTTAATCCTTGGTTTAGTGGGTTTCGTTTTTAACTGGATTCCTGGCTTATCAATTATAGGAATAATTTGTGGTATACTTGCTATTATCTTTGCTATTACTTCAAAATCAAAGATTAAGAATTCAAATGGTGAGCTGGGCGGCAGTGGAATGGCAACAGCTGGGCTAATTCTTGGAATTATAGTAGTGGCATTTTATATAATTGCCCTTATAGCCTGCGGTGCACTGATCTCATCAATGGCATTATAATATCGGATACGCAATATCAAAATACCAGACGCCTAAATTTTGCATTCTGGCGTCTGGTATTTTAATGTTTGAATATTATTGCTTATCAATTTCTTCATATACTACATTTATAACCTCGGAGCCAATAGCTGTAAATCCATTTGGTGCTTTAATATCAACACATCCATTTGATATATAAACAACACCTGTCCTATCTAATTTATCATAAAACATCTCCGCAGTTAACCCATATGCTCTTCCTTGATGTCCATAAAGTCTTCTTCCCTTAACAAGATCATCTGTAATATGTAAATTGAGTCCCTGAAGCTTATGGAAACCGCTCTCCCCTGACCAATATATTTTCTCCATTAAATCAACAGCATCCTTTGATAATACTCTTTTGTCTTCATACATTCCATCATTCATTAGAACCATCATCAACTTGGCCAAATCCTTTGCGCTAATATATAAATTCCCATTTGCCAATCGATAGTTGTTACCTATTGGCAATTTATATGATTTACTCTTCTCTTTTAAAGCTTGTGTTCTGGTATAATTTAAGCCTCCTCCCATATACAGATTGGAAACCTTCTCAATATCAGAAATATCATCTATAAGGAAACCTGCATCCAGGTTCATAGGTTCAAACAAAGCTTCCTTTGCGTAATCGTTAAACTTCTTGCCTGTTATAGACTCAACTATCGCGCCCATAATACCTGCTCCAAAATTTGAATAGTTAAATGTTCTGCCATCTGGTGGGTATTTACAGAAATTTCTCTTGGAATATGAATTACTTCCTGGTGTTAGCATATTTTTAAGAGTTGGATAACCTTTTCCCAAACACATAATGCTGGTATATGTACCAAAATCGCTTATACTTGATGTGTGTGTCATAATGGATTTAAGTGTTATTGGTTCCTTTGGATAATTGGGGTTTCTAACCTCAAACCCTAAATATTCCCCTATATCTTCATGCAATTTTACAAGTCCTTTATCGTATAAAGTCATAACCACCATATTTGAAATCGTTTTGGATATTGATGCAATCCTATAGACAGTTTCATCATTAGCCGGAATCCTTTTTTCCTTATCAGCAAATCCTACATTTTTTGTCCACTCTATCCTACCATCCCTAACAACTGCGACACTCATACCTACAGCTTTGTATTTTTTCGATATTTTCTCAAGCTTATCATTGATTACTGTGTAATCTGGCACCCTGTCATTTTTAGTCCCTTCTATATTTGAATTATTAATTACCTCTTGTGCCCTCTCAACATTAATCACACTTTTAATAACTGGAGCTGCAATTTTATTAAGCTCTTCAATATTAAATGCTTTCCCCGGTTTAGAAATTCCATGGATTTTAGCTAATTTAGTTGTGTATTTATCGATGGGATAAATTTTAAAACCTCTTCTTGAAGAATCATAGTGAGTAACCAGAGGAACCATTGATGGTTCTTTTATTGAAATATTCCCCGCCTTGTCCTTCTCAATAACTACATTAAGAAGTCCCCCAAGCAAACGCGGGGTTTTATCTTGACATGAAACAAGATTTCCCAGAGAGTATGCAACAAATGTATCATTTCCGTCCTTGCCCTTTATAAGTTCAACAGGCTGCAGAACATGCGGGTGATGCCCAATAACAAGATTAACTCCAATATCAGAAAGAAAATTGGCAAGGTCTATCTGTGCTGCTGATGGATTAGTCTGGTATTCATTCCCCCAATGCATGGAAACTACAACTGCATCAGCAACCTCCTTGGCTCTTTTAACATCATCTGCAATAATGCCTTTATTTATAATATTTACACTGTAGGGTTTGTCCTTGGGCACCGATATACCATTAGTACCATAGGTGTATGAAAGAAATGCAATTTTCATACCATTTTTATCAACAACGCTAATCTTCTGTCTATCTTCACTACGTCCATATATCCCCGTAACTATTGTATCAGGGTAGTTCTTCCAAAACGTCAATGTATTAGTTATTCCTTTAATGCCTTTATCTAAAGCATGGTTATTAGCATGGTTTATAACATCAAATCCAATCTCAACCAGATTCTTCCCTACTTCCTGGGGCGAATTAAAACACGGGTATCCCGAATACCCTAGCTTTGAACCACCAAGCACAGTTTCCTGATTTATCATTGCTATATCGGCCTTGGATATCATGTCTTTAATGTTTTCATATATGGGCTTAAAATCATATTCTCCGTCCTTTTTCTTTGCATCCTTTACAATATCCATATGCAGCAGATTATCACCTACAGCTGCAATTGAAACCCTTGCAGTCTCCCCTTCACTTTTCTCTCCTTCACTATCTGAAGTTTTGAATGCCTGCTTGCTTTCAATATTATCTTTTCTAATAATACCATTAACATACCCGTTGAAGGATAGAAATAAAGCTGCCACTAACACAAGCATAACTATATGCTGTACTTTTCTATTTCTCGTCATTACTCTCCCTCCTTACTCCTCTAATTTATCCTTATTCTACAAATAAATAACTTTACCTTCCATATCTTTTATTTTTTTCTTTACATGGATAAATATGATACCAAGGAAAAACATTGAGGATACAGAAAAACTAAATCCTTCTATGTGTTTAGCAACCGAAAATTGTATATAATTAATGCAATGCCATATGGATTTACCCTTATCCCATGAAGTTGACATTTAAATGGCAACTTTGCTATGATACCTATAAGAATGGAGGTGATGATACTATGAAGATTGATAGATTGCTTGGTATACTCACCGTACTTACACAAAAACAAAAAGTGAAAGCAAAAGACCTTGCCGAACGCTTTGAAGTGTCGCTCCGCACTATTTATCGAGATATTGAAGACATTGGCAAAGCTGGTATTCCAATCATTACTTATCCTGGAGGAGATGGTGGCATTGGCATCGCTGATGGTTTCACTCTAGATAAAAACGTTCTAACACGTGAGGAATTGCAAAGTATTGTATTGGGGCTAAAAGGCCTTGAAAGCGTCACGATTGATTCATCAATAAATTCATTACTAAAAAAACTATCACCTAAGTCTGATCGGTTTATCACATTAAAAGATGATATCATTATCGATTTAGCATCATACTATAGGAACAGCCTGGCACCTAAAATTAAAATTATCAGAACAGCAATTGCAGATAGAACAGTTATTCAGTTTGAATATTTCTCAAAAACCGGAAAAACAACACGTAAATTGGAGCCTTATTTCATAACTTTTAAATGGTCAGCATGGTATGTATTCGGGTATTGTCATCTGCGTCAAGATTTCAGGCTATTCAAACTGAATCGGCTTACACAGCTAGAGCTTTCCAATACTCATTATATTCCTCGCATTATTACTGAAGAAAAGCTTGACTTGGAAGCCTTCTATCTTAATCCAGAGACAAAGCAGTATGCAGTACTTCTTTTAGATCGCAGCCTCGAGTATGTTATGGTTGATGAATATGGACCGGATTCCTATGAAATTATAGATGAGCATACCATCATTGCAAAATGGGATTATATCAATGAAAGTGAAATGGTAAAAACAATCCTACATCTTGGCGGCAAAGCAAAAGTAATTGCACCTCAAAGTCTTGTTGATGCTGTTAGGACTGAGGCTGAAAAAATATTGAAACAATACAAATGAAGTTGACATACAGCTGTCAACGATGACATGGTATTCTATCCTTGAGGAGTGATAAAAGTGTTGAAAACATATGATGATTTTATTGCGAGAGTTGAAGAGCTTGGCTTTTTCCCTTTTTACGGTAAATTTTTAGATGATTACCCTACCCTTCAATCAGAAACCATGGAGAGCCAATGGCATACTGGAGAAAAAGAAACTGACCCATGGAAATGGAAGGACAGAGCAGCTGAGGAAAAGAAACTCGCCTTTGGTTGTATACTCGGAGGTTACAAGGGATTCATCTCTAAAAGACTTTATCCTTTGTTCTATGCAGCATGCCATCCTGGCATTGAAATGAAGGAACGATACGAAAAGGGTGAACTTTCCGACACATCATGGCACCTTTATCAAATGTTTGAAATTGGCACAGTTTTAAGCACCGCAGACATACGTAAAATGCTTGGAGTTACAAGAAAATCAGGCGCCAGCAAGGTCGATAATGCCATAAAGCTGCTGCAAAAAGAGTTTATACTCACTGTTTGTGGAAATAAGAGAAAAGTAAGCTTTGAAGGAGCTGAATATGGCTGGCCCTCCAACACCTACTGCCTAGTTCATGATTGGACATCTGAAGGATGGCTGGATGGTATCAATGATATTGATCCAGATGATGCCCGCAACAAAATTCTCAACATTGGATGTTCCATTGGTAGAAATGTTGACAGATTAGCACTATCTAAAATACTGTTTAACAAATGGAAGGAGGCAAATCATGAAAATCGAAATTAGCGAAGCAAAACCAATGTATCTTACAGAATGCTGGCCAGGGCAATATGACATATTTTCTCATTTAGAATTTGTGAGTGGAGTCCCTTCAGTTTTATTTTTAATTACAACCCTGAAGGAAAACGGAAAGCCAAATGTCTGTCTGCATGCATGGAGTACTTTCTCAGGTGACAGTGGTGGATTTTATGCTATTATGTCAGGACTAATGCAAAGCACCCATACCTATAAAAATATTTTACGAGATAAGCAATTTTGCATCAATTTCCTGACTTCGGATTATTACGACAACTGCATCAAAACCATAAGGGAAAATGGTGATGATACAGATGAAATCTATGCTGGAGGTTTCACTGCTGAACCAGCTAAGCTCGTGAAGCCACCTCGCATCCATGAAGCCTTTCTGACTTATGAGTGCACACTAGAATCATGTTTTGACCTCTCTGGAAAGGGAATAAATGCAATGATAATTGGTAAAGTGAGACAAGCTGCCATCGCAGAAAATTATAACGGCATGGATGCTATTTTAGGGAAAAACAATTTTATGTTCAATATTCACTCCCCTAAGAATCCAATGACAGGAGAGGGAGAACGATCTGCAGTAGCAAAGCTTCAGCCTATCAAGATTATAAATGAATAAATAGACCAAAAGCGGCAGTGCTCTGCCGCCTTTTTTATCCTATTCCCATTTAAAGAAACAAAGCGAAATGCTAATACAAATAGCTGCCAGAACAGTCATCACAATAATTGAAAACAGCACATCTGCAGAAGGCAAACCCAGTGAAGTTGCTTTTAGCAACTTGATTCCCTGTGTCAACGGTAGAAAATTCACTGCTTTTTGCAATGCAGGAGGCATCACTTCATATGGCAGAGTTGCTCCTGAAAAAATCAGCATCGGGAAGTACAAAATGCTGGCAATCACACTGGCAGTCTTCATATCTGGTGAAACTCCACCTACCATCATTCCAATGCTGAACATGAATAGCATAACCAATAGGTATGCACCTAGAAAATGTATAATGGAACCAGCAAAATGAAACTGAAAAAAGAGCGCTGCCACAGCATAAACAAGAATAAGAGAAGCCACAGAATAAAACATATAAATGGCAACCTGTACCGCTAATATCAGTGTCGGACTTATTGGAGTCACCTTAAACCGTTTTAAAATCTTCCTGTTTCGATAATCTGATATAACCAGAGGAAGTCCCATTACTCCACCAGCACATATAGCAATTGTAGATACCGCCCCAAATGACTGCTCCAGAAAAGTATATTGTGCGCCGCTAAAGGCAGGCTTGCTGCCATATATGATACCAAGCAGAATGACCACCACCACTGGCATGCAAAGTGCAAAGATAAACATATCCATTCCACGCAATGATAATTTTAGTTCTGTTTTTAGCATGGTACTAAATGCTTTCATAATCCAACTCCCCCTCACCTGTATACCAAAGATAAGCATCCTCCAATTTTTCATAAGGACTGGCAGAAATAGCTTCCTGTACTGTTCCACTGAAAATCAGACTGCCATTTTTTAAGATTCCAATTCTATCACATAAAGCTTCCACCTCGTCCATAAAATGAGAGGTCAAAAATATTGTCAGGCCTTTCTTCTTCAATTCCAACAAGCTGCTCCATACACTTCTCCTTGCTTTTGGATCAAGCCCTGTTGTTAGCTCATCCAGAAAAATAACATCCGGATTTGAGATCAGCGCAAGTATAATAAATAGCTTTTGTTTCTGACCTCCTGATAGCTCCTTTACCATATTTTTTGTTTTACTTTCCAACCCGAATTGCTTCAGCAGAACTTTATAGTCGGCAGGCCTTTTATAAAGGTAATATGTTTCCTGGCAAAGCTCCTCAAGGGTTATTTTGTCCTGGTAGTTTGCTTCCTGAAATTGAACTCCTACTCTCTCAAACAGCTTTTTTCGCTCTGTATGGGGGTTCATTCCCAGAATAGAAACAGTTCCACTGTCTGGCTTTTTTGTACCCAGTATGCATTCAATTGTCGTGCTTTTGCCTGCCCCATTTGCTCCAAGCAAACCAAATACTTCGCCACAGGAAACGGAAACATCAAGACTTTCAACTACACGGATTCCGTCATAAGACTTGCAAAGCTTATCCACTTTAATTGTTGTTTCCATATTTCACCCTCCTTTTTTCTACAAAAAAAGAATACCATCAGAGCACAGTCTGGTGGTAAAATGTAGGGTTTTATTTAAATTGCTTTTTCATCTTTTTTAATTGTGTTATTGCCATAAGAGCGTTACCTTCCGCTTCCCTTAATGAAGTAAGAAGTTTATCACATACAGAAATTATATCATCATCATGTTCTGGGGTATCAATTACTTTTCTGATATTGATGTCGGGATCACAGGCTATGGCAGCCAGCATTCGCAGAATGGCAGCCAGAGAATAATTGGCGCAGCGCAGGGAACGGATAATTTTCAGGCGCATAATATCATCATCTGTATAGATTCGGTAGCCATTTTGTCTGCGTCTCACCGTAATCAGACCATTTAATTCCCAATTTCTCAACGTGTCCATCGTAACCTGCAGATATTCGGCTGTCTGTTTTCTTGTAAGAGATAAATGTACAGACTCTCCCATATTATAAGATTCGGATAATATATGCTTTACAATTTCAATTGCTTCTTCTGCATTCCGCCTCTCCACTCCAATCTGTGACAAGTAATTTCCCGTGAGGAGAATTGCAGCATCAAAATTTTTTGCAGCAGAAATTTTAATAATATCAACAGCTTTTTTTCTAAGTCCATTTTGTAAAACTTCAACTTTTAACATAGCTCTCGCCAATTTAAATTGCTCAATATGTAAATCAGTAAAGACACGGTATCCATTATTCTGTCTTTCAGGTTTTGGTATCAGCTGATATTTTTCATAGAGCCGCACTGTATTAGGATGTACACCGATTATTTTTGCCACTTCCGCAGTTTTATACTTATGTTCCATTATATTCACCTCCGCCGGCTTCTATCGTAACATATGTTTAAAGTATGGTGTTATAGTGGAGAGTTTGTTATGAGAAACAAAAATTAAAGTAAAAGTCACAGAAAAGACCGATGCCATGCAGTTTTGACTGCATGGCATCTATGTTCACCTAATATAATGGCGGAGAGAGAGGGATTTGAACCCTCGGTACGGTTTTAGCCGTACAACGGTTTTCGAGACCGTCACCTTCGACCACTCGGACATCTCTCCATAATATATTTAAATGGTACAATATATATATTAAAGCCTATCGAACTTATAGTCAATAACTTGTGAAAACAAACTACTTCTTCCTTTTTTCTCTAAAAAAGTCCTGGAGCAGTTTTCTGCATTCCTCTTCAAGAACTCCCGATACAACCTCTATTCTGTGATTAAGTCTGGAGTCCTCTGCGATATTCATAATACTTCCACATGCGCCTGCCCTTAAATCAAAAGCTCCAAATACTATTCTTCTTATCCTTGCATTTACCATAGCTCCTGCGCACATAGGACAGGGTTCTAATGTAACATACATATCACAGTCCATCAAGCGCCATCCCCCTAATGTTCTACAGGCTTCCCTTATAGCAATAATCTCTGCATGGGAGGTTGCATCCTTCATAATCTCCCTGGAATTATGGGCACTTGCTATTATTCTACCATCCCTAACAATTACAGCACCTACAGGAACTTCATCAAGTATATATGCTTTTTTTGCTTCCTCAATTGCTAGCTCCATAAAATATCCATCCATAATATACCTCTTAAATTTCTAATTATATAAATCGCAATAAAGATTTTGAATAATGTATATTGCGGTTTATGAATCAAGGAATATGATTCCTTTTTTATTTGTGCATCCTATAAACACACCTATTACAAAACAAACTTTAAATTGCTATTCCTTTAATTATACTATTATTTTGATATTCATAGCAGTCAATTGTATATATAAGAAATTATTCATGCATTCATCATATTTTCTTAAGAATTAAATCATTATTTATTATTATTTAGCATGTTACTTATTGCTAAAATAGTTATACTAAAGCAAATTTAATTTTTTTATATTAATCACACTAAAGATTTTGCATAAATGATTAGATTCAAGCAATATGTAATTATTTATGCAAAACATTTAGAAAGGATTGTGAGTTATAAAGTGAAAAGGAAAAGAATTACACAGATATTTCCTTGGCTAGTGCCTATCAGAAAGCAGCAGCAAAAAACCATGTTTTATTTAGGTATGAAATTTGATAAGAATATATATTCAAAAAATATATCAGATATATTACTGCCCTTCAGATTATTTGAAACAAGGAGCATCCTTTACAATAAAGAAACTGGCTTTGATATGATATATCAGGAAAACAAAGTTTTTAATCTTAAATTAGCAGCTAAAACATTGGATGGTCTTTTAGTTAAACCCAATGAAACATTTTCATTCTGGCAAGCAGTGCGATTTGCTGATCACAATACTCCATATAAAGAAGGTTTAATTTTAACAAATGGAAAACTTGTTACAACCCCCGGCGGTGGAATGTGCCAAATGAGCAATTTACTTTTTTGGATGTTTTTAAATTCACCTCTCACAATTGTTGAAAGACATACACACAATGTTAGGGATTTCCCATATCCACCAAGTGATATACCTTATGGAACTGATGCAACAGTATGTGAAGGCTGGCTTGACCTAAAAGTGCGTAACAATACTGATAGAACATTTCAAATTAAAATTAGTTTTGATGAAGAAAACATTTATGGCTGTCTTCTAACTGATTCAGCAATAATCTATAAATACAAAGTTGAAGCTAAAAATCTTTTTTATTTTAGAGACAACCAAAAGATTTATGAACAAATTTCAATATTTAGGCAAACATTGGACACCTATGCAGATCAAATAATAATTGAAAATCACTTATATGATAACCTTTGTAGAATTGGCTATGACTTACCACCAGATGTGTCCATTATAGAAAAACAAAAAATAAAAAATGGAGGCAGAAATAAATGAAAAAAACAGTAGCTATACTTTTTGGAGGTTGCTCCTCCGAATATAAAATCTCATTACAATCTGCGTATTGTATTATTAAAGCAATAGATACAGAAAAATACACCCCCCTCTTAATAGGAATAACCAATGCTGGAACATGGTTTCTTTATAACAGCGATTTAGAAAAAATAAAAGAAAACACATGGATGAACGAAAAAAATTGTTTACCAGCTATGATATCATCTAACAAAGGAGATCATGGTATACTTGTGTTTAATAACAATAGTATAGATAAAATTTGGGTTGATATGGCGTTCCCAGTACTTCATGGCAAAAACGGGGAAGATGGAACGGTGCAAGGGCTTTGCCAGTTAGCAGGCATACCCATTGTAGGTTGCCAAACATTATCCTCTGCATTATGTATGAACAAATACATGGCTCATCTAGTTGCAAACGCTTCAGGAATTGATACCCCCGCTTCTTATACTATTTCAAGCATATCAGATGATACGCTTGCATTAAAATATGCTGAAAAGCTTAAATATCCACTTTTTGTTAAACCTGTAAAAGCAGGATCCTCCTATGGAATAACCAAAGTTAATAATAAAAATGAACTTATACCTGCAATCAAAGCTGCCTTTGAGTATGATGATCAGGTTATTCTAGAAGAAAATATAGAGGGGTTTGAGGTAGGCTGTGCCGTTTTAGGAAATGATGAGCTTACCATAGGCAGAGTTGATGAGATAGAACTTGTTGATGGTTTCTTTGACTATGCAGAAAAATATGATCGCAAAACTGCCAAAATTCATATGCCAGCAAGGATTACAGATACAAAAGCAGATGAAATTAAGTCTATCGCTGCAAGAATATATAAAGCCTTAGGCTGTCAAGGTTTTGCTAGAGTAGATATGTTTTTAACTCCTGATGATAAAATTGTTTTTAATGAGGTTAATACAATCCCTGGATTTACTACGTGCAGCCGATATCCAAATATGCTTAAAGGCATTGGAATTACATTTGAAAAAATTATTGATATGCTATTAGAATTGGCAGTATAAAAATAAAAGCTTCATCGATTTCATATACAAGAAGAAAGGGGACCACAATTCTCCTCTCTTTCTATACCTATCATCAAAGAACCAAATAAAAAATACCAATCCATGAAGGATTGGTATTTTTAGCTTGTATGGTGCGCCCAAGAGGATTCGAACCTCCGGCACACGGTTTAGGAATGCACGATATAGCTTATTTTAACTTAACTCTATTTAATCTAAGTATTGATATATCTACATTCTGCATTTAAAGCTTGTTCTATTTAAATGTATCTTGGGGTACTATTTTGTGTTTACAGTACCCAAATAGTACCCAGCGAATTTCATTACATGTAACTGTATTTAATTAGTTTATTAATAATATACTCCAAACATATTAGAAAATTTTTTAAATATCTGAGGATTTATGATTTAAAATAGTATCAACAAACAGCAACATTTCATCAAAATCACTTGATGCATTAATTATTTTGCACATAACCCCTATACGCTTCGCAACTTCATGTGCATAATTAATTTCTCTCTCCTGGAGTTCTTTTATGATACTGAGCAGATAGTGTTTTTCATCCCTATTATTTAATCTTTTCAATATTTGTGATTCTTCATCTACCAAAATAATTATAGCCTTTATCCCTAAGGAATTAAATGTATTATATGGAACCCTTGTTATATCACCATCAGCATTTAATAGGCAGAAGTGTCCATCAAGCAAATAGTTTTCTTCTTTATCCAAATATTTGTCAACAGATTCTAGCAAAATATCTTGATTTTCCTTTACATTACTGACTTTCTTGTCTCTTGATATATTCTCAGATTTAATATATGATATTAATTCACTAGCTGAATAATGCTTTAAAGATAATACTTCAGATATTTTTCTGCATATGGTAGTTTTTCCAACACCATGTATTCCACCAACGAAAATAATTTTTTTAGTAATTTCAACATTTTCCATGTGAAAGCCTCCTACTAAATATACATAAATGATTGAGGAGGATATTTAATTTTAGGATCTAAATCTATTAGCTCTAATGGTTCTTTATATACTTTAGTCTTTTTTATACAGATGGCAAAACCTATCTTTCTTTGGGAAAAATATTCTATATATGAATTTTTATCAATTCCAGCATATAGTTTAGTTTGCTCCCATATAAAATTAGGGTTGCCTTCTAACACATCGCCGACTTCAAACTCTCCCATAACTTTTCCTACTGGCTTTGTAACATATACTACAATAGTATCTACATCATCTCTTTTAAACAAATTTCTTCTGTATTCATATTTTTTTTCACCAGTAAATATTTTTTGAGCATATTCTGGCTTAATTGATAATAAAACCTTCATCTATATCACCTAATTCTAAAATTTTAGCAAACTCCTCATCATTTAGTGGTACCGCCACCCATCGTGCGTTTCTATCTAAACCAACTTCCTCTATTAGTTCTTGTCTTATAGGTCTTTTATTTAATGCTATATTATAAAGCATTTTTACCAAATATTTATACCTTCTAGTTGTCCAAAAATACCTTAGCTCTTCATCATTAAAAACACTATGTTTATAACAATAATTATAAAATTCATCATAATCCCTAAACTCGCTTATGTGTCTTACTTCTTCAACAACACACACAGAAGTTGCCACTGATGAATATTCAGCAGATTTACCCTTATCTGCAGTCCTATAAACAACTATTATATCACCTTTCCCATACACGCTTAAATTAGCTCCAGAAAGATATACCTTTTCTATGCTATTTGTAAATGGAGCATCTTCTATAACATGATTTCTTTCAGTTCTAAGCTTTGAATTAGGAAACATTCTAGTATGGAATTCAGGAAAAATTGATAGCATAAATTTTTTATTATTTTTAACATGAATTTTAGGATAATCTAACAAAATATCTCCTAAAACTTTTTTTGAAGATTTAACATATACATTTTCAACTCCTGCTTTACTACTTTTAGTTCCATAATATTCAAACCCATATCTTTCTAATAAACTAATTAAAGATTCATGCCTATTAAAAATAGTAACATACGCTTCTTCATAGTTATTTCGAAACATTTGATCAATGATTATTTTTATAAATCTCTCACCAAGTTTAGTACCATGTGCATTGATCTTAAATGTACCAACCTTTAGTCTTCTCTTTTTTAATAAAGTCGGTGTAATTGTGGTGTCCTCATCATTCTCTTCTTTTAAATATAAGAAGCCATTAATATCCCCATCTTCCAGTATAAAAGCACTCTCATTATTCTTAGCCTTTTTATTAAACCACTCGTCAAAACCAGGATAGTCTTCCCTTAAGGAATCGAAAAATTCATCCCCTAAGTTAATATCGGTAAATGTTTTTCTTTGAATAACATCCATAATATTTTCCCACCCCCATTGCATTATACTATATAACACAATGTTACCATATATTTGTTATTTAGGGAATGTTTCTATCCTCAACCATGAATTTTATTGCAACCACTCCATTTTTCCCTTCTTGTATAGGGGAATATATTTCATAAATCCTACCTAATATATCATTTATATTAAAGTCGTTATATCCAAAATATGAAAAAGGAAATGCCTCGTATAATTCTCTAAAAGTTAAAAATGTATAAATACCTTCAACTCTTACAGAAACAAATTGTCTCAAATCAGGGATTCTGTGAAAAATTATTCTATCTCCGATATTTATTTTTTTTCTTTTTTCATCATTAAGTCGAACCTCTATTATTTTATTATTATATATAATTCTATCAAACTCTTCCGATTTTAATTTCATTTCATGTTGCATAATATCAACCCACCTAATCTACTTTTAGATTTATTATGCTTAAATTATAAATTTCTTATAAATTTAAATATAAAAAATAAGCCCTTTAGGGCTCTTTAATACAATAGAACCACTAAAGCGGCTCTCAAAACTGTCTGTTTTTATGAAAAAATTTCTATACGTTATAATAGGTTCACCCTATGACCAGTAACATAATTCTATCATTTTGCTCATTAAAGTCAAGAAAAAAATTTAACCGATATATATTTCTATTTGATATATGCTTAGTTACAAATTTGTTAATACTAGTTCGACCCGATAGGTGCCATCCTCTTGACATTTGACATTTCCACGTTTTACGTATAATGATTATATTTTGGGTTATAATTTTAGATGATTGTTGTACAAGGGGTGAGCCTATGCCAAGGAAAAATAGAAGTGACATTATATTTAATGATGCAGTATATCATGTATACCATAGAGGTAATAATAGTGAGTTTATATTCCAAAATAATAAGCATAAAGCATTTTTCCTGAAAGAATTAAAGGAGTACCGTAAAAAGTTTAGCTATGATCTACTAGCTTATGCCATCATGGATAATCATTACCATCTGATTGTAAAAACTTCAGAGACCTCTATAAGTGATATAATGTTCAACGTTAATAATGTTATGAATAAATTTTTAAATAGAGAATTAAAGCGAACTGGACATGTATTTGAAGGTAGATATAACTGTAAATTGATTGAATCAGATTCATATCTAATTTGGCTTTTAAGATATATTCATAGGAATCCTATCAGAGCCAACGTATGTAATGACTTAAATCAATATAGATGGAATAGCCATTATTTTTATAAAAATGCCATATCCACTGAGTTTGTAAATACATACTTCCTATTAAGTATGTTTTCTGAAGATAAAAAAATAGCCTTAAAAAGCTATTTGAGGCTAATGGACATGCAAGGTAATGATCAAGATAGTGAATCTGATTTTGTACTAATAAAAAGTTCAATAGGATTAAAAGCTAATATGACAATAACAATTCCAACTGAAGCAACCAACAAACTGCCAGAAAGAGAGTCTTTAGAAAGCATCTTCACATCAATTTTTATAACACAAGAGTTTCAAAATTTAATAAAATCTAAAAGCAAGAATCGTAAACTAACTCCCCTAAAACTTCATTTTATCAATCAATCACTGCTCAATAAGTACTCACTTAAAGAAATATCACAATATCTAAATACAGATGAATCCTCTATCTCCAAACTACTCTCAAGGCATAAGAATATTTTGTAAATGTCAAATGTCAAGAGGCTGGCACCTAGGGGGATAACCAAAAGACAACCAAAGCAATAAAAATCTTCTTTATAAAAGTTTTAAACAAAAAACCCTGTGAACCGCTATTTCACAGGGTTTTTATTTGGTGCGCCCAAGAGGATTCGAACCTCCGGCACACGGTTTAGGAAACCGTTGCTCTATCCTACTGAGCTATGGGCGCATATCTACGTGACAAATTATATTATATTATTATACTAATATTTTGTCAATTGTTATATTCAAGCAGCAAATTATATTATCTGCTCTAAACTAAAGGATAATAGTTGCCTCCCAAAGTGAGATGTTTCTCAAACTGGGAGGCTATTAATTAATATTTTATGAGTTTTGCAGCCATTATATACTTGTTCTATCTAAACATTGGCTGCATTGAAAGTTTATTACTAAGATTTAAAGCTTTATATGGCATGTTATTTTGCTTATCAATAAAGTAGCTTTTTATCTCATCTATGGAGATATTGTCGATTTTTTCACCTTCTCTGCTCTTAAGAGAATACCTTTTGCTTTCCTTTTCATTTTGTCCCACTACTATTGAATAGGGAACCCAGCTTTGCGCACTATTTCTTATCTTTTTTGCCAGTCTTTCATCTCTGTCATCTATATCACACCTTATTTTTCTCCCCAGTTTATCTATTATCTCTTCACATTCATCTATATATTCATCACTTACTGGGATAATTCTTAGCTGAACAGGGCTTAACCAGTAGGGAAGAACTGGTTTTTCCTTCATTAATGCTGCTTCAAGTATTGAATACATCCACCTTTCAATTGAACCTATTGAAGAGTGGCATATAATGCAGCCCTTGATTTCTCCGTCAATATCAAGATAGTTGATTCCATAAAGCTTTGCATCCTTAACATCCAGTTGAACAGTTGATAATTGGACAAAGCCGTCTCCACAATCAATTGCTTGAAACTCACTCTTTATTGCCCAGTAGTGCTTCATATCAGATAAAAGCTCAATATAAACTGGACTATCACCATATTGCACAAGGTCAAGAATCTCCTGCTTGTGTTCATAATAGAAATCCTCTACTGCTCTAAAAACTGGCACAAATTGAATATTCATCTCCCTTGCAAGATCATAGTAGCTTTTATAAATCTCCTTGTATTCCTTAAAACCCTCACTTAGATCCTTTGTAAAGCTGTGTATGTCTGGCATCGAAAAGGCTCTAAGTCTTTTAAGCCCTACAAGGGAACCACGCCTTTCATATCTGAAACTCTTTGAGTATTCATATACTCTCATAGGAAGGTTTTTATAACTTAATCTTGCATCCTTAAGCATCCTGAAAAGTCCAAAATCTCCTGCAAATCTTAATATAAAATCTGAATCCTTTCCTGGTACATTTACAATGTAATGACTTTCATGAAAGGATTTAACCTGTTCTTGAATATCCTTTTCATTATAGTTATACATAAGGGGAGTTTCAATTTTTAAGGACTTTAATCTGTTGAGAGCAATTTCCTCAGCCCATTCCTTAATTAAATCAAAAACCAGACTTCCCTTAGGGTAAAATCTAAAGTGTCCTGAATCACTGGCTGGTTCATAATCAACAAGCTCTAGCTTTTGCATTGCTTGTATTGATTTCGGTACACTGCCTCCCCCCTTTAGCCCTTTTTCTTCTAATATAAATTTGTTTAAAATGTCATTCTCCTTAAGGATATTTCTCATTTCCTCTTTATTGTCAACATTATATTCCACACCGTTTTTATCAAGGATTATTCCTCTTTTTTGTATCATGGCATTTATCATATCTCTATTTAACATTTTATTTTCCTCCATTCAATATATAAATTTTGATCACTATATAAATCGCAATAAAGATTTTGAATAATGTATATTGCAATTTATTAATCAAGGAATATGATTTTGCATAAATGTTTAGGATCGAGCAATGTAGAATCATTTATGCAAAACATATCGGACTCTGCTGAAACATTTTATAAAAAGCAAGGGCATCGGTGATTAACCGATGCCCTCTAAAAATATTTAATTAGCATAGTTTACCACTGGGAAACCCCTTCGAATTGCCCTGTGGTTTAGCTACAATTATTCTTTACATTAAAAGCGTTTCAAGCCTGTTTGTTACAGGTGACAGAGCCCGAGCAATTCGAAAAGCTTATTAAATTAGTTGAATATGCATTTTTCGTGGTGGTTATAAATAATATTCTTCTCATTGCTCTTACTCCTTTCAATTATAATTATAAATAAAAAACTCCCGTCCCTAAATAAATGGGACGAGAGTAACTCACGTGGTTCCACCCAAATTATACCTAAACAAAAGGTATCACTTGTAGGATTATAACGTAATCACCGGTAAGGCTTACTGTTATTTCAGCCTACAGCTTAGAAGTGGTTTTCGATTAAACGCATTTAGAACTGCTTTCAGCCGCCGACAGCTCCTCTCTTAAAACCGTTTTTAATCTACTCTTCTTCGTCATAGCAATTTTTAGATGTTTATTGTTACCAATTATAGCCTCCTAAAAATCCTTTGTCAACTATATTTTTTACATATACATTCTTATTTATTACATATGTTTTGCATATACATTTTCTATGATAAAGCTTTACTTTCTATTAGCACTTAGTATAACCATTAAACTATGAGTTACCACATAAGCTTCAAATTGTAAATTAATCCAACATATACTCATACATATTTTTTCATAATTATGGTATACTATCCACGTAAAAATAAAAACCACAGAAGGATGGCTGTGGAGGTTTTGAACATTTTATCCTCCTTGGGCTATTGGTGATTATTTCACTGTAGCTAAGGGGGTGGTATTGGATATGCTAGAATCTATCATAAAAAGTATATGCGTTATTTATATTATACGATTAGTTTTAGAACATAATCTTTTTATATCACGCATAAAGATCAATGTAAAATTTCTCGGTCTTGATATAGAAATGGATAGCAAAGAGAAAAAGCACCCATCCCGCGAAGATTAGTGCTTTTTTCTAAAAATTCATAATAAAAATGTACATTATCCAATAGCCCTAAAACAAAATAAATGTTCTAAGTATGCTTAGTGTTACCCACTAAGCATTTCTTATTTATATTATATCAAATCTTTATAAAAAATAAACATTATTTTTTAAGCAAATATACAATATATAAATTACCGCATCCATAACAAAAATGCACCCTAATGGGTGCACTAATAAATGGTAGGGGGAACATCCTCACCGAGGAGAAACATTTTAAAAGTTGTGTTTTATATATACAATATTGTAAAGTAAATTTTCAATTTCATAATTTTTAATCGCTTATTTAATATTATACAACTTTTCACTTTATTTGCAAGGTTATTACATTATTATTCTTATATTTTTATTTATATACAGTCTCTTATGTGTATTTTAAATAAAAATTCGATTTTTTGTTTAGATTATATATATCTAATGCAAAAATTCAATATAGTTAATTTCGACATATTACACATGTTTTTTACATTTTGGTATATAATATATAATTAGAAGGAAATATATATGTTTAGGAAGTGGGGATATGCGCGTAAATATAACGGAAACCGTATTAAGAGATGCAAATCAATCTCTTATTGCGACAAGAATGAAATTTGATGATTTTAAAGACATATTAGAAACACTGGATAAAGCAGGATATTATTCCCTTGAGGTATGGGGTGGTGCTACTTTTGACTCATGTCTAAGATATCTAAAGGAAGACCCATGGGAAAGGCTTAGAAAAATAAGAGCACAGGTTAAAAACACCAAGCTCCAAATGCTTTTAAGAGGTCAAAACCTTCTTGGGTATAAGCATTATCCTGATGATGTTGTAAGAAGCTTTATTAAACATTCTGTAAAGAACGGCATTGATATTATAAGAATATTCGATGCATTAAATGATCTACGAAACATAGAAGTTGCAGTTGATGAAACCCTCAAACAGGGTGCCCATGCACAGGGAACCATCTGCTACACAACAAGTCCAATACACAACCTTGAAAGCTATGCAAAGCTGGGAAAATCCCTTGAAGCTATGGGAGTAAACTCCATATGTATAAAGGATATGGCAGGAATTATGGGACCAAGAGAATCCTATGAGCTCGTTAAAGCTCTTAAAGAATCTGTAAAAATTCCTGTATTCCTTCATACTCACAGTACAACAGGTCTTGGACCTATGACATACCTTAAGGCAATAGAAGCTGGACTTGATGGAATTGATACCGCTATTTCTTCTTTTTCAGGAGGAACAGCACAGCCAGCAACAGAGACTATGAATTATGCCTTAAAGGAACTTGGCTATGAAACAGGACTTGACAGCAAGCTGCTTAAATCAATAAATGACCACTTTAAGCCTATAAAGGACAGATTTATAGCTTCAGGACAGCTTAATCCTTTTGTACTTGGAACGGAAACTGATGCATTAACCTATCAGGTACCTGGTGGAATGCTTTCAAACCTTATAGCACAACTTAAGGAACAAAATTCTCTCAACAGACTTGAGGAGGTTTTATCTGAGGTTCCGAGGGTAAGGGAGGATCTTGGTTATCCACCTCTTGTTACTCCAATGAGTCAAATGGTAGGAACCCAGGCTGCAATGAATGTACTGTCTGGCGAAAGATATAAAATAGTATTAAAGGAAGTTAAAGCCTATATTAGAGGCGAATATGGAAAGGCACCAGGAAAAATAAATACTGAGCTTGTTAAAAAGATACTTGGGGATGAGAAACCTATGGAAGGAAGATTTGCAGACACATTAGAACCTGTATTTGAATCCACAAGGGCGAATATAAAGGAGCTTACAAAAACTGATGAGGATATATTGTCCTACCTACTTTTCCCTGCTGTGGCTGAACCATTCCTAAGAAAAAGAATTCAATCTGAAAAAGAACCTAATAAGATTACTGTAAGCTATGCAATAGAAGCAATCTAGCAAAAACGGCGAAGGGAAACAACAAATCCCTTCGCCACTTTTTATTCCATCTCAAAGCTCGAGCTTCTATAGTATAGAACTCATAATCATAACACATAGTTAATTTTCTAGAACTAATTGTAAATATATTTCATTATGCAATATCAATATATTGACTTGTAGTATTGAATACTATATAATAAATATGAGGTGAAATATTATGTTGAGTAAAGATGACATTTTAAATTTAATAGATGACTTATCACTTCTAGATGACATAAAGCCCTCAGATATACCTGATATGAACCTTTATATGGAACAGGTAACTACTTTAATTGAGGATAAATTAGGACACCTCAAAAGAAGTGATGATGACAAACTATTAACTAAAACAATGATTAATAATTATACAAAATCCGGTATTTTAATGCCACCAAAAAACAAAAAATATTCAAAGCAGCATATTATACTCCTTATAATAATCTATTATTTGAAGCAGATACTTTCTATAAACGATATCCACACACTCCTTACCCCTATACTTAACAGTATGGACACTACCGACGATGACATTATTTCAATTACAGATATATACTCAACCTTCCTTGAATTAAAAAATGACGAATTTAAGAGCTACTATTCAGATTTCAACGAAAAATTCAAGGTTATAGAAAAGAAGGTTGATGAAATAAGCAGTGAAAACAAGGATACTGCAGGACTATTCCTTACAGTAATAATGCTGGTAGCGCAGGCAGATGCCCAAAAGAGACTTGCAGAAAAAATAATAGACAAATATTTTAATGATAAAAAGTAGGCCATAGGGCCTATTTTTTTATTGGTGTTTAAACCTTGATATTATTAATGTTTAAGTTAAATTTCAACTTCACTTTAACTTAATGCAGAAGTTAAACAGGGGTGGTATTAGGGTAGCAGGCATTTGAGTTTTGAGTTATTTAATAAAAGCATCTTACGATGCTTTTGATTAAATAACTCAAAGCTCAAGAGCCTGTCACCTTGATGTTGTGCAGCAGCCTCTAGATAAAACGTTTGGTATTTCGAATCTATACTTTATCCACAACTCCCCAATTCTGTTGCTTCAACACATTTTTTAATTTATAATCTTATCTATCAGGTTCATTGTATATCAGGCATATAAATTAATCACTATATAGGAGGAAAGATATGGATAGAGCAAAACAGCTTGGGGAAGAAAGCGTTGGAAAATTACTTCTAAAGTTTTCAATCCCTGCAATAACTGGAATGATCGTTAATGCGTTATATAATGTCGTAGACAGAATATGGGTTGGAAGAGGAGTCGGTGCACTTGCTATATCAGGAATAGTAATTGCATTCCCATTAATGATAATTATAATGGCCTTTGGAATGCTTGTAGGCATTGGAACATCATCTCTAATATCTATAAGATTAGGTCAGAATAGAAAAGATGATGCTGAAGAGATTCTTTCAAATGCATTTTCACTTACAATAATAATTTCTCTGATATTAAGCGTAATAGGGCTTGTATTCCTTGATAGCTTATTAAGGGCATTTGGTGCATCAGGTCAGGTACTTGAATATTCCAAGCAGTATACTTTCATAATACTCGTTGGTGTAATATTTCAAAACCTTTCCTTCAGTATGAACCACAGCATACGTGCCCAGGGAAACCCAACAATGGCTATGGTTACAATGCTTATTGGTGCTGTATTAAATATGATACTTGATCCAATATTTATATATGTATTCCACATGGGTGTAAAAGGAGCAGCAATAGCAACCATAATATCTCAGGCAGCCAGCGCTGTTTGGGTACTTTCCTTTTTCTTCAGGGATAAGGGTATTATAAAAATAAGACGAAAGTATTTAAGGCTTAAAAAATCTGTGGTATTAAGCATATTCTCCATAGGTGTATCACCATTTTTAATGCAGCTTGCAGCCAGTCTTATAAACTTCATACTTAATAAATCACTTTTAAAGTATGGTGGAGATATAGCCATTGCTGCGATGGGAGTCATAAACAGTATATCAATGATGATACTTATGCCTATATTTGGTATAAACCAGGGTGTTCAGCCGATAATAGGATTCAACTATGGTGCAAAGCAATTTGATAGAGTAAAGAAGGCATTAAAGCTTGCAATACTGGGAGCAACAGGAATTGCAACTACAGGATTTATAATTGTTCAGCTTTTCCCTCAAGCTCTTATAAGTGTATTTGGAAAAGGTTCTAATGAATTAATAAGCGTTGGTTCATATGGTATAAGAATATTTCTTTCAATGCTTCCTTTTATAGGCTTCCAGATAGTAAGCTCCAACTATTTTCAAGCAGTAGGAAAACCGAAGTATTCAATATTCTTAAGTCTTTCCAGACAGGTACTAATCCTTATACCAATGCTTTTAATACTTCCAGGCATATTCAAGCTTGACGGAGTATGGATGGCTGGTCCAATATCAGATTGTTTATCATCACTTATAACTGGAATATTCCTTATAATCGAGATGAGAAAGTTAAACCACCTGCATATACAAGAACAAAACGCATAAAAATGAA
The DNA here is from genome assembly GCA_032095175.1 of Clostridiaceae bacterium. Lineage (GTDB taxonomy): Bacteria > Bacillota > Clostridia > Clostridiales > Caloramatoraceae > DAMCZI01. Next base: position 52,339 of record DAMCZI010000011.1, read on the forward strand.
CGGCAAACAGCCGTTCATTTTTTATACAAATCTTATTTTTAACGTTTTTAATAAGGACCCCCATATGGTACATGTGGTGGAGGATATGGGCGTGGTGGATAATAAGGTGGATATGGTCTTCTTCTACCATAAAGCTGACCTAAAAGTAAAAGACCAAGAAGATCTCTGTTAAGTCTTCTTCTCCTCCTCCTTCTTCTTCCACCATAGGGTGTAAATCTCTTCATATCATTGTCTTCATCTTCATCGTCTCTATCGTCACTATGCTCATAATCCCTGTCATCACTGTCATCGTCATCCTTATTTTCATTCATATTCTCATTTTCACATTCATCCATATACTTCATCTCATCTTCTACTTCTTCCAGTACCCCATCAATCATTTTTTCAAATTCATCCCTATTAGGTATATGATGCTTTCCCTTTTCCTTCTCCATGGCTTCGCAGTGGTGCTCCATTGCCATGTGAATGCACATATATGAATCTGGATAAAGTCCTTGCCACATTTCTTCCTCTCTACTGTCCATCTTGTGCTTTTCATATTTCATATCGTGCATTTTCTCATGTTTTTTCTCACAACAATCCTTCAAAAGAATACCTCCCAATTATATATACACTCCATAATATGCATCTCACTAGGAAAAGGACATTATAAAATTATTTAGAAAGATTATCGTTTTTTCTATGAGAAATGTTATAATACTCAAAATTTAGCATTATACTTGTAATTGTATGTTATGTATTAATTTAACATAATCATATTCAAACAGGGAGCGTTTAAGAATGATAAAAAAATAATTGCTTTTCTCTCACTTGCATGTATTCTGGCTATTACCACCTTGATTGAATCCAGTAGCCTTGAAAAAACAGTCTAAGCAAGTTGGTAGGGCATCTGCTATTAATTCTATATCTGCTATAAGTAAAAATAACAATTCGAAAATAGTTATGAAATAAACCAAAAGGGGGTCATCTATATGATTTAAAACTTGATTTTTTAATGCCTGTTACCTATAAAATAATGTATAACCTTTCTTTGTGCGCCAACTCTTTATGCTTTTGCACCTGCTTTCTGACGTTAAGAAATGCCAAGTAACTGACACCTTCTCAAATTTCTAAGAAATTTATCCGATATATGGTTTTTAGTAAAAATATAGAAGGTTGGTTGTGTAAATAGACTTTCACCATTTGGAATGGCTAGTTTTCTCATCATCATTAATGCAGTGTCTTGAAGGTTTATAAAGCATACTGGCTTATACTCTTCGTAGTTTGTATAAATTTGAAGCTTATCCTCCATGCTTTCACTTCCATAAATCATAGAGGAGCCTGCTCCAATCTGACAGCCTTTAACACCAACTCTGTATCTTGTTATTTCTCCATCGTTATTTTTTGTACTTACATAGTTTTTAGTTATATCGCTGTCAAGCTTGAAGAAATTCTTAGTGATAAAATTTAGATTTTTAATAAACCTTCCGGTATTCTGTTGGAGCTCTACGGTATGATACAAAACTGGTACTCCTGGAAGCATTAAAAAGTATTCATTAATTCCTAAACCTTTAAAATTTTCATTGTGTTCTATAAGAGTGCTAGTTTTAATGCCCTCCCATTCATTTTTAAAGCTATCCTTAATCTTAACAAATCCTGCTTGTATCTTTTCCTTTTGCATAGTTCTCGAACTAAAAACATAATCTTCAGGAACAGATTGGATTCCTCCAAACCATGGATTAAACCATGTTCTGCTGTCTAAATCAGGGAAGGAATTATCAAGCCATTCATGTTCTTTGTAATTTAGAGAATATAGACCGCTCGAAAACTCAGGACAAGCTTTTATCTCCATAACACCATTATTCATTGAATATATCTCTAGACCCTTATCCTTTACTATTTTAGATTGGAAGTCCATGTTCTTTAAATTGAATACAGCTATATCTCTTTCAAAGGATAAAACATTCAAGTCCATTTTTACTGAAAGAATATCAATATCATTTTTGCTCATATTGGAATAATCAATTTTTGCTTTCAGAATCTCATTCTCAAATTTTTTATTTACTATACTCGAATCATTATCTTTGAAATTAACTGTTACTTCACCCTTAAATGGCATCTGCTTGTGTTCTATTATTTCCACAGTAAAATTATCCTTAATAAATGGATTGCCTTCATTTACTTTTACTTCAAAATCCGAGGTTGTAGTTAAATTGATAGGATTGTCCTTCTTTAATGCGAAGCTTCTTAACTCCTGCCATGTTCTAAACGTTCCAAGTGCCAAGTAGACTGACTTTGTAACCCTTTTCTCTCTTCCTTCTAGCTTTCCAAAATCATGTTCAAAGTATATCGGCCATTCTCCAAAGCATCCCTTTATATCCCTATCCCACCATAGACTTCTCGTTTTTGTTCCTTCTCCAGCAAAAACCCAGTTTTCATTAACTCTACTGCTCTCAAAAAGTCTTGCATCTCGAAATGCTTGTTCAGATAGATGAATAAAGTTATCATCATATGGAATTATCGCATTTGTCATTTCATGTAATACTGTCTGCTTAAGCCATATCTCATTTGAAATTTCATGCTCTGAAAGGTTTTCGATCTCATAGTAACTTTCTACTATTCCATTATTTCTAAGCTTTATAACAAGCGTTACCTTTACATTCTCATAATCATTTGATACATAGTCCCCCTTAAGAACCATTGCCTCTTCTTCTTTACACCATCTTACGTTTTCAATTGCCCTATTAGTGAAATCATCAGAGTAAGGTTTTCCAAGCCTTGGACATCTAATGCGTATTTCATTAAATTGCTTATCAAATTTCTTAATGTGTATTTCATTATCAAGCTTGTTTAAAATAACAAGGCATTCACCATAAACTATGATAAAACCATCCTCTGTCTCTCCTCCAAAGGCTTCTCTCCTACCTCTAAAAATTCCCGTAATATTTTTCTCAAACTCTATACTCTCACCATTTTTTAAAAGAGATCTTATATTAAGCTTTTCTGAATATATAAAAGGCTTTTTTAAAATAAAGGGGACTTCAATTGATTTTCTGCCATTTCTATTAATATCAATTCTAAATTCTCTATTTTCAACTTCAATATTTTTGTTCTCAGCAAGCTTAAACTCTAAAACTGCATCCTCCCTTAAGTTGCTCTCTATGTCTATATACATCTTTGAGGCTTCTCCCTCATGAATTTCAACGTCGTCTAGTAGAATACCTATCTTCACAGGGAATTTAGGTACAATTCCCAGCTTAAAGAGAGCTTTTTTGCCGTTTATAATAGCCTCTGATACAACCGCAGGATGGGTTTTAATATTTTTAAATTCTTCCTCAATTGGCTGTACGAAAAATTCTCCCTCAATAACTTCTCTATCTAGAACATCGATATCCCTCTCTAAAGCAAACCTTATATTTTTGTCATCCTTTCCCTTTACTGAGATTCTCAATGGCTTCTTTGTTTTATTTGTTATCTCATAAAATACTTTATATGATTTTCCAAATACAAGCTTTTGATTCTCAACTGAAAGGGTTATTAGGTAATCATCGGTTTCGATTGTCCTAATGCCTCTACCCTTTCTTTCAAATTCCATTCTTAATTTTCTTCCGCCCTTCTCCCAGTTGTATTCGTAAAAGTCAAAACCATTTTCTTCCCTTCCATCTGGATTCATATCTATAGTTCTTTTTAAAGCTTCATACCAATCTGTATTCTCAAAGTAATCCATTACTGCTTCTGTCTGCATTACTGCAGGTATAAAATTCATCAGGTGAGTTGTATCATCCCTGTCTTCAAGAAAAAATCCACATCTTTTATACAAAGGCACTGACTTTTTATTAGACGCCCATGTATGAAGATCAAGTCTTGGATATCCAAGCTCAATAGTTCTCTCAATAGATTTTTTTACAAGTGCCTTTCCTATTCCCTTACCATGACAATCATATCTTGCATTTAAAACCGCTATGTACATTGCTCCTTCATCCTCTGTGTATTCTGAGAGGCCACAATATCCTAGCACCTCACCACCAAGAACAGCAAGATATGTGTTAATATTAGTAGTTGCTACATGTTCTGCAAGAATACTTTCCTCTGTTGCATTCCCATTAAGTCCATTCCAGCCTTCAGCACTCATCCTCCACATTCTTGCAACTTCCTTCGCATAGGATGAATCATATTCTACAATCTTTAAATTATCCATAACCCATCACTCCACTCCCATTACCATTACTTTTATTCTAATTATATTATAACTTTAAACATCTCCCTTTACTTCCAATGCCCCACTGCTTTCAAATATCTCCGTTTATATTTCCCATACCAATTATTCTAGCCTCGTTAAACTTTCCGCCACTTGCATTTCCTGCACCAGAAATCTTTAAATCATTTTCTCTTTCCATTTAATTAACCTCCCTTTAATTAAAATCTATAATAGCATTCCATGTTTTTCATCCTGTAATTTTAGTGTAACATAACAATGTTACACTGTGAATGCCCTTTTTAAAAATTTTCCAAAATATTTTAATAATACCAAACGGTTTAGTTAATTACCTAATATTACATTTAAAATGATATTCAATTATAAGTAGCTCACAACTTCAATTTATGTCATTTTCTTATCTCCTTAACGCTAGATATTTTTATACCAATTAACGAAACATTATAGGGTATTTTATCTATAAACCACTATGAATAATTAAAGGATTTTACTTTAGACTATTATAAAGGAGATGATATTATTAACCTAGAAAAAGCCGTATTAATCTTTAGTTCCTATGGAGTTATTGATGTTCAATACAAAAATCACCCAATATGGATTGAAGACATCCATGAGGATACCAATACTGCACATGTGAAAGATTTATTTAGAAAAATAAAAAAATGTATTGAAACTTGGTTCTTATTATGTTATAATTCCAAAATTAGATAATGATTTGGAGGTGATAGGATGAAAATAAAAGCAAAAAAGAAGGTACAATTTATGATTACTGCTGACATCATAGAAGATTGTCTAAAGGAATCCCTTGAAAAAACAGTAGTTAAAAAGAACAAGTCCTGTTAGTTTGAAAATCAAAACAGGACTTGTTCTTTTTTATATGTACCTAAACTAAATAATCTACAACTATTCTTTTATCCTTAACCTTGCCTATAAAGGCTCCAACCTTAAGGTGTTCTGGATGGTTCTGATATATATCCAGATCCCTTTCATTATCAAAGGCTGAATACAGAACTAAATCGTATGCCATATCAGATTTTTCAAAGTTTATTCCTACTTCTAATTCCCTAATCTCTTCAATGACTCCCTTTAATACCTCAAGACCTTCTTTTATTTTTCTTGCATTTTCAATCTTTGAACCACCCTCTGCAGAATCCTTAAGTTTCCACATCACTATATGTTTTACCATTTAAAACACCTCTGTTATTATTATTTAAATTCATTAAATACCATACAAATCACTGTATACCAGCTTAAAAACCTCAAGGGCTTCCTGCATTTTTATCCTTAAAAGAGTCTTCTTATCCTCAAATTCCTGCAGTCCCTTTTCAGTTATTGTATAAATCCTCTGGTTTTTCTTTTTAGGGTCATCCCATTTTCCCTCTACAAAGCCTTCCTTCTCAAGATTTTTAAGTATTGGATATATTCCCCCTGTACTTGGTGTCCACATTCCTGATGTTCTCTGTCCGATTTTATTTGATATGTCATTTCCATTGGAAGGCTCTTGGCTTAACACAAAAAGAACATATATAGGCAGTAGTCCCTTTGTAAACACCTGCCCTACAGCTTCCCTCTCCTGTTTTACCTTTTTTATCTTTGCAAGCTTGCTTTTATATTCCTCATAAAGTCTTTTTTCCTCTTCCTTTATATCCAAATCGACATTACTCATATTATTCCTCCTCAAGTCTTCCTTGACTATATTATATCATTTCTTCCATCCCTTTCAACAATTACAGTCTTTCATACAATATCAGCATACAATAATTTTAAATCATAAATCTATAACATATTACAGAATTGAGTAATACTATATATAGAGCAAAAAATCCATTGCGTTTTAAATATACTTTTAAATAATACAAATGGGCAGGGTGATAACATGAAAATAGCAGTTATATCAGATACCCATATACACAAAAATGCTGATAAAATAAATCAGCTTATCGAAATGTACTTTAGGGATGTTGATATGCTGATACACGCAGGAGACTATACTGATAGAAGAGTTGTTGAAAGACTTAAAAAGTATCCAAATTTTAAGGGTGTATGGGGAAACGTTGATAAGGATTCTACAAAAGAGCTTTTAAATGAAAGAGAGATACTGGAGGTAGAGGGAGTTAAAATAGGAATATTTCATGGGCATGGTGAAGGTAAGACAACTCTTGAAAGAGCCTATGATAAATTAAAAGCCGATAAACCTGATATAATCATATTCGGCCACAGCCACCAGCCCTATCTTACAACTAAAGGAAAGGTTCTTATGATAAACCCCGGCTCCATAACATACAAAAGGCAGGAAAGGTGGCATTCATATATAATACTTGAAATACAAAATGGACTTATTAATGTTAACTTTAAGCTTTTCAAATAATTATGGTTATAAAACCCCCAAAAATGAGCACCATAATATTGAAGGTCAAAAAAATCAAAGGGGGTTGTTTTATGCAAATGCGTGAAGGTTTAATCCCAACAGTTCTCGGTGCAGCAGTTACAACTACTGGTGCAATTATGAAAAGAAGAGATGTTGCCCCTATGATTGCAGCAGGTATCGTTGGTTTTGGCCTGGCTCACATTGTTCTTGGTTCCATAGACCTTGTTGAGCATAGAAGGTAGCTAAATAGGCGGGGCTTCCCCGTCTATTTTATTTTTTCCCTTGATTAATTTTCTCTGTAATTATAACATAGTTATATCAACAAAATTTTCCTATATGGGGAGGGGACAAATTTATGAGTAATGCTAATTCAATACCAAAACGTTCAGAAATATCTTCAGAATATAAGTGGAAGCTGGAGGATATCTATTCATCAGACAGCCTTTGGGAAGAAGACTTTAAAAAAGTAAAGGAAATGGCAGGAAAGCTTTCTGGATTAAAAGGAAAACTTTCAAAATCATCAAAGGAACTCTTGGAGTGTCTTGAGCTTGATGCCAGCATGAACAGGCTTTTTGAAAAGGTATATGTATATGCCAACATGAGAAGCCATGAGGATACTACAAACTCACATTATCAGAGCTTTGCAAGCAGGGCAGACTCCCTGGGAGTTGAAGTATCTGGCGCAGATTCATTTGTAGTTCCTGAGATACTTGATATCTCTGATGAAACTATCAAGGCCTTTATGGAAGGAAACGAAGGCTTAAGACTTTACAAAAAATATATTGATGACATTAACAGAAAAAAACCACATGTTCTTTCAGCAGCAGAGGAGCGTCTTCTTGCAATGTCTGGAGAGCTTATGAATGCTCCTGAAAGCATATACAGCATGATAAACAACGCTGATATGAAATTCCCATCCATAAAGGATGAAAACGGAAATGAAGTTGAGGTTACAAAGGGAAGATACATATCATTTATGGAAAGTTCAGATAGAAGAGTTAGAAAAGATGCCTTTGAAGCTCTTTACAGTACATATAAAAAGCAGATAAACACAATAGCATCAACATTAAGTGCAAATGTAAAGGCAAACCTTTTCCGTGCAAAGGCTAGAAAGTATAATACCGCAAGAGAATCCTTCCTTTTTGAGGATAATGTATCAACAGATGTATACGATAACCTTATAAAATCCATACATGATAATATGCACATTATGCACAGATATGTATCCCTTAGGAAGAAGATGCTCGGCCTTGATGAACTTCATATGTATGATCTTTATACTCCAATAGTTAAGGAATTTACAATGGAGGTTCCATATAACAAGGCTGTTGATATTGTACAGGAAGGTCTTACTACCCTTGGCGATGAATATATATCAGATTTAAAGAAGGGTATGTCCTCTGGATGGATTGATGTTTATGAAAACGAAGGAAAGAGAAGCGGTGCTTATTCCTGGGGATCCTATGACACCCATCCATATGTGCTTTTAAACTATAACAATAACATAGATAACGCATTCACCCTTGCACATGAAATGGGCCATGCAATGCACAGCTTCTATTCTGATAAAAATCAGCCATATATCTATGCTCAGTATAGAATATTTGTTGCAGAGGTTGCATCAACAACAAATGAATCCCTGTTAATGCACCATATGCTTAAGAATACAAAGGATAAGAAGGAAAAGATGTATCTTTTAAACCACTACATGGAAAGCTTCAGAGGAACTGTTTACAGACAAACCATGTTTGCTGAGTTTGAAAAGATAATCCATGAAAGAGCAGAGGCAGGAGAAGCTCTTACAGCAGAACTTCTTTCATCTATCTACCACGATCTAAATGTACAATACTACGGACCTGATATGGTTGTAGATGACTACATAGACCTTGAGTGGGCAAGAATACCTCACTTCTACTCAAGCTTCTATGTATATAAATATGCAACAGGCTTCTCAGCAGCAACTGCCTTCTCACAGCAGATGTTAAAGGAAGGAAAACCAGCTGTTGACAGATACTTAAGCTTCTTAAGAAGCGGTGGTTCAGACTACCCACTAAACCTTCTAAAGAATGCTGGAGTTGATATGACAACCCCAGACCCAGTAAACAATGGGCTTAAGGTATTTGAAGGATTACTGGATGAATTTGAACAGTTGATCTAATAATAAATATAAGGCACGTTGAAAGTTTCAAGCTAGATAACCTTAGCTAGGCTAAGGTTTCTAGCCTGACCTTCTCAACGTGCCTTCATTATTGATAAGTTTTCATCTACGAAATTGGTGTTTTCAAAAATTTCCTTATGCCTTTGGTATTACTGGCATATATAAAGCCATTTCGGTTTCCATTTCAATTTTAGGACCTTTAAGTTTATATTCTTCAAAAAACCAATAGTTACCGAAGGAGTAATCTGGGCTTTTTGATACCCAGTTAATAAACTCTCCCCAAGCTCCTCCATTATATTTGTACTTTGAATTCATAACAGCATAATAGCCGCCTTTGAACTCCTCAAGCTTTATATCAGAATTATCGGTTTCAAAATCCTTATCAACTGCAACATGGATTTTATAGAAAAAATCTTTATATCCCATTCTTTCATAGTTATAATATGCAAAAAATCTATGTTTTAGATTATCATTAAACAGCCCCTTCATTTCAGCCCATTTAAAGAAATACTTCTGTGCTTTTTCAATAGCATTTTTTCCTACAGCAGTATAGGAAGCTGTCCACATCGGTTCTACATTTTCAAATGTTTTTGTTGTATTACAATCGCTGGGCCTTTCAGATATAGGCATATATAAATCTATTCCACCTATATGATTGGAATCATCATCAAAGCCCAGGTGTTCTTCCATCCATTGGTGACCGCCATATATATACTTGCTATCTGTGAGCCAGTCCTTAAAACGATTCCACGCTTTAACAATTTCATATCCTATATCATCTTTTTCTCCGCGTTTTACATTTGTAACAGCATAGAGTCCACCATCCAAGACCTTCTCTTTTACCTTATCATCACTAAAAATTAAGTTATCAGGAATAGTAACACAAACCTCATAGCCATATTCCTCTTGATCCGGAGATGATGGGTTTGGATTATTATAACCAAAAATACGTAATTTTTGTTTATTTACATTCAAACCATTATTATTAAGCCAATCTAACATTACAGCAAAAGCATGATTTTCGGGGTGCTTCCCATAATAACAATAATATGCCACTCTCATAGGTTCAAGTTCTTTGAGCACCTTTATGTCAGGGTATTTCTCAAGTAGTTCATTATCTTGAATATCAAAATACTTGTCCATAATATCAATCCTCTCAAAGAAAAACTTTTTATTTAGTTTTCTATAATCACTAGGCAAAAGTCCTGTTACACGTTTAAAAGCCCTTGAAAAGCTATCTCCACTCTCGAAATCAAACTTTACTGCAATATCAATAAGACAAGTGTTATTGCCATGTAATTCACCTGCTGCAAGGCTAATTCTTCGAAGTCTTATATATTCCTTTACCGAATATCCTGTTAGTGCAAAAAACATTCTATAAAAGTTTGACTGAGACATATAGGCTGCTTGCGCTGCAAGGTTTATATCAATTTTGTTTTCAATGTTGCTTTCAATGTAATCAATGGATTTTTGAATTCGTTCATAATAATTCATTTGGGAGCACTCCTTTAACATCTTAAGATGAGAATATAATAACATACAGAATTTATAATTGTCCGACTTTTTTTCCAAAAATTATATTAGACTAGGACAAGCAATAACCATTACATAAAAAGGTAACAAGCACTTGAGTTTTGAGTTATTAAGTAATATTGTCTTTAATTGATACTTTAACTAAAATAACTCAAAACTCAAGAGCCTATCACCTTTTTCTTCTGATTGCTATTATATCAACATATCTATTTATCTGAGATTCTATATTATCTCTGCAGATGTATTTATTTTGCACTAGAAATTTTTGTACCACTTTATCAACTAATAGCTTTTTGCAGTCTGTATATTCTGGATAGCTCAATAAAATATGGCTACATAGCTCCCCTATATCCTGTTCCGCATTTCCATACTGAGATTCCTCAAAGTCAATTCCATATATCTTACTTCCATCATATATAAAATTTTTTAAATTACAGTCTCCTTTAATAAGTAATTTATCTGATTGAAGTCTTTTAATGTTATAGAAACCACAAAACCATTTAACCAAAGCATCTGTCACATTATCACTCCACATATTCTTTTCCAGTAGATACATCAAAGTGTGACCCTCAATATATTCCATATACAGAAAATAGTCTTTATAACCATATATTGAAGGAACATTTACTCCTTCTCTCATTAGTGTATATAGAACAGTTAACTCCCTGAGTAATGCATCTTGGTTACTGTATTCCTTTGATATAAATTTTAAATGATAACTACTGCTACAGAATTCCAAAAGAGAAACATTATTTTTCTTGCTTTTAAATTTCTCTATAACAAATGAATTACTTATTATATCTTCAAATTTAGGCTGAGGTTGTTGAATTCCTAAAATATATCCCATTTTCACTCTCCATGATATATAAAAAGCAATAGAATTCTTATATCCTTTCTTTTAAACCAGTCCGAATCCAGAATGTCTAAAAAGACAGAATTAACATAATCTTTGTTTTGTATATATCTACTTAATTGATATCTACTTCAACTAAATCCTTACACCATCTTTGAGCAAATTTATCCTTGCAAACAACTGTCATAAATGGCATAGTTTTATTGGTTTTCTTATCCTTAATGTCTTCACCGTTCTCTTTGAAAACAACATAGATATTACTGTCCTCTAAAACTTCCTGGCCCTTGTAGGATACCTTATATCCATCCCTTGCAGTCAAGATTACATTACTATTTTCGTTTAAAATCTTTTCATCAATGCTTGCTATTATCTTTTTCATTTCTACTCCTGTGTACTCATTCAGCTTTGAAGCACCGCCCTTTGAAACAAGTTCTTTTTTAAAGGAAGACTCCCCTATCTTTTTAATATCCTTTAGAGAAATCTCCTTTGTACTGCCATTATATTTGATGACTAAAACATCCTGCTTTGATGTATTAAAAAAGCTCTTACCGTTTACATAAGCGAATATTCCAACTGTCGCAATCAGTATTATTAATATAATAGATAATCTTTTATTTTTCATTATAACGTCCACCCCTCTTTGATATCATATTTATTTTTACTAAATATCCAACTATGTTGTATGCAAAAATTCCTCCTATTCCCCCTGATAATGCCGACATACTCAGACAAAGCATCATCGGTACAAAGGGAAGATCAAAATAGAAATGTGAAGACATAAATGTTCCTGTTAAATTAGCAATTACTCCTCCAAGGAAGTACATATATGAGTTTAAGCTTCCTTTATGAAGAGAATAAAATATATCTATGGCTATCCCTGGAAAGGAATATAATACAAGAGTAAACAGCCCATATCCCCCGGATATGCCAAGGCTTAGTGCTATAAATGCCTGTATTATACCCATAAGGGTGCATGTACCCTTTTTCCCTGTAATGCCATAGCCTATTAAAAGCCACATCATATAAAATCCTCCAGCAGCAGCTCCTCCGGGTATATGTATAGGTGCTGTAAAAATGTGCACAACAGAGTATATTGCAGGCTTCACAACTATACCAAGAGCTGCCAGAAGAGATATTATTGTCAAATCATATATTGAATACTTATTTTTAGCCCTCATAGTTTCACCTAATTATATTGAATTCAATAAAATCACATATTTCTTTAATATCATTTGTTGAAAACTTAGGCACAGATGTTTCTAAATCCGCTGCATCTGTAGCAACAGCTATTAAATCTTCCAAATTGCAGTACAATCCTTCACTTACATCCCTTCTAAACACTTCAATAGTAGGCTCCCTTAAATTTCTAAAGCCCTCTGCTATTATAAGATGTGCTTGTCCTATATTATCTAAAATACTATATATGCTCTCCCTCTCTTTGGTTCTTCTTGATATTGCATACCCCTCTGGTCCAATCATAGCTGTACTTACAGCGCCAGCCTTAGAATGCTTCCATGTGTCCTTACCCTCAACATCAAAGTTGCTGGCACAGCTGCTAAACTTAACTGTAGCAATATCATAGCCCCTAAGGGTAAGTTCTTTTACTAATGCTTCTATTAGTGTAGTCTTTCCTTCATTTGAATTTTTAGAAACAACAGAAATTATTGGTATTTTATTCATACATCATTTCTCCCAAGCTTATATTGTATTTTTTATAAGCTGTAAGCATTTTTTAAAATCATATCTTTATAATCCTGTTTTGTGTTTATATTATACAATGTACATTCTTGTCCAATTTCCATATAGGCTGTTGGAACTAATTTATATAAATTTCTAACCCTTCTATTATCATCTATCAGCATGCTTTCTATAGCTTTAGCACAGTTTTTTGAGTATATTCCACAAAGAGCCTCAACTTCACCATTATATAAGGCTACAACTGCATCATTATTATCTTTATATTCAAGAAACTTGTAAAGGATTTCGAATGGTATAAAAGGATTATCACAGGGTATTACCAGATTAAATCGATTTTTTGAAGCCAACAAGGAAGCATGTATCCCTCCTAATGGTCCTGCATCCTTGAATATATCCTCTACTATCTCAACACCTTTCCCAAGATCTTTATATTTTTCAGGTGTATTGCTGCTTATAGTTATATCTTCAAATCCAAATCTCCTTGCTCTCCCTATTATTATTTGCAAAAAGCTTACCCCATTTATTTTTAAAAGAGCCTTATCCTCACCCATTCTGCTGCTTTTTCCACCTGCAAGAATTATTAACCCTAAATTCATATTTTTAAGATTACCTCCAAATTAAAAGCCTGTTAATGTTATTTCCCTTCACTTAAACTATCTCCTACAAAGGTTAATGCCAGCATTATAACTGCCAATGCTGTACATGATACAATTACAAGGCTTGGATGCATGCTCATAAATGAAAGTCCATCCCTTATCATATTTCCCAATGAAGGTACTGGTGCCTGTATACCTATTCCCAAAAAGCTCAATGTGGATTCACACATAATAGTTCCACCTATGTCAAGTATTATATTAGGTGTTATAACCGGTATAACATTAGGAATAATATGTTTTTTAAAAATGTGAAATATTCCTGCTCCCATTGCCTCTGAAGCCTCAATAAATGGTTCTTTTTTTAACTTTATAACAAGAGAGCGGGTTAATCTATAAAAGTACGGCCAGCTTCCCAATGTAATTGCAATAATCATAGATATTTTTCCTGGCCCTAAAATTACTGCTATTAACATAGCTAAAAGAATTGTTGGAAAAGCATAAAACAATTCAGCCACATTTGCTATAAACGAAGTTATAATGTTTTTACTATAACCGCATAAAAATCCTAAGAGCAGTCCCATTGGCAGTGTTAACAACTCTACAACTATTCCTATGACTAAGCTCTCCCTCATTCCCCATACAAGCCTGCTGTATATATCTCTTCCTAAATTATCTGCACCAAAAAAGTAATTTGAAGAAGATTTAGCCCATACATTATCAAGATTAGGCAGATCATATGGATATTTCATTAGAAAAGGTGCAAATATAGAAAAAAACAATACTATAATAAGTATTGCACTTCCTGTATAAAACTGTATTCGTGCAGTTTTATTCATTGATTTTATCTTATTCATTTAAACATACCCTCTCTCACCTTTGGATTAAAGACCCAATATCCCAAGTCTACAAATATATTTGTCAATCCATATATGAGAGTAGCTAATAGTATGACTGCTACAACTACAGGGTAATCCCTTCTGAATATCGAATCTACTGATACTCTTCCAAGCCCGGGAATATTGAATATTATCTCTGTTATAAAGGAGCCCTCTAAAAGTCCTCCAAACATCATGCCTACCTTTGTGCTCACAGGAAGTAAAACGTTTCTAAAGGCATGTTTAAATAAAATGCCAAATTCGCTTAAGCCTTTGGCTTTGGCTGTTAATATATAGCACTTATCCATCTCCTCTATTAAACATGCTCTTGTCTGCCTTGCTAAACTAAATGTAGGGTACAATGCAACTAAAAATACAGGAAGAACTAATTCCTTTGGTCCTCCCCAACCCGATACTGGAAACAGATGAAGTTTTAGTGCAAATACATATATAAGCATAGCACCTATTGCAATGTTGGGTATTGCAGTAACTAGTACAGTAACAAAAGAAATGATTGTGTCCACTATTGAATTCTTATAAAAAGCAGCAAGCATTCCTATCAATATCCCAAATATTATTACAACAGGAAATGAAATAAGAGATACGGTTAATGTAACTGTGAAGGCTCTACCAATTATATCTATAACAGGCTCTCCTACTCTAAAATAGCTTAAACCAAAATTCCCTTGAAAAAGTCCCAGTATATAATTAAGGTACTGCTTCCAAATTGGCATATCCAACCCATATAGATGCCTCATATTATCTATTGTTTCCTTTGTTACTCTTCTATCCCCAAGCATAGCCATAATAGGGTCACCTGGAATGAGTCTTACAACCATAAAGGCTGCAAGACTCATAACCAAAAGTATAGTTGCCAGATTAAATATTCTACGGGCAAAATACTTTAACAAAATTACCACTCCTATTTTGTGATTTTAACTGACTCAAATGAATCTGTTCCAAGTCCGCTTAATCTTACTCCTTCTACATTTGGCTTTATTAGCATGTACATTTTGCTTGTGTACATTGGAGCAATAGCGCTGTCGGAAATAGCTAACTTTTCTGCCTTTTGATATAGTTCATTTCTCTTTTCTACATCATTTAGTTTGGATGCTTTCTCTAAAATAGAATCAAATTCCTTATTGCTGTACTGCATAAAGTTCATTGTTCCCTTTGTACCTAATACATCAAATAAAACTGTTCTTGCATCTCCATATGCTGCTGTAGAACCAAATATAAAGAATGGAAGCTTAAAGCTGTGTAGATCCTCTAACATCTTTGCTCTATCTGGCTGTACAGGCTCTACTTTTATTCCTAAATCATTTTTTAACTGAGCTGCTATGTATGCTGCATTATCCTTGTCCATTGGAAGAGAATATAACTTTAATGCTGGAAGCGGATTCTTATCGCTGTATCCTGCCTCAGCTAAAAGCTGCTTTGCTCTCTCAACGTTATAGTTTATCTTTTCTATGCTTTCATTATATCCTGTAAATCCTACTGGTATGGTTCCATATAGTGGATAAGCAGTATCAGCCATTATTTTGTTTGCCATCTTTTCTCTATCTATTATAAGGCTGAATGCCTCTCTAACCCTCTTATCCTTGAAAGGCTTGTATAAATTCTGGTTAAATCCTAAATAAGTCATGTCTGCCATAGGATAGGATTTTAATTCTTTTGATAGCTTTTCATCTGCCTTTGCCTTTTCAACATTTGCACCTGAAATATCACATATGTCTAATTCACCGTTTTGATACATTGCTAGTGCAGTATCTTCTTCTGGAACTATTTTAATTTCAAATGTATCAACCTCAGGACGACCTCTGAAATATGAATCATTAGCTTCTAGAACTATTTTCTGTCCCTTTACATACTCCTTAAGCTTAAATGGACCAGTTCCAGCTGAAGCTGTCTGCCACCAGTTATCTCCTTTTCCCTCAACAGCGCTTTTGTCAATTATGTATAATGGCTCAACGCTGCAGTATTCTGGAAAATATATATCAGGTTCTACAAATGATATTTCAAATTCATAATCATTTATCTTTTTAAAGCCTTGGAGTTCTGTTGCCTTACCATCCTGCATTTCCTTAGCGCCTACCACTCCGCTTAGGAAAGAAACTCCATCTCCTGATTCTCTTTTTGGATTTAATATTGTTTCAAATGTATACTTAACATCATCTGCTGTTAGCTCTTTGCCTGAATGAAACTTTACACCCTTTTGCAAAGTAAATTTGTATGTCTTTCCACCATCGTTTGTCTCCCATTTTTCTGCAAGACCTGGTGCTACTTTTCCTTCAACTGTTCTATCTGTTAATCCATTATATAATTGTCTATCCAATGCATAGGATAATATCTCAAATGTAGCTGTAGGATCCATTGTTGCTGGTTCCTCACATATTGAATACCTAAGTACCTTTGGTGTTTTTGATTCCTTTTCACTTCCAGCCTTCTTACTGTTTCCACATCCAGTAACTGCAAGTATAATTGTCAGCATGATTGAAACAAATAAGCAAGCTCTACCTTTTTTAAATGTTTTCAAAATAACCCCTCCTAAATGTTATAACTTGATGATTATATTATTTTTACTCAGGCCTTGGTAATGCTGCAGTTTAATGATTTTAGCACTATATAGCCTGAGATTTCATCCCGCAGGTTATGGTCTATCACAGAGTTTACATTTGAGTTCCTCCAACCTTCATTTTCTGTAAACTTCCCTCCTCCATGAGGTGCATGAACAATGCCTTTTCCTATTCTATCCGTTATTAAAGCCTTAAATGATACTTGTCCATATTTGGTTTTCAACAAAACCGTATCCCCATTTTTTATACCTCTAGCCTCTGCATCAACAGGATTTATCTCAACAACAGGTGCCTTTTCATACTTAATAAGTTCATCTATTTCAATGTACTGGGAATTTTGCCTTACAAGCCCCCTTGCCCCTGTGGTCAATGTTAAAGGATACTCTATATCTTCCTCATTTTTTTCATACATATAGTCATATGGATCCTTATATACAGGCAGTCCCTCAAATCCATACTTCTCCAATATCGAAGATTTTATCTCAAATTTTCCTGTAGGAGTTGGGAAGCCTTTTTCCCCATCCTTTCTCAACTTTTCTGTTTCATATTTTTTATATATTGCCTCAGCTTTGCTTGAATCATAAAAAGCCTCATTATTCTTCTTTAATTCCTCTAAAAAACGTGGTTCATTTTCAAAGGACTTGTTTATCAATTCTTCTTCATTTTTAGGATATTTGTATCCATATCCAAGCCTTTCTGCTATTTCACCTAGAATAAACGTATCTGCCTTTGCTTCACCTATTGGTTCTATAATCCTTTCTCTTATGCAAACTCTATCAACATAATACTGAAAGGAACAGGTTTCATAATAGGTGGCTGCTGGAAGTATTATATCTGCCCATTTAGCCTCTTCCGGCATAAATCTATCCACAATCACAAGAAAATCCAACTTATTATATACCTTTTCCCATAAATCCGGATTAGGATATGATGTTATAGGAGAGCCTCCTATTAATATCAAAGCTTTTATCCCATAGGGGTCTTCATTTAAAACTGCCTTCGGAAATTCATCAAAATGTCCCCTTCCTGCAAGGGCATAAAACAGTGGATATTCCTTTGCTCCTATAGGTAAATTATCTTTAGGTAAAACACTTTCTTCAACTATATCTAAAGGATAGGTATCTATATATAATCCCCCTTTAGCATCTATGTTGCCTGTTATACCTTGTAAAATATATATTGCCCTCATATTCTGAATTCCGCTGTTTGCATATTCAAGGCCTGTATAAAATGTTATTGCTGTCCTCTTATCAGCGGCCACTGACTTTGCTAAAAACAAAATGTTCTCCTTTGATATTCCACAAAGCTTTTCTACCCTATCTATATTAAAGTTATTTACATATTCCTTTAATTCTTCAAATCCAACACACCATTTTTCTACAAATTCTTTATCATACCAGTCATTTTTGATGATTATATCTATAACTCCAAGAGTCAATGCTCCATCTGTACCCGGTCTTATTGGAATCCAAAGATCTGCTAAATCAGCAGTTTGATTCTTTCTAGGATCAATGGATATTATTACAGCTCCTCTTTTTTTAGCTTCCTTAATCTTTCTATAAGCAACAGGAGGATTATTTTTATATGGATTTATTCCCCATACTATTATTGTGTCTGCATTTTCATAGTCTTCATCTGTACTTCTGCTGTTCATACCCAGTGTGGTAACAGGTGCAATTAATGTAGAAGCCACATTACAGATAGATCCACAATCTAAATCATTTGGAGAGCCAAACTCCTTTAATGGCGCATCCCCAAAAACATATAAGGAGTCCTCTAGAGTGCCCCTTCCCATATAACTTGAAACAGCCCTAGCTCCAAATTCCTTTTTTATTTTCTTTAATTTTTGCTCAATTATATCTAAAGCCTCTTCCCATGTTCCTTCCTTAAAGCTGATTTCTTCCTTTATACCAGTTCTGATTAATGGTCTTATAACTCTTTTGGATGAATATATTATTTCTCTAGCTTTTGCTCCTATAGGACAAAGGTTGCCATAAACAGATTCCCTATCTGGCTCTACCTTAAAAATTTCACCGTTTTCTATTGTTGTTATAACATGACATCCTGTAGGACATATTCCACAAATACATTTTTTCTTCATATATATTCACCTCGTCTTTTTTCGACATCATAATTTTACAAATTTCACAATTACAATTGTACCTTTCCAACCTTTACTAAACAAATAGGATATATTAATAGATAACGTTTTCCTTATTGATTATTCAAATAAGCAAAGTGACAGGTACTTGGGTTATGAGTCTTTTAGAAATGGA
This sequence comes from Clostridiaceae bacterium, assembly GCA_032095175.1. Classification (GTDB taxonomy): domain Bacteria; phylum Bacillota; class Clostridia; order Clostridiales; family Caloramatoraceae; genus DAMCZI01. The sequence goes on from DAMCZI010000011.1 coordinate 71,467, forward strand.
AGCATTTATACATACCCCATCTAAAACAAGCCATAATTCAAACACCTGTCACCTTTATGTTGATTACAAATATACATATAGAACTTTTAAAAATCATATGATATAATAATTTAAATTTGGGGGCATAGCTCAGTTGGGAGAGCGCTTGAATGGCATTCAAGCGGTCGTGAGTTCGAGTCTCATTGTCTCCACCAAAAAAACAAACCATATATTACATAACTAACGGGTTCCATTCTGAGGTGCAAAATTAAAGAACACATATAAAATCTAAAATTAATATTTTATCTCAAAACAAGGTAAAAAGTATAAATTCACAATTAAAATCACAAATAAGAAATGCCCTGTTATCTGGGATTTCAAATAACAGGGCATTTCTTATAAGCATAATTTTTTATTAATTTTAAGTATATGTATTTAATGAACAATATGAGAAAAATACGAATTAAAACACAGTAAAATTCACTTCTGAAATAATACGATATTCTGGTTCCTTGACTTTATTTTCTCTCTACAATTTCACCATTATTTTTCAAAATACTCTTCTCTGGAATATAACCTCTTACAGAACTTAATGGATAAACAATACTATCTTTTCCTATTATTGTCCCTGGGTTTAAAACTGAATTACATCCTACTTCCGATAAATCGCCTACAATTGCACCAAATTTCCTTAAACCAGTTTCAATAATATCTGTACCATATTTTACTTTTACTAACGTTCCATCGGACTTTAAATTGGAGGTTATTACACCTGCCCCCAAATGAGCTTTATACCCTAATATTGAATCACCAACATAATTATAATGCGGAACCTGCACTTTATTAAAGAGAATCGAATTTTTAATTTCAGTTGAGTTTCCTACTACAACATCATTACCAATGATAACATTTTCTCTAATGTAAGCGGAATGCCTTATTTCACAATTATAACCGATAATCGCTGGACCTTTTATCAGAACACTTTTTTCAATAGTAGTGCCTTTGCCAACCCATACAAATTCCTCTATTCTTTCAAAATCCTCTGGCAGATTTTTTGCGTATTCAAAAATGAAATTCTTAATTTTTGTAAGAGCTTCCCAAGGGTACTTAACCCCTTCAAATATTGCTCTTGTATCTAATTCTTCAATGTCTAATAGTTTGTGAACTGAAATGTTCATCACAATCCTCCTCTAATTTATTTCGTCATTAATAACATATGTACCTTAATATATTATAAACCACTACTATATTAAGGTACATATGTAAAGATGTTTACTTTATCTGAAATAAATAATATCTTCATAAGTGTATACCCTATCAACAATACCTAACCTTTTGGCAGGGGTGAATAGATATTTTCTATATTGCTTCCTAAAGCTATCGTCAGATAAGGCAGTATACTGGTCAGAAAAATCTATAAGAATTTATAAAACAGCCCTTAAAATCTATAAATCTTTCTGTAATTCGCTCTTCTTGAGAAGTCTAGGTTGAGCCAGATAACTTGGTCTATATTGTTAAGCTTACTTTTATAATTTAATCTTTTCCTGATATATCCCTTTATCCACCTAGAAAGTTTCCTTTTTATATGTGCTGGAAGTTTATCTTTCCAGCTTACAAAGCTAATATCCTCCATTATAAGTTCTGATGGATTATCATTTGAACTAAACCTATTTATTTCTCTATTAATGTAGCTTTTAACCTGGGAATCAAACCTGTTCTTATTTCTGTTATATTTAACTTTTCCCATGTTTAACCTTTCTATATTATCAGCTTTTTTGGTATTTCCTTTTTTCATACTTCTTCATTAATGCCAACAATCTACTTCTTTTAGCGTTTACTTGATTTAATCGTTCAGTTTCCATGGTTGTATCCTTCCTCCTCAAAGAGTTTCTTAACACCATTTACTATAGCTTTATTCTTATGACTTCTAGTCCCATAGAGTTTTTCGGAAGAACTTCTTATAACTGAGGGTACATTCTGAACGAGTTCCTTCTCATATGACTTTTCTTCAAAAACAAGTAAAAATATATTTTCAGCAACCGTGATTCGAGTCTCATTGTCTCTACCAAATGTATACTTGTAGCTATATCTGATAGGAGTCCGCTGCAAGATCGCTCGTTACATTAACAATTTCATTATAAATTCATGTGCTTTATATATTGACTATTACAGCAATTAAATATATTATAAACAGAACATATGTAATAAATTTGGGAGGATTAGTATGTTCGAAAAATTGAAATCACAATTTAACAAGAAATATACTGCTATTTCTATGTACGTAATTTTAACAGCTTTAATTATTTTTATATTAGCCTATATTATAACTCGTTTAAATGTTGTTTTTAGTGGTATACATGGGGTTTTATCTTATATTGGAAATCTATTAACTCCAGTATTTATTGGTGTAGTAATTGCCTATATTTTAGATCCATTAGTTGGTGTATTTGAAAAAATGTACAGAAAGATGAAGCATTTAAAAGTTAAGAATGAAAAGAAATATAGGTCTCTTTCAGTTTTCTCTTGTATACTCATAGTTTTACTACTTATAGTCTCACTGTTAGGTGCTTTTGTATTTAGTATTACAAGGCAAATTTCAGGTATGAAAATCGATGAGGTTATCAAGATAATTACTAACTATATAAATAGTTTTTCTCACTCCTTAAGGGGTATTGAAGATAAGTTAGCTTCCTTTAATATTGGCTCTAATGGAGTTAAACAATATATTACTCAATTTTCTACTTTTCTTGTAACAGGATTGAGCAATTTTGCTAACAATTTAACTGTAAATGCTCTTAATATATCAGGATATGTTTCAAATCTTGGTCTGGGATTAATAATCGCTATATATTTACTTATAGATAAAAAAGATTTCCTTAGATATTTAAACATGCTTTCAAAGGTTTTGTTTTCTGACAGAATTGCGGACAAGTTAAAGGGTTATTGGCATGATTTTGACAATATATTCTCAGGTTATATAAGAGGAACAATCTTAGATGCTCTATTTATGAGTGTAGTATTAAGTATATCCTTATCCATTATCGGCATTAAATTTGGTGCATTAATTGGAGTGTTGGCAGGGCTTTGTAATTTAATTCCTTACTTTGGACCAATTGTAGCTTTTGTTGGCACAGTATTCTTTGGGATGTTAAATGCACAATACATTAGAGTTATAGTAGCAATTGTAGTTTTAATTATTGTACAGCAAGTAGATGGAACTATTGTAGGACCAAAATTTTTAGCTAACAGCGTATCTTTAAAACCTGTAATTATATTGGTAAGCGTAATTATTGGTTCAAAAATAGCCGGCGTAGCTGGTATGGTATTAGCAGTACCTGTAACAGCTACTATAAAATTGTTTATAAAAAGATATATTGATAGAAAGATTACAGATGAGAAGCTTGGAGAACTGTAAATAAAAAGGCTCTATACAGCTAATTATAAAATAGCTGCACAGAGCCTTTTCTATTATAAATATCTTTAAGGCGTATTATTCTTCCCACAATTCATCAGCAAGCTTTTCTATTCTCTCTTTTTGACTTTCAATTTCTTTGCTGTCAATTTTAAAGCCTTCTTCATCCTCAAATATTATATCCCCCTCTTTAACATTCTCAGGGAGTTTTGCTCTTTCTATGTTTATCATTTTGCCTTCTTCATCTTCACATACAGCAAAATGATCCTCAAATCTATCTATAACATACTTCATCCTAAACACCTCAAAATTTTTAACTATTTTTTACTTTTTCCGTATGAATAACTTCCTGACTTAACACTAAATTTTATAGTTTTACCATCGGATGTACATACTATTGTTCCACTTTCATCGGTTCTATATATTTTTATTCCTCGGCTTTTCATTTTGTCCATTGTTGCCTTATGAGGGTGACCATAATCATTGTCCTTTCCTGCACTAACGATTGCATATTTAGGGTTAACCTTATCAAGGAATGCCTTTGTTGATGAAGAACCACTGCCATGATGTCCAAGCTTTAATACATCAGCTGAAAGATCAAAACCCTTAGCTATCATTTCCTTTTCTGATGTACCCTCTGCATCTCCAGTAAGCATGAATGAATTTTCCTTATATACAACTTTAATTACCACTGAGTACTCATTTAAATCTTCATACTCCTTACCATTTGGAGCAAATATTGCACATTCTGCATCTCCAATATTAAATTTTGTTCCTGGAGTTGGAGATGAAATCTTTAGCTTTTTAGCCTTTATTGCCTTTAAAACATCCTCATAGGTTCTTGTATTTGAAGTTGCCCTTGGCATATATATTTTCCCTATGTCAAATTCCTCAATAACCTTATCAAGTCCGCCTATATGATCCTCATGTGGATGTGTTCCAACTAAGTAATCAATTTTCTTTATCCCATTCTTTCTAAGGTAATTCACAACCAGTTCTGAATCATCATTATTTCCTGCATCTATTAGCATCGTAGAACTTCCCTGCTGAACCAGGATGCTGTCAGCCTGACCAACATCTATAAAATGTATCTTTATCCCAGAAGCTGAAGTTTCCTTAGTATCTTCTGTTGCGTTCTTATTCTCGACAGTTGGTGTATTTTCTTTTTCATCAATTGGTACTTCAATGGAACATCCTGAAATAAAGATTGTAAAAAGCGAAAGTAGTATCACTATAAATAGTATTGCCTTATCCTTAATGCTGCGTTTTTTCAATGCTGTAACCTCCTGAATATTTAATCTACTTATATTTTATCATATTCTACTTAATTTTTTCTCTTTGTCACCCACCATTTTATTAATTTCAGCCTGCACATCTTTTCTGAAATCATCCAGAGTCTTTCCATACTCCTTGAAATATCCTATTGGATCTACATGGGTCGTTTCTCTCCATTTTTTCGAAATCTCATAGTGGGATATGAGATTTTCAACTGTTACATTTCTAATATTCATAACCCTTGTAAACAGATATGCTGTAAGCCACACTCCCTTCTCCCAGATAAGATTAAACTTCTTATCATCATGGATTCTAGGTCTACAGAGCTCAATTCCAATATATTTTTTATTTGCAGTCCGTCCAGCATGCCAGGCTCTTTCATCCCAGGGTATTGTCTGGATAATATTATCCCAATCGATAAATGCATGGGCAGATGCTCCTCTATAATTAGAATTGAAATATTTAAAATGGTTTAATGCAGTAGCTCCAGGGTTTGCAGTTTCATGAATCGTTACCCCTATGGGATTAAGCCTTATACTAGGTCTGTTTTTTGAAATAAACATCCTTATTATTTCATACATGGACAATCACCTCATCATTATTTCATATAGTATAGATTGTCCTAATTATGTAAATTTACATATTTAGCTTTTATAAGGATCTTAGATACTAAAACTATTCTCCTGCTAACAATAATATATGTACAAAGATCTAAATATATCATATATCAATACTGTGGCTATTTTACTTGAAAAGCATAGTATATATTATATCTTTTTTAAGGGGAATGAAAATTGCAATATAGAGAGATGTTAAATAGCAATAGGTACTCCAGAGAATATGCAGTAAAATATGCCTTGGAATATGGGTTAAAATCAAATCCATCCTATAAATATTTTAAGGTTCAAGGAGATGGTGGAGGGGATTGTTCAAACTTTATATCACAATGCCTAAGAGCTGGTGGTGCTCCTATGGATTATAATGGACCATGGTCATGGTGGTACAGTACCTCAACAGGTAAATCAGATGAACATAGGTGGTCTGTAACATGGGCAGTTGCACATTCTCTTTATTGGTGCCTAAAATCAAGACATCGCCTTGGACTAAAAGGCTTAATAGCAGTTGAAGTGCCTGAACTGAATATGCTCGAGCTTGGAGACATAATACAATATGAAAATGCTTCAGAAAAAATATATCACTCTGCAATAATAACATCCTTTAAAGAAAGAAAAGATATAAGGGAACCTCTAATAACTCAACATAGTTATGATGCAGTAAACACAGCCTTTTTAAAGCCTAAAGCAACTAAAATGCATTTTATGAAAATTGTTGTGCTATAATGCATATTCAAGATTGCTGAGCTTTATAACCATCTTCCCTCTACTTATATAAAAGCAGAGGGAAGATATATCTATTATAGTTTATTCAATATAATCTCTACAGCATCACTTCTAAAATCTTGTAAGATTTATACTTCTATAATCCCAGACTTTTGCTGGATAATCCTCCTCTGACCTTATAAATGGTGTACTCTCAGGGTTATCACTTATGGTGTCATATTCCTCAGACCTTGCACTTATAACAGGATTGTATTTGGTCATTGAAAGATCAATTGCACTTTTCTGAACATATCTTCTCTCCATAATAACTCCCCTTTTTATATTATGTTGCCCAAGTCAACCATTTTCATTCGACATAATTTGTATCATTTCACCTATAAGCTACAAAAATGATACTGTATCATACTACTATAATGTCTAACTTTGTCGATTTTGTATACCATAAATGTTAAATTTATAAATTTTGCTTATTTTTGTGTTGGAAATTGTAAATTATAATTATTATCTGTCACATTTTATGATAACATATAGTATAAAGTATAAGACCTGTTCTTAGTTTCTTAAATTATATTGGTCACAATAAAGATTTTACATTAGGTGTTGTCCTATATACAAATCGTAAATTCTTTACATTTTGTTTTTTAAACAGCCCTGCTAAATTGGTTCGACTCTAGGATGTTTAAAAAGACAGAATGTAATAGAATTTTTGATTTGTATATATTAATAAATCAAGGAAAATGATTTCACATAAATATTTAGGGTCAAGCAATGTAGAATCATTTATGCGAAACATATAACAGCTTTCTGAAATGTCATTCTAACTGATTATAATCGGAGGAATGTCTAATGGTTATTAAAGATACAAAAGGAATGTATATACTGAGGGTTGATGAAATTAATAAGGTAGTATATGAATATGTAGAGGGGTATTTTGAAAAAGATGATTATTCACGATATCACAAAGATTTTAAGGAAAACATACTGCCTATCATGAAAAAACATCCCTGGGTAAAATGTATTGATTTAAAAAAATATGAGGTTTCAGATATAACAGAAGAAATATGTAAACATATTGATTGGGCAAACGAAAACGGGCTTGCATTATTAATTGCTATTGTAGATAATTCTATAGTAAAATTGCAGTTAAAAAGAAAAAACTGCCCAAGTCTCCTGATTGTTAAAAGCCAGGAAGAAGCCGAAAATCATCTCAAATCCATGGGCTTTCTCTCTTAGAAATATACGGATTATAGATTCAAAGGGTGCATAATAAGCACCCTTTTTAATTTATAAATATTCATATTTATTAACTTCCTGTTGAGTGGTAATGCCTAACTCCTATCTTCCATATCCAAAGGGTTATAGTATAAAACAAAACTCCTGAAGCAGGCGAAATCCATTGTATCCATGATGGGAAGCCCAGCGGATCTGCCTTGCCCAGTATTCCAAGGGATGGGAAGTAGTTTATGCAGGCAAGTGGGACAAGGAATATGAAGAAGTTCCTAAACCACTTACTGTAGATAGAAAGAGGATATTGTGCTGTTTCCACTCCTCCATAGGTAAAGGAATTTAAAAGCTCAAGGCTTTGTACAGACCAGAAGGAAAGGGTTGCCTGAAGCACCATAAGCCCTGAAAAAAGAAATACTCCTCCTATTATTGCTCCAACTAAAAGCAATATCTTTGGCATTGTCCAATGGAGATTTAATTTTGATGTTGCCCATAAGAGAACCACAAGTCCCTGGGTAAGTCTTCCTACTCTCATTATCTGAAAATCATGGCCCAAAACTTGAAGAACGGTACTCCTTGGTCTTAAAAGAGCTCTATCAAAATCACCGCTTCTTATCTGCCTTGCCAAGGTATCAAATCCCCTCGCCCAACATTCAGCTACTGCAAAGGATACATGGACTATTCCATATAAAAGCCCAGCCTCATAAAGATTCCATCCATTTAATTGCCCGAATCTTTCAAAAAGCACCCATAATCCTAAAAAATCTATAAAGGTTATACAGAAATGCCCCAAAGTCATCATTATAAATGAAGCTCTGTATTGAAGCTGACTCTGTATACAAACACTAATATATCTAAAATAAAGCTTTATGCTATTCATAAATCAACCTCCTTGAACCACAATACTCTTCATTTTCCTTGAAAGAAGCCATCTTCCAAAGGCTACAAGAATCAAGGTCCAGAGTATTTGATTTAACAAATAAGGAAGTATCATTGTATATGGTATATGTCCAGTATAGAATCTTACCGGTATATCCACGAGTCCGCTAAATGGAAGTATGGCCAATACCTTCCTCAACCAATCAGGAAAAAGTGGAAGTGGCACTATCATTCCAGAAAGAATGGTAACTACAGCTGGAAGAAGCCTTGCTAAACCTTCTCCAGAAATTGTCCAAAGGGTTGATATATTCATTATATTGGTTATTGAACAGGAAAGCATTATAGCCCCAAGGGTTGCAGCAGCCCAAGCCAGCCCTGCTCCAAGGGATGGCGGAAGACCCATTGCATACTTCTTGGGTAAACACAAAATTGTAATTGCAAATATCGGCACAGCCCTTAAAAGCACTGGTGCTGTCCTAAGTGCAACGGCTCTGCTGAACCATTGATTGTAAATGTTCATTGGTCTACATAATTCATATGCAACATTTCCCGAACGTATCATGTCCTGTATTTCAGAATCTCCATTCCATGGAAGAGTTCCAAGCATCGCCTGTCCTATCCATACATATGTTATTGTTTGGGCATAGGATATTGGCTGTCCAGATGATGCAGCACTGTAGAAAGCATAGAAAACCATTACTCTGACAAATCCGAAAAAAAGCTGAGTAAACACTCCTGCAGCTGCAGCAACTCTATACTGCAGTAAAAGCATGAATCGAATTTTTATAATAGAAAGATACGCCTTCATATGTTAAGCTCTCCATAAAGCTTTGCAATTATCTCCTCTATTGGAGGATTTTCAATGAAGATATCATCTACCCTATATATTTTTGAAAGCTTTGAAATTAAATCTGCAGGTGAAATTTTTTCAGGATTGAAATCAAAATATCCACGGTTTCCTTCAAGTTTTACAAGCTTTGCTCCATCAAAGGAAATATGATCAGGCGTTTCTACAAAATCCACAGTAAGCCTTCTCTCTCTTGAAACTCTTTTTCTTAAATCATCAAGAGTTCCATCAGAAAGTATACTTCCCTTACCTATAACAACAACTCTACTGCATAGTGCCTCAATGTCATCCATGTCATGGGTTGTAAGTATTACAGTTACGCCCTTTTTTTGATTAAGTTTTTTAATGAACTTTCTTACTGCTAGCTTCGAAATTGCATCCAGTCCTATGGTTGGCTCATCAAGAAATAGTATAGAGGGCGAATGAAGTAGTGATGCTGCAAGCTCTGAGCGCATTCTTTGGCCAAGGCTCAGCTGTCGTACAGGAGAATTTATGAATTCCTTTAGGTCTAAGAGTTCAACTAATTCCTCAAGCTTTTGGCTGTAGCTTTTTTGAGGAACCTTATAGATATCCCTTAGAAGCTCAAAGGAATCAATGACCGGCAGATCCCACCACAGCTGGGTTCTCTGGCCAAAGACAACCCCTATGTTTTTAACATGCTCAACCCTCTGTTTCCATGGTACTCTTCCATTAACCTTACATGTACCAGAGTCTGGAACAAGTATTCCGCTGAGTATCTTTACCGTTGTGGATTTCCCGGCACCATTTGGTCCTATGTAGCCAACGAGCTCTCCTTCATCAATACTGAAGGACACTCCCTCAAGAGCGTTTACAACATTATACTCTCTGTGTACAACACTTTTTAGTGCATTCTTTAGTCCTGAATTTCTTTTGGGAATCTTAAATGTCTTCCTAAGATTGTCAACAATAATTTGTGGCATAATACCCCTCCTTTTAAAAGTGTTGGTATCAGCCTTGAAATGAACAGTTTTGAACGTGCAAATGTTATATTACCAAATTGAGGGGTATTTGTAAATAGGTTTTTCAAATAATAATATGACTTTTACAACTTTTACAAAAACAATTGGATAAAATATTGCTCTATCATTTATTATCCCAACTGTATTCTCCAGAATAGTTAAAGCAAACATTATTATTCAATATATATATTCAATCGATTTGGGTATAAAAAGTACCCCAGCTGTAACCATTTTTAGTGGTGTGCTGAGGTAGAGAAATATTAATAATATTTATATTTCAGTAATATATTTACTTGGAATCGCATCAGCTAACCAAACCTTGTCATTTCCATGGTAGAATAAAATCCCATTTTCATATGCTTTTCTAGAGCTTACTACAAGCAACACAGAATTATTATCTCGTCTTTTACCAACTTGTATTGCCACTATAATTTTCCATGATTTTTATACATCTTTAATTCCTTCTCAAATTTTTGTAGTTTTTCCTAGTCCCTATTCCCTTTTTCCAAGTTCCTAGTTATTCTACTCAACTATCTTATTTATATGTTTTATTATACCAATTATTTTTGTTTTTTAGTGCTTTTATGTCTTTTTATACTACATATTTTATGTTCCCAATTTCATTAACTTTTAAGTGGAATTATTGAACCTAGGTTTTCCTAGCTTATCAGGTTACACATCCCCCTTATGCTTGTTTTACTGGGCACTAAAGCTGTTAGTATTTATTAACTAAGAAATCTTTTATCAAATACTTGCATATATTAACTACTATAAAAATTAATGAGCCAGCTTACTTAATTTTCATCTGGTTCATTTCACCTTTTAACTGCATTATTTAGATTATACAGCTAATACTTATGTACTTTTGTTGATTTTATTCTTGATTATAACCAATCATTTTTATGCGATTAGTTTATCCCTTATTATGCATTATACTTTTTTAATATATCAATATCATTATCATCTAAAACCGCCTTTAACTCATCTTTATCTAAAACCGCCATATACCCACTTGGTAATGCTAGCATTTTAATTATTGATGGTCTAATCTTTAATAATTGATATGCATAATACGCTTCTAACTCATCAGTAGCAATCGATTCATCAACTGGCCCAATATACCATCCTGAGTCACCTTTCTCATGCTCCTTACTTCTTTCTAGGTAAATGTCATCTACTGCTAACACTCCCTTAGCACATACTATCTTGTCTTGGAATGAAATCATTTCTCCACCTAACTTTAATTTATTTAAAAGAATACCTTGTTCTAATTGTACCCACAAGGATATGGTTAGGTCATCAGTACTCTCACTAAATGGATTTTTGTTGTAATCAGGTGCAACTACATTGAATCCCTCGCTATCTTCTACTATTGTAAAGATGCTCCATCCTACTTGAACTTTAAATTTATCCTTTAGTTTGCTTAGTTCAATATTACCTATTATCTCAAGTAGGGCTTCTGCTTGCTCCCTTAAGTATTCTTCAGAATCCACCTTAAACAGCCTACCACCAATATTTTTTTTAATACTTATCATTTCTTTAACCTCTCTTCAATCGCTTTTTGCAATGCAGTTCTAGCTGAACTTTCTAGTTCCAACATATTGCTTCTTACATCACTTGGAACTTCTCCTAATTTTGAATGACCTACCCAGTCAGACCAACTCTTTGCACCTTTTGATGCATTGGTTGACTTACCTAGTCCTATGAAGTTATCTTTTAAATTTAGTATTTCTATTTGTTGGCTTTCTGATAATTGAGAAAACCCAGGCATATTAACAATTTCTTTCATGGGAACAATATGGTCTGCTTCAAGAACATTAGTCTCATATCCATAAACAGGGTCTACCTTTGGTCCTTCTGGATTTACCATCTTCCTAATTTCATTACTCAGTGTCTTCTTTCTAAGACTGCTATACTCTGATTTTGTTATAGATTCAGCCGCCCCCTTGGGGCAGAGTCTGTCTTATTATTTTTTATTGGTAGAGTCTACTGTTTTCAACATCTACTACTATTTTATCACTATAAAAAGCAATGAACTAGCTTACTTATTTTTCAGCTAGTTCATTCAGTCCCTTTCTCACTTTATTATTCAAATAATGTAGCTAGTTATTTTCTCTCGTATATTGAATTTATAGCACTCATACTTCTTATCTGATTATGAATTCACTTCGGTGTTATTTATGCAGTGACTTATTATTTAAAATAATTTATAAATCTAAATTGTTTTATATGATAGTGCAACATCTGCTACTTGCTAAACTTGTTTTGCTTACGAATCTTGTAAAATATAATAGTAATTAATCATTCTTTAAAATTTCATCTATTGTAGTTTCTCTATCTGCTGTTAAATCATAAAACCCTATATGAACACCTTCTTCATATAACCAGCACAAATCTGTTCCATATGGTGCATCAAATATTTCTAAGACTACAGGAGCTACCTTGCTAATAGATTCTGCACTCAAAATCACAAAATTACTGCTATTATTAACATATTCATCATCATCATTCATAGAATATAGATTCCAACCATTCAATTGTTGTATAGAACTTTTTTCCCGAAAAGAGTATCTAATGGGCACTCCTGATATAATATTTTTAGATACTACGAATCCACCATACTCACTATTATTTATTTTCATTTTCAAACTCCTTTACTATTTCTATAACACCATTTCGCCAAGGATATTCCTTAGCATAATCTATACAAGATTTTTCAAAAATATCTTTATGATTGTAGTTTGAACCTTGCTCAAGTAAATACTGATATGTAGGTCTAATATCTTGAGTAGGTAGCTTTGTTATAGTTATAGCATACTTTAGTGGAATTGCATTATACTTATCAGTTCCATTAATGTCAATACCATCTTCAACCAATATCTTTGTAACCTCCAACATATATTCACTAGTTGGTCTCAATACATTAAAATAAAATATGTGTAGTGGATTTCTATTTTCTTTTTTATTTGTGAATTTGACATCAATACCCTCTGAAAGCAAAAACTTGATTATTTTAATTTTTTCATTTGGATTTTTATCATTAACAACTGCAAGACTTAATAAATTCAATCCCAAGCTCTCACTTACCTCATTAATGTTTCCAGTATAAAAACCCATGAACTCTTCATACGTTCCATCTCTTGCGGCATCAAAAACATTTGTAATTTTCAAAATATCTTCTCCTTTTGATTCATTTATAACAAATTACCTATTCATATATGTGTTTCCTGTTTGCTGATGGTGTTTCTAACCTATAATTATCTGGATTGAATTGAAATTCCTTTAGCTCATCAAGTGTTATTTCTCCATTTTTATACTTCTCAAACATGTCCTTATAACCATATCCTGACTTATGTCCAAAGTCTACTACATCTTTTCTAGGTTGCCCTGGCCTCCAATCAATTATATCACCCTCATTAGGGTCACGTAATATTCCATCTGGGTCAACATTATTGTTATAAACATCTTTTTCAAATTGAAGTTTCTTTTCTCCAGATAAAGTAGGTCTTCCATTTGGCTTTCCATTTTTTATATATGGTCCATTTTCTAATGGGTTAGGTTTAGCCTCCCCCTTAATAGTAATGCTTTCTGTTGAAGCACTTCCTACTGCACCATTTTGTGCTGAAATACTTTTATTGTATTCAACATTCTCTGCAAGTTTTCCATGACTGTACATCGTTATTGTGTTTTTGACTCCGAATCTCTCTACTCCTTCCATGATTAACGAAAGTTCAGCTGCGCCAAAACACACTGCTCCTATTTTAAATCCTGTATCAATAACATCAATCATGTCTCGGGGACCTTTAGGTTTATTTATTAAAAGTTCTTTAGCATCCGATGTTACACATGAAATAATATCCCCTTTTGTATCTTCAGTTTTTTCCCAGCCATTTAGAGGCATGTGTAAATAATATGTAGGCTCTTCCCCTGTTATTTCTCTAAATGTATTATTAATAAGTTTTTCATCATTTTTTGCAGTTAGGTATCCTTTTACTCCTTCTGGATCATCACGAAATATTACCGCTAATTCCTTTGATGTTAATTTAAGTTTTTCATTTTTTAAGGAATTATTCAATGCTCTAGACTCTTTTGATTCATCAAGTTTTTGTATATCAGCCATACTTCTAACACCATAACCTGATTTGGATAAAGAATAAGCTGCATCATTAACGTTTATTCCGACAAAATTCCATACCTTTTTTCCATCGTCTATATCCTGAACATCACCTTTTATACCTGCATATATCGCTGCTCTTTTATCCTTAACGAGACTACTCTGCCAATTCTTACTATATATTAACACATTTCCATTTTTATTTGGAGCCTGTCCTTTAATTATTCCTCCAACTGCTGCATTTAAAATCCCCTCACCCACTTGTTCACCAACACCATTAATTACAACATTCAACGAAGTACCAGAAGGCTCTTTGTATACTTTTTTGTGTGACTCATAAATACTACTGCCATTACTTTTATCTACAGCAACTCTTTTTCCATAAGATATAACTGGTTCTGGTTTCGAGCTTGATACTGGTTTGGATTCTGGAATTGACTGTACATCTTTCTCTATAGCAACTCTGTGTCCATGGGATACTACTGGTTCTGATTTTGGGGGTGGTGTTGGCTTGGGTGCTGTCTTTGGCTGTACATCTTTTTCCACAGCTACTCTATGACCATAGGATACTACCTTTTCTGGTTTTGGGGGTGGTGTTGGCTTGGGTGCTGCCTTCGGCTGTACATCTTTTTCCACAGCTACTCTATGACCATAGGATACTACCTTTTCTGGTTTTGGGGGTGGTGTTGGCTTGGGTGCTGCCTTCGGCTGTACATCTTTTTCCACAACTACTCTATGACCATAGGATACTACCTTTTCTGGTTTCTTAGATGGTGCTGGTTTAGGACTTGGTTTTTTCGGAGTTGGTTTAGACGTCGATTTTGAAGTTGGCTTTGGTGGTGGAACTGCTCTCCTGACACCTGTGCCAATATCACTTCTTGCATTCACTCGCATTTAATTACCTCCTATTCAAATATAACAGATAATATTTACTGATTTTACATAAATATTATAGTTTGTATTTTTTTGCATTATATTTATCGGAATATACTACACTTTTATTTATAGATAATATTTCGACTTGTTCTGTCATATTGTGTTATATTTCTTAGTTTTTGTTAACTAAATTTAACAATATTTCACCAAATATTCACTGAGGAGATATGTACAGAAATCATAAAAGTTATTATTCATGCAGAATTATTTATGATGTGGTATGGTTTATAAATAGGGTTTTATAAATACTTTAACTCTCACATAAAGACTTGCTAACAAAAAGTGTTACAATTATAATAAAGTCTATATCATTCCAATTATAAACAAAAGATTTATAGAGGTGATTAATATGCCCTTAGATATACAAACTAATGCTGATATTCCTAAAGTAAACATGCTTACATCAACAACAATAGAAATAATAGCAGCAATTGAGCTTCTTGCAGATATTAGGCATCATGAATTCGCAAGGGAATGGGCAGATAAAACAATTTCTAATTTATCAGATAAAAGTACTAAGACATTAGAGGTACTTCGTTCTATAACATCAAAGAGTTCCGGATTGTTTGAATTCATACTTGAATATAGAATATTTAATGATGTTGAAGCCTTATGTCAGCTTATACTGGAATGTGAAAGAGTGGAATTCATATATAAATTTTTCAGTGAAGAAATAAGTAAAGAAGATATACAATCACTTATCAATGATAAAAAAAAGCTTTCTGACATAATTGATGATATAGCATGGCTTATAAATGGGGATGATAGTGGCATTAAATATGTGCTATATAAAACTGATGATTTTAAAAAAGATATTTCTAATCTAATGCAAGAATTATATACAGAGGATTTTATTGAAAAGCTAAAGACATTGGAAAGTCTTTACTCACAGTCTATGGAGGTTATAAGCAAAAAACTAACTGATAGGAATCCATTAGATTTATGTCAGGAAATTATGGGGAAAAAGTTCAGAAGGGTATCAAATTATAAAGAATACATATTTGTTCCATCTTACTTTATAAGCCCACATCAAATCAGGATTTTTAACCCAGAGGCATTGCTGCTCGTTTTCGATATAAGAAGAGACACCTACAACAATAACGAAAGAGTAGAAAATGTCTCGAAGGCTTTAAGTATAATATCAGATAGAACAAGACTTCAAATATTAAAGCAGCTTATTGTAGGACCTGCTTATGGCAAACTCCTGGCACGCAGACTGGATTTAACAACCGCTACAATATCTCATCACCTTGATCAATTGAAATCTATCAACCTTGTAACAGAGGAAAGAGTGAAGAATATAAAGTACTTTAATGCAAACATAGATGAAGTTGAAAAACTTCTAGGCGAAATGAAAAAATATCTTTTTAATGAATAAGGCATATTAGAAAAATAAATGAGTCAGATTGCGAAGTAATTTTGATTATTTTCTAGGCACTCAATCACGAGCATACTAACTGTATGTAAGTGATTGAGTAACGACGAAAAGAATCAAAAGGACGAGTAAGATGACTTATTTATTTTTTTAATGTGCCTAAGGTATATTACAGGTGTCAGATACTGGAGGAATGGGATTTAAACTTATCCCCTTCTCTAGTATCTGACACCTATTTTTTTATTCCCTCAATTGACAACTTATCCATTTAAGTATATTATATAACCATCTAATTAGATATATATCTTATTTGTTGGAGGGTTGAGTATGGAAAATGTTGTTGAAGTCAAAAATCTTGTTAGGGAATACAATTCTTCAAAGGGAATTGTAAAAAAAGAGAATAAGAAGATTTATGCTTTAAAAGGAATATCCTTTGAGGTTAAAAAAGGAGAAATATTTGGACTTCTTGGTCCAAATGGAGCTGGTAAAACAACTACAATAAAAATACTTACTACTCTACTTGCGCCAACCTCTGGGGAAGCAAGGGTATTAGGCTATAAAACCTTTGGGGAAGAAAAACAGTTAAGACCTAATATAAATTTCATATTTGGAAGTGAGAGGAGCCTTTATTGGCGTCTTAGTGCAAGGGATAATCTTATGTATTTTTCAGATCTATATAAAATAGATAAAAAAACAAGAAACAAAAGAATTCCAGAACTTTTGGATATGGTCGGACTTTCTGATAGAGCTGATGAAAAAGTTGAAACCTATTCAAAAGGAATGAAGCAAAGACTTCAGATTGCCAGAGGCCTTGTTAACGACCCTGAGGTTATTTTTTTAGATGAACCTACAATCGGCCTTGACCCCGTTGGAGCAAAAGAATTAAGAAAAATAATAATGGATTTATCACATTGTGGGAAGACAATACTTCTTACTACCCATTATATGTATGAAGCTGATGAGCTTTGCAACAGGATTGCAATAATAAATAAGGGTGAGATCGCTGCCCTTGATACTCCTGAAGGTCTAAAGAAATTAAGTTCAAACCTTTCAGTTATGGAAATTCAGGTGCTAGGCATAGGAGCTGATAAAATAAAAACCATAAAATCAATTGATGGGGTTGAAGCCCTTTCATTAAAGCAAGATGAACATGTACAAATATTGCAGCTTCACTGTCAAAACCCATCAAGCATAACTCAAAAGGTAATGAATATACTAAGCGATATTAAGGTTCTCGGGGTAAATGCAAGAGAAGCGACCCTTGAGGATGCTTATATTAAACTGGTAGGTGATAAAGCATGTTAGAAAATTTTAAAATTATTCTTTCAAGCTGTGGTATCCAAATGAAACAATCCTTTGCGAGGGCTACCTTTAGATTCTGCGTCCTTGCGCAGCCAATACTGTATGCGATTATTACATATATGATGTTTAGAGATTCCGGTCAAGAAAACTTTATTGCTTATGTTGTTCTTGGAACAGGATTACTCAGTCTTTGGAGTTCAATATGTTTTTCCTCTGCAGGAGATATCGAAAGAGAAAGGTACATGGGTACTCTTGAAATAATAACATCAACGCCAGCAAAATTTGAAGTTATTATGTTTGGAAAGATAATTGGCAATACAATATGGGGTATATTTTCTATGATAATTACATTTATATTTGTGACAATTACATTTAGAGTTCCTGTAAAAATAGAGAATCCTGTTATATTTTTTCTAATTTTTATTTTATCCATGCTTTCCTTTATCGCTATTTCAATGCTTATGGCAGCTTTCTTTACTCTTTCAAGAAATTCAAGGGCTTTAATGAACTGTCTTGAATATCCTGTGTTTATACTATGTGGAATAATGTTTCCTATAAATATACTTCCTTTATGGACACGTCCTATTTCATATATTCTTTCGCCAACATGGGCTGTAGAGTTACTAAGATTAAGTGTTTTAGGAATAAAAGATATAAACCAATTCTACACTAAAACACTTATACTTATTTTGATTACAATAATATATTTTACTGCTGCCTTGAAGCTGTTTAAGAAAATAGATGTTGAAACTAGAATCAATGCTACTCTGGGGGTGTATTAAATGGCGGAATTTTTTGATGAAGTAGGTAGATTTTTCAGACAATCCATTCTTTCCTTTAAGGCTTTATTTGGATGGCTTGATCCTAAAATATACATACTTGTGAAAATAATAAACCCTGTATTTCAATTAATCTTTTTCTGTCTTCTTGCAAAACACGCATATAAGGTTTCTGATGTAACCCCCTGGGTTGTTGGTAATGCGCTGCTTCTTTGTACCTATAATGCAATGTTCGGGGTAGGAACAGTTCTGCTAGATGAAAGAAGCTTTGGAACCCTTAAGACGGTTATCGCTTCTCCTTCAAGCAAATTTCTAGTTTTTACTGGAAGAGCATCCATGCATGTGTTCGATGCAGCACTTACAGTTATAATCGGTTTTTCTGCAGGAGCTGCTGCGTTTGGAGTAAGCTTTAAGGGTGTAAACATTCTTTTATTGATTTTAGTAATATTAACTGCAATGTTCTCAGCCTCAGGGATGGGTCTTTTAATAGGAAGTCTTGGCCTTAGAATAAGAGATATGAATCTTGTATTAAACATCTCTGCAATGGGACTATTGGCACTTAGTGGAGCTAATTTCCCCATTGATAGGCTTCCACTAATTCTTCAAAAGCTTTCCTATGCTATTCCTCTTACAAGAAGTGTTAAAGCAGCAAGACTTGTTATGTCTGGAGAGGGGCTTTACACTATTGGAGGACTAATACTTGGAGAAATTCTAATAGGTACAGCATATCTATTGCTAGGTTATATACTACTTAGAATAATGGAAACACTGGCTAGAAAGACAGCATCATTAGATATATATTAGAAAGGAAAGCATTGCTTTTCTTTCTAACCTCTTCATATTAAGATCTGTTTCCTTCCTAATACAGTTCATATAATTATAAATACTCTAAAGTCTAATCAATTCCATATCAATATACTCCATAAACAAATTTAAAATTTAATATATTCCTAGGTTTCAAGGAATATGATTCCGCATAAATGTTTAGGGTCGAGCAATGTAGAATCATTTATACGAAACATATATATTAGAGTTTACAAATTATTTTGAAATTTTATCACTGATTTTACAAAATCTATGTTGATACACACAAAACATTGTAATAATATAAGATTATGCGCAAATTTTGTAGATTTTTGTTAGGAGGAAATTACTATAATGAAGATTCTAATTGTTGATGATTCTAATTTTTCTCAAAGGATAACATCCAATATATTAAAAAAGTATATTGAAAATGCCGATATTCATTTTGCTAATGATGGACAGGAAGGATTTGATAAATATAAGGATATTAAACCCGATTATGTTTTTATAGACTTATTAATGCCAAAAATGAACGGTCACGAAATGGTAAAACTAGTAAAAGAATATGACAATGCTGCAAAAATATTTATAATATCTGCAGATGTACAAAAGAGTATAAAAGGAGAGATGGAAAAGTGCGGTATCATATCCTTCATAAATAAACCCATTGATGAAGAAAAAGCCAGATTTATATCTGATATGATAAGGAATGATAAGAATGAATAGTGAAACATTGAAATATGATATATTAAAAGAACTATTTAATATAAGTGTAGGTAAAGCTGCAAGTATTCTTTCTGAAATGATTAATAAAAGGATATTGCTTAATGTACCTAACATAGAGATTTTAGGTCCTAAGGATGTAGAATTTAAGATTGATAATTTGATTCCAAAGGTATTAGATGGTACCTTGATGGTTTCTTCAATTAGTTTTAAGGAAAAGCTAACAGGACAGGCAAATTTAATCTTTCCAGCTGAAAAGATGAGAACCTTTATAAACCTTTGTTTAAGTCAAGAGGAAACTATAGCCCAAAACGATATGGAATTTACTGATATTGATTTTGACATCATAAAGGAAATTGGAAATATAATTTTAAACTCTATCATTGGAGGTATTGGCAACAACCTGGGGATAGAACTGAATTATACTTTACCCGAAGTAAAGGTATTTGATAGGATAGATTTTGAAAATGATATTGAGAAAAAGGATTACTTATATATTTTAATGCTGTACATAACCTTTAACATTGATGATATAGAAATAGCAGGTGCTATAATTATTAATCTAACTTTAGAATCACTAAATGAGTTAATAAATAAAATTAATAAGATAGAAGATGAGTTGTATGGATAGAGTTTTATATGATGTATTAAGCAATATCAACGAAGGTATAGTTGTCTTAAATGAGAAATTAGAGATTTGTCTATGGAACAATTATATGGAACAAATAACTGGAATAAGTAAGGAACAAGCTATTAATAGTAATATATATACTATTTTACCTTCTCTAAATAAGACCTACTTTAGCAAATCGATTTACGACGTTTTAAACAATGGTTATAAATTCTTCTTCTCCGCTGCTATGCATAAGAAATTACTTAATGACACTCAGGATTTAAACTTAAAGATAAGCAGATCTGAAAAGGATGGCTCAAGGTATTTACTTTTAGAGTTCACTGATGTCACAAATCAATTTGCTCGTATTAATCAGCTAAAAGGATATATTGATGAGCTATCTCTATTAAATAAAGAATTGAAAGAAAAAGAACAAGTTATTAAGAAATTAGCTTATTACGACAGTTTAACAGGCTTGGCAAACAGAACATTATTTTATGAGATCGCAGAAAAATTTCTAGCCAATGCAAAAAGAAACAATGATTTATTAGGAATGATGTTTATTGATATAGATAAGTTTAAAGGAATCAACGATACCTATGGTCATAAAATAGGCGATAACGTTATTATTGAGGCTTCTAAGATATTGAAAAGCTCCATAAGAGAAAGCGACATAGTTGCCAGATTCGGCGGAGATGAATTTCTAGTATTGCTGCCCCATATTAATAGTTATTCTAATAGTGAGACAATAGCTTCAAGAATACTTAATTCAAGCAACAAAACTATAAATTGTAATGGAACAGAAATAAAAATATCCTTAAGCATAGGCATAAGCTTTTTCCCCTGCAGCGGTGATAATATTGATGAACTTATATTCAAGGCAGATAAAGCCATGTATACTGCTAAAATCAAGGGGAATAGCTACTTTCTTTCAGCATAAGATTTTAAAAATGTAGAAGCATATATATATTGCATATACGCTTCTACATTTTTCTATTCATCAGATATAGTTTCCTATCTCTCCCTTTTTTCCAGAGAATATATATCCTCAATTTTGTCCCTCATAAAAGTATAGGCATCATCTATTGCCTGATTGTATATTATGGGGCTTGCTTTTTCTATCATAAATTCAACCAGTGATTCTGCAAAAAAATCGCTTATCTCTTCATCCTTTCTATCATAGAAGAAGCCCTTTATATCATCAATAAGCTGTTTTTTTATTTCCTTTGGTAATTCAAACTTTTTCATGCCTTCCCCCCCTATTAAATCACTTTTTTGTATTTTCAATTGCAAATTGAAGTCTTTTTATAACCCTGTCCTTACCTAAAAGCTTCATTATCTGATACAGATCAAATGTTGCAGTTCTATTTGTAACGGCAGCTCTTATCACCATTGCTACATCTGAGACATTACCTTTAAAATTCTCTGGATTTTTCTTATACTCCTTCATGTCTCCTGCATATCCAAGCTTCTCCGCTATGTCCCTGATTCTGTTAAACCAGGTTTCATTATCATCCTCAGGGTTATATATCTTTAAGTATTCCTCTAGTATCTGCAGAGTATTTTGAGGCTCCATTATATCCTTTACAATCAAAGCATCAGTATCATTCATATAGTATATATCATCATAGAAATATCCAATGTATTGTCTAACTTCCTTCCACTTTGAAAAATCCTTTCTTGGTTTCTTTATTCCTCTTTCTATACTGAATATCTTAATTGCATAATCCTTATCCTTCTTTAGAAGCTCAGCCATCTGCTTTTCATATTTTTTTGTCCAATTTAGGTACATCTCGTATGCCGTCTTCTGCTTGAAAATAAATATCATATTTTTACTTACATCATCAAGCTTTTTAACATCAAAAATCGCACCACTTGGACTCATTCTTTTAAGCTCTAGCTTGAATTCCTTATAATGCTTATCTGGATTATTTCTTCTCCAATCCTCATAGTTGGAATTTATAATGCTTAACAGATAATCTATAACACATATTGATGGATAGCCTTCCTCATCGTAAAAGATAAAGGATACTTCCGGGTCCTTCCTTTTACTTAACTTTCTTTTTGAATTCCCATCCAGCTTCATAAGTGGAGAAATATGAGCAAACTTAGGTACTTTAAACCCAAGTGTATTAAAAAGCTGTATGTGCAGAGGAAGTGACGGCAGCCACTCATCAGCTCTTATAACATGGGTTGTTCTCATAAGGTGATCATCCACAGCATGTGCAAAATGATAGGTTGGAAGCCCATCCGTCTTTAATATAACAATATCTTGTATATTCTCCGGCATTTCAATATTCCCTTTTATTAAATCCCTGCACATTATTTTCTTATCAGGATTGCCAGGGGACCTAAAGCGTATTACATACTTCTTTCCATTTTCTAAGTTTTCCTTTATTTCATCAAGGGACATATCCCTGCATTTTGCCCATTTTCCATAATAGCCAGGCAGTTCCTTGTTCTCCTGTTGGATGCTTCTTATGCCTTCAAGCTCATCCTCACTGCAGAAGCATGGATATGCAAGACCTCTTTCAATTAAATTCTTTACATAGGTCTTATATATGATTTCCCTGTCACTTTGTTTATATGGGCCATAATCTCCAACTTCATTTCCATCAAGTCTCATTCCCTCATCAAAGTTAATATCGTAAACATTTAATGCCCTTATTATCTCTTCTACTCCACCCTTTACTTCCCTTTTTCTATCCGTATCCTCAATTCTTAGACAAAACACTCCTCCACTCTGGTGAGCAAGCCTTTCATACACTATTGATATATATAATCCTCCAAGGTGAAGAAATCCTGTAGGGCTTGGAGCAAACCTTGTAACAACTGCCCCTTCAGGAAGATTCCTTTCTGGGTAAAGTCCTTCATAATAGTCAGGAGTATTCTTTATATTGGGCAAAAGCAAATCTGCAATGATTTTTCCATCCATTTTAAAACCACCTTTCAAAAAATAATTAAAGCCCTTCATCCATATAGGACGAAAGGCTGTCTTCCGCGGTACCACCCAATTTGATACAGATTATCTATATCCTCTTATCATGACATGAACACTTGTTTCATAGCACTCCCTGTATAACGTCAAGGTAAACGCAGCACCTACTCAAAATTTTCGGTCCGTACTCCAAGGCTTCCTTCAAAGGATTCAAATACCGAATTTCCACCATCATCGGCTCTCTGTAATCATATATTCCTTCTACTCTTCCTCTTCATCGCATTTTTTACACATTATTCAAACTATGCATAGTATTACGTTATATTATAAACCTTTTGTATATACTGTCAATATATATGACACCAAAACCCAAGGAGTAAATCTCCATGTTTTCTCCTTACTTCGACATATTCCACTATGATATAATATATTTACCTAATAACATGGAAGGGGGATTTTCTTGAACTTATATGACTTATTTTGGAGAGCAAAAGCAGATACAACTCAGTTTAAGCTGTATTCAACGGGGCATGTGATAGCATTATTGATAATTGTATCTTTAATAGTAGTAATGTATTTAGGAAGGAATTATATTAGGGAGAAAAAAATAAAAAAAGCTATTGGAATCATTCTTAGTGCAACCCTTACACTTCAGCAGACTCTGCTCTTTGCATGGTATGTTGATAGTGGTAATTTTACAGTTGGAGAATCACTGCCGCTTTATCTTTGCAGGTTATCCGCAATATTGTGTATATTTATGACTATAACAGGAAAAAGAGAGCTGTTTGATATTGCATATTTTTGGGGAATGGGGGGAGCAGTTATTGCACTTTTAAATCCAGATACCTCCGGGTTTGGATTTCCTCATATCATGTATCTTCAGTTTTTTGTAGGACATGGTGGAATCATAGTATCTCTTTTCTTTATGATGTTTGCCTATAGATTTATTCCAGACTGGAATTCTCTTAAAAGAACATTCAGGTGGAGCTTTGTATATCTTTTCATCGTTGGAGGTTTGAATTATATAGTTAAAGGAAACTATTCATACCTCAGAGAAAAGCCTCTTACATCCTCTCCATTGGATATGCTTCCTGTATATCCATATTATGTACCTATAATGGTTGCATTTATGTTTGCCTTTTTTACTCTACTATATATACCATTTTTAGCATACAATAAGAAGGCTAAAAAGGATGAGTTTATGATAAATTCATGGATAACGAGAGTGTAAAAGTTCTAAGTATGTAGTACTGTTCCTAGGTGACAGGCTCTTGAGTTATGAGTTATTTTTAAAAAACTATCTTTCAATGCCCATCTTTCATAAATAACTCATAACTCAAGTGCCTGTCACCTCTGCTAATTGCTTGACTTTACCCGATTGAAGGAATATAATGTAATACAAATATCCAAAAGCGATGAAGGGAAAGAGTAGAAGAATTTGTTTTTTTAAAGAGAGCTCCGGCAGCTGAAAAGGAGCAAAGAACAGTTTTTCGAACATGGTCCCCAAGCTGCAGGCTGAAATCATTTGTAAGTAGGCTTTGCCGGGAACTCACGCACCCGTTATAGTGCTAGAGTATAAGCATATAATATGCCGTACTTGAAGAGGTTAGTATCCATTGATATTAATGAATTTGGGTGGTACCACGGAAGTTAGCTTTCGTCCCTTTTAGGGATGAAGGCTTTTTATTTTACCCAAATTTCTTATAAAGACTGTATAGATATACTCTACTAACCTCTTAAATTATTAACAAAACAATAATTTAAAAAGGAGATTGATAGTATGAAGGTATTTATTGGAGGGGCTTGGCCCTATGCAAATGGTTCTCTGCATCTTGGTCACATTGCAGGACTTTTGTCAGGAGATATTCTTGCAAGGTACTTCAGATTAAAAGGGGATGATGTTCTCTATGTGTCAGGGAGTGATTGTCATGGGACACCAATATCCATACGTGCAATTCAGGAAGGGGTTAACCCAAGGGCCATAACAGACAGATATCATAAGGAGTTTGATGAATGCTTTAAAGCTCTTGGCTTTTCCTATGATTGCTACAGCAGGACAGATAGTGATTTTCATCGTGACACAGTGCAGGAGATATTTAAAATACTTCTCCAAAAGGGCTATATATATGAAAAATCCTTAAACCAAACTTTTTGTGAAAGCTGTAATCAATTCTTGCCTGACAGATATGTTGAAGGAACCTGCCCACATTGCGGAAAACCTGCCAGGGGAGATCAATGTGATTACTGCTCAAACCTTTTAGATCCAAGTGACCTTATAGATAAAAAGTGCAAAATATGTGGTGGAGCACCTATCGAAAGAGAAACAAAACACTTTTTCTTTGCTCTTTCCAAGTTCCAAAAGGAGATTGAAGATTACATTGATACATCAAGAGGCTGGAGGGATAATGCAGTTAATCTTTCAAAAAGATATCTTAAGGAAGGATTAAAGGACAGAACTGCAACAAGAGACTTGCCCTGGGGAATAGATGTACCTGTTGATGGATTTGAGGGTAAAAAGATATATGTATGGATAGAGGCTGTGTGCGGATACCTTTCAGCAAGTAAAAGATGGGCTCTTGAAACCAACGGTAATTGGGAGGATTTCTGGAAAAAAGGTGATGTATTATCCTACTATGTACATGGAAAGGACAACATCCCCTTTCATACCTTAATACTACCTGCCATACTTCTTGGCGTCTCAGGGCTTCACCTTCCTGATAGGGTAATATCAAGCGAATACCTCACAATAGAAGGTCAAAAGCTTTCTACAAGCAGAAACTGGGCAGTATGGGTTCCTGATATAGTAAGAGATTATAATCCAGATTCCATAAGATACTTCCTTACAATAAACGGACCTGAGAAGAGGGATGCAGATTTCTCCTGGAGGGAGTTTATTAACAGCAATAACGGTGAACTTCTTGGCGCCTTTGGGAACTTTGTTAATAGAAGCCTTGTTTTTATTCAAAAAAGCTTTAAAGGGAAAGTGCCACAGGGAAATGTCTCCTGTGAAATACAAAATGAACTTAAAGAGCTGTACTCTGAGACAGAAAGAAAGATAGAAAATGGAGATTTTAAATATGCGCTGGAAGATATATTTGCGTTTATAAGGAAGGCTAATAAATACTTTGATACTGAGGAACCCTGGATAGCAGTGAAAAATGATAGAGAAAAGTGCAGCAATACCTTGTTTAATTGTGTTCAGATTATAGCAAACCTTTCAAACCTGCTCTCACCATTCATCCCCTTTGCCTGTGAGAAGATAAGAGGATTCTTAGGCATTGATGCAGGAAAATGGGAATATATAAATGTTAAGCCTGATACTGTCCTTAAGAAATTGGATATACTCTTTGAAAGAATAGATAAAAAGAAAATTGATGAGGAAGTTAATAAGCTACGTAGTTTGCAATAAAAGAGACTGTACAAATAATACAAGTCAAATAGATAATGGCAAGTTGGATAACCAGCGTTATCCAACTTGCCACTTTCCATATCTAGTATTTGTATTATAAAGTTAATCTTTAACTTTAACTTCAATATATGTTGAAAAAATTCTACTACATTTCATCTTCACAAACATCCTAAGGTCAAACCAATATAGCAGGGCTGTTTTAAAGACAAAATATAAGAATTTTAATGCAGCATATATAGTATACTTATTTAATTATAAACATTTTCTTTGCTTCAAGAGTCCTTTTAACATCTATCATCCTCTGGTTGCTTGAACCTCTGAATGGCATTTTAAATGTTTTGTTTTCCTTTATAAAAGGCCCATCCATAAGGGTATCAACATTTTGAAGAAGTTTTTTCATTTTTTCATCCTTAACTAAATCCTCAAATAAAAATCCTGTATAGGCCATTACATTAATACCGTCTTTTTTTAACTCTTCAGCCATGTATGCAAATTCCTTTGGCTGATAAAATGGATCCCCTCCGCTAAAGGTTACTCCATCAATATACTTTCTCTTATGTATATCTTCAAGTAAATCATCAACTTCAACTTCAACTCCACCCTTAAAATCATGGGTTTCACTGTTGTGACATTCAGGGCAGTTATGAGCACATCCCTGTGCAAATACCACATATCTTATTCCTGGACCATCAACTACACTTTCCTTTGCGCACCCTGCAATTCTAACCTTCATATTATCACCTTACCCGTTATTCTATAATGGTTCTTCTTTTTTCTATATATATCGCATAAATGATTTTACATTTTTAAAAATCATTTATGCGATATATTTCCTGAAATTCATATAATGCAATAAATGCCTTAATGTAGAATCTTTATTGCGTTATATATAACCTAAACATTTACGAGAAATTTATTTAAAATTGTTATAAGACAGGCAACCCCTGCACATAGTGGCAGGGGTTTAAAATCTTATATTTAACAGTGCTTTACTCTCATGGATAGTTCTGTTCTCTTTGCATCATTAAATCTATCGACAGTTGAAAGATAACCTGTTATTCTTCTTATTCTTCTAATATCTGTTGAGCCACATTCTGGACATCCATCGTCATCTATTATTCCAGCATGTCCACATGCTCTGCACTCATCAATTGGGAAGTTTACCCCTACATATCCCATATCGCACTTTGACATCCATCTTAATATATTTTCAAATGCATCTACATTATGTTCAAGGGATGACGGAAGTTCCACATAGGATATGTGTCCTCCGTTGCATAGGCTGTGGTACCTTCCCTCTATCTCAATTTTATCAAACATGCTTATTTCATATTCAACAGGTACATGGTAGGAGTTTGTATAGAATGCCTTATCAGTTACTCCTTCAATCTCTCCAAATACCTTTCTATCAACTGGAACGAACCTTCCTGATGTTCCCTCTGCAGGAGTTGCATAGCATACAAAGTTTAATCCTGTTTCCTCTCCAGTCTTATCACAGTAATCTCTTATATATTTTATAATTTCATAACCAAGCTTTTGCGACTCTTTTGATTCGCCATGATGCTTTCCTGTTAAAGCCTTTAATGTTTCTGCAAGTCCTATAAATCCAATTCCAAGTGTACCATTTTTAATTGCCTCTCTTATGCAGTCATCCGCCTTAAGATTTTCTGATCCCATATAAATCTTTTGTCCCATTAGGAATGGCAAATCCTTAACCTTAAGATTTGCAATAACCTCAAATCTATGGAGAAGCTGTCTTTTACTTAAATCTAGTATATTATCAAGTTCCATATAGAAGTCCCCTACATTGCCCTTTCCTGCTTTTAGAGCAAGTCTTGGAAGATTTATTGTAATAGGTGCAATATTTCCTCTTCCTGCAGACACCTCTTCGCCACAGCGGTTTGCAATTGTTCTTGTTCTGCAGCCCATGTATGAAACCTCATCTCCATACTTTTCATTGAAGCTTGAATCCATAAAGCTAAAGGTTGGGTTCATTCTATGCCCAGAAACCTTAAGTGCAAATCTGAATAGATCATAGTTAGGATCTTCCTTTTCAAAGTTCATTCCCTTTTTAATTCTGAATACTAAATTAGGGAATATTGGGCTTTCTCCATTTCCAAGCCCCCTGTCAAAGGTTTCAAGCATAGCCTTTATAACCATTCTTCCTTCTTCTGAGGTATCTGTTCCAAGGTTTATGCTGCTAAATGGAACCTGTGCTCCTGCTCTTGAATGCATGCTGTTCAGATTGTATACAAGAGCCTCCATTGCCTGGAATACCTCCTCATAGGTTGGCTTAACAGAAAGCTTTCTTATAACATCAGCCATTGTCTTGTCAAATGCAGGGAAGCTCTGGCCTCCGAACATATCATTCTGGTTGCTTTGAAGTATTATGGCTGCCTGAGCAGTTGCAGAAGCTATTCTCTTTGGAGGTCTTATAAAACCATATCCAGTGTTAAATCCATTTTCTAAAAGGTTTGTTAAATCTATCTGAAGGCAGTTTAGTGTTTTGCCATAAAAGTCTAAGTCATGAATATGTATGTCACAATTTCTGTGAGCCTTTGCCATATCCTGTGGTATAACCTTATTTAAGTAATATTCCTTACTGGCAGCAGATGCTATTTGAAGCATCTTTGCAGATGGAGAGTTTCCTATGTTAGCATTCTCTCTGCTTGTCTCAACAAGTATCTCTCTAACAACATCCATCAATTCTGTTTTTGTCTCTCTGTATCTTGTTCTTTTATTTCTATGGAGTATATATGCCTTTGCAGTACGTGCATGCCCATTTTCTATTAGAATTTTTTCAACACAGTCCTGTACGAACTCAACATCAGGTATTTCATTTGTAGGCATGCTGTTTGCCATAAAGTTTAAGACCTTATCTGCCAACATTTCTGATCTTTCAAAATCTGAGCCACCCACACCCTGAGCTGCAAGGAAAATCGCTCTTGAAATCTTATCCTTGCTAAAATTCACAATTCTTCCATCTCTTTTTTTAATCTGTGTAAACATTCAATGCACTCCTTTTATATTCCTTTTGTATATTACGGGCTTTTCTTTATATCGAAGATATTTCAGAATGCCTGCAAAAAAGTAAACCCCAATTTGATATAAAAAATCCACTCTTTTTATATTATCGAAAATTATTATATATACTGTATGGACCTTTGTCCAATATTAAATATTAGTTACTTTAAAAAAAATTATCCATTTATGTATAACTCACCTGTACCAACGGTTAAGAAAATATATTAATTTTTTGTATCAAATAGGGATATATTTAATTATCCTACCTTACTATTGTACACCAAAATCCGCTTAATTCTATTTTTTTTCATCTTCATTTTTCGACTACTATTTTAACTTTTATATAAATTAAATTGGTCATATCCATTGGAATATCTAGATTTTTGCCTATAAATAAGGCTAATAATATACTCATAAAAATTTTATGAGTGCTTCGCTTTCCTTATCTTGACATTAGCTTGTAAACTGTTTATACTGTACTTGTAGGGAGAAGTACAGTTAGAGGGGTGATAATTTGAATATAGTTATCTCAAATAGCTCTAATCTGCCGATTTATGAGCAAATTAAGGAGCAAATAAAAGCTCAAATTCTTTCAGGTGAACTGGGAGAAAACGAAATGCTCCCCTCACTTAGGCAATTAGCGCGAGATTTAAAAATTAGTGTGCTTACTACCACCAGGGCTTACAATGAACTTGAGCAGGAAGGCTTTATAGCAAGTCGCCATGGCAAAGGCTTTTTTACTATGTCAAGCAGTTCTGAACTTATACGTGAGCACTTGATACAGGAAGTGGAACTCAATCTTAATAATGCAATACAAGCAGCACACAGAGCATCAATGACAGATGATGAAATTATTAACCTTTTAAGACTATTGTTGGAGGTGGAAATTGATGGATAATTGTTTGAAGCTAAAAGGAGTTAGCAAATGTTTTCCCGGATTCACTCTAAAAGATATCAGCTTTACTTTACCAACGGGATACATCATGGGGCTAATCGGTCCAAATGGAGCAGGAAAGACAACGACAATAAAACTAATTCTCAACATGCTTGAAAGGAATGCTGGCGAGATTTTAGTTTTCGATATGGACAATGTAAAGAAAGAAAATTACATCAAGCAAAATGTTGGGGCAGTTTTTGATAGTATTTTTTATGTAGATAGCTGGAAAGTAAAAGATACAGAAAAAGCTGTATCCATTTTTTATGATGATTGGAAGCATGATGTCTTTGAAGAGATGGTAACACGCTTTAACCTGCCTTGGAATAAAAAAATAAGTGAATTGTCACGAGGAATGCAAATGAAGCTTATGCTTGCATGCGCCTTCTCACATAATGCTAAATTGCTAATTCTTGATGAACCAACCAGCGGACTTGATCCAGTAACTCGTGATGAGCTTTTAGAAATATTGCAAGAATACATAAAAGATGGAGAAAGAAGTGTACTATTCTCTACTCATATTACTGCTGATTTAGAGAAAATTGCAGACTACATCACCTTTATAAATCAAGGTGAGCTTTTCTATACTGGCAGCTTGGAAGATTTATTAGAAGATTTTCGCTTAATTAAAGGAAAAACAAAGGATTTAACAGCATCCCTCGAAGAAAAAATTATTGGTCTACGCAAAACAAATATGGGGTTTGAGGGATTAATTCGAACAAAGGATACAGCTCAATATAAAGATTACGTGATTGATGCTGCTACAATTGATGATATTGTTATATATGTTAGTAAGAAAGGTGTGAGATAATGAAAGGTGCACTAAAAATTACAAAATTGGATACTTTCACAATGAAACCATATTTAAGTATGTATTTGCTTTTAGTCTTTTTTGTGATTCTTTTTTCAAATATGAACACATCTGCAGCAGTACTATGTATTACCTGCTCTTGGTTTATAGCAGCAATGGCTTCAAATCTTTTTGCCATAGAAGAGAAAAACAATCTATCGCGCTTATATGGTACTCTTTCAGTAAGGCTAAAAGACATCGTTTTGGGGCGATATATTTTTATTTTATTAACCTATGTTCTGGCTATTATTGGGGTTATCCTGCTTTCATTTGGTATTACATTTTTCAAAAGTAAGCCTATACATATGCAGGAACTTTTGTTGGGAATCAGCGTATCATTTTTGATTTTCTCAATAATCGTTGGAGTACAGATGCCCCTCTTTTTTAAAATGGGATATATGAAAGCAAGATTCTTGTCACTTATACCATTTGTTCCGATGATGTTATTGGTTGTACTACCCTCATTTTCCAGTAAACTGCCGAAGTTAGTTAATTTTGCATTATCAAATCAAAACATTTTTATAATAATTGGTTTTATTGTGAGCTTCATTATTCTTATAATCTCATACAACATGTCACTCATGTTCTATAGGAAAAGACGATAATGCATTTTAAAAAAAGGTGCAGCACTGTAAATGCTGCACCTTTTTTTAAATTGAAATACATCCTTATAAAAAGTCACCAAAAAAGCTATTTTTATTTTTCTCTGCCTTCTGTATATGCATACTTAAAATCTGTCTCACCAAACATTGTGTACATTATTCCTTTTACATACGGATGTCTGTATGAACTCTTATCTCCATAACATATTGGCCCTATAGCACACTGATCAACAAGGAGTATTTTCTCCATCTGTCTGAAGGATTCAAGTCTTTCATTGTTGTCTGCAGTAGCCTTTGATTTTTTATAAAGTTCATCATACTCTTTACTTGTCCATTTTCCTGGATTATTGGAGTTTCCAGTTGTAAATAGATTAAAGAATGTTTCTGGGTCATTGAAGTCACCTATCCAGAAATACGTACAAATGTCATATTCCATGTTGTCAACTCTTTCCCAGTATTGTGGTTCATCAGCACATACATCAAGTTCAACCTTAACATTAAGCTTTGACTCCCACTGGTTCTTAAACCATTCCTGGTATATCTTGTCTGCAGCACTTGTGCCGCTATCAAGGTATTTTACTGTATACTGTTTGTTTGGATCCATACCAAGTTCCTTTAGTCCCTCTTGGAATAAAGCCTTAACATCTGTTTTTTTATCAACTAATTCCTTGAATGGCTCTGGAACTTCCTTTCTGTATTCCTTTTCACCAATCATAAGTGTTGGAGGTACAAGACCATATCCAACAAATCCTCTTTTCCTTATATTATTAACATAATCCTCTCTATCAAGAGCAAGTGAGAATGCTAATCTTACCTTTGGATTAAGGAATATCTTACTTGAGCCTCCACTTTGACAGTTATATATTGCATACAATGTTGAAGGTTCATAGGTAACTGTCTTATCAAGTTGACCGTTTTTAGCCATATCATTATATTTTTTAGCGTAATCTCCTCTTGCACCTACTATATCAAGCTGTTTTGCCTGGAACATCTGGTGTCTTGAGGCCTCTTCTTCAACATATATTACATCTATCTTCTGAAGCTTAACCTTATCCGCATCCCAGTATGTGGGGTTCTTTTCAAATACTATTTTCGAACTCTTTGTATATTCCTTAATTTGAAAAGGTCCATTAAATACCATCTCTAAAGGATCTACTCCATACTTTTCTCCTGCCTTTTCAATTATGTCCTTTCTTACAGGATAAAGATTCTTAAATGTAGTAAGCTGAATAAAGTATGGAACTGGTGACTTTAAAGTAACCTCAAGTGTCTTTTCATCAACTGCTTTGACTCCTACATTTTCTGCCTTGCCTTTTCCAGCATTGAATTCCTGTGCTCCAACAATATCAAATATGAATGATGCATAATCAAATGCTTTTTCAGGATCAAGAAGCCTTATCCATCCATCAACAAAGTGTTGCGCTGTAACAGGCTGCCCATCAGTCCATTTTGCATCTCTCAAATGGAATGTCCAAACCTTACCATCCTCAGATGTTTCCCAGGTCTCTGCTATAGCTGGTTCAACCTTATCAACGGTTCCATCATTTACAAGTCTTGTGAGTCCATCCATAACCTTTATAATTGTTTCAGTTGAGCTTGCATCTGTTGCCTTCTGCCAATCAAATGTCCTTGGATTATTCATAGGTACACTTAAAAATTGTTCTGCATCGACTGTTTCTTTCTTCTCACCACAACCAGCTAGTCCAAATGAAAATACCATAACTAGCGCAAATGTGATTGCAAGAAACTTTCTTGTCTTCATAAATCTAATCCCCCTTTAAATTTTATATTTTTTTATAATAACTGCATTTCGCAGCTATTAGCTGATTAATATAAAACAGCGGATAAATTATGAATGCAATATCATTTTGCAAAATCTTTAAATTCGCTTTTACAAAAGCTGTACACAAAATTATGTTTAATTGAAACTAGCAGATTGTAATTTGTAATTTCTTATGAGCAGTAATTAAATATGATTTCTATGAGTAATGTATTTTAAATTGATACATTATCCTAAAATGCATGATTATAAAGGCAGGTATTATTTGAAATTATATGCAGGATGTTTAAATCAAGTGTAATTATATTTAACTATTAGTAATATATTTATTTTCTACTTTTAATTCTAATTTACATATTTGTTACTTTTGTAATAATTATACCATACTTTTCTATAATTGCAAATAATTTTTTCACACTTTGTTCACATTTTACCTAATACGACTAAAACTTCCTGTACCCCATGAAATTTATTGACACTTTGTAATATAAATCCTACAATGGAAATAATAAAGCAAGGGAGTGATTAAAAAGCAGAGTATTCTTATAAAGCATTATTAATCTATAAGTTAAATTTCAAAACATTTTATATTACTATGCTTCGTAAGAATGATTGGCTATTAATACTCTGTCATTATTATTTATAACGCTATATATAAAAGCTATTTAGTGCCATTCGTTCTATACGTATGGCATTTATTAATTTTAATAGGAAGTGATTAAAAAGATACTATTAATGAAATTCTCCAAACCAAATAATTTTTTAAATATCTGGAGGAATATTTTATGAATATTGAAATAAAAGAATATGTTGATGAACTTTTTATAGATACATCCAAAATGCTTACAGAGCTTATGAATTATCATAGAAAGCTTACAAATGCACCAAAGGAATACTGGCAAACAGATGAAGAGTCCATGGAAACAATAAAGGAATGGTGTGCTGAAGGCAAAATATATCATGTATTCTACGAAGACAAGCTTTGTGGTTTTTTCTATCTTAGATTTGGGGGACAGGATGTTGCATGGCTTGAGGATTTATTTATAAAAGAAGATTTCCGTTCCATGGGAGTTGGACGAGCAGCCTTTAAAAAGCTTGATGAACTCATGGAAAGCATGGGAATTGTAAGCATGTTTGTAAATGTCATTCCCAGGAACACAAGTGCAATTAAGTTTTATCAGGACTGCGGCTTTGACCATTTAAATATGATTGAACTTAGAAAAAACTATAAAAAATCCCTTGATAAGGACGAAGAAGTTGAACTGTTAGGCTTTAGGTTTAAGAAATATTAATGTTAAAGATTAAGTTTAAGAAAGAAGGAAATTAGTATGATAAAGGTTGAAATAAACGAATGCGAAAGATTTTTAAAGAAATGGCAGGACATTTTACGGCTGCGGGATTGGGATATAGTAATACATATTGTAGACACAGAATGGAGGAAGTCCGGAGATATTAAGATAGATGCCGATGATAAAAAAGCAGTATTAATGATAAACGGTTTTAACCCAAAACAGGAAAACCTTGAAGCTTTAATAATACACGAGTTGCTTCATCTTAAGCTCTGGGACATGGATCAGATGATTGAGGAACTTGTATATACAACCTTTGGAGAGGATGAGAATGACCCTAAGTTCCAGTTTGCCTATAACAAATTCATGCATGTACTTGAACCTACAACTGAGGATTTGGCGAAAGCATTTTTAACCCTCGGGGGAGAGGACAAGAACATATCTTTTGGTAGAGTGAGAAAGCAAGTTGAAAAGGAATTAAAGGAAAATAAAAAGTAGCTAAAGTTAGGGAGGCTATACTAATATGAATTTAAATCATATAACAAGTCCAAGAATAGAAAGATTAAAAGAACAAATAAAAGTCTCTGGTAAAAATGAAACAAATGCTTTTCTAAAGGAAATAGAAAAGGCAGGTGCACCATTGATTGAAAAAATAGAAGGTGATGATAAGAATATATTAATTACCTTCCTATATGTAAGTGATAAGGATACAAAGAATGTTGGTATATATGGGGCATTTCCAAGCTACAGGATAACGGAAAACCTAATGGAAAGAATTGATGGAACTGATTTGTGGTATAAAACCTATAAAGTTAGAAACGATATAAAATTTAAGTATAGCTTCTCTGTCAATGATGCTCTAGATGATGATTATAAAAAGAGAAATAAAAACCTTATACTTGATTCACTAAATCAAAATAAAATATTTTTTCAAAAGGATGATGAAGATCCAGAAAGCGAAGAATGTACCTACTCTCTTGTAGAGCTTTTTAACTGTCCAAAACATTATTGGACAAAACCTCACACTTCAAACAAAACAGGAGATATGCAGCTTCACCGTTTTAAAAGCAGCCGACTTAAAAAAGACCCAAGGATATGGGCATATACACCCTATAATTATAATACAAACTCAAAACCATATAACCTAATTGTTCTTACTGATGGATTTGATTATGTAACTGATCTTTCTTCTAGAACAGTTCTTGATAACTTAATCAATTCCAAATCAATACCTGAGTCTGTCTGTGTTTTCATAGATTGTGCATTTGATAGGTTTGAAAACTTAACATGTAATAAAAACTTTGCTGATTTTATTGCTTTAGAGGTTATGCCGTGGATCAGGGAAAACTATAATATTACATCAAGCCCAGAGAATACAACAATAGGTGGTCTAAGCCTTGGAGGTCTTTTTGCAAGCTTTATGGGACTAACCTATCCTAATATATTCGGAAATGTCCTTTCTCAATCTGGCTCTTACTGGTGGGAATCTGAATGGCTTACAAAGGAATATGAAAAATCTCCAAAGCTTCCATTGAACTTTTACCTAAATGTTGGGCTTCTTGAGGACAGGCCCTATGATTCAGAACCAATAATGGCTGAGGTTATAGGAAATATGCGTAATTTACTTCTTTCAAAGGGATACAATGTATTTTTCGAAACCTTTCCTTCTGGACACGATTACCTTGGCTGGGGAGAAACCCTTGGAAGCGGCTTAAAGGCATTAAATGACATGAGGAGGATTTAATTTGTTTAAACATAGAAAAATCAACATTGATGCTGATAGAGATTTACTTCTGGAATTTCACTGTCAGATAAATTATGAATGTGATTCAAAATGGGAACAAGCTGTTGGATATGAAAAATACAGAAGTAGGTGGATGAGTCTTAATTCCCAAATTGATGAATTCTTAAATGCACTAAAGAAAAGCATGGAGGATGAAAGGACCATAGCAGAAATAATAGAAGATGAAACTGGAAATACTATCGGTTATTTATGGGGAACTTTTATCGATATAAAAGCTTATGAAATTATAATATCTGAAATAAACGAAATATATGTTGTCCCTAAATTTAGAGGACAAGGTTTAGGTCTTTATCTGCTAAAATACGCAGAGGAAAGTGCAATAAAGCTAGGTGCCAACCTTCTTCGTTCTGGTACAGGCTTTGAAAATAAAGCCTCTATGGGGCTCCATGAGAAGTTTGGATTTAATGCCTATAGAGTTGAATATGAAAAAGTATTGAAGAAATAAAAATGTCAATCAGGTGACAGGTTGGATACTCTTGGATAAACCCAAGAATGTTCAACTTGCCACCTGCCTGACACTTAGTACCTATTGCAACACTGCTTTTTTAGCTTCAAGCTTCTTATTTTCTTTAATAAAACCGTTCTCTTCCATAAGATTTAACACTACTCCCTGCCTTATTTTTGCCCTATCATAATACTTTTTGGGGTTGTATGCACTTGGTGCCTGAGGTAGTCCTGCCAGCATTGCACATTCACCAAGGGAAAGTTCCCAAACATTTTTATCAAAGTAAACCCTACTTGCATTTTGAACTCCATGTGCTCCTGATCCAAAGTAAACCACATTCAAGTACATTTCAAGTATTTCTTCCTTTGAGTATTTACTTTCGATTTCTAAAGCAAGTATCATTTCCTTGAACTTTCTTTCAAAGGTTCTTTCCCCTGAAAGGAAAAGATTCTTTGCTAGCTGCTGTGTTATGGTACTCCCACCTTCTTTAATTCTTCCTTCCTTAACATTTGCAACAATAGCTCTTCCTATGGATATTAAATCCACTCCTGAATGCTTATAGAACCTTTTATCTTCAACCACAACTACTGCATTTTTAAGGTTTTGAGGAATTTTATCCATCTTTGTATAGTTTTCACTTGTAGAAGAAATCCTTCCTATAAGGTTTTCATCGACTTTATATATATTTTTAACCCATTCTCCATAGACAAGTGTAAATATGATAAATAAGACAGTTATAAACGCTGCTGCATTTCTAAT
Source organism: Clostridiaceae bacterium (assembly GCA_032095175.1). Taxonomy (GTDB): domain Bacteria; phylum Bacillota; class Clostridia; order Clostridiales; family Caloramatoraceae; genus DAMCZI01. The sequence goes on from DAMCZI010000011.1 coordinate 109,883, forward strand.
TTTTTTCATTTTGCCAACTCCCTTCTCTATCTTCATCTTAATATAATTTTATAATTTATAATGGATTTTAACCATTTAACTACATTACAAAATACCCTTTCAGCCTTACACTTTTGTAATGTAAGAAAATCTATTCGTGATGCTAGATACCTTTAGTATCGTTTCAATATATTAGACGTAATTCATTTAGGTTACACTGCAATATTGACTATTATAAAAATACCAGGAATGCAGTAGCTCATGATAATTCTACTTGCTACATTCCTGGTAATTTTTTTATTCTTCCATTCTGATGTTATCAATAATATTTTGCTCATTAATTTTTCTAAGGGGTAAAAACGATGCTAGTAATGTAGTTAAAATTGCCCCTGTTGTTGCAATAAAGATTGACTTCCAGGGAACGGCAAATGCCATTTCAAAGCTGCCTAAAGCTAATCTATTAAACCAATAGCTTAATAATGTCCCGATAATGCCTCCTATAACCGAAGCAATAACTCCATGCAGTGTTCCCTCCAATAATACAAGATTTTTGATTTGTGCTTGTGTACCACCTATCGCCTTTATAGTTGCAAATTCTCTTCTCCTTAAAAGGAGATTTGTGCTTATTGTGTTTATGATGTTTATAGCTCCTATTAGCGTTATTACTGATATAAAGCCATAAACAAATACACTCATTTCAAAATCCTGATGTCTGCGATTCTCCGTGTTTTGCTTTATATCGTTATAGCTTATTGCACCTTGTTTTGAAAAAAAATATTCTTCTAACATATCCCTATCTGTTTTTTCGTTAGTTTTTAGCATCAATCCACTATATGAATTCTTTTGAATGATTTTTTTGTACACATTTTCTGTAACAATTAAATCCATGCTCTTTTCTGGATTTGAGTAATTTAATGGTTCTAAATCAAGTATTCCTACTATCTTTAATGTATGATATTCCATATCATTAGATTTTTGTCCTAACTTTTTAGACAATTCTTCATTAGAATAATTCTGAAGCTTTGGTATCTTTATTTCGTCTCCTACCTTATATCTTGTGAGATCTGCTATAACATGCTTTTTATTTATTCTAACCTTATTCTTATTTACAATTATTACACCCATATTATCAAGTTCAGCTCTATCAATTTTTCCAGAAATCAAATGGCTATTACATAATTCTATTGCACTGTCATTATATGAACACAGATTTCCATTAGCAATTACATTTTCAGAATCATAAGCTTCATAGGTATCATTAAATGCTTCTTTTATCAAATCAGTATACTCTGTATTTAATTTTTGCTTTGGTACTGACAAATAAACAAGTGAAGATGAATATGCATATATTTTTTCAATACCATCAAATTTTTTAATATCATCTATCTCATCTGCAGTAAACTCCTGCTGTTCTGTTTCATTACTTGAATGCTTCATGCAATATACATCATAATATCTAGGTACTCCATTTTCCTCATCAAATCTTGCATAGGACATAATACTATTAAAGGTTATAAACATAACTATGCTTATTACCAGTGAAAAGGTAGTGAGTATAAATCTTTTTTTATTTCTTTTTACATTGCAGTATGCAATTTTGCCCTCTATTTTAAACAGAAGCTTATATATTCTGCCTCCTCTTGCATGCCTTATCCTTTCTTTTTTAATATTTGTAGAATTTCTAATAGCCTCCATAGGGCTTATTCTTCCTGCCATAATTGCTGGAAACAGAGCTGATAAAAATACTGTTATTATTCCAAGAACCGTGCTTATTATCAAAACCTCTGAGTTTACACTCACTTTAAAGGGTTGGGCTGAAAGCAAACTTACACTTCCTAAAAGTGAAGCAACTATTTTTATTGCATATATACCCGATAGTAGTCCAAGTGGTATAGATATAATAGACATTAAAAATGCTTCTTTAAACACTATCTTGCGTATCTGATACGGGGTAGCCCCTATGGAGCGCAGTAAGCCATACTTCGACATCCTTTCAATTACTGATATATTAAAGGAGTTGTATATAACTGCAATAGTACATACCATTATTAGGGTTATAATAAACATTACCATATGAGTCAGGGTGTCATTTAAGGATACATTCTTAGACTGCAAATACAATCTAAAAAGGTTATCATTAATAAGCACCTGCCCTTCTTTAATTCCAAAATTCTCTGCAGCATTAAGTGCAATTTCTCTTTTATTCTTAGGGCTTACTACATTCATATAAACTGTATAGTTATCATCATCAGTCTTTCTATTATTCCAATATGTGATTGCATTAAATCTTATTGAACTGCTGCTAAAGCTACCTGAGTTAATGAAGCCTACAACTGTGAATTCCTTCTCGTATTTATCAATAAATTTTTCATCTTCAATATATATATCTTCAAAGGTGTATTCCTTCCCTGTTTTCCTATCCATTCTACTTCCAAAGGGAAGATTTATTTTATCTCCCAGCTTTATACCCCTATCCATGAATATAAGAGCATCCTTGCTGATTGCAATTTCATTCTCATTTTTAGGGTATCTTCCACTTGTAAGCTTAACATAAAACCTATCCATGCTCTCCTTATCATATGCATTAAGGGATAAATATCTATATACAGGAGCATACTTATCTCTCCTATTCTCTGGGGTTTCATATATCTTTGCAATACCCACTGCTTTAGATACTGATATATCCTTAAAATCCATATGCTTTCTTATTTGATCTATTTGATCAGCAGAAACATTTGTAAAGCCTACTTCATAGTTGCCATATCGTCTTTTTGCGTCTTCAATTCTAGTAGCCCGAAAACTAGAAAGTATAGTGCCTACACCACTTATTAGTGCCACCGCCATTATTATTCCTATGATGGTTAAAATTGTCCTCTTCCTTTGAATTTTTATATATCTGTTGGTGATTTGAGTATAATGCTTCATCCTCTCACCACCTCATCCTTAACAATCATACCATCCTCAATACTGAGTATCCTATCTGCCTGCATCGCTATGTTCATATCATGTGTTATTACTATAAGTGTTTGGTGATATTTTTTAACTGACACCCGCAAAAGCTCAATAATTTCCTTGCTGTTTTTACTGTCAAGATTTCCAGTAGGCTCATCTGCAAGTATAATTGATGGCTTATATGCAAGTGCTCTTCCAATGGATACTCTCTGCTGCTGTCCCCCGGATAGCTCTGATGGAAGGTGGTTTCGTCTGTCATTGATACCAAGTATGTTCATAAGCTCATTAATATATTCCTTGTCCTCTTTTTTGTTATCCAGAAGCAGTGGCATTAATATATTCTCCTCTGCTGTTAAAACCGGAATTAAATTATAAAACTGAAATACAAATCCAACCTTTCGCCTTCTTAATATTGAAAGCTTCTTCTCATTCAAGGAATAGATATCTATTCCATCTATAAACACCTTACCTGATGTAGGTTTATCTACGCCACCAAGCAAATGCAGCAGTGTACTCTTACCAGAGCCAGATGGTCCAACGATAGCCACAAACTCTCCCTGGTTTATAGTAAAATTCACATTTTTAAGTGCATCAACTCTGGTATCACCCTTACCATAGCTTTTACACAAATCAACTGTTTTTAGTATCTCCATTCACTAACCCTCCTATATTACTGCTTATGTTTTTATCATAACCTGCAAATCTTACTATAAGGTGTATTTTAATCTTACTAATTAGTAAGACTATATCGTACATTTTAAAAACACTATATTAAATCTCGCTCCTTCGTTTTCCCTGCTGTCTACACCTATGCTGCCGCCCTGCCCTTCAACTATCGCCTTGCATAGTGCCAGTCCTATCCCAATACTATTAGGATTTGGTGAATTGCTTCCTTTATAAAAACGCTCAAAAACTCTTGGTATATCTTCCTTTTTTATACCTTCACCAGCATCCTTAACATCAATTGAAATACATAAAGGCGTTTCTTGTACCTCAATTGATATTGTTCCGCCCATAGGAGTATGTTCAATTGAATTTTTTACTAAATTCGTTATTGCCTCAACAGTCCAATCGCAATCATGTCTTAAAAGTATATTCGTATTGCATATTATACTAATTTTTTGATTTTTTTCTTCAGCTTTAAGTTTTAGAGGTGCTAAAGCCTTTTCAATAGTAGTACTAACTGGACTATTGTTCATGTTAAACTCAATGGTACCCGACTCTATTCTTGCAAGCTTTAAAAGATTTACTATAAGCCATTCCATTCTATTTAACTGGTCATGGCTTTGAACAATAATTGCTTTCTTATCAACCTCTGTTTCAATAACATCATCTAAAAGCAATTCATTAAACATAATAAGTGAAGAAAGTGGGGTTTTAAGCTGATGTGATATATCAGATATAATATTTTTAAGAAATGTTTTTTCCTTTTTTAAAACATCGATATTGTTCTTAATTATTTTTGTTATTTCATTAAGCTGATGCCCTAATATATACATATCCCCTTCACAAAAATCAGAAATTTCAACATTGTAGTTACCCTTTATTATCTCATCAGCAGCACTTGACATTGTATTTATTCTGTTGAAAACATTTTTAAATTCTATAATTGAAAACAAATATACTATACCTGCAAACAATACAATATATAAACAGAATTGGAGACCCGTTTTACTAAAGATTGAATAAACCAGGCTGTCTTGTATCAGTTCAGCCTTATCTGTATATCCATATTTACTTAGTATTTTTGTACCTGTTTCAATATCCCTTTTGTCAACACCTTTTGTAAAGTAGCCTACAATATCCTTTTCAAGCTCTGGATTAACCTCTAATATTTTTCCTGCAACAGCTATATTATGATTTATGTATATCCTTTTCAGCTCATTTGCCTTAATACTAAAAATCATCAGAAATACAGCTATAATAATTGCCTGTAGTACTATAAATCCTATGGTGAATCTCTTAATCTCAGTATTTCTAAATAATGCCCTCATATATCATTCACTCCTAACATCCATAATCCATTTATATCCTAAGCCCCTTAATGTCAGGATATATTTAGGCTCCTTAATATTATCCTCAAGCTTTTCTCTTAATCTTCTTATGTATACTGAAAGTGTATTATCATCTACAAATTCGCCCTGCATATCCCACAGCATATCAAAAATCTGACTCCTTGACAGCACCTGCTGACTGTTTTGCATAAAAGCAATCAATAGCTTGTACTCAACAGCAGTAAGAATTATTTCTTTATCATTCTTTATTACTCTACATTTTAACAAATCTACTTTAATGTCATCACTTATCAGACTGCTTTTCACTGTCTCTTTTGCTGCATTGGAATTTCTTCTAAGTACAGCGTTTATTCTTGATACTAGCTCACGTATTCTAACCGGCTTTGTTAAGTAGTCATCTCCACCCAAATCAAGCCCCATGACAATATTTGCTTCCTCATCACAGGCAGTTAGAAATATTATTGGTGTTTGTGTGTTTTTACGTATCTCTTTGCATAATTCATATCCACTTCCATCTGGAAGCATTACATCTAAAAGTATTAAATCAAATTCTTTATTATAAATTGCAGCCTTTGCAGCCTTTATGCTTTTAGCAATTTCTATTCCAAAACCTGCACTCTTTAATGCATATTCAATTCCCATAGCCAATGCGAAATCGTCCTCAACTAATAAAAGATTTATCATATCTTTACCCCCAAATTTAGTATCATAATAAAAAATATGACATAATCATGTCATATTTTTCTATAATATCCCCTTATTATGATAGTATAAATCTATTTAAAGAATCAACATTATTCTTTAATATGTCTTAGTCAAAGAAATATTAGAATCTGCTCTCAAGATAAACGCAAAAGTAAAGGATGAGTCTTCAATATCAGCACGAATCACAAAACCTCGAAAGGTTTTTCCCGGTCCATAATCCGAAATATCAGAGCTTAACATTGATGCAGGATTAGGAAGCAGAGTAATGGTAGCTTTACCATCTTTTACTTCAACCACTGAAGTTTGTACTACTTTGTCATTATAACGTATTGCTCCTGTTTTGGCTAATATATAATCAAATACCTTGAATTCCTTTGTTTTAAAATTTTTTGTTTCTATTGTTATTTTTTCATTTAAAGCTACATAAGGTATATCTTCAAATGACTTTTCTTCCATATACTTTTTTAGACCTTTTTCTATTTCTTCACGGGTTTGATTATTTTCATTACCATAGTAGATTGCCTCAATTTCCTGATCTCCTGCCATTATTTTTAGGCTAGGTTCTTCTATGTTTTTCCCTTTACAAGCTGACAGCAAAAATACTGAAAAAACTAAAGAAAAAAGTATACAGCCTCTCAACTGATATTTCACGTTTAGCCCTCCCCACAATATGATTCAATAAGAGCAAGAACTTCAACAATAGCTTTTTATTATAACCATAAAGGTTATATATAATATTTTTTTCACTCCCTAATGCTTAAATATTCATCAAACAAATTGTAATCCAATTATTGGTAAATGTCAAGAAAACAACCTCATTGATAACACAAAGTACCAATGAGGTTTTCTTGTTATTTTATATAGGATTTTAGCTTAGGCACATTAAAAAAATTAATCAATCTCAACTGTTTCCCTGTTGCTGGCATCACCTGGCAACCTATCAAATATTTGATTTTTACATTTAATACAACCTTTTTCTTTCAATTCTTCTATGGTTTTAAAGCTTTCCGAAGCACCAACTTTAATTATTTCACCACATTCTTTGCATTTATAGTGACGAACTGTTACTCTAAGTTCTCCTGTATAAATAGCTCCCTTATATGAAGTTTCTATTGAGGATGTGCTCTTGCTGGTAGTTTTAAGGATTATCATTTGACTGCTATTTCCGATTATTCCAGCCCCTTCATAGCTATTAAATGCAGTGGTTATTTTTGAAACTATAAGTCCCATTCTCACAAAACACTCCTGCATAGTAAGTTCAAAATCTGGTGACTTGTGGGCAAATGAAAGAAAAATTGGGATTCCCTTTTCCTTCTTTAATGCTTCAACCCCTCTTGATACAAATAAGTTCATGCCTTCAAGGGTGTAAGGTGGATCAGTAAAGCAGCAATCAAAGCTGTCTCTATAATCCTTTGATATTGGCAGTCTTAAATCTGTATATTCACACTTTATAGGAAGCTCTTCCTTCTCCGCAATATCTTCTATGTAGCTAAGAAATCTCTTATCAATATCCATTACCAAAACTGTTGTTTTGCTGTATTTAACATTGGAAAACAGCTTTTTTAATAAAAGACCAATGGCAATACTTATTAAATCATCATCTCCCAAGCATAGAATTTTTTTACCAATTAACACATGATTTATTAGAGTCAGTACAGCCCTTCTTAGTGCTGTATCTACTGTACACTTAGATTGGTCTATAGTAACATCAGCTTGAGGACGATTTATAAATATCTCACTTAAAATTTCCTTTACTTCAGCAATTTCCTTATGCTCCTTCCAAGGCTCTTTTAAAAGTCTCATATATAATTCCTTATTTAACCCCTTAAAGCCCAACACCTCTTCTACATAGCATCTGCCCTTTGGTGTAAGTCTCACTCCTCTATCCTGAATAAGTAATCCAAATTTAATAAATTCCTTCTTGATAGCTGAAACCACAGGAATAGGAAGTAAGTTATTCCTTGATAACTCCTTGGTTGAGATACCTTCTTTAAAGTAAATATTTATTAAAACTTTTTCTATTGCCTGGTTACCATCTTCTATACTAACATTTTTGCCTACTTCCTCCAGGTAATTATACAATGTTGTATCATTATTCTTTGTTTCAATCTTTGTTCCTACTTCATATTTATTATTCAAATTTAATTTCCTCCATATGTAAATTATATATTTGTCCATGTTAACATTTATAGTATACCCCTAATAGTAAGTCAAATAAACTATATCTTCAAAAGCATTTCATACTGACCGACACTATATTCCAATCCTAATTTCAATAAGAAGTCTTTAGTAGATTTAGATTGATCATCTACATTAATCACACTAATTTTATATGATTCTGTATTTTTTATCATATCTGTAACTATACTTCTTGCAATTCCTCTGCCTCTATAATCCTTGTTTACTGCTATTTGAGGAATATCTCCTGTTTTTTTATCAATAATGCCATAGCCGATAATGGTATTATCAACCTGTACAATAGAGTATATAAATGCTTCTGGCACAGCATTGATTGAATCAATAGAATTCTGCCAGGATGGTCTAAAATCCCAAAAGCCTGTTAACTGTTCCAAGTTAATTCTATCCACATGCTCTACCTTGCAGGTTGTTACTAGGTTATACTTATTTTTATCCAATTGAAAACATGAAAATTCTCTTTGTGTCTCAAACCCTTGTTTTTTATAGAGTTGAACAGCAGATGTATTGGATTTAATTACTTCAAGTAAATATTGTTCCACTTGTTTTTCTTTAAGTACTTCTTTGATATTTAAAAGCATATTACTTGTTATGCCCTGTCTTCTATAATCACCTATGACACCTGTTCCAAGGTCATACACAGTTGATTTCCCATTCCAATTTCGAAATCCATTTAAAACAAATCCAACTAATCTCTCATTTTCAAATGCACCTATAGACATTTCGGGGACATAACCTCTTCTTTGAAGCATTTGTTTAAACTTCCAAAAAGGCAAATCAATTTTAACTTGATAATCAGAAAACGCATCTAAGAATGCCTTATGAAGTATTTCAATACTTGTTTTGTCTAATATTTTATAATTAAACATTTGTTATCTTCCCCTTTCTATTATATAACAGCTTATACATAAGCTGTTTTCTTATATACTAAGCCCAAATATTCACTGGATAACTATGAGGTATTCGAGCAGATCTCAATTTATTTAAAAATATATTTGTATTAATTTCTGGATATACCTTGTTTATTATATTAAGGGTCTCCAATATAATAACTAACGTATTTTCATATGCTTCTATTGGTGAGTAGGTGAAAATGTCTCTAAATCTTTGCTCAATATTTTCAGGTTTGATTCTAAAGGTTTCAAGTGATTTATACATCCATTTAAATGTTGGAAAATACTCCTTGTTTAAGGCAAGCAGTATTAGGAATATATTCTTTTGTAAATTTGCAATTTGCTCATATATTAATGTCGAATTTTCTCTTTTGATATAAAGTTCAGCCTGAGTACTATCAATTGATTGCAGACTCTCTTTAATATTTTTTATTGCAATCTCCTTTGGATATTCCTCTGCTCTCTTCTTCCAGGAGTATACTGTTTCTTCACCAAACAGTGGTATACAAGCCCTTATAGTATCCATAGCATTACTATATCCAAAATCCGTTTTTAAATCTATTATAACATTTTTAATGGCGTTTTCTTCATCATCAACAGTAAGATGCCATAAATCAATCCTAAATCCATTGGCAATTACATTATCCTCATTTGCTTCATAATTATATGGATAAAAATATTCTGCATTCAATTCCTTTACTATAAGCTTTCGAGCATTCTCATCAGGTAGCTTATCCCAAAATATAGGTAATTCTAGATCCGAATATTCATCAGCATAACCTCTTGCTACTGAACCACCAATAACTATTGCCTTTACACCTTCTATTGCCTTCACCTTTTCACAAATCTGCTTCGCTAATTCTATTCTCCACTTACAATGATAATTTAAATCACTCATTTGCTTCCTCCGTCACCTTCAGAATTTCATCTTACCATCTATTAAATTATTGATATTTTACAAATGTCTACCAACAAATTATAAGTTAATTATTGGTATAAATCAAGAAAAAAAACCATTGATTATATAAAATAATCAATGAGGTTTTTATGTTTTGTACCTCTAAATGGAATCCACTGATTTTAAAGTACTTTCCTTTTGTACAATATAAGAATAGAACAAAATAACTTAATTTCAAACTACACTTATTTTATACAGACAACTACTAATTCTCAAATAAAATAATATCACCACATGTTCCATCATGATATACATAATCTGGACAAGATTTTATGATTTCATATTTACCATCTGTGTATTCGTTAACAATGCTTTCCCAAAATCTAACTGATGCAATATTATGCGGATGTTCTCCTATTTCCCATTTTCCATGAAACATGTCAAATACAGCTTTTGCTGCATATCGTCCTACTCCTCCACGACGATACTTATGCATAACAAAAAATTCAGCCATTGCATAATCATAATTCGAATGTAACGCAAAATCATCATCAATTAATATAAAACCTGCTAATATTCCATTAACTTTAATGAAAAACGGATAGTGATTTTCTTTATCCCAATAATCAGAAATATGATACTCAAATTGGTATTCACCTTGATCATTGACATCGATTTTATTATACTGTGACCACTCGTAACAATACATCTTTAACAAATTTTTCAATATAGGTTTCTCTTCCAAAGGTACTTTTACAACTTCTATATTCATAATTTTACACTCCTTATCATAATGAATTTATAGCATATAAATAGTTATCTTAATCATAGCCAAGCAGCACATTTCTCTCTGTTTATAACTTATTTATCAATTTCATAATAGCATCATTAACCTCATGGCACCTAATGATGATTTCTTCATCCTGTTCCCTACTGATTTCTTCAATTGATACTTTCATGCTTTCACCATTTTAAATCATATTTACTAAAATGAATAAACATGTCGCTTGGGGAAAATTATTATGTTTCCTAGACCTAGAGTGATCTCGTCCAGCTGATGCTGAACATTGAGGCTTCAGGTTGGGTTTCTTCCTCATCTGTAGTAAAAAAATGTAACCCCACCTTATAGAAGGTAGGGTCTTGAAACTTGATAAATAACCTTTAAACTAGCACTCCTTTATATCTTGAAGCTCACAGGCTTTATCCCTTTTCTCAATATACCTGTCGCTAGCTGCAGTAAAATATATAAGGTATACAGCTGTCAATAATCCTAAAAATCTAAAGCCCCAAAATAGTGAAAATCTAGTTGAAAAGAAACCGAATAACAGCCCAACTGCTATTATAACAAGTCTCTCTACAAGGGATTGAAAGGATTCAACCGTTGCTCTGTAGTGTGATTCTGTTCTATGGTGCAGATATCCCATTACAAGAGGTTCTACCATACCTGATACAATAAATACTGAAAGAAGTGGAATTATCCCATACCATGATGTTATAAAGCTTGAAGCAATGGTTGCTATAGAGAAAACTCCAAGAATGGACATAAATATAACTTTATAGCTGAATCTCCTTTTTAGCCTATAGGCAAGTATTCCAGAAAAGCTCGAGAATAATGAGCATACTGCACTGATTATCCCAAAGTAAGCCACCGAAACGTTGACCTCTTTAAAATAAAGCTGCCAGAATTCATCCATATATGTAAGACATGCTGCTGATATAATTCCAAAAGCCAGTACAAATTTTATAGAAGGCTGATTTTTTAAAAACACATATGCTTCCTTCATATAAGAAAAATCTTTATTCTCCTCAGTTGAAGTTTTTACTCTTGGTTCAACAAGTGTAAGAGATATCAAGAAAGCTACACCCATGCTTATTAAAGACATCCAGTATGTTGTAATATATCCTCTTTTAAAGGCAACATAACTTCCTATAAGAGCAGCTAATGTGCTAGAAAGATTATCAAAAAAATTATTTTTCCCAGATGCCTTTTCAAAATCTTTTTCCCTGCCGCAAAGTTTTAATGAATCGTATATTATGGCATTGCTTGTACCACTAGACAAGGCCTTTCCTATTGCTGCTAGAAAAACAGCAGCTGCAAAATGCCAGAAGCTGCTTGCAAAAATCAGAATCAGAAGCTCTAAAAATGAAAAAACTCCGCTCAATATCATCATAGCTTTTCTGCTCCATTTATCTGCAAGTACTCCTGTTGGAACCTCAAGAAGTACTATTACTGTTGCGTATATTATTTCTGTATAGACAACCTGTTGAACTGTAATCCCCCTTGATTCCCAAAAAAGTCTCTCAATCACATATGCAAATATTAAATTATGAAAAAACCAATATGCATAAAGCTTTATTATATTAGATTCTACTTTTCTTATCATGTTAATCCTCCTTACTTATCCCTGTTATTTATTTCTAAACATACAGGGTGGAGGTCTTGGTAAAAGTCTTAAAAATAACCTTAATCAATGTCAATCATGAGTAATCATATTGGTATCTCCTTTCAAATTATTGTATTTTTGACTCTATATTGATTATAATGTTTTAGATCAATATAGTAAATATGGATTATAATTCTACTGATCCCACTTCATTTGAGCAGCATACATAATCTTTATTATCATAAAATATATAAACTGAAATACAAAGTATATTCCTATAACCATAAGACCATTTGCAATTAAATTTGAATTTAAAATGTCTGCAAGTATCTTTAATGCAAAGGATGAATGTAATACTGCAACCACAAATGGCAGGAAAAATAAAATGGCCATCTGTGTATTTACTATCCTCTTCATTTCAGCCCTGCTCATTCCCATCTTTCTTAGACCTTCAAATTCTGCTCTGTCCTCCTTAAGCTCTGTAAAAAGTTTAAAATATATTATGCTTCCTGTAGCTATAAAAAACAAGAGCGCTATGAATAGACCAATGAGCATTGTAATAAGCCCTGACATTTTAATCATATTGTATGTTGTTACCCTCTCACATACCTGACTTCTATATTTTTCAGGTACATTTTCTATCACCTGATTTATTCCTTCGGTTGTGTCTTCCCAGTTCTTTATGTCATAGCCATAGTATGATAAAAGCTTATCATCAGATATGCTTCCCCTTATGTTGTTGTACTTTCCATCGCTTATAACAAATATATTTTTATATTTAGATCCCCCAGAGTTTATAACTCCTCCATTCCTATTTACACTTACATTAAATTTATTTTCTGTATCTCCTATTTTTATTTGCAGCACATGCTCCTTATCAAATGCATCCTTTACTATATTTGTGTATGGCTGCATAAATATGGCCTCTCCCTCTTTAGCAAAAACCTTCTTCTTGCCACATTTCTCTGCCATCATATTGTAATCAGAGTTAGACATTATAAAAAACCTTTTTCCAAGAGATTTATCCTTCGAAGAGTTTTCACCTTTTATACCAATAACATTGTGCTCCTCCTCTATAACTACTCCATTCCCTTTCAGTATCTCCTTAACCCTGTCAGGATGTATTATATTATGGTTTTTAATTCCTTCTTCTACAAACCCTATGGCCTGAGGAGTGTTGTCCATAACTGTATCCCTGCTAACTGTATAAAATGAATAAACCATGCCTGCAGCAGTAAGTGTTACTGCACCTAGCGTTGATATTAGAAACAATATCCTTGCATTATCCTTTAACTTATATATTATCTGGGATATTACAAGCATGTTGGTTTTTCTATAAAAAATTGTCTTATTTTCTCTAAGCCTTTGGGTAACTGCAATACTTAGTTGAGTAAAAAGATAATAGGTTCCTGTAACAACAAGAAAAAGTATTGGAAACATCGTAAGTATTACATACATCCCTGAAAACCATGCAAGCCCATAACCTAGTATCAGCATTAACGCTCCAGTAAATGCAAAGGGCTTTGAAAAATGTGGTACAGGCTTTGGAACCTTTGATTCTTTCATTTGATTTATTATATCTTTGCTTTTTATTTTTCTTAAAGAAAACAAGGTTATAACCTGAAATAGTATAAAAAAGCTTCCTGCAGTAATCCCAACAGCCTTTTTAACTATCATAAACTTTATGGGCATACCAAGCTTTAATATAGAGCCTATAGCCATGAAGAAAAGTCTTGAAAAAAGCCCACCAAATAAAATGCCTGCTGCAATTGATAGTACAGATACTATTATGCTCTCATAGATAACATATTTTTTTATCTGCCATTTAGTCATTCCAAACATCGAAAGGAGTCCAAACTCTCTTCCCCTGGATTTCATAAAAGTTGAGTTGGCGTATCCCACAAAAAACAATGTAAATATCATGATCACAAACTCACAAGCCTTTAATGCTTGTGCTACAACTCCTGGTATTTCTCCACTAACCACTGCAGGGTGGAATATAAAATTGGCAAATATAAAGAAAACCATAACAGAAAAAACATTGCTGAGATAGTACATTATATATCTATAAAGATTTCCTTTTATATTCTTCGCTGCTACATTATAAAACTTCACTTTTATTCCCTCCCAGTACCGATAGTGTATCCAGTATTTTTTTAAAGAATTCTTTCCTATCATTCTCTCTTTCAAGCTCTATAAAAAGCTTTCCATCCTTTATTACTACTATTCTTCTGCAATAACTTGCTGCAAATGGATCATGAGTTACCATAAGAATAGTTGCACCTTCCCTTATATTAAGCTTTGTTAAAGACTCCATCACATCACCAGAAGCCTTTGAATCAAGGTTTCCCGTTGGTTCATCCGCTAGAATAATAGATGGGCTGTTGGCAAGTGCCCTTGCACAAGCAGCTCTCTGCTGCTGTCCTCCTGAAATCTGGTATATTTTTTTATTAAGTATATCCTCTATATTTAAAAGCCTTGCAACTTCAAGAACCCTGCACTCTATCTGGCTCGTTCTTTTATTGTCTATAACCATGGGAAGTATTATATTTTCCCTTACACTAAGTGTATCTAGCAGATTAAAATCCTGAAATATAAAGCCAAGCTCCCTTCTTCTGAATATGGATACCTGTTTCTCGCTTAAGTCCCTTGGATTTGTTCCATTTATTAAAATGTCTCCTGATGATGGTGTATCAATTGTAGCAAGCATGTTTAAAAGTGTAGTCTTTCCGCTTCCCGATGGTCCCATAACTCCTACAAACTCTCCTTGCTCAACATCCATGCTAAAGCTATCAAGAGCCTTAAATGTCATCTCATTATTTCTTCCATATATTTTTGTAAGATTTTTTGCTTCTAATATACTCATAACGACACCTCCAAACCTAGTGCCAGGCACGTGGCAAGTGGCAAGTTGGGTAAC
>DAMCZI010000012.1:0-120535 GCA_032095175.1 Clostridiaceae bacterium
AATGAACGAAGTGTTAGAATTTTGCAGCATATACGAGTTCTCAAAAGTTCTTAGGTTATCGCCATTTTGACATCTTACAACTTCTTTGCGAGCGGAGTAGTCGACGGAAGCAATATTTCTTGACCTTCACGGTCTATTACAGATAAACTTGGGTAGGATGCTACGCATTATCCCTATTACATGCTACAGCAAGAATACATTTGCCTCCTTGCAGCTTTTAATCATATCATTGGGCCATAGTCCTGCTTGCACTTCTCCTATGTGGGCCTTCCTTAGGAAGAACATGCACATTCTTGATTGGCCTATTCCTCCACCTATTGTATATGGAAGCTTTCCTGAAAGGAGCATGCTGTGGAACTCTCTGGTTTTTCTGTCTTCACAGCCTGAAAGCTTAAGCTGGAGTTCAAGGGTTTCTTCATCTACCCTTATTCCCATTGAAGACATTTCAAGGGCGGTTTCAAGAACTGGATACCAGAATATTATGTCACCATTTAGACTCCAATCATCATAATCAGGGGACCTACCATCATGCTTTTCTCCAGATTTAAGCTCTCCTCCTATCTGCATAAGGAATACTGCTCCTCTTTCCTTTACTATTGCACTTTCCCTCTCCTTTGGAGTAAGTTTTGGATACATGTCACAAAGCTCCTGTGTGGTTATAAAGGATATTTCCTCTGGAAGAATCATATCAAAATTAGGATAAAGGCTTATAACATACTGCTCAGTTTCCTTAAAAACCTCATATATGGCTTTAACAATTCCCTTAAGGGTTTCCATCGTTCTTTCCTGTTTTGTAATTACTCTTTCCCAATCCCATTGATCAACATACATTGAGTGGAAGTTGTCCAAATTCTCATCACGTCTTATTGCATTCATGTCAGTATATATGCCCTGACCTGGTTCAAATCCATATCTATGCAGAGCCATTCTCTTCCACTTTGCAAGGGATTGTACTATTTCAATGTTGGAGTTTTCAATTCCAAGAGCATCAAAGGATACTGGTCTTTCAACTCCATTTAAGTTATCATTTAATCCTGTTTCTGACTTAACAAACAAAGGAGCAGATACCCTTGTTATATTTAATCTTTTTTCAAGACCATCTTCGAAAAGATCCTTTATTTTCTTTATTGCAACCTGTGTTTCCCTTAGACCAAGCTTTGATGAATAATCTTCAGGAATGATTAAACCACTTTTAAAAAATTTCATAATCCATACCTCCAATTTTTCTAAATATAATACTGCAAATTTTACAATTACCAAGCATGGCCATGCTTATAAATCAATGCTGTAAGTAAAATATATAATAAAAGGCCCTTCATCCCTATATATAGGGACGAAAGGCTTAACTTCCGCGATACCACCCAAATTAGCAAAACGCTCTCTCAATCAGTACGGAATATAAATTCGATACTGTCTGCTCTCTAACGGTGCAGTTCCGCCCAGGTCTACTCTCAATTGATTTCGGCTGGAAACTCCGGGATGTTCTTCAATGCAATCCTTCATACCGATCTCTCACCACCATCGGCTCGCTTTAATTATCTACCACATTTACTCTTCCCATCACAGTTTTATATTATTTAAAATTATACGACCATATATTAATCCTGTCAATATGTTTTTGCAAGTTTTATAAATCCATCTTGCAATATCTCCGATACTTAAATATTAAATACCTTTACTTCTCTGGATGAAAGTTCTGATTTTAATACTATATGGTCATTCTTTTCAATACTAAAATCTATAGTTTTCTCACCCTTTCTTGAAATCTCTCTAATTTCAACAGGGTTAAGCTTTGGAGCATAAAGACTTATTTCATCAATATCATCATCGGAGCAGTTGCAGAGCATAATATAATCCTTACTCTCTTTATTATAGTGATATAAGGATACATAGGGAGCATCCTCAATAAATATAGGGTTTTCAAATCCCTTGATATTCTTGATTATATCCTTCACAATTTCCTGCCTTGTTGTGTTAAGGTGGGAGTCAAATCCCTCACTGAATCTTCCATATGGAAGTATTAGCACTCTGCCATTATAAACTGCCATTCCTGGTCCAACAACCTTCAAGTAAGGACTCATAACTTCAGTTATTTTATATATATTTTCATCATATTCTATTTCAAGATAATGTCCTGCAGAAACCTGGGAAGATATTCTGGCTTCCTTTATTCCACAGTATTCTTTCCCATTGCATACCTGTTCAAATGCCTGGTGGCCGGAATCCTGTGAATACCACTTTGCACTTTTTATTCCTGCATATTTGCCGTATCCCATGCTGTAAAGTGTGTGTGCAGCATCTCCCTCAAGGATTACAAAGTTGTTTTCGAATAAATCTCTTATTTCGTCTTCTGTCATGTTTTTAAAATACTGTCCGGAAACTGCAGTAATTTCTCCCTTCTGTCCCTTTTCCCTGCTGTATAAATTTGAAATGCCATAGGAGGAAAGGATTGATGCCCAGAAGGTTTCCTTAGGATATAGCTCCCTCATCTCCTTGCCCTCGCTGGTTTCAAGGGTATATGAAGATTTAGGGTTAAAAAGAACTTTTACCCCTTTTTCATTCTCTCTATTAAGGTCAAGAGCCTTTACCTTCAGTAGAAAATCCTTGCTGGAAGCTAAAACTCTTTGATAGCCTTCCCTTTTCATTATTCCATTTCCCATCATATCAAATATGTTAAGGGTGATTCCAGATGCAGAAAGCGCAAGGGATGTTTCAATCTGAAAACGAGTAAACGCCCTGGATTTACTAAATCTCGTATGTGGAAAGCTTTCGAGCTCTGGATAAAGCTCTGTTTTTTCAGTTACAGCTGCAGCTGTCATCCTTGATGCTGCTGAGAAATTTACAAGGTATCTTTGAAGAGTTGCTGTGCTGTATGCTGGAAGGTGTGGTCTGTTTACAGGGTTGTTATCTCCTGCAAGTCCCCTTAATATCCCTTCCCAATCCCTGCCCTCTGCACAATGAACCTGTGGGTATGAACTCATTAATCCTATCTTTGTATCCGGTGATACCCTGTGAACTGCCTGTCCAATCATTTCTGCAAGCTCCACAAGGGTGTCTCTGCATGTATCAAGCCATATCTTTCTATATGGATGAGGACTGCCTGGTTTTAAAATGCCTTCAAGGAACTCCTCCCTGGTAAGCTTTTTTCCTGCTCTTCTTGAATACTCCTCCATATGTTTTTCACAGAAACATCCTCCCCAAATAAGAGGCGCATGATTATGAAATCTAAAATCATCCTCGACCCATACCATATTTGGTTTTATAGAGGCATAATATGTATACATTTCAGCTATATATTTTCTCCAATCACTGCACAAAGGACACGCAGTCGTAGTTGAAGGGTTTCCATATGGATCTACCATTGTATTGAAATTCTGTCCGTCCTTAAGCCTTCTTCCTCTATCTGCATGAAGCATTGTAATCCATGGATTTATTGATGTTGTTACCCCTATCTTAGCAAGCTTATCTTTTGTATGAGCTATAAGCTCCATCCATGGAGTTGTTTCCTCCATTGTGAGGTGTCCCTGATTAAGCTCTTCACAGTTAATAAAAAACATTACATCATCTATTTGGGCATCACTACAAAATTGGATAAGCTCCTCAAGCCTTTCCTCCTCATGGTGTCCAGGTTGAACTGCAAATCTTAATATGTACTTAAAGTCTTTGCTTTTCCCCATTGTATCCCTCCTAATTAATCCTTGGTTCTTTCCTTTTTCCAAGAGCTAATATTCCTCCCAGAGCAATGGATAAAAATGCTGCAACAAGCACTCTGTATTGGGCTGGAAGTATAAAAGTAACTGTATGTGCTGGTATCCAGAAGAAAGGAATTGTTTTAAGTACTACAAAACTTATGTAGCCATACCAATCTATTGTTTTAATAACATCTATAAGCTTTACTTTAAATATATTCCCTATTCTTCCTTCACCTAAGTCTATATAGGTATCTGTAATTCTATGAAGTGCCATAAAGGTTGGCCCGAAAATGAGGTTCATAAGTGTGCTTGTAAAAAATGCAAAAATAAGATTTTTTAGTACCGGATTGCTTCCTCCAGAGGGAAGAAGTCCCTTCTTTATTGTTCCGGCAACTCCATTTGCAAACAAATCAAATACCAATGAAAAAGCCATACCTATAAAGCCCCATACAATGAACTTGTATATAAGCCCCGCAGGTTTTTTATAGTTGCCTGTAGCAATCCTTATTGCAAGCATTTCCCCCATTGTTGCAAGAATTGATACCTTTATAAATCCCATTATGTATGGATGTTCATTAGTTAATCTAATAAACTCCACATGTGTCACTGGATAAACAAGAATAAAAATAATAGCTAAAAGTATTACTAACCATAAAAAATCTCCCTTTTTCATTTTCATCCCCCTTAACATAATAATCAATGCTCTTTTACTCACTAAATCCATATTTTTTCATATAAATTCTTAATATAACATTGAAATTATATCAGAAAACACTGATTAAACATAGAATTTTCAAAAAATTCTTTAACTTTATCCTTAGAGGATGTAAAATCACATTATAATAATAAGCCGAAGGCATAGCCTTCGGCTTATTATTATAATGCTTATTCTCTATAGCTTATATTTCCACCGTTTATTTCCTCTACATGATCAAAACCGATTTCTTTGTCATTGTATAAAAACTTAACTCCATCAACCCATTCTCCCTTATATTCCTTTTGCAGAAAAGTCTCAATAAGGGTTGTTGATGTCATTGTTCCACCAGATGAACCTTGAAAATATCCTACCGCCCAGCTCTTTCCTTTAAATTTTGATGTATCAGCTATTCCCTTATTTTCCGGCGCTTCCTCAAGGTTTATAATTGCAACGCTTCTACCATCAACATCCTCTATTTTTACAACCTCAATCGGAAGATCAGAGAAATGCTGCTTGGATAGAGTTTCAGCAACATAATCCAGTTTTTCTTCAAGAGTTTTGTCCCTAGGAAGTAGGGTATACACTTCAACTTCTCTCTTGTATGTATCTATATTAGCTGTATAAATAGGAATTATATCAAAACCGCTCTTTTTCCCACTCTTTGCAAGTTGCTCTAAAATATCTAATTGTTTATTAAGCCTTCCCTGGCACATTCCTAACTGCTCTTCAAGAGCCTTCTTTTCATTTTCAAGTTTAGTGTTTTTCTCCTTTAATGCTGTTATCTCTTGATTTAGTTGGTTATTACCATCCTTAGAAGTAGGCTTGGAACAACCTGCAAATACCATCGTACATAAAGTAAGCACACAGATTATCCTTAAAATATGCTTTTTCATAAAATCATCTCCTACCATTTGTGGTGATTATTAAAATTATATCACATTTTCTGCTTAAAAAAAGCCTGGAGGCTATAAACCTTTACACTTTTGTATCACTATTTCTATCATAGAAGTGTTTATATTGGGCTAAATGGTACTTTAAAAGTACTAGTCTACTGTCATCAACCTTGTATAAAACTACCTCCTGTTAAGATGATATCACCTTAACAGGAGGTTTAATATTACTTTAGCTTCCAGGTTGTTCCTTCCTTTGTGTCCAAAAGCTCTATTCCCATTTCACTTAATTCGTTTCTTATTTCATCAGCTCTTGCCCAATTCTTAGACTTTCTTGCTTCTTTTCTTTCTTCAATTAGTTTTTCTATAAGTTCTTCATCAACATCAGCCTTAACTTCATCCTTTACTAGAAGATTAAGGGATAATACCTTATCAAAATCCTCTATAAGGAACTTCTTTTCACTGTTGTTTAGGCTTTCATCCTTTAGTACATCATAGAGTACTGTAATTGCATTTGGTATGTTAAGGTCATCACCTATTTCTGCTGCAAATTTGCTTCTATATGCTTCAACCTTTTCATTATCTATATGGTCTTCTTTATTTATTCCATCTAAGATTGTAGAAACTTTACTCTTCAGCTTCTTAAATCCGTTTCGTGCATCGTTTAGTGTGTCAAAGCTGAATACAAGCTGCTTTCTATACCTTGACTGAAGGCAGAAATATCTGTAATCCAGAGGGCTGTAGCCTTCTTCTATAAGTCTTGAAACTGTTAAGAACTCCCCACTGGATTTTGACATCTTTCCTCCACCTTCTACAAGGAATTCTCCATGCATCCAGTAGTTTACCCACTTGTGTCCAAGGGCTCCTTCTGATTGAGCTATTTCATTTGTATGATGAACTGGTATGTGGTCAACTCCTCCGCAGTGAATGTCTAATTTCTCTCCAAGATATTTTACAGACATTGTAGAGCATTCCAGATGCCAGCCAGGGAAACCTCTTCCCCATGGTGAATCCCACTGCATTATCTGGTTTGTAAACTTTGAATTTGTAAACCATAAAACAAAATCTAGTGGGTTTTTCTTATTTGGGTCAACTTCTATTCTGCTTCCTGCCTGTAATTCATCGATTGGTAGATTTGCAAGCTTTGTATAATCCTTAAATTTATCTATTTCATAATATACATTACCATTTGATATATATGTGTATCCCTTTTCTTCGAGTATCTTTATGAAATCGATCATATCCTGTATGTGCTCTGTAGCTCTGCATACAACGTTAGGTCTTTTAACATTTAAAAGATTGCAGTCATTAAAAAATGCATCTTCATAATATCTTGCAATTTCCCATACGGTTTTATTTTCCCTCTTTGCTCCAAGAGCCATCTTGTCTTCACCCTCATCACTGTCAGACTGAAGGTGTCCAACATCAGTTACATTCATAACATGTTTTACCTTATATCCAAAGTATTCAAGGGATTTCTTTAAAACATCTTCAAATATATAGGTTCTCAGGTTTCCTATATGAGCATAGTTGTAAACTGTAGGTCCGCAAGTATACATTCCTATTTTTCCCTCAGTAATAGGTACAAACTCTTCTTTTTTTCTTGTCATTGTATTATAGACATAGAAATTCATTTGTTTCACTCCCTTTCATCAAAAAAAGCTGCACACTCCTGCAGCTATATAGGTTGCATTAAAATTCTTACATTTTATCTTTACAAACATGCTTAATCTTAAGATGTTTGCAGGGAAGAAATATAATACCGTTTCTGCAACGTATATAAAACACAAAAACCGCAGATATCCTGCGGTTAAAATTATAAGAAATATCAAACTTCAACTTTCTTTAATCACCCACAGGCAGGTCGCATGGATAGATTATTAAATTAGTACATCCACTTAAACAACAACAGCAACAACATGTCATTTTTTTCGACCCCCCATAAAAAATAGTTTATACTTAAATATTACCATAAACCATGTAAAATTCAACACACAAGCTATATAGAATTTTCATTGTATATAGTTTCCACTTTATATCTTTATAATTGAACCATCATAACTAGCTCTTCCCACATAATTTCACCTGTCATTTTAAAGCCTAAGCTTTCATACAGCTTTTGTGCTGTTGAATTATTGGGCTCAATGCTTGTATAGAGTCTAATATTACCATATTTCTTCCTTATCAAATCAAACAATTTTAAAACCGCTGCCCTTCCATATCCTTTTCCCTGATACTTTTTATCAACCATTAATCTGCACATTTCCATTCTATTGGTATCAGGGTCTAAATCATACATCAAAAAACCAATCATTTGCTCCCCATCATAAATACAGAATGGATACAGCTCCTTCCCGAATTGTGCCTCTAAAATTGAATACCAATTTGGAGCTACAAAATCCTCTTGATTATCTGAAACCTTTAAATCAATACACTCTTCCCAATTATCACTGTTTATTTCTTTTAATATCAGTTCCATTTTTATTCCCCCATCATTCGTTTAAGAGTCTTAAAATATCTTTCCTGCCTCTTCTATGCCTCTTTCTGAAAGATCAACATCCGCACATCCTGTAAACCTGTTTTCCTTGTTCCACTGGCTCTCCCCATGTCTTACCAGTACAGACTTTTTCATCTTTACCAACCCCTTAAATAAACTTGTCCTTTGCAAAAGACATCAAAAATATTGCCCATTAAAGCTGCACTATTTCTGTCTATTTTCTCAAAAGTGATTTCCCAACCATAACCACCAAAACTACTTATTGCTTTTCTTACTTGCCATCCAAAACGCAAATATAACTAAAGGGATAAATATAAACCAAGGTATATTTATGTAGCTCTGAGTTATAAATGCAAATACAGTCAAAACAACAACCCCGATAATACAGTATAAGCATCCTCTCCCAAAGGTTTCCACGGAACCTCCCCCTTCTCAAATTATTAAACCTTTTTACTTATCTGGCTATTAACACTTATTCTCATTATACTTCCTCTCATTCTGGCGCCACTGTAAGTATCCTAACAGTAATCCAAATAAAGAAAAAACGATTGCAAAAATTATTAATCTTGTACTAAATGTATCTTTATTAACAAAATCAAATGTAAAATTTGAATCTATAAAAGGAACCAAAAATGTCCATATCAAAAAGAATGCTAACCCATAGTATAAAAGTCCCCATAAAGCTATGTACCTCACCATTCCTTTACTACTTGTTATTTCCCACCTCTTTACAAAAGCTTCATTTTTATTCACCAGAATCACTCCTCATAAAATCTTTTACAGATAATAGGCAAGTAATATAAAAATTCAGCATCAAAAATTCAATAGATTTAAAATAAATGCCGCACTCTCTAATAGCACTATTATTATAATTGTCACTTCTTTAGTACTTTAAATTATTAGCAATATTATACCATTCCTATAATGTTATTCCAATCATGGCACAAATTAAAAAAGAACAGCCGCGGTGCAGCTGCTCCTTACTATTATCTACTATTCTAATATAAGACTGTTTTGAATATCTGTTATTGTAGATATCTCTTCAATTATCTCTTCATCATAATAATTAGTTGTTTCTTCCTCAAATAAAACTTTAGCTATTTTTCTATATATATTCTTTAACATTTCAAACACCTCAACAATCAATTTATCTTATGCTTTAATTATATTGGTTTGAGGTGTTTGAAACCATTTATTATCATTACATTTCCTAGCTGCAATCTAACACTTTTGTAATGTTAATATTTTAAATCGTTCTTTTGTTAAACATAAATAACGCTTGAAAGGTTATTGTCCATAATATTGTGTTAGAAAGAGAGGTATATTTATTTAGAATCATAGATATTATAATGACCCCTGCAGTAAGAGAAATCCCAACTGTTCTGTTCCTTTTAATCAAATCGGCCCTTGTTAACTCCATCCTCGGGTTAACTACTGGTGCTTGATGCCATATGCAATAGAAAGACATTCCATTCAAAATTAATTTTGATATAAGATCAAGCTTTATGTTAATACTTAAATAAATAATACTTCCAACAATTATTACAGACGCTATAAAACACTTTATCTGTGTGTCCTCATGATAACCACCTATATATGGCTTTACTATACTCATGGTTATAACTGCAGTAATAGCCTGATTTGGATACCCAATCAGGCTATATAAAACAATTACCCCAATAATTTTTAGAGTTTCAAAAATGGTTATTCTTAAGGCGTACTCTATTTTCTCTTCTTCATCATTAGTGTATTGATTTACTCTGGAAATATATGCTGCAATCACTTTAATTACTTTTCTCAAATATAATTCCCCCAATACCACCTTAACCATTATTGTTTAGGAAGCTCTATATGGAATCTCAATATTAAATTGTGTCCACTTTTCACTACTATCAACCCAAACCTTGCCTTTACATTTATCAATTATATTCTTAACAATGCTGAGGCCGTAACCCCTGTCAGAATTATTATTTCCCTTTGTGCTGAAGCCTGATTCAAATATTTTACTTCTAATCTCCCTGGGAATCTCCGGTCCATTATTAACAATTGTAATAACAATTCCGCTATAGTTATTATAACTTTTAAATTTAATTATTGGATTCTGCTCTCCTCTTAATGCATCTACTGCATTTCTAATAATATTGGATAATAGCTTTAAAAGTTCATTATCGGAAATGTTTAAATTCTCATAATCGCCACTATCAAAAACAACTACATCAACACCTGATGAAACAGCAGAATTTAACAATGAAGCAACCATTGGTGTTGCTTGTATATTTACATTCACTGCAGTATTCAATGCCTGGTTTCTTTCAACTATACTCTTTAACAACTGGCCTATTCTATCCATCTTCCCAAGCTGATAAAGTCCATAAAGGCCGCTTATCTCACTTCCATAATCATGCTTTACCTTTTTAAGCTCGGTAATTTTGTCACTTAAAGCATTGTTTAGCATCTCTACTTCTTTTAATTTATCGTTTACCCTTGCAAAATATGTTATCATGAAAACAAACGATATGAGAATAACCACATACAACAGATTTTTAAACATCAAATCCGCATACTGAATTTGGATATGTGCACGAATAGTGTCAAATACTATTAATGCATAACATATTGATAAAACTAAAACCAAAGATGGTCTTAAACTTTTTAATGCTATACAAGCATTAAATAAGTATTTTCTAAATCTATACATACAAAAATATACAATCCATACTGGTATATACACAAACAATACCATTTTAAACTCAGCGCAAATATTAATATTTAAATTAAGTGCTACATATTGATAAAATACAACAAAAAGGTATGTTGCTGGCAGCGCTACTGTATATATCAATCCAAAACCTAGAAAAGCATCAATTACTGATCTTCTATAAAACAAAATGGTAAACAGTAAAGTACCAGCTATCATTAATAAGTTAGCTAATGGAATATGAATAGAACTATAGGTAAATAACATTACTGTAAAGAAAATGCAGGCAATTAAAACATACGATTTAACTTTAGAAATTTTGTTATCCTTTGATGCTATGTTATTGCATGCCCATACAATTAAAAATGCCTGAAATAATGTCGTTACTATATCACATATTTTTAAAAGCATTAAAATCTTTCCTTTCCATTTTTATCAGAAAAATGAGAGGTAAAGGAGTACCCCTCTTTTTCTCTTATGCCTACCTGTTTTTCTTAATGGATTCAGGAATCTCTTCAACAGCTACACCCATTAATGATGCAGACCCAATAGCTGCAATTAGTGTTGAAATACCTAAAAGTAATGTACCTATAGCCCTACAAAATTTTTGCACAGCTAATCACCCTCTCCATTTATTAGATTATTTTGGCAATTATAATTATAATATATTTATAACCAATTTAAAATGTATTTCTACAAAAATCAACAAATTATTTAAATGTTGCGGAGGAAGCTTTATGGAGATAAGAAACTTTATTCCAGATGACTATGAAGACGTATATGATCTTTGGAAAAAATGTAATTTGCATTTAGGAAAGTCAGACAGCAGAGAGGAAATTGAAAAATTTTTAAAGCTTAATCCTAACACAAGCCTGGTTGGTATTATTGATGGAAAAATCATAGGCTGTGTATTAGGAGGTTTTGACGGAAGAAGAGGGCTTATTCACCATCTTGCAGTTGATAATAGCTTTAGAAAAATGGGATATGGAAGACAGCTTATAAACGCTCTTGAAAAAATATTTACTGAAATGGGCGTTGTAAAACTAAGCTTCTGGGTAACAAACGACAATCTTAGTGTTGTTAATTTTTATGAACACCTAGGGTACAAGCTGAGAAATGATATTGTAACAATGAGTAAGTTCCTATAAATTAAATATTGCTTATACTGAAATAATACTCCTTCCTTATATCTTTTTAAGGCGGGAGTATTTTTTTATCCTATTTTATATATACTAAACGCCTTTCTCCTTCATATTCATCCATCACTTCTTAAGAAATATTTAAGAAATTTATCAAGTCATTTGTAAGCATTGGTCTATACAATTATATATAACAGAAGTAAATAATAGCTTTATGCTGCAATACGCAATAAATAAAAAATACATATTAGATTTATAACATATAAAAGGAGATGACCATAATGCAGCACGCAAAGAGATTTTTATCAGAACATAAGCATTTCGGTTTACTTTTAGTTTTTATTCTTCTTGCTGTATGGTTTGAATACTGTGAAAAAAATATTCCTGCGAGATATATAATGCACACCACGATAGATGAAAAAATACCCTTTGTAAAAGAATTTGTAGTACCCTATATAGTTTGGTATTTCTATCAAGTATTTGGACTTATATACATCGGACTTACCTCTAAAAAGAATTTTTATAAGCTTATTTTCTTTATGGCCGGGGGTATGGCGGTAAGCTATATAATATTCATGGTTTTTCCCAGTGGCCAAGATTTACGACCAGTTATTACTCAAGATGATATTTTCTCTAAGACAATAAAATACCTATACTTTATTGATACCCCTACAAATGTCTGCCCTAGCATTCATGTGTTTAATTCCATTGCAGTTTACTCTGCGTTAAAAAATTCTGCTGCATTTAATTCAAAAAAATGGTGTAGAAATATATCCTTTATCACCATGGTTTCCATATGTCTTTCAACTATGTTTATAAAACAACATTCTGTAATTGATTTTATATGTGGAATCGCACTGGCAGCTTTATTCTATATACCTTTATATTTTATACCAAATGTAAAACAGCAAACTCTGTCCTATGAAAAAATGTAAGCTTTTAGACTGTTTGTAATAAAAATTAATTAATGAAAAGAGGAATTACTTTGAATAAGAAATCTAAAAATATGCTAACTGTTTTGATAATAGCTGTTGTTTTAGGAATTTTAATATATTTCCTCTCAAAGGGAAATTTATATGGTTCTATAAAGAATATATTTTCTTCACCTCAAACATTTAAAAAATTCGTATTAGATCAAGGTGTTTGGTCCCCACTAGTATTTCTTGCACTGCAAATTGCTCAAGTAATTGTTTCTCCTATCCCAGGAAACATAACCTCCCTTGCAGGTGGTGCTCTATTTGGGGGGATAAATGCTTGTTTACTAAGTATGTCAGCAATAACCATTGGCTCTATTATTGCATTTTATCTTGCAAGAATTTTTGGAAAGCCTTTGGTTGTTAAATTCATTGGGGAAATTACCTTTAATAAGTACAATAAAATACTTTTAGGCAAAGGTAAACTCACGCTTTTTCTTCTGTTTCTTTTACCCTTTTTTCCCGATGATGCACTGTGCTTTTTAGCAGGGCTTTCAAAGCTGCCATTTAAATTGTTCCTTATGTATACCATTATTGGAAGATTACCAGGCATAATATTTACTTCATTCGCAGGTGCAGGTACTGTTTGTCTTTCAGTAGGCGGGTGGATAATCGTTGGAGTATTATCGGTTATTGCAATATATGTATCTATTCGCTATGGAGAAAAAATAGAGGAAGCATTGTGCTCTAAAATCCATTTCGAATAAGTTCAACAAATACACGGAAGTGAGTTGGTATGATTTGGCCAAAAAACTTGCTGCAATCTCAATTATACTAGTAACAATTATATCTTATTATCTATTTTGTACTATCATCAGAAGGAGGAAGCATTAAAATGAAAGTTGCTTTATTTACAGACACATATGCTCCTGAAATAAATGGAGTTGCATTAACCACAGAGAGGTTAGTTAAATATTTTAACGATAATAATATTGAATATAAAATTATTGCCCCAAAAATTAATGAAAAAACCATGGATACAGATGTTATTCGCTGTATGAGCATAAAATTTTTATTATATCCTGAATGCAGGTTGTCAATTCCACTTTACTCATCCATAGCAAGAATTATGGATGAGTTCAAGCCAGATATTATACATGTAATGACTCCTGTTAACATTGGTTTAATAGGGATAAAATATGCAAGAGAACACAATATTCCTCTTGTTTCCCACTATCATACTAATTTTGGTCAATATCTTAACTATTATAATTTTAAATTTATAGAGGATTTATCATGGAAATATTTTAGATGGTTCCATGGAAAATGTGATAGAAACTATTGTCCTTCCCATTCAAGCTATGAACTGCTTCAAAGACAGGGGATAAATAATTTTGAGGTCGTAAACAATGGAATTGATATAGATATATTCTCACCAGAGTACAGGGATATAAATTTTAGAAAAGAAAATGACTTTGATAATAAAATAGTTATTTTATATGTTGGAAGGTTTGCAGTAGAAAAGGATATGGATGTATTTATCGATGTCGCAAAAAAATTAAATCTAAAGTACAAGAATAAAATACATTTCTTAATGGTTGGTGATGGTCCAATGAAGAAAAACATAACTCAGGAAAATATAGATAATGTAACCTTCACAGGATTTTTACAGGGTGAAATGCTTTCTAAGGCGTATGCATCCTCTGATATATTTCTGTTTCCATCATCAACAGAAACCTATGGAAATGTTATTTTAGAATCAATGGCATCTGGTCTTCCAACAGTTGCATGCAAAAAAGGCGGGATCCTTGAAAATGTAATTGATGGTACTAACGGGCTGCTGTGCAGCGAAAAGGATATTGATGGTTTTTACTATGCCATTGAGAAATTAATACTAAATGAAGATTTCAGAAAACATTTAGGATATAATGGCTTAAGACATGCTGAAGGCAAAAGCTGGGATAGAATTTTTGATACATTAGTTAAAAGCTATGAGGATGTTATGAGCTGTTATGAATCAGAGGATAACAAAATAATATCTGCATAAATAATAGTTATATGTTTCGCATAAATGATTCTACATTACTTGACCCTAAACATTTATGCGAAATCATATTCCTTGATTCATGAATCGCAATATACATTATTAAAAATCTTTATTGCCATTTATATAATCTGCTGACAAAGCTCCAACATCTATATGCTGGAGCTCTTTATGCTAATGTAGATGGCTTAAAAATTAAATCAATGGATGATATAATATACCTTGAAAGGAGTGTGAATTCCATGCTGCAGTACAATATTCTAGTAGTGGATGATGAAGAAGAAATACGAGATGCTATTGAGATATATTTAAAGAATGAAGGTATAAGGGTTTTTAAAGCCAAGGATGGTATTGATGCGTTAATGGCTCTTGAAGAAAAGGATATTCACCTTATCCTAATGGATATAATGATGCCTCGAATGGATGGAATTAAAGCTACATTTAAAATAAGGGAAACTAAAAATATACCAATAATAATGCTTTCAGCAAAATCAGAGGATACAGATAAAATCCTTGGTCTAAACATAGGGGCAGATGACTATATAACAAAGCCCTTCAATGCTCTTGAACTTATTGCAAGAGTAAAATCACAGCTTAGAAGATATGTAAACCTTGGAGTATATAAGGAAAGCACTGATGAAATCTCTGTCAATGGACTTGTTTTAAATAAAAGCACAAAAATGGTAACAGTTGATGGAAAGGAAATAAGGCTGACTCCTATAGAATATAAAATACTTGAGCTTTTGATGGATAATAAAGGAAGAGTCTTTTCCATTGAGGAAATATATGAAAGAGTTTGGGATGAACCCTTTTACAATGCAGAAAACACTGTATCAGTTCATATAAGGAGAATACGAGAAAAAATAGAAATCAATCCTAGTGAACCAAGATTCTTAAAGGTGGTGTGGGGGATTGGATATAAAATTGAAAAATAAGTTTACTTATATAGCGGCCTATATCCTATGTATATATATAATATCTCTTTCTGCAATGACAGGTTATGATATCATAAGGTATAGATATTGTTTTCAGGACAAACCATATTTTCATAGTTCAGAATTTAAAAGTGAACTCGACAGGTTTATGATGGATGTCTTGGATGTATATCAACATTCAGCTAATCCTAGTAAATATGCAGAATTAAAGTCATCTGTTGAGAGTAGAAAAGATATTAAATATTATATATTGGATAAAAAAAATAATACAACCTATACAAATATAAAGAGTATATCTAATATTAATGACTATATAAAAGCTAAATCCTTGTTTAACATAAAGTTTCCCACTAATAATGCAAAAGGTTCCTACCAATGGTTTGTTAGTTCATCGTTTAAAGATTCAGGTTTTGAAGGGTATTTTATTATTCCAAATGATACAGGTGCTTACAGTGAACTAAGCAAAAGAATTGAATTTTATAATGATATAAAAATAAGAATTTCTAAGGAAGTACCTATTTTTATTGCATCACTTATTATTGGTTTAACATTATTTTGGTTTTTAGAGAATAACAGGTCTACTGCATTAGAAATTTCCTTCATTAAAAAGATTAAAAGATTATATAAAAGAATACCCTTTGACTTAAGAGCTGCTCTATTTATTTTTTATATCTTTATGTTTGCAGTTTTGCTGGATAATACAGTTTTATTTGCTGAACCATTTTTTTTGAATAAACTTATGATACTTTCCACTACAGTCATGTTCCTCCTGTGTCTTATACCTAACATAAGAGAAACTGTACGACTTTTGAAAAACAAAGAGAATCTTAAATCTGAATGGGGTGAAAGCTTAATTCATAAATTCTCTATATTTACCAGGGAATTATTTATCATTAGGGATATAGCTCTTAAAACTATTGTGATTATTATTCTGGGTATATCCTTTATTATGATATCCTCAGACGAATTTATAATACTTGAATTAGCTTATATTATATTTGTCCCTTATTATATTATCAAAAATGTTGGATATCTAAACAAGATACTTAATGGCACTGAAGAAATATCCTCAGGAAATTTAAATTATTCAATAGAGGAAAAAGGTAAGGGGCATATGTCACAATTAGCCCATAACATAAACAATATGAGAAGCAGCTTTAAGAACTCTCTTGAAAGCGAAATGAAAAGCGAACGTTTTAAATCAGAGCTTATAACCAATGTATCCCATGACCTTAGAACTCCTCTTACTTCTATAATTAATTATATCAATTTATTAAAGAAGGAAGACTTATCAAAGGAGGAGATAGATGGCTATATCAGTGTTGTTGACAGAAAAGCTCAAAGACTTAAAGTGCTAATAGATGATCTTTTTGAAGCATCTAAAATGGCAAGTGGGGCAGTGGAATTAGATATAGAGAAGGTTGATATTGTTTCTTTGTTAAATCAAGCTGTCGGAGAACTTGATGAAAAGATTAAAAATTCTTCCCTAACATTTAGGGTCAATACATCAAAACCCCACATATATTTAGAGCTTGATGGTAAAAAAACCTGGAGGGTATTCGAGAATTTAATAGGTAACATCTTAAAATACTCCCAACCAAACACAAGAGTATATATAGATATGTTGGAAGAGGATAGTTCCGTTATAATTACAATGAAAAACATATCATCCTACGAATTAAACTTTGATACCGAAGAGATTTTTGAAAGGTTCAAGAGAGGAGATAAATCCAGAAATACAGAAGGCTCCGGCCTAGGACTTGCAATAGCAAAGAGTATTGTAGAACTCCACCATGGCAAACTGTCAATTGAAATTGATGGAGACCTTTTTAAAGTAATAGTTGAGCTGCCAAAGCAGGTATTAATATAAATAAGTACCGGGTACCAATCGTGCAGCACAAAACAACTCCTGCCTGGTGTTCAACCTGACAGGAGTCTTCATTTTATATGATAAAATATAATCATTAATCACTGGTACCTTTCAACTTATTATGGATTAATTTATTTAACTATGTCTGCTTAAGGCTATGTCTTGCCTTTAAATAGATGCTCCTTAATTTTCTCAACATCGTTTCTTACTTCTTCAATAATGTTTAACTTTTCCTTAAGCTGTGATATTATCTCCTGATAGTTTTTTTCGCGTTCCTCCTGCTTTAAGTCTCTCTTTTCCTGGTTTCTTAGGATGTAAAAAATCAGCGCGACTGATAATGCTGCCCAAATACCCTGGGATGCCGCTATTTTTAATAATTCGCTTTCTATTTTCATCACCCCCTAACCTTAAAACATGGAACATAAGTGTTTCCTTAGTTTTTTTAATGCCTTACGTTTCGCTTTATTCACCCCCTGTCTTGATATATTTAATTCTTTTGCTATTTCTGCTTCAGTATAATCATCGAAAAAGATCCCTTTTATAACTATTCTTTGGCGCTTCGGCAGGTTGTCCAGTAACTGCCTTACAGCAATACCTTCAACCATTTCAGATGTTGAATCCTCCCCTGCTATATCTGGGTTAAGCTGAACTTCAATCTTATAAATTGCAGAATGCCTTTTGGAAAGATATATGTATCTATTTTTAATAGCTGTATTAATATATCCTATTATGCACTCATCCCTTAACATAGATGGATTTCCACCAATTGGAATTTTATACACTGTTTCTATAAGACAAATTATCAAATCTGTATCCGCCCCATCATAATTTAATCTCCTTTTATACTTTTTAATAAGCGGGGTAAATTTCTCGATTATTTCTAATAAAGCCTCCTTATCGCCAGTCTGTGCATTTGCAGCCATCTCCCACAATTTCATATTTATAACTCCCCTGCAAGTTTTCTCATTGCATGTAAATGGTATTCTCTACTCCAATACAACTTTGTTATATCAAATCCATAAGGCAATAAATAAAAAATCCAGCTGTATAAATTGCATAATGATTCTTACATTTTGAACTCCCAGATAGACACTCAGTAAATTTTTTCTTAAGGTATTCCTGGAATAATAAAATGTAATGGTAGTCTTACAATTTATATAGCTGATATATTTGTTAAACTAATATTATCACAATTGCAGTGTAATGGAAGATAACCAAATAGTAAAATTGATATAAATTTAACATTTTTTGTATGATTATTAAACAGAGGACACAGGGGCGACATGTTTAATTAGGAACTTACATACCTCAACATATTTATAAATTTCTTTTAAAAATTTGTTGATTTATTTTATATATAGGTATTAGTTGTATTCTTGATGTTATAACAACAAATAAATTGTCATTTCTTAATGTAAAATTTAGTTATATAGATGCATTCTTAAAATTACTTTTTCATTAACGTTTACAGTATTCCTACTTACATAGAAGATTAATATATATACTTATACTAAATAAAAAGTATTTCTTTAATAAAAAAGCAACCTTCCTTTTGAATTTTTTTATTTTAAAACCCTATATTTGCTTAAATTTGATTTTTTATTTACATAAAAAAACTACCAGGAAAATTACCTGGTAGATGTTTTACTCTCATTATCTGTACTTTTTCTTTCATAGCTTACAAGATAAACTGCTGCAACAACCGTTATCCCTCCTATAACCTGCTTTATTCCTATCCTCTCACCCAGTACAAAATAGCTTGTTATAACCGTAATTAGTGGAAGTACATTCATAAACATTGAGGTAAGAGATACTCCCAGGTTCTCCATGGAATAAACATACAGAAAGTTTGCAAGGGCAGAACATATTATTCCAAGGAAAAGTACATTCAGAATAATTGGTGTTGTTACTCTGCTCCAATCGGTTTTCTCTATAAACATAGAGGGTATAAGGGTGATTGTCCCAAAAATCATCTGATAAAATGCAACTGCAAGTTCAGAATACTTTTTGGTAAGAGGTTTTGTTAAAAAGCTATAAACAACCCATGATACAGCTGCACCCAGCATAAATAGATATCCAGCAAAGCTTCCTCCCATTTCATTTACATTGGCATTTACTACTAAACAAACTCCAAAAACAGAAAACAATACCCCTATTATCTTCATTAGGTTTAGCTTGTATCCAAATGCAATGGCATCAACTATAACTGTTAACACAGGAAGTATAGCAATTATTATAGCTGCCGTCGAAGCTGTTGTCAGCTTAACACCTGTATTTTCAAAATAGAAATAAAGAGTTAGTCCAAAAATACCACTTATAATCATCCTTGGAAAGTCTTCCTTTTCAAGTTTTGTCTTTGGCTCCTTCAGCTTAAATGCAACAAATAGTATTATTGATGCAAGCACGAATCTTAAAAAAGAGAGTGTCATAGGTGGCAGTACATCCACTGCCACCTTTATACTTAAAAATGATATTCCCCATACAACAGTTGTAAACAATATAGCAATAAATGCAAGTGTTCTTTTATTTCCCATTACATCCTCCATTAATACTCAAGTATTTCTCCACTGTAAAAGAGATAAATATATTTTTCAACTACCTTTTTTCCTGTCATTCTCTCAAGTGCCTTTGTATAATATTCAATCTGTGTCCTGTATCTTTCCTTTATAGAGTCTATGTTTTTAGGATTTGTGTAGTCTGTTTTATAATCTATAAGGACTATTCCATCCTCAGTTTCAAAATAGCAGTCTATTATACCTTGAAGAAGAATTGGCTCATTACCATACACATCCTCAGGCAGTTCCTTATAAACCTCTGTGCTCTTAAGCTTTATATAGAAAGGTACCTCCCTTTTTACATTAAGGGATTTTAACATTCTTTCACCAAGCTCTGACTTAAAGAATCCCTCTATTCTGTCTATATCAACAACCTCTGCCTGGGTTTCCGTAATCATCTCCCATGATATCATAGTTTTAATCTGTTCTTGTATTCCTTCCCTTGAACCTGCTTTATCCAAGTTAAGATGCTGCATCACAAGGTGTGTTATGGTACCTCTTTCAGCAGGAGTTATGTCCTTTTTCTTATCCATGAATCCGGGTCTTTTTACAATTGGGGGCATGAACACAGGAATTGAAAACTCATCCTCTAATTCTGAATTAAACCTTCTTTTAAGTTCAGTAACTGTAAGCTTCGCAGGAAGCCTTGAAGATTCTGAATATCCGTACTTCCATTGAAGTCTTCTTATAATCTCATCTTTGTATTTGCTCTTCTGGTCATCCTTATCAGCATTTTCATCGGATTTATCATTATCCTCAATCTTATCTTTTTTCAGTATATCATCCTTTGTCCAAAAATGTACATTCCACCTTGAATCATCGTTTATTAACAGGTCAGGGCTTGTAAACTCAGCATCTCCAATTTCCCTTAGATTCTCACACTCAGCGTGCTTCATTATAGCTTCACATATCCAATCCAGATAGCTCTTTCCTGTATATATGTTATACTCCGGAACTTTTTGAGAACCATCTCCCAAAACACTTGCCCAGTTTGCTGCTGATTTCTTTACATCACTTATTGAGCCTGTAATTATAAGCTTTTCCTTTGCTCTCGTAAATGCAACATAGAGTATTCTCATTTCCTCAGATAGATTTTCAAGCTTTATCCTTCTTTTTAGAGCCTGCTTTGGTATTGAAGGATATGCAATTCTTCTTACAAAGTCTACATAGTCAGGCCCAAAGCCCAGTTCATGGTGAAGAAGAATGCTGTTTGTCATATCCCTAAGATTAAATCTCTTTCCGCAGCCACAAAGCATTACAACAGGGAACTCCAATCCTTTACTCTTATGGATACTCATTATTCTAACTACATTTTCATTTTCTCCAAGTATCTTAGCACTTCCCATGTCTCCACTACTTCTTTTTAATCTGTTTATGAAGTTTATAAAATTAAATAATCCCCTATAGCTTGTACTTTCGTACTGTTTTGCTCTTTCAAAAAGAAGCCTTAGGTTTGCCTGTCTTTGTATTCCTCCAGGCATCGCACCTGAATAAGCATAGTATCCCGTCTCAGTATAGAGATACCATATAAATTCATCCGTAGACATATGAAGGGATTTATTTCTCCACTTCCTTACGTGTTGAAGAAACTGATTTGCCCTTCCTCCAAGTTCATCATCAACATTAGATCTTTTCTCTAGAGCTTCAAATATATAGCCTTCACTATCCGATAGCCTTATATCTATTATCTCCTCTTCGCTGAAGCCTCCAATTGGAGAACGAAGAACGGAAAGGAGTGGAATGTCCTGCATTGGGTTGTCTATTATCTGAAGAAGGGACATTATAGTTTTAACCTCTATCGTGTCAAAATATCCTGTTCCCGTATCTGCATATACAGGTATTCCCTCAAGCATAAGCTCCTCCATAAATACAGGTGCTCCTGTTGAAGTTGCACGCATGAGTATTACTATGTCTCTGTATTCAAGGGGTCTGTAGCCCTTAAGATTTTTATCAAAGACCTTAAATAGCTTCTCATCCTTTGGATTTAAAAGCTGTTTTATCCTTTTTGCAACAAGCCTTGCCTCAACCTGTACAGAATCTAGGTCCTCCTCCTCCTCTTCATCTATAACTTCTTCTTCCTCAGAGAAAGTAGCCTCCTCTGCTTCACCCTTTTCTATTATGTGAACCTCAATTGGTCCTCCTATTTCAGCAGTTTCTTCTTCTAGTACAGGGTAAGTTGCACCAAGATTTAAGGATTCCTTTTCGTCATATTCTAGTTCACCAATATTTAAGGACATTATCTCCTTGAATATATAGTTTGTGGCGTTTATTATTTCACTCCTGCTTCTAAAGTTTTTGTAGAGGAGTATCTTCATGCTTCTATGACCATCCTCCTCTGGGTAGGAGTTATATTTATCTAGGAAAAGCTCTGGCTTTGCCTGTCTGAATCTATATATACTCTGCTTAACGTCACCAACCATAAACATGTTTGGATTTGGGCTGTCCTTTTTAGATACTGTGCTTAATATAACCTCCTGAACAAGGTTGCTATCCTGATACTCATCAACAAGTATCTCTTCAAACCTTTCACGCAGTTCATCAGCTGCCTTTGATGGTTTTCCCTCCTCATTAATCAGTATATCAAGGCAGAAGTGCTCGATATCGTTAAAATCTATTAATCCCTTTTCCCTCTTCTTCCCCTGGAAATTTAAATCAAATGCCATTACAAGTTCTGAAAGACTTTTCATCAGTGGATAAAGAGTCTCTATTTCTTCTCTAATATCATTTTCATCCTCTGCAAATATGTCTTCAGCTATTGAGTTTATCCCGTCCTTAACCTTTTTTCTTATCTCCTTAACCTTTTCCTGCTTATCCTTGTCTCCGTCCTTTCCGCATCTTCCAAGTTTTTCAAAGCTTATATTAGAAAATGCCTCACAAAGGCTCTGCCATCCATTATTACAGGAGGATATAAGCTGGTTTACAAGAGAAACATCGCTGTTTACAGCTGACATATATCCATCTATGGTAGGTTCCCTCTTGACTATATCAAGGGCTCTGTTTGCCATGCTTGATATTCCTGAAAGCTCTATCCTAACACTATGAGTTATTACCTCTGCCCATTTGGATTTTCCAAAGTCAAAATTCTCATCCACATTAAACATGTCTGCCATTTGAGCAAGCCATTTATAAGGCCATGGAGTACTCTTTGAATATTCATAAAGCCTTAAAACCATTTCCTGAAGGGCAGTATCATCTCTACTTCCTCCATAGCATTCAACAAGCTTTAAGAAATCCTCCCTGTCCTCTTCATCATATTTTTCCTCAAAAAGCTCCTCTAGTGACTCCTGCTTTAAAAGTGTTGCTTCTGTTTCATCTGCAATTCTAAAATTGGGGTCAAGGTCTATTAAATGAAAGTTATTTCGAATTACATTAAGACAGAAGGAGTGTATTGTTGTTATGCTGGATTTGTTTAAAAGAGCCAGCTGCCTTTGAAGGTTTTTAGAATCGGGATTTTTATCTATTTCCTGGGAAATAGCATCCCCTATTCTTTCCCTCATTTCAGAAGCTGCAGCATTTGTAAAGGTAACAACAAGGAGTTTATCTATATCAACTGGATCTTTAGAATCTGTTATCTTGTTTATAATTCTCTGTACTAGAACTGCAGTCTTACCTGCTCCTGCTGCTGCTGCAACAAGAAGATTCCTTCCTCTTGTGTCTATTGCTCTTTTTTGTTCAGGGGTCCATTTTGTATCACTCATTGCCACCACCTCCATTCATGATAAGCTTCCATAGTTCATCATCCTTCATATCCCTAATAGTTCTGTATTTGTTATCCCCTATGCTTGTATCAAACTGGCATATTGACGAAAACTTACAGTAGCTGCAGGGTGTTTCCTTCTTCTTTTTATAGGGTGATATCTCAATGTTCCCCTCTGCCATATCCTCACAGAGCTCTCCTAGCTTTCTTCTTACATGCCCTCTTAAGTGTTCAAACTGCTCAAGATTTGCAGCAGAGGATCTTCCAAGGCTTCCGTCCTTATTTATCCTTGCAGGAATTATTGTTGAATCACCATCTATTTCTCTATCCATTTCCTTTATTACATCAACATCAGCAAGAAGGAGTCCCTTCATTTTAAGCTTTTTCATTATCTGCCTTTCAATCTCCTCGTCTAATATCTCACCCTTGCTCTTTATAATCGGGTCATCTATCTTAAAGTATAAAACTCCTGCTGGAAGATATTTTTTATCCTCCCTCTGAGAAAGCATTGCATCAAGATAAACAAGAAGCTGTATTGAAAGTCCATTATATACATCAGACAGGTTAAATGCCTTATTTCCTGATTTATAGTCAATAATCCTTAGGTATGTGCCATCTTCTGTATCCATCTTGTCTATTCTGTCTATTCTTCCAATAAGGTTTATCTTTTCTCCAGATGAAAGCTCAATTGTAATAGGAGGGAACTCTCCGTTAACCCCAAAGGCCATTTCATATCCAACAGGCTCAAAGCCGCTCCTTTTTATATGAAGTGCAACAAGCCATATTGCCCTTGTAAGTATCCTCTTAAGCCTCTCTGTTATATATTTATATCTCTTAGAACTTACAAGTATTGAATCTCCTGATTTATTAACTATGTCATCCACAATATTAGATACCCTGTCAATGCACCACTGTCTTTCAACATCTCTCCATCCCATGTTTTCATCCTTAAGCTCCCTGGAGAACCTGTCCATAACCTCATGCATAAAGCTTCCTACATCCGGGGCACTCATTTCAAATATCTTTCTTTCCCTTGCCTTAAGCCCATACTGTATAAAATATGAGAATGGGCACTGTGCATATCTTTCTATCCTCGATACACTGAAGTACATTTCCTTTCCATATAAGCTTCTCACCCTTTTAGGGTTCATAAGCTTAACCTGGTTTGTATAAGTAAGTCCTGAAAAGATTCTATTACACTTATCTTCCCAGTCCTCCTTTTCCATATACCACCCTTCAACGTCCTTCCAAATTGGGTTTACACCAAGTCCATCGTGCTCCATCCTTACAAAGGATACAAGCTCCTTAAAGGTTGCCTTTGGAAGGTTTACAAGACTAAGGTTTTCTTCATCACTGTTTCCTGTAATTATGTTACTTTTTTCAGCCATTTTAGGGAATATCCTCTTAAGCCTTGATATTATTATGGATGGTCTTAGAGACTTGCCCTCATGGTCTGCAATTGCATAGCTTATTCTTAGATATTTACCTGGTGTTGTAAGGGTTCTATAGGTTAAAAATTGCTCCTCAAATACCTTTGACCTTACAGTTGGGGCAAGCTCAACTCCTATATTATAAAGGTTTTCACGATCAGTATCGTTTAGTATTCCTTCATCCTTTGGAGAGGATGGGAATATTCCATCGTTTACTCCAACAATATATAGATGGGTTATTGCATGGCCTCTAACCCTCTCCACACTTCCAACAAGAACCTGGTCTATGGATGGTGGGATAAGTCCTATATCCATCTGTTCTATTCCAGATTGAAGCACCTTTATAAATTGATCTAAAGCTACCTCTTCATCGCCTGCAACCTCAACCATCTGGTCTAAGAGGTTCATAATCATATTCCATATCTGGTTGTACTCTCCTGAAAGCTCAAGCTCCCCAGTAGATTTAAAGTAGTCAGAAAGGCTCTCTATTTTATCTGGAATCCCTATATCAAACAGGAATTGATAGAGTGCTTTACACATCTCTGTAACGTTTTTAGCTCTCTCAATCCTTCTATGGAAGGTGTTTAGAGGAGGCGTTATCTTATTCTTTGCTCTATTTGCAGCATCTATTATATTCTTCTCATACTGCGTCATTTCATTATCAAATCCGTAGTTTAATCTATAGTCCCATCTTTCCTCCTGCCATCTTCTGCCCCTTATTCCCTTGGCAAGAACGTAGTTCTCAAGTATATCAACATCCTCAGCAGCTATATCGATTAGTCCAGTCTTTAAATATCTAAATACTGCTTCATAGCTCCAGTTTTTCGTATATATTTCAAGGGCAGAAAGTATAAGCATTACTATTGGGCTCTTTGAGATATCCCTCTTTTTGTCTATGAAATGAGGAATCTCATATTCATCGAATATTGCACTAAAGAGCCCTTCATATCCATCAAGGTCTCCTGTTACAACTGCAATGTCTCTATACCTAATTTTGCAATCCCTAACAAGCCTTACAATATCCCTTGCTGTTTCCTCAACCTCTGTGTATCTATT
This sequence comes from Clostridiaceae bacterium, assembly GCA_032095175.1. Lineage (GTDB taxonomy): Bacteria > Bacillota > Clostridia > Clostridiales > Caloramatoraceae > DAMCZI01. Next base: position 26,115 of record DAMCZI010000012.1, read on the forward strand.
TATTGCTTTAAATATACTTATATCCTCAGTTTCCCTGTTATACAGCTTATATGGATAGGAAAATATATGTGCCTCCATATGAGCTAATTCAAGGCTTTCCTTAAATCTGTTGTTTCTATTTGAATTAAGGTTAACAGGGGCTTCAATCTTTATTCCATTTTCACCTGCAAGCTTTAAAAACTTTAACTGAGTAGACTTAACAGGAGAAAATATATCCGTATCATCCCCCTCAACCCCAAGGCTGTCAGTACAAAGGCAAAGGTTTACCCTGGATGCCTTTCTTAAAAGCTTTTCTATAACCCCATATTCCTGTGGAGTAAAGCTTGTAAACTCATCAATCCAAATCTCCGCTCCATTAAATTGACTTGATATATCAAGCTTTTGATATAAAAGAGTTAAATCATCCTCACTATCTATATACTTTTCATGGAGTCTTTCATCAAAATTTTTATATATAAGGGCAATATCAGAAAGCTTTGCCCTTAAAAGCTCATCATCAATATTACTGCTTGCCCCAAAAAGAAGCTCTGGGGTTACGCTATATCTTTTCATCTCTGTAATCATGTCTGAAATTATATCAACAAAGCCCGATTGTTTTGCAGCCCTTGAAAAGAATTTAAGGTCTCCCTTTAATTCATCCATTATTTTGTGTATAAGCATGGACCTTCCCGACGAATCCATATGTATACGTGCAAGTCCGCCAACCTCTCCAAACACCCTGTATGCCGTTCTCCTAAAGCTCAGGACCTCAGCCTTAAGTATGTTCTCCTCACCTATTGTATCTATAAGGTTTTTCTCACTCTGAAAGGAAAACTGCTCTGGAACAAGCAATATAAGAGGAATCCCTAAATCCTCCTTTATTCTCTCCTTTATATCATTAAGGCAGTAGCAGCTCTTTCCACACCCTCCACGGCCATATATAAACCTCAGGCTCATAAAATCCCTCCTTTAAAAGGTGCAAAACACCTGTATATTTATTTTACCATATAAACAATGGCAGCCATATAAGATATAACTTATTTCCAGAAATGCAAATAAGTTATATCTTGTATGGCTGCCATTCTCGATAGTATCTAATGCTAAACAATATGTGCTAAATCTATAATTAAATCCTTAAAAATTCCAACTTGAATTTTATCTTTAATGTTATGAACCTTTACTTCTGAGTATTGCCTGTTTCCATCTAATTTATATATCAGAATGTTTCCATTTCTAGGATTTACTATCCAATATTCTTTAACCTCATACTTTTCATATAGATTTAGCTTCTTAACATAATCTTGTGAAGCTGTTGATGGTGATACTACCTCAATAATCATATCAGGACTTCCAACACAGCCTTTATCGTCAAGTTTGTTCTTGTCACATATTATTGTTATATCTGGTTGAACAACATTCTTGCTGTTCTCTTTCCTTTGATTTTGTGAAACTAAAATTACATCAAATGGTGCAACATATACCCTGCAATTTTTATCTCTAAGGTAATTTCCAATCTGCAAAAAAAGTTCTCCTACAACTTCCTGGTGTATTCTTGATGGAGCTGGGCTCATTAAAAATGGCTCACCCTCTATCAATTCCCATCTTTCATCATCAGGCCAGCTTAAGTAATCATTATAAGTATAATCCCCTAATCCACTTTCTTTTGATAATGGCATATAACCACATCCTTACTGATTCATATATTAATACTTATTTGATTATATTACCCCATATATACATTATACCCAATTACCATTTAAACTGCACCATCTTCTTTTCATGCAATTTACTTTGATAACAGCTTTTGAAACTCCAAGGTATTCGATATATAGTCATAGCTTCCGCTTTGCACTACTTTTCCAGAATCCATCAGAATGATTTCATCAAATTGCTCAAGCTGCTCCCTGGATAACTTATGAGTAACCATAATTATGGTCTTATTCTTCATATTCATTAAAGTATTCTCCAGGACTTTTGTAGTATTTACATCTGTTGCCGAGAATGGCTCGTCCATGATACAGATAGGTGTGTCAGCAGTCAGCATACGAATAATACCTAGTATTTGCTTTTCTCCTCCACTTAGAAGCTGGCAGTTATCCTTATCCTGTATGGTATTCAGCATCTTTAATTTTAGACTGTCCATAATTTTACTCGCTTTAGCTTTGGAATATGAATTAAACAAGGTAACGTTGTTCATAAAATGATCTGCAAACATATGCTCATTTTGATTAATACAGCATATGATGTTTGAAGTATCCAATGTATATAAGCTGGTGCCATCAATGTAAATACTTCCACAATCAGCTTCTATGTATTTCATAAGTGTATTAACTATAGTTGATTTTCCAGAACCACTGTGGCCTATCAAGGCATATTTTTTACCCTTCTCAAATCTATAGGAAAAATCCTTCAGTGAAAAAGCATCATAATTAATGCTAACCTTATCAAAAGTAATATTAGAATCAAACCTATCCTTAGGTATTGTTTCACTTGGTGTATTATCTTCAATGTAACCTAAAACCTTTGACTTGATTTCTCTTAATGAATTCATAGTGTTTATGCAATCCAGTATGGTATCAATAGGCTCTATAAAACATTGGATATATCCAAAGGTCGCAACTCCTGTCCCTATAGTAATTTCACCCTTATACAGCAAAATACCTACTGCAAAAAATGCAGCTACACCAACAAATTTTATAACAAAAGCATTGATTATAAGGGTTATAACCTTGAATTTACCATAGTGATATCTCTTATCTGCTGTATCCTTTAAAACCTTTTCGTGTTCACCTTGTATGCTATCCCTTGTTCTATTGTTAATTAATTTAAATCCTTCCCAAAAATCCTTTATACGGGATACATAACATCCCATCTGTGCTAAATAACTGTTTCGTCTTTTTGATAGGGTTTTCGCAGTAATTTTAGGCACGAATACCGAAGCAAGGGATGCTAAAAATATAATTAAAGCAATTCTCCAATCTACAAATACAAATAAAAATATTCCATAGATAATTAGCATATTTATGGATTTTAATATGGCAATCAAGGGAGTTAGATAATCCTGTTCAAGTGCTGTTATATCATTTCCTTGAAGAGAAATATATTCTCCAATATCTCTCTTTGCAAATCTCTTATAGCTATAGTGTGATATTGCTTTGAAAAAGTCTCTCTTTAATGCCATCTCAAAGCCTATGGCTCCCTTCCAGCTATAGCTATCAGTAATGAATGCAAATATCAAACCACTTATGATACAAGCAAAATATAAAAGTGTAAGAAGAAAAACTATTTTCATTTCTTTTCCCAAAGCATTATCAAATAATAATTTTTGAATATATGGAACAGCAGCTGCTGTCAATGTACATAAAGCCTCGAAAAAAACCTGTATTACAATATACCATTTAATTTTACCAATATATTTTTTCATGTTGCACACTTCCTGTCTTAAAATTTCTTAGCACTAGCTCAAAAATAATGCCCCCTCCAAAAATTATAGCATCTAGCTTACTTACCTTTCACGTCCACAAACGTTTCTGTAAAGAAATTGATTCTATATAAATCGCAATAAAGATTTTGAATAATGTATATTGCGATTTATAACTCAAGGAATATACTTTCGTATAAATGCTTAGGGTCGAGCAATGTAGAATCATTTATGCCAAACATATAGGTGCCAACCTCTTAACATTTTAAAATGCTGAGAACCCCTCTATTAAAAGGAATAATAAGTTTTTTGAAGAATATAAAGGAATAGTACTATTTTAATAATCTTGGAGGAAAAATGGAAAGTAAAATTTTAATTATAGATGATGAAAGGGAAATATGTGAAATTCTAAGGGACTACCTTACCCTTGAAGGCTTTAAGGTAGAGCTTTGCCTAAATGGAGAGGATGCTTTAAAAAGATTTTTGGAGGTTAACCCACAGCTTGTAGTTCTAGATATAATGCTTCCAAGTGTTAGTGGTATTGAGCTGTGCAAGGAATTAAGAGCCATATCAAATGTTCCTATCATTATGTTAAGTGCCAAGGGTGGAGATGTAGATAAAATAATAACTCTTGGATTTGGAGCAGATGATTATGTCACAAAGCCCTTTTCACCAGCAGAAATGGTAGCAAGAATAAAGGCTCAGTTAAGGAGATTCACTAAGCTAAATGTTAAGGAAGAGGATTTGAAGGTTCTTATATTTGGGGAGCTGTATATAGATAGTAAAAGCTATAGGGTGCGTTCCTTTGGGCGAGAATTAGACTTATCAGCAAAAGAGTTTGAGATGCTGTGGTTTTTAGCTAAAAACAAGGGGCAGGTATTTTCCAAGGAACAAATATTTGACCATGTTTGGGGCTTTAATGAATATGGCGACATTAACACCATCACTGTTCATATAAGAAAGATAAGAGAAAAAATTGAAAAAGATCCTGCAAACCCTAAATATATAAAAACAGTATGGGGAATAGGGTATAAATTTGAATATATTGAAGGTGATGACAATTGAAAAGCAACAAAATCGAGAGGAACCTTCTCAGAATTAATGTATTAATAATTATAGTTATAATTGTAGGAATAATAGCAAGTATGCATTTATTAAAGGTTCATAATGATAATTTATCGAATAACAACAGAATTAATAAAGCAAGGATATTAACCTCTAAGGCACTTTTACTAAGCAAGCAGATATTTAAAGAGAACTCCCCACAACTAAAAAACATATTGGACTATGAATTGAAGGCCTATCATGGAGAACTAGACATTATTGATCTTAAGGGTGAAGTAAAGTATTCCTCAAGTAAATCCTATACACCTATACATATTGAAAGCCAACTTCAAGTAGACTCAAGCTTTCAAAAGGACAATAAAGGAATGACTAAAATTACATTTCCAGTGGTAATTGATGGAGAACAAGGGGGAAATGCAATTTTTATACTTCCATATGACAAGATAGTAGACGAGGGATTTGTAAAACATGACATATACCCATATATACCAATTTTAATTGCTGCCTTTATCTCATCAATTCTTCTTCTATATTTAAGAAAATACTTAAAAAAAGAGATAATCAATCCTTTGAAGGATTTAAATAAAGCCAGCGAAGCTATTGCAAAGGGAGATTTCTCTGAAAAGATAAATCATAATGATTTTAATGAAATTGGAACCTTTGCAGCAAATTTTGAATTCATGAGAGATGAGCTTAAAAATTCACTAGAAAAACAGAAGGTTTTAGAAAAATCCCGAAAAGAGCTTATTGCATGTATTTCCCATGACTTAAGAACTCCATTATCCTCTATTAACGCCTATGTCGAGGGTATAAGGGATGGAATTTGTAGAGACGAGGAAATGCTTAAAAGATACATAGATATAATTTATAAAAAAACATCTGATCTAAGCAATTTGATACAGGATTTATTCCTGCACTCTCAAATTGAAGCAGAGGAATTATCTATCAATAAGAAAGAAGTATATTCCAGAGAGCTTCTGTTAAAAATCCTATTACCCCTAAAAGAGCAATATACTAAACAAGGCATAAATCTAATTATAGAGGAGCCCCTTCCTGAGCTTTTAATAAATGTTGATGAGATGAGGATAGAACAGGTAATATTAAATCTTCTGGAAAACAGTAAAAAGTATTCAAAGGAAGGAAAAAGCATTTACTTTAGATGTTTTAAGAAAGAGCAGTATCTTGTTGTTGAAGTAGAAGATGAAGGTATTGGTATCGATTCAAAGGACATGCCATTTATATTTGATAAATTCTATAGAGGAGAAAAGTCAAGAAACACATCGACAGGTGGTGCAGGGCTTGGATTGTCTATTTGTAAATATATCGTAGAAAAGCATGGGGGAAGGATCTATGCAGAAGCAAACATTGGTGAAGGAAGTAAATTCTCCTTTGAAATCAAGGCATATTCAAGAAAATAGCTAGCCAATATTTCCTTGAATATGCCTAAAATCTGTGGATAACATTTAATACTTTCTTAATATTCGAATAATGGTTGTATAAGGTCTGGTCTTTATCATTATATATATGTTGCAAAAATTCTATTACATTTCATCTTCACAAACATCCTCAGGTCAGACCAATATAGCAGGGCTGTTTGTAAAAATGAAATGTAAGATTTTTAATGCAACATATATGGTATAAGATAAAGACCTTTATTTTTGGGAGGGTTTAGCATGAATAAGGTAATAATCAGAACAGAGGATCTATGTAAAACCTATGTTAGCGAAGGAGAAGGTGTACATGTTATTAAAAATGTAAATATAGAAATATATGAAGGCGATTTCACTGTTATAATGGGAAGCTCCGGTTCAGGGAAATCAACTCTTCTTTACTTGTTAAGTGGCTTGGAAACCATAACTTCAGGAGAAGTAGATGTTTTAGAAACAAGTATGAAGGAATTAAAAGGAAAGAGCCTAGCTGAATTTAGGAGAAATACAATTGGCTTTATATTTCAAGCAATCAACTTAGTACCAAGCCTTTCACTCTTAGAAAATGTTATTCTTCCAGGATATCTTGTTGATAGAAATAAGCATAGGGTAGATAAAAGAGCCGAAGACCTTTTAGAATTAATGGAGGTACTAGAACAGAAGAACAGAATGCCCTCCCAGGTTTCTGGAGGACAGCAGCAGAGGGCAGCAATAGCCAGAGCATTAATTAATAATCCAAGTATATTGTTTGCAGATGAACCAACAGGTGCATTGAATTCAACATCAGGAGAAAATGTCCTAGATCAATTAACAGAGTTAAATAGAAAGGGACAAACAATTGTAATGGTAACTCATGATCTGAAGGCTGCAGTTAGAGCCAACAGAATACTGTTTTTAAGGGATGGAAGGATAGATGGAGATCTACCTCTTCCTAAATACAATAAAGCCGAAAAAGAGTATCGAGAAAAAGAAGTATTCTCATACCTTACTGAGATGGGGTGGTAGTATGAGAAGCATATTTTTAATGACCTGGAAAAATATAAAGAGAAAAAAGCTGCAGAATATATTAATATTCATGATAATATTTTTAGCCTCCCTGATGTTTTCAACTTCATTGGTTATGCTTGAGGGAATCAAAGAACCATTAGCTAAAACTCATAAGGAATTAAACGGTTTTGATGAATGTATTTTTTTATACCCCTCAAAGGATAAAAGTATCACAAAGTTTTTTAAGGATAGAAAAGAGGTTAGAGAAATCTCAATATCTAAATGCTGTGCAGGGATAATAGATCCCTCACTAAATAATAAAAAGATACCTGTGTACTTTAATGTACAGGAAAAGGAAAATAAGGACATAGGAATAGATAAGCTTAAAATTCTAGAGGGAATACAAACCAAATCACCAAAGGATGGAGAAGCCTGGATTCCATCGGCCTATGCAAAAAAGTTTAATATTAAAATAGGTGATATACTTTCATTTAATATAGAAAAACAAAAGGTTAATTTAAGGATATCTGGAATCGTTGTTGACCCTGAATTCAATTCTATTAATTTTGGAGTAGCTAGATTATGGGTAAATAAGGGCTATTTGGAAAAAAACGTTGTTGAGCAAAATGTCCAAGAGGCTATTAGCTTAAAGTTATATGATTCTAAAGAAGGCAATAAAATCTGGAATGATTTCAATGAGCATTTTAAAAATATAGTAACACCCCTTAGATTTCAATATGAAGAATTTGTATTGTCTTATAATGCTGTAAACAACATATTAGGTGCAATCCTATTTATATTATCTATGTTAATAGTTTTATTTACAACTATAGTTATAGCCTTTACAATATCAAATATGTTTTTCGCAGATTATAAGATTATAGGAGTTATAGAAGCATTGGGATTTAAAAAGATAGAAATATTGTTTATATATTTGCTTCAATTCCTATTATTATCATCAGTAAGCGCACCTATTGGTATATTCTTTAGCAGAGGAATTTCTAAGCTTTTACTCAGTGAATCCTTTATAGCGCTGGGTTTCGGTGAATTTAACCCCAATATTGCCCAGGTTGGGCTAATATCCTTTTTCATTGTAGTTTCAATAATAGTTGCTGCGACCCTGATAACCTCTTTAAAGACACTAAAGGTAAACCCTGTAGAAGCTATCAGATTAGGCAGTCTTCCATCAAAAGGGAGCAAAAAATCTTCATTAAGTTTAGTAAGACTTAAAAAATTTCCACTAAGTTTATGCATTGCATTGAAAAATATAGCCGCTAACAAAAGAGAAACTGCAGTTATGTTCATATTGATGTTCTTATGCTTTTATATAACCATCTTTTCTTTAAACATTAATAAATCCATGGACATGATAGGAGACAATTCTTCATACTGGGGATTTGAAAAATGTGATGTTTCAATCAAAGCAAAGGATAATGCCTCTCAGGATAGATTTGATAAAATAATAAAGATAATAGAGCAGGATAGTAGAGTTCAGACGGTAGCGATGTCAAACTCCTATACAAAAGCAGGTATAGGCAAATATAAAGATATGCCAGCAAGAAACTTTTTTATACCTATATATGATAAACCCCTTGGTGAATTAGGTTTAGAAAATCTAAGAGGACGAAATCCAGAAAATGAAGGAGAAGTGTCTATCGCTATTAATACATGTAAGAATTATGGGAAGGATATAGGTGATTATATAACTCTATATATTAACGGGCAAGAGAAAAAATTCCTTGTAACTGGTGTATATCAAATCATGAATAACCTGGGCTACGGCTTCAGAATACAATATGATGAATTAAAAAAAATCGATCCATCATTTGAAATAGACGTATCCAAGCAGGCCAGTATTTCATTAAAAGATTTTAGCTACAGGGAATCATTTATGAAGGATATTATTAAAAACTATGGCAGGGAATTTGAGGTAGTAAAGGGAAATATATATTTAAAAGATATAGCAAGCAGTTCCACTTCCATCATTAATAAAGTATGCTTGGGAATAACAATTTCCTTCTTTATTGCAGCCTTTGTTTGCATATTCAATTTTATATTAATAGGTATTTATCAAAACAAAAAAAGCTTAGGAATATTCAAAGCCCTTGGAGTTGATGATAGAACCCTTATATTATCAAATATAATAAGAGTAATATTGACAAGCTTAGCTGGATTTATAACTGCATTCCCTATAATTAAGGCAACAGCAAGCAGCATAATGGGTAAAGCTCTAAGCAGCTATGGAGTGCAGAAATTTCCCTTAATAAGTAATGACATTGGCTTAGCTATAGCAGTGCCCTTAATACTGGTTCTAGTAACTCTTGCCTCAACTATTCCTTCAAGTTCAATGTTAAATATTAATAGTAAAGAACTTATAAGTGAATAAAAAGCACTGGGGTTGTAGCACACCTTATATGTCGGAGTAACAGGTACTTGAGTTTTGAATTGTTTAATTAAAGCATCTGACAATGCTTTTAATTAAGTAATTCAAGACTCAAGTGCCTGCCGCCCAGGAATAACCATTGTGCAGCAACCCCGCCTAATATCTTATTTTATATCAATCTCAAAAGCTTCATCCTCTAGAACCTTTTCCTAAACCTTCAAATTGCTTTCCGGATTTATACCTTCTATATTTTCTTGATTAATCTCTATATTTCAGTAAAAGGTGATGAGGCAAATTTAATTCATCTCATCACCTTTTGTTGAAGCTCCTTATTATCCATCATACCTTAATGTCACCTAATTGTTCTAATGATCTATGAGTATTGGTATTAACCTTTCTTACCAAAATTGTGCGATATTTAAAATCCTAAACATCTTACAATGTTCTCTAAACTAATTTTGTTTATAAAATCAGTTATCGCTTCTTTTGTAATTTTATCCCTACTTTTAATATTTTCATAATTAAAAAATACATCATATGTTTTATTATGTATCTTTATCTTTTTATAAAATCCTGCAATATAGCTTGTCTTTTTTGATCTAAGTATAAAATATGTTTCACCATCTACTATTATTTCTTCACTATCAAAAATATTGAAAACATTTGGTTTGTAATTAGGATCATTATTACTTGCTACTGATACTTGTAACATATCACTACCATCAGTATATCCAATATAAACATAATCTATTTCTTTCCCTATGTCCCTTTTGTATGCTTTTTCAATTTCCTCTTTAATCGTTGTATCCTTATCATACACATAATTCTGTGCATTATAGTCAATAACTACAGCTTCTTTAAATGCCATTCCATTAACATGAGGTATTATCATCCATGGATAATATTTTTTTACATCCTCTAACTTTTCTAATTGCTTGTTGCTTCCAAAAATTTTACACTTATAACCATCAACCTCAATTATTTTATATTCATCATATTCCATTTTTTCATTTCCTTGAAACTTGCTAAGTTTTTTATAAATAATATTTTTATAATTAAAAGGTGCCTTTTGGTTGTCACTTTTTATTTTAAATACTTTTCCATCATTCTCCTCAATAAATTTGCAAACTATGCCTCCAACCTTTTCCAAACAATCAAAATCTAATACTTCGGAAGTATCATTTGTCGTATGTATAATTTCATCTTCTTCGAGTATCTTACTTTGAGTAATGGAAATAGTTCCAATTCCATTTTCTGTAAATGCTACATTATCACTACTAATATCCTCATCATATTTTTCATACTCTATATTATCCTTTTTTAAGTATTCCCCAAATTCCTCCATAAGTTCTTTATTTACTTTGCTATCTCCTGAAATTGCAAATTTCCCTCCATCCCTTTCGCCAATGCAGTCTATATTGATGTTATAAATATCATTGTATTTATTTTTTATATAATGTACAAAATACTCACTGCCTAAAATTCGAAATTCTTCTGCATTAAACGCACATATAATTATATCCATTTGAAATGGTTTTTCAGTTGAACATTTTTTTAATTGTTCCGCTACATCAAGTAATACTGCGGTACCAGATGCGTTATCAACTGCTCCTTTAAATATTGTTTTACCCTGCCATCCAACATGATCAAAATGAGCAGATATTACAAGTGCATTTTTATTACTTACCCCAGATATTTTTCCTATTACATTCTTAGCAACTGCTCTTTCCTCGACGTTCTTAAGTTGAATTTTTATATTTTTAATATCCTTACTTTTTAAATAATTATATATATTCTCTTTAACATCTATTATGGGGAATCCATTAGACACACTGCCTGCATCCCCAGTAAAATACTTTTGTTTTAATATAATACACTTTGGTGGAATTTTTTTTCGAAAGACTGATTGTAAATCATCTAAAAATACAATTTTATCATTAGCACTACTATCATCTATATTAAAAGTAACTGGTAAAGTCATATCAAAATTCTTAACCCATAATCTATTTATATACTCTTCCCCATATACCAATTCTCTACTAGTACCATCTTTGAAATTAATGATAACATGATGTTCTTGTTTATCTGGATTTATTAGTGGAACAGAAAACGTCTGGTAATAGCTGTTGTTTTCATATGGTTTAAGACCAATTTTTTTAAATTTTTCTTCAATATATCTAGCTGCCTTTTCATTGCCTTCTGTCCCAGCAAGCCTTCCCATGTATTCGTTAGATGTAAGTGCTTCTATAGTATCATGTATCGTATTATTTTTACTAATTGTTTTTTGACTACCGTAAGCTGTACCTGATACCATAAAAGTAAATGCTAGTATTAATACAAATAACTTTTTTCTTAACATAAAATACCACTCCCTTAATCTCACGTAATATTTTGTTTCATAACTATATTAATCACACTAAAGATTTTAATAGGGTATTTTGCGATTAATAAATCAAGCGATATGTTTGTTGTAAAGAAATTTATTACATTTTTAAGTAAAGATTGTTTATAAAATTCTTAAATAAATCGTAACAAGTACTTGCTTTTCTAAACTAATATGATGAATTATTCCATATCTGTAATTACTTTTATTATTTTAATTCTAGCATACAATAAATTCATTTCAACAACAAAATTACTACACTATAATGCATTTAATCCTTTAATCTTACATATATGTTCATATTTCGATACTGATATGTATTTCCATGTTAGAAAATTTATTACAAGCATTTGTAGAAAGAAAGCAGATATATTTTTTAACAGTATCATCAACACCTCATTTGGTTATACTTTAAATAAAACTTAGGAGGTGCATTTATGGACAATCAATTTCTAAATCCTTTAAAGGAACTAAACTATGCTGCCCTTTCATCCGAACAGGAAAGTAAGTTAAGAGAGTTTGAAAAGCAATTCAACTCGGACTATGGCACCGAGGTATATTTTATGGTTATGGAAAGAGGGCAAATTAATCCTAGACATTAACTTTACAAAATAGGACATTTCAATATGAATGTCCTATTTTATTTGGGGTTGTTAATCAGATTTAAATATATATGTATTATAAGTATATTTTTAAATCCATTTTTTGTATAATATAGTTAGATTATTAAAATAAATGGGAGTTGTTATATATGCAGTATGAAATCCAAGGTGGAAACCTTCCAGTTGTAGTTTGCAAGCTTCAGCGGGGTGAAAGCATGTTTACTGAATCAGGCGGAATGGGATGGATGACTCAAGGAATTGAAATGAACACCAACATGGAAGGTGGTTTATTCGGAAGTATAGCAAGAAAGTTCTCAGGCGAATCAATATTCATGGTAACCTATACATGTACAGCAAATGAGGGCACAATAGCATTTCCATCTTCATTCCCTGGAAGTATACTCGCAATGGATTTACAGCCAGGCCAATCCATAATTGCACAAAAGAGTTCATTTCTCTGTGGTGAAAGAAGTGTAAAGCTGGAGGTTCATTTTAAAAAGAACCTTGGAGTAGGATTCTTTGGAGGAGAAGGTTTTATAATGCAAAGAATTACTGGACCAGGGAGAGTGTTCCTTGAAGTTGATGGAAGTGTTATAAAGCAAGCATTAAACCCAGGTGAAATGCTTAAGGTTGATACAGGTCACATTGCAGCAATGAGTCCTTCTGTAGCAATGGAAGTAAAAATACTAAAGGGTTTTAAAAATGTGCTTTTCGGTGGAGAAGGCCTATTTCTAACAGAACTAACAGGGCCTGGAGATGTATGGCTTCAAACTATGCCTATTCCAAACGTTGCAAAGGCTATAATACCGTTTATTCCATCAAACAAAGGTGGAAATTAAATAATCAATGGCAGCCATATAACATATAACTAACTTATTTGTGGAAATAAAAGCAAGTTATATGTTATATGGCTGCCACTTTATATCCTTACCACTTCGCCTTATGCTCTTCTGCACAGCCAAATATATTATTTATATTAACCCTTTCGCCATCATCAGTCGCAATAACTCCTGAAAAATATCCGAACATCTGATATATATTAGATGATACAACCACAATATTTGACCTTGCAAGCCTTTTATAAACAGGCTTAAATTCAATATCTACTCTGTCCGTTGTTTCAGTCTTTATTCTCCAGGGCTTCATCAAGTCATTTACATCATATGTAAAAATCATTCTATCATTAATTTTACTTATTTTGCTTCCAACGATAACTGCATTTTCTGTCATTCCTGTTCCGTCTGTCCATCCTCCACCGAGATTTACACCAATAGCTCTTCCATCATTTATTCCTGAGCATGTTGCCCAGTTCCAAAAGCTTTTTCTAGGCCATACTCCCCTTCCAAAATCCAGAGATGCCATCGTCGAACCACTTTTAAATAAGTATTCAACATTATTAAGCCAAACCTTTCCTTGAGCTGGAAGACAGTTCTGTTTTGATGTGAACTGAAATGTTTTCTGATTCCATGGTATCACAACATTCAAAGTTTCGTGATCCTCAGGATGAGCTATTGTAAATTCTGCTTTGAGGTTTTTCCCTCCAAATTCCTGCATTTCAAGGTGTATTTTAGTTTTTCCACCCTCTTCAGCAAATACCACGGAGGTTTTTTTATCTTTATATTCCATTCCTTTGCCTACGTTGTTTGGCATTTTGCATGCTTTAGTAGGAGTGAGCATTATGGTCTTCTCAATAAAAAGTCCAGATTTGAAATCATAAAAATAGGCAAATACAAGTCCTGCATAATCAATATTTGAAATTGTTACACTAAAAAGGTTTCTGTCCGATACTATAAGCCAGTAATTCCATTTCTTTTTTCTATTCCAGTGTCCTTTTAGATTGCAGTCATAAATTGGTTTTCTGGCCCACCCTACAGCAGACTGATTCAAAAACCCCCTTGAATCACAAAGCATAACTGGTTCAACAATCTCTCTTTCTTTCAAGCAAGAATTGTCATTACAAGCTCCAGAAACCTTCATTACAAATCCCCCCAAAATTCATTTTATAAAATTGTAACAATAGTAGAACATACTGTGATGTGGAATTGTATTTTCCTTATATGTCTCGCATAAATGCTTCTACATTGCTCAGCCCTAAACATTTATGCGAAATCATATTCCTTGATTCATTAATCGCACAACACCCAATGTAATATCTTTTGTGCGATTAATATATAGAATTCTATATATATTGATATGTGCTTTCCATAATTTTAATACTGTAATCATGTATAATCAATACTTTTTAGGAATAATAATGCGATTTAGTATAAAATAGACATGTAACGCATCAAGTTAAGCAGTTCTAGTAAGCTGGAACGCTCTAACTTACAAAGTGTCCTCACTGATAATATCCAAGTATAGCCTTTGCTGCAGCAAGCTTTGCCTCATCACAGTTTTTAAACACTTCATGTGCACTATCCAGATTGCTGTATACCTTCCAGTATCCACTTTCAATATATCCATTTCCCTTATTCTCTATAAATTTATTTATATCCTCTAATGGTATACCTAAAAACATCCCAACTTCATGAGGACAACCTAATCTAAACCTTAAACTAAGGTCCATAAGGTAATCCTGAAGATCTAAAGAATTACTATAACCAAGCCCCCTTAAGAATTCCATGTTTTCATTATTAGAAAGGACTTCAATAAGATTCATTCTGTTGTAAAACAGTACAATTACAGAATTAGATGTATTATTTAACTCATAATACTCAATGTTTGGGCTAAGCCTAATATCACAACAACAATCTCTCCATGTATCATAAATTTTTCTTCTATTATTGGCGAAGGATAGAAGTACCCCTGGTCTATATTCCAAGGCTACTGGCGCAGTATGATATAAAATTATAGCTCTAAGGTAATCGTTATCATCCATTTTCATCATACTTTTGACAAATATTTTGATTATATCAACTTCCATGCTGTTCAACTCCTCGAATATCAAAATTCTCTGCTGCTAACAATTGCTTTATAGTTTACTCTTACCTTCTACTCTATATATTTTTCTAAAATTACACTACAACCTCTACTCCAAGCACTCTATAAACAAACCAGCACAGTAGATCTTTTGAGTTATCCAAATCTTTGTTTACTATGTTCTATATAGTATGTTTATTTTAAGCAGTGATATTCTTATAAAAATTCACTTTCTATTATGAAAAAAGCACCGGTTTTATGAATTATTCTATAACTCATAAAACCGGTGCTTATAATTCTTTAAATTTCCTCAACCAGTTTTCTCAGCGGCTGCTCTATATCCCTATATATATCAAGTTTTGTGAGTGTTTCCTTTGAAAGAACTTTAAGCCCTCCAACAAAGGAGTCATAGACCTTGCCTTCTCTTGTTATCTTAATATCACAGAAACATCCCTTATCTATACTTCCTATATATCCATCTTTAAATTTAAAGGGCTGCTTTCCTAGAGAGCATATTTTTTCTAAAGGTATTTCTTTAAATCTTTCACAAAGGAATCCTCTTTCTCCTATAATTGAAAGGTCATCATTGCTCGCCTCTCCATCGGTTCCAAGATAAGGAGTAATTCCTTCCTTTAGAAATGCAGGTAAATCAGCCTCTCCTGTCTTTATCCGGCTATTCATCCTAGGGTTCAATACTACCTTCATTCCATGCTCCCTAATGAGTCTTCTTTCATTATCATCTATCCATACACAGTCTGATAATACAACATTATCAAGGCTTTTAACCTCTCCATTTTTAAGAAGCTCAGAAAGGAACTCAACAGGCCTTTTACCATACAGTTTCAAAGAAAGCTCTACATCTCCCTTATCCTCAGAAAGATGAAATTGTACATATCTGTTGTACTTATTTCCGAGATTTATTGCCCTGACTATTGCATCCTTTGTTGATGCATGTATGCTATGAATTGCTGGTGCAGCAGCAATAGTTCCTTCGTCCTCTTCATCAAATAAACGAATAAAGTTTTCCTCCGCTTCATCTGGAGTTTCAAAGTATCCCCTCTGTGAGTTCTTCTTCCCCTCATAGGCATCCTTATTTATTATGTCATAGTTCATACGTCCAAAATAAAGCCTTATGCCTGTATCCCTTGCTGCCCTTATAACCTCCTTATCAAACTCATTTACCCTATTATTATGGCAGTAAAACGATACCATAACGGAGGTTACACCAAGCATAAGCATCCTTGAAAATGCCCTGCAGCATGCAAGGTATACATGCTCAGCAGTGAGCACAGTGCTGTACTTATAAATGGTATTCCTGCACCATGTCGGCAAATCCCAGCTCTTATCTACAATATCGGTATAAAGAGACTGCTCTGGGTGTGAATGAGCATTGAAATCTCCAGCTTCTATTATATATTCATCCCCATAATTATACTGCATCCCCTCAAAACTGCCCTGACACTCTCCATGGGAAAAATCTATAATAAGCCCACTTTTACTATCCGCAGCTATATATCCCTTTTTCAAGACTCCATCCTTTTTAATCCATCCAGTTATTAATATATCACCTTTCACCCTATCACCTGTCTTTCATTATATATAACGCAATAAAGATTTTACATTAAAGTATTTATTGCGTTATATGAATTTCGGAAAATATATCGCATAAATGATTTTTAAAATGTAAAATCATTTATGCGATATATAGTATATTATATATTTTCTACATATTTCTCCTTAATCCTTCTTATAAAGACAACAGGCCTCTAATATATGGGTTGTATTTAAACACTCATATATCAGAGGCCTGCTGTCTTCAGCTATTTAACACTATCAATAAGCTTTGCCCTAAGCTTTTTTCTTCTTGATATAAAAAACTTTTTAAATATTAATGGTGCTCCAATAGTTACCCACAGTCCCATAAACATATATCGTAAAAAGTCCCATCCTATACCCTCTGGCAATAGTTTTTTGACAAAAATTTTTATTGCAATTACAACAGCAACGCCAATTATATACTTTAATATCTGCTTTAATATGTCTGCATCAACATCAAAATTTATATATCTTGATTCAATTACATATCCTATATAAAATCCAAGAACTGTTCCAGATGCCTTATAGTAGTCTGGATATCTTAAAAAATACAGCCCCACAAGCATTGGAATTATAAATATAAGAAATATTCCGCCGTTTCCTGTTCTTTCTGATATATTAACCATCCAATTCGATATAAAAACCCAAACAAATCCAAGTATAATACCTGCAAGAACATCAACTGGTCTGTGAACACCCAGATAAAGCCTTGAAATTCCAACAGCTATAATAATTATTATTCCAATTATATATGTCCAGCTTTTTCTCAGGTTTGTCATTAGTACTGCCCAGAAGGTTGCTGTACTCTGAGTATGTCCACTTGGGAAAGAATATCCTGGCGCAGTCTCAATCCTTAGAGAACGTATTCCTGGCTCACCTATTGGACGCGGTACCTTTAATATGCTTTTTACACAACCATTTATAGCACCTCCAGGAAGAAAAGCAAAACCAATTCTATAACCAAGTTTTTTATCTATACACCAATATATAAGTGTCAT
This sequence comes from Clostridiaceae bacterium, assembly GCA_032095175.1. Classification (GTDB taxonomy): domain Bacteria; phylum Bacillota; class Clostridia; order Clostridiales; family Caloramatoraceae; genus DAMCZI01. Next base: position 43,875 of record DAMCZI010000012.1, read on the forward strand.
TACAATTATGAAAAAATACTCCTCTCCAAGCATTGTGATTCCCTGAAACACCTTGTCAAAAAAGGAATTTGATATAGATTGTATAGCTTTTATTATTTCTGCATTAATTGGCATGTTATACCACATATTTTCCCCTGCCTTTCTATAGTTTTAAATCGAATCCAAAAACGCTTTACTATATTTTCTACGAATGTAGTTTTATTCCTTCACAAATAAAATGTTTTTTATGTAACAAATTATATCAAAATTAGTTAACATAAGATATAGGGAAATAGTTCTTTACAAAATATTCTAAAAAAGCATGTCTCTATAATCTAAAATACTTTATAATATAAGTGTAAGATCTATTTAAAGATGACCTTATGCATCGATATATTTCCCAATTGTGAATATAAAGAATACATACTGCAAAAAATACTTTTGTATGCTATATATCGATAGATTTGGTCATGTGTTTTTGATAAATTCTTTTGAATTTCAATGTAACAGTATATCTATGAAAGGATGATTTTAATGAGCACATTAAACGATCTGCAACCAAAGGAAGTCTTCTACTATTTTCAAGAATTATCAAGGATTCCTCGCTGCTCAGGAGATGAAAAAGCAGTAAGCAACTATATGGTTGATTTCGCTAAAAAGCATAATCTAGAAGTGATACAGGATAAAGCATTAAATATAATCGTTAAAAAGCCTGGAACTCCTGGCTATGAAAATGCTCCGACAGTTATTCTTCAAGGCCATATGGATATGGTTTGCGAAAAGAATAAGGACACAGTTCATGATTTTGCAAAGGACCCACTAAAGCTTAGAGTAGCTGATGATATGCTCTATGCAACAGGAACAACTCTTGGTGGAGACAACGGAATAGCAGTAGCCTTCGCCCTTGCTATACTAGCTTCAAAGGATATCCCCCATCCACCAATCGAGATGCTGGTAACAACAGAAGAGGAAACAGGAATGGGAGGAGCAATGGCCCTTGATGCATCAGCACTTAAGGGAAAATACCTAATAAACATTGACTCCGAAGAAGAAGGAAAGCTTCTTGTTAGCTGCTCAGGTGGTGTTAGAGTAACACAAAGCCTTCCTATAACCTGGGAAAATAGCGATAAGTCACTTACTCCATATACTCTTTCAATAAGAGGACTTAGAGGCGGTCACTCAGGAATGGAGATAAACAAGGAAAGAGGAAACTCTAACAAGATTATGGGAAGGATATTAAATGATCTTCAATCCCAATTCAATATGCAGGTAAAAGAAATAAACGGTGGAGCAAAGATGAACGCAATCCCAAGGGAAGCAGATGCTGTTATACTTGTCTCAGCTTCAGATGCTTCAGAGCTTGAAGAAAAAATTAAGGAATGGAATGCAACATTAAAAAATGAACTTGGAACTCCAGACCCAGGCGTTACTGTAATACTTGAAAAGTATACTGGCACTGTTGATAAGGTATTCTCAAAGGATACAATGGAAAAGGCAATAGCATCCTTAGTGCTTATACCAAATGGAATACAGAATATGAGCATGGATATAGCTGGTCTTGTTGAAAGCTCAACTAACCTTGGAGTTGTAATAACAGAAGGAAATGAAATAAAGTTTGAAAGTGCAATAAGAAGCTCCGTAAGAAGCTTAAAATACAATATATTAAACCAGGCAAAGATGGTTGCAAAGGTCTTAGGAGCAGAACTTCATGCTGATTCTGATTATCCAGAATGGCAGTACAATAAGGATTCAAAGCTAAGAGAACTCTTTGTAAATGTATATAATAAGCTTTATGGAAAAGATCCTGAAATAACTGCTATACATGCAGGACTTGAATGTGGTCTTTTCAAGGAAAAAATGCATGACGTTGACATGATTTCCTTTGGACCAAACATGTTTGATGTTCACACTCCAGATGAACACCTAAACATACCATCTGCCCAGAGGACTTGGGATTATCTGCTTGCAGTTTTAAAGGAAATAAAATAGCTAGAGGAGGCAAAATGCCTCCTCTTATTTTTATTTTACTGCAATTTCCTGAACCTCTCTTGCTGTAATATCAGCAGACATTATTGATACAAGGTTGCCTCCTGTACTTTCAAATATGTTTTTAGCTACTATAAGCTGCATAAGGGCCTTTATCTCCTCTGGAGTTATGGTATCCTTTATACCTGCGATGTTAATAGATACATTCTTTCCAGCTTCATTTAAAAACACCATCCTAAGGCTTCTATCCAAATTTTTCACCTCCCTTCACCAAAGCATTTTAATTAAGCTCCTATGATCTGATTTACGTCCTGTCTTAAGGTTCCAACTACAGGTTGACTGAGGATATTAGAGACTGCCTGGGCAATCTGGAATATATCATCATCAACTGCAGTTACCTTAACCTTTCTTAATGAAAGGTTCTTTGTGGTATCATTTCCCTTTGCATCCGTTCCTGTCTTAACCTTAAGAATAAGGGTTGAGGTTAACTTTGTTGAACTTACTGCCATGTTTTTCACCTCCTTTCATAGATATAGATTGGAGGTGGATAAAATATTTATATATACTGATTTCAAGCTATTCTCCTGTGGATAGTGTTGGTAATTTAGTGGATAACTTCAATTTATTGTCAATATCTGTTGATAAATAAAAACAGAAATTGATTATTTACATCAATTCCTGTTTACTAATTAATTCTTTTTTGACCTTTTTTCTTCTTCTGGCAGATCCAGCCCAAGAGTTCCACCTGGATTCATTATATTAATTGGAATGAAAGTATGAATATTCAATTACCACAGGTTTATCCTATGATTATAAGCAAGTACAAAGCATGTGACAGGTAGCGAAAATGAGGTTGAACTCTTAAAAAAGGGACTATCCCTAAGGACAATCCCTTTTTTATAATTTTATACTTTTACTTTATTACCTTCCACTAAGGCCTCTTTCATAAGCTTCAACCATGTGCTTAACCATATATCCACCAACATAACCATTCTGTCTTGAAGTTAAAGTTCCCTTATCAACTGTCTGATAGTTGCTAAGACCAACTTCGCTAGCTACTTCATACTTAAACTGCTCAAGACCATGCTGTGCTTCTGGAACTAATGCTCTATTTCTTCCAGTGTTGTTTGTGTTGTCTGCCATTTATATTCACCTCCTATTTCAGTTGCTACTATTAATTTAACCCGTATTTGTCTATATATACAGGTAATTGATGTCATATATTATAGATTTTTGTCACTTTTTCATTTTTAAATACATAAAATGTTGAAATATCCTTCAATTCAATATCATTAACCTTTAATCTATATGTTTCGCATAAATAGCTCAGAATTATTCATTTCTAAGCATTTATGCGAAATCATATTCCTCAATTCATTAATCCTATAGTACTAAAAGTAAAATCTTTAACTAAAACAACCTATAAAATTTTTCTTCACACCCATTTTTAGACATTGTATAATGTATTTTATATGAATATTAGATTTGTTGAAACGGAATTCTAACTACAGGAGGATTTTTATGCAGGAAGAACACAGTAAGATAAATGAAATGGCATGGAACCAAATGGCCTATGATGCATGGGTTTACAGATTTGGTACACCTGATGAAGCAGCAGAAAAGATAAAAAAGGATCCATTATCAAGGCTTGGCCCACTTAAGGAATTCCTTAATGAGGTTAATGGTAAAAAAATCGCTAACCTTCTTGGTTCACATGGAAACAAAGCTGTTGCTCTAGCACTCCTCGGTGCTGATGTAACAGTTGTAGATTTTTCATATGAAAACTCAAGGTATGCTCTTGACCTTGCAAGAGCGGCAGGTACAAGGATAAATTACATAGTTTCAGATGTATTACAGCTTCCTGCTGAAGAGCTTACAGGTGATTATGATGTAGTATTTGCTGAACTTGGAATACTTCATTATTTTTTAGATCTTAAACCCTTCATGGAAGTATTTAAAAGCCTTTTAAAACCCAGTGGGAAAATGATTATACAGGATTTTCATCCCATATCTACAAAGCTTATTACATCAAAGGGAAAAAAGCACAAGGTTACAGGGGACTACTTTAAAAGTGATATCGAAGAAACCGATGTAGCCTATATGAAATATGTTCCCGGTATAGAAAATATGTCTGAAGATGAAAAAAAGGCATTCCAGAAAGCAAGGCTTAGGAAGTGGACTCTCGGTGAAATTGTAACTGCTGCTGCCAGGGTTGGACTTCATATCGAACTTCTAAAGGAAGATGAAAACCCCAAGCCTGAGGATAAGGGAATACCTAAGTTGTTTACACTTATAGCATCAAAAATATAGTTTATTAAATCTTTAATACAATAAATTATGTTTATAGAGAGGGGATGATTTTATAACCATCTATTACAGCAAACTTTTCAAGGAGATATTAAAGTCATACTATAACAACAGCTTTGATGAAAAGATTAAAGAAATTCTTGAAAATCCTGAGGTTGACAGGGACAGACTTGCAAAGGCAATATCCGCTCTATGTGGAGTTGAAGTTAACTACAGCACTAATTATATAGAAGACTTAAAAAAGGCAATTGCATCCTATAGTCCTGATCATAGAGTTGTTACAAGGGTTAAGGAATGCTGTATGGATTGTATAAATAAAGCTGGTAAAACATCCTGTGAGCTATCCTGTCCCTTTGGAGCTATAGCCCCGGATTCCTCAAAAAACAGAGTAGAGGTTAATCTTGAGATATGTGATGACTGTGGGTTATGCGTGGAAGCATGTCCTTCAAATAACCTTTTGGACAAAGTTGAATTCATGCCAATAGCTAACCTGTTAAGAGAAAATAAGACGGTAATTGCAGCAGTGGCTCCAGCTATAATTGGCCAATTTGGAGAAAATGTAACCATAAATCAATTAAGAGCAGCTATTAAAAAGATCGGTTTTACAGATATGATGGAGGTTGCATTCTTTGCAGATATACTTACCATCAAGGAAGCAATTGAGTTTAATGAGCATGTAAATACAGATGATGATTTTATGATATCTTCTTGTTGCTGCCCTGTTTGGGTAAGTATGTCTAAAAAACTATATGGGGATTTGATAAAACATGTTTCTCCCTCTGTTTCACCAATGATAGCTGCAGGGAGAGGAATAAAGAAGATAAATCCTGATTGTAAGGTAGTATTCATAGGTCCATGTATTGCAAAAAAGGCTGAAGCTAAAAATCCGGACCTTATTGGTGACATCGATTTTGTTTTAACCTTTGCCGAATTAAAGGATATATTCGATATACTTGATATACATCCCGAGGAGCTGGAAGAGGATATTTCACCTGAATATGCTTCTAGAGAAGGAAGGCTTTATGGCCATACAGGCGGTGTTTCAACTGCTGTAAAGGAAGCTGTAAGGCAGATATTTCCTGACAAATACCATCTGATAACAACAGTTCAGGCCGATGGGGTAAAGGATTGTAAAAGTATGCTTGATGATATTATAAAAGGTAAAATAACAGGAAGCTTCATTGAAGGAATGGGCTGTGTCGGAGGATGTGTAGGTGGTCCGAAAATCATAATTCCTATGGAGGAAGGTGCAAAAAGGCTTGTGGATTTTGCAGAGGATTCCTCGATAAAAATATCCATAGAAAGCCCACCAATGAAGTCCTTTTTAGAGAAGCTTGGTATAGATACCAATAATCCAATAAAAACAAAGGATAAATTTGAACTGTTTGAAAGAGAATTTTAAAGGAGATTTTTATGCAGGATAATATAAATCAGGATATTATGGATAAGCTTACGAAGGTATGCATATGCAAGGCCATTTCAAGGGCAAAAATTAAGAAAGCAATTAAAAATGGTGCTTCAACTCTTGATGAAGTTCAAAAAGCAACAGGTGCTGGAAGTGGCGGCTGTGGCGGAAAAAGATGTACCCCAAAGATATTAGAGCTTCTTTATGATTTAAAGGAGCAATAGCACAGATAAAAAATAAAGCCCGGGATGTTATCCCGGGTCTTATTTTATCTATGCCGCAACCTGACTTCTTACTCTATTTATGGCATTTTTAAATTGAGGTATGGACACTATAATCATACATATTAATATATCTGGTCCAACAACCAATCCATTATACTCCATCGAGTATACAAGAGGGTTCATCTCTGGTGGAGCATATGAAGCAAAGAAAAATACTCCTGATAGAACATTAAATATCCACCTTGATGCACCTCCGAAAAGCATTCCAAGTGCAAAGTTGTTTTTACTATATCCAGCTAATCCAAGGGCCCCAAATGCAAGTGGATAGTCTAAAATCACCTGAACCCAATGAACTGCTACAGGGTCTTGTATATACTGAAGTAATCCATAAACTAACCCTGCTGCAATTCCCTTTGCAGGTCCAAACATATATGCAAAAAACATAATAGGAATCATACTTCCAAGAGTAATAGATCCTCCCTGTGGAAATCTATAAAGTCTTATATATGAAAGAACAAATGATAGCGCTATACAAATGCTTCCATAGGTTAATGTCTTTGTATTGAATTTTTCCTTATCCTTCAACACTCTTGAAAGAAGAAATGCTCCAAGAATAATAGCCACCATAAAAGCCCATGCTCCTGGTGTTATTTCTAGAATTTTACCAAATACTTTTGAAAATGACATAAAAAAAATCCTCCCTTTTCTTACCGATTCGCAAATGGAGGAAGACTCTTAGCGCTTCCCTTCGCTGGAATTACCCAGTTCAGGTTCAGAGGGTCGAAGGCATAACCTTCCTCTCAGCATCATGCTCCCCTAGCGAACGGTTTTATTTAACTATCTATATACTAACTCATATTCCCTAACATTTCAATAGGCCGCCTTCCACAATTGTGCAATAAGGCATATCAAAAGCCAACTTCATCCATTTTACAAAAAAATCTTAAATATTTTAATCTAAGTGATATAATAGTGGATAGTAATGCTTTTTATTAATGAGAAAGGATGTGCAACATTGAAAAATAAAGGACTTTTGTCAATTCTACTTGTTTTAATAATGATTAGCTCCATAGGCTGCTCTACATCAAAAACATCAGTAGATGCAAAAAAAGAAGGAAAGCTAAAACAGATTGTTTATATTGGAGAGGACCATAATATATACAGAGTAAATCCTGATGGCTCAGGTAAAACAAAGATAAGTGATGATACTGCTTATAGTTTTACATTAGTTGACAACTACATTTACTACCAAAAAGAGTCGGACAACCCATCCGAAGATAACAAAGGATACAGAATGAATTTAGATGGTACAGGAAAGACACAGATTCAAGAGTCCTTCTACAATTCAAAACTTGTAGATGGTTGGCTATACTTCGATGATATGGGTGATGGCAAGATATACAAAATGAAGGGCGATGGTTCTTCTAAAACTGTACTTAATGATAAAATATCACAGATAGTAGATGTAGCAAATGACTGGGTTTACTATATTGAGTTCGTTGATGAAACCAGTGCACTTCTATATAGGATGAAGATTGATGGAAGTGAAAAAACAAAAATAGTAGATGATACATTTACAAGCTATCCATACATACAGATAGCTGGAGATTTTATATACTTTATAAACGACACTGACCTTTCTACTCTTTATAAGATGAAGGTTGATGGGACAGAAAGAGTAAAGCTTTCTGAAACAATAACAAGCGCTAATGTTGTGGATAATGAAATATTCTGCATAGGAGATGGTGAAAACCTGTTTAAGATTAATGCAGATGGTTCAAATCAAGTAAAGCTTACCGATGATAGCGTAAGCGATTTTGAAACTAAGGGCGATTGGGTATATTATGTGAATTATTCTGAATCCCAAGCATTATATAAGGTTAAAAAGGATGGAAGCGAAAAGCAAAAGGTATCAGGAGATTTTATATGGATGTTTAAAATGAATGGTGACACCATCTATTACGTCAATTGGAATGACGGTAAACTTTACAGTATGGATCTTAATGGTTCAAACAAAAAGGAAATAACATCCCAGTGTTCAATTACTGATGACTCTTCTCAGTTTGAATTTATATATGAATAGCAAAAGGGGCTAATAACTAGCCCCTTTTTTATTATTTCTTTTTTTGGGTTTGATCCTGTTTTTTTTGATTTGTATCATTAGATTTACTCTGGGTTTGATTTTGTATATCCTTTTTTTCTGGCTTTATATCTTCATATATAAATTTATGCATTTGCTCCTTTGTAACATCCATATCAAAGGTTATATATGAAACCCCATCAATCATTTCCCCCTGGAGGTATTCATTTAAAGGGAACCTTATCCAATCAATATCTGTTATTCCATGGGTTACAACCTCGGAACAAAGCTTTATAATATCTGCCTTTGTTAGACTTGTCTCAACGTAAGGTGTCAACTGCCATGCAACTTCGAGATATTTTGTAGGACCTGCATTCTGAATTTTCTTAGCCAGACAATCTAATACCATCTGCTGTCTTTCTATTCTCTGGAAGTCCCCGTTTCCAACATGCCTTATCCTGGCATAGGATGTTGCTTGATTTCCATTCAATGTTTGAAGTCCTGACTTTCTTATAGGTGTAGGCTTTTCACCTTTCAATGAGGCTACTTCCTTCATATACTTATTTACTTCCTTAATTTCATTTTTCTTAACATCTATATCCACACCACCAAGGCAGTCTATAATACTTGAAAGTCCAACGAAATCAACGGTAACATAATTTCTTATATCAAGATCAAAGTTCTGATTTAAGGTTTTTATAGCCAGTTCAGGTCCTCCATATGCATAGGCATGGGTTAACTTGGTCTTTCCATGGTTTTCGATTTCAACATAACTGTCCCTCATAAGCGATGATATCTTAAATTTCTTATTCTTTTCATCGATTGTAAGTATCATCATAGCATCTCCATGGGCAACAGTTCTTTCCTTTCCTCCTGTATCAACTCCAAAAAGAGCTATATTTACTACATTCTCTTCAACTATATTCTTTGGTTCCTCGGCATTTTTAATTCCTAAATCCTCATTGGTCTTTGAAATATTATTATATTTCATCCTTCCAAGCTGATAATATGCATATCCTGCTCCTGCGGATAAGATAGCCAGTATAATTACTAGAATAACTAGTAAAACCTTTTTTGTTCTATTTTTTTTCACCCGACTCATATTAATGTCAGCCCCCATCATTATTTATTAACTTTTACCTTTGTAAAAATATAGTAGTGTAAATTTTATCACCCATATATCCTATCATAAAAAAATAGGTTTACACCATAGTTTTTTAAAGGTGACAGTGGATAATTAATAAAATCTCCTGCCTCACCTATCCATATGTCACCTTGTCAACTATGAATTTTTATTTCCCTTGTATATCATATAACCTAAAAGGCTGTATTAATTTACAAATATGATAAAAAAGTTTACAAAATAGTTAAGAGGCGCTGTACCCTATTTACATTATTGGTAATTAGTTGTAATGTTTTCTTATAGGCAAATATTACACATGCATTTCTTAATACTTAATTCAGACAATCCATATATAAATTTATTTTCTTACCTTTAATATCTTGATTTTTTCAGCATAACTAAAACTATACTATTGCAATTTTTATTTTCATAATTTCATACATAAATCATACATATACAGTAACGAGTGAGTGCTCGCTCTATTGCGTATGTAGAAGGGAGGTTAAAATAAATAAGCATTCTTAAAACCAAATATTGAAAGGGGGATTTTATATGGTTGATCAACTTACAAAGGCAAATATCAACCTGTATGCCGTATTGCGTAATCTTGAGGACCTGTGTGAGCTTGATGAAGAAATGAAAGGCTTAATTAAGGACAAAGACCTCGCAATTCAGTTTTCTGTAAAGGATGGACCAGAAGGACTCCTTGAGTTTAAGAATGGGAAATGCAGTTTTAACCCCAGAAGTGGTAATTGCAGTATAAAACTCTATTTTAAATCGCCAGAGCATTTAAACCAGATGTTCGATGGAAAGGCAAATCCCATTCCTTTAAAGGGAATTACAAAAATTAATTTTCTTAAAAATGAGTTTATAAAGCTAACAGACAAATTAAGCTACTACCTTAAACCTACAGATGAGCTTTTAAAAAACCCTGCCTATTTTAAAATAAACACCATTCTTACTGCATATACAGCCTTCTTTGCCCTTGCCCAAATAGGAAACACAGATAGGATTGGGAAAGTAAACGCAAGTAGAATTCCCGATGGGATTATATCCATATCAGTTATAAAGGGACCTGCAATCTACCTGAATTGTAAGGGCGGTCACATAGAAGCTTCAAAAACTGCTGCTGATTCACCAAGAGCATTTATGATTTTTGACAGTATCGAAACTGCCAATGCAATATTGAACGGAAAACTCGACTCCTATACAGCAATTGGTTCTGGACAGTTTAAGGTAAGTGGCTATATCCCAATGATAGACAATATGAACAAGATACTGGCTATGGTTCCATCATATTTAAAATAGGGAGGGGTGTATTAATGGAGCTTTATAAATACAGCAAAAGCCAGGAGATGTTTAGAAGGGCAACCAAGGTAATACCATCAGGAGTTTATGGACATCTAGGTCCTGCTGAAAGCTGCTTTATACCTGTAAATGCCTATCCTTTCTTTTGTGACCATGCAAAGGGAGCGTATTTCTATGACATCGATGGAAACAGATTTATAGATTATATGTGTGCCTATGGCCCAAATGTACTTGGTTATGGTGATGAGGATGTTGATGCTGCTGCAATAAAACAAATGGAGCTTGGGAATTGTACAACATCTCCATCTTCTGTAATGGTGGACCTGGCAGAGCTTATGGTTGATACGGTTGAAATGGCAGACTGGGCTTTCTTTGCAAAAAATGGCGGAGATGTAACAAGCTTTGCTGTTATGGTTGCTAAGGCTGCAACAGGAAGGAAGAAGGTCATACTTATAAAGGGTGGGTACCATGGAGTTGCACCCTGGGCACAGAAGCTTGGGTATCCAGGGATTACAGAGGAGGATGTTGTTAACAACATTTATGTTGACTGGAACAATTATGAGCAGGTTAAACGAGCTGTTAAGGAAAATCCAGGAGAGATTGCATGTTTTATGGCTACTCCATATCATCATCCAATATTCACAGATAGTGAGCTCCCTGAAAAAGACTACTGGCAAAAAATTAGAAAGCTCTGTACTGATAATGGAATAGTACTTGCTATAGATGATGTTCGATGCGGTTTTAGACTTGATATAAAGGGCTCTGACCATTACTTCGGCTTTAAGGCTGACTTAATGTGCTTCTGTAAGGCTATTGCAAATGGCTGGAACGTTTCTGCTCTTTGCGGTATAGATGCATTAAAGGATGCAGCAGCATCGGTAATGTATACAGGAAGCTACTGGCTGTCTGCTGTGCCAATTGCCGCAGCTGTTGCCTGCATAACAAAGCTTAGAAAAGTTGATGGTCCAAAGCTTATGCTTGAAAAGGGTAGAAAGCTTACAGATGGACTTGTTGAAATAGGAAAGGGCTATGGCTTTGATTTAAGAGTAACAGGAGCTACTTCAATGTGGTATATGAGAATTGCAAATGACAACAACCTTTCTCTCCATCAGGAATGGGTTTCAGAGTGCACTAGGAGAGGCGCATTCTTTGTTAATCATCATAATCTTTTCATGAATTGTGCCATTACTGATGAAGATATAAAGCTTACCTTAGAAATTGCAGATGATGCCTTCAAGGCTGTAAAAATGCGTCATCCAGAAATATAAGGGGGGATAGAAATGCCTTTAACTAATCAAGAGTTAACAATGCTTGAAATTAAAGCCCATGAGCTAAGAAATCTATGTGTAGATACCGTTCTCTGGGCAGGGAGTGGTCACATAGGTGGCTCATTAAGTGCCATGGATATTTTAACAATACTATACTACAAATATATGAAAGTTGACCCCAAAAATCCAGATTGGCCCGATAGGGATAGGTTTATCCTCAGCAAGGGTCATATAGGAGTAGGCTTTGCACCTGTTTTAGCAGATAAGGGCTTTATATCAAAGGAATCCTTAAAGGAATATAATCATACAGGCTCAAAGCTTGGAATGCACCTTGACTCCCTTAAGGTACCTGGACTTGATGCCTCAACAGGCTCCCTTGGACATGGTCTTCCAATAGCATTAGGAACAGCACTTGCTGCAAGACTTCAAAAGAAATCTTATATCACCTACTGTCTTTTAGGAGATGGTGAGTGTGATGAAGGCTCTGTATGGGAGGCTGCAATGGCAATATCAAACTTTAAGGCTACAAACCTTGTAACAATAGTTGATAGAAACAAATGCATGATTGACGGACCTACTGAAGAGGTTATGAAACTTGAGCCCTTCGCTGATAAATGGAAGGCCTTTGGCTTTATCGTTCGTGAGGTAAATGGACACAGCTTTAAGGAGCTCTCAGAGGCTATTGATTTTGCCCTTAATGAAAAATCCTCTCCTGTAGTAATCATTGCAAATACAATAAAAGGCTGTGGAATCGACTTTATAGAGGGTGACTACAAATGGCATTACGGTTCATTTGATTCTGAAAAATACCTAAAGGCAAAGGAAAGCCTTGAAAGATATTATCAAAAAAGGGTAAGAGGTGAATAGTATGGGTGGAATGACATTTACAATGCTTGATGCTACCAACCTTTCAACTGCAGAAATCTATGGACATGTTTTGTGTGAGCTTGGAGAACTGCACCCTGAAATTGTAGGTTTATCTGCAGACCTTGCTAAATCAACAAAGATAGGCTTGTTTAAAGAAAAGTTCCCTGATCGCTTCTTCAATGCCGGTATTGCTGAACAAAACATGTTTGGTATGGCTGCTGGAATGGCTAAGGCTGGGCTGGTTCCATTTGTTTCAACCTTTGCTGTATTTGCATCCATGAGGGGGCTTGATCAGGTTCACACGGATATCTGCTACCAGAACCTTAACGTTAAAATAATCGCAACCCATGCAGGCTTATCCTTTGGTCAGGCAGGCTCAACGCATCACTGCACCGAGGATTTATCAATAATGCGTTCCATGGCTAACTGCAAGGTTATAGTCCCAGCAGATGGAATGGAAACTGCAAATGCTGTAAAGGCAGCATATGAGACTCCTGGACCCGTCTATATAAGAATTAACAGAGGCTTCGATCAGAGGTTATATGATACCACAGACTATGGCTTTGAGGTTGGAAAGGCAGTACAGCTTGCTGATGGAACAGATGTTACTATAATTGCATGCGGCTCATGCGTATACCAGGCAGTTGAAGCATCAAAGATATTAAACAGCGTTGATGGAATAAAGGCAAGAGTTTTAAATATTCATACTGTAAAACCAATAGATAGGGATGCCATATTAACTGCTTTAAAGGAAACAAGAAGGATTATAACCGTTGAAGATCACAATATCTATGGAGGCTTGGGAAGTGCTGTTGCTGAGGTTGTTGCTGAAAGTGGAAAGTCCTGTGCGTTTATGAGGCTCGGAATACCTGACACCTTCTCTATTATTGGACTGCATGAGGACCTTATGGCATACTACAAAATCGATACCAACGGAATAGTAGAAAATGTGCGTCAGCTCATGGGTAGAGATTTTGAAGAAGATGAAAACTGGGATGATGAGGTGTAAGTATGGTGTCAAAGGAAGAATTATATTCAAACAGGATATTCCTAAACGCAGTACTTCCTCTAGTAAAAGTAATAGTTGAGAAAAAGGAGAATATCTCAAAAAAATTTCAGGGAAGAAATGCCATAATACAGATAAGCGCTAAGGATTCAGAAGGAAAGGTTGGAACCCATTTTGTAATAGAAAATGGAGTGTTTACAGTTAAGAGAGGCATAAATCAAAAACCAACCCTTGAGCTTGAGTTTCAAAGCATCCCTGGTTTAAACAATTTTTTTGCAGGGAGGAGTAAAAAACTTCCTAAAATAAAAGGGCTCAAAAATCTTGGACTTCTATTGGCAACCCTGAAGGCTCTTATGACAATGGGAAATATGCTTGGGGCTAAAAAGCCTCCAGAAAAAAATGAAGACAAGGAACTTTTGGCCATGCTCTATTTCTATTTGCTCTCCTCCGGAATAAGCCAGCTTAACAAAGCAGGACATCCTGGTGTATCAAAATGGGTTAAAATGAGTCCTGATAGAGTATATGCTTGGGCTGTCAACGACAAGCCTGAACTATCTGCCTATATAAGGGTAAAAGCAGGAAACAGCAAGGCATGCCGTGGGGAGTATAAACGTTCAAAGCCCTTCTTTACAATGAAGTTTGACTCCGTAGACAGTGCACTTGGTACACTTCTTGAAACAGATAATATAATCGATGCTACTGTTAATGGGCGACTCATTATGGAAGGAGCCCCTGAGTTTGGAGCTCAGATAGGTGAATATATGTCACTTATAGGCTCCTATGCAAAGTAGTTAGGAGGTATAACTTTGAAAATACGTTCAATAAGTCATACTGGCCTTACAGTATCAAGCTTTGAAAGGGCTGTAAAGTGGTACTATGAGATGTTTGGATTGAGGCTTATAGATGATCAGTTCATGGATAAGGAACAGGTTAATAAACTCTATTCCCTGTATAACCTGAAGGATGTTGATATCCATCTTGGCTTTCTAAGAGCTCCAAAGGGAGGAGTTGTTGAACTGTTTGAATTTTCCCCGTCAATGCCAGCCGTTGATGTTGCTTGGAATAAGCCTGGCCCAACACACTTTACCTTTGATGTTAAAAATATTCCTGAGTGGTATAGGTGGCTTAAGGCAAAGGGGGTTGAATTTTGTTCAGAGCCCCAGAAAACAGGTATAAATGAATGGGTATTTCTTAAAGACCCTGATGGAAACCTTATTGAACTAATTGACCTTAAGAGTAACTACCCTATTATTAGATTACTAGGGGGATTAGCAGGAAAGTTTATGGCAAAGGGAAAATACAAAAAATATTATACAGAGAATGGATGTGGAAGATAAATTGGAAATAACTAAAGCTAAATTTTATAAGGATACCTTTGAAAACATACCTGAATATCGAAGACAAAGGGTTTTGGATGTTGCTATTTTAGAGTTTGCATCAAATGGATATAACGCTGCAAATATAAATACAATTGCAAAAAAAGCAGATATAAGCATTGGTTCCTTGTACAGCTATTTTGATTCAAAGGAGGCCCTATTTCTAACAATTGTAGACATAGGATTTCATCTGCTTGAAACAGCATTAAGCAGTATAGATAGTGAAAATGATGATATATTTGATGTATTTGATAAGCTATTAAGAATTTCAAAGGATTATGCAATAAAATACCCTGAGATGAATCAGATATACCTTGACCTTACTACTCAAGGACTTTCAAGCCTTTCGGAAAAACTGTCCTGGAAAATGGAATCAACTACTGCAAAACTTTATCAGAATGTTATTAAAAAATCAAAGCAAAAGGGATTATTAGGTTCAAACATTGATGAAAAACTTATTTCCTTCTACCTTGATAATCTTATAATAATGTTTCAGTTTTCATTTACTTCAGATTATTATAAGGAAAGAATGAAGATTTTTATCGGTCAAGAAGCTGTTTCGGACAGTGAGACAATTATAAAGGGTCTATTAGATTTTGTAAGAAAAGCGCTCTCAGCTTAGGCTGTCTGCGCTTTTCCCAATAGTAGCTGATTTTACTTATTACTATATTTAACACAACCCTAAAGCTTCTGCATTTACATTATGTCATTAATGTTTAGGATCAAATTTATGTAAAACACATAGTTTACTTCAAACTTGCTTATGTATTATGGAACTATTTACTGCTTTTACTCGTCAGAAAGATAGAGGCTTTGTATGCATATGCATTTTTTCTATATTAATCATGCTAAAGATTATAAATCAGAAGCTGTAGTATTAATACATTGATGTAGAATCATATGTACAAAAGTCCAAAATAAATACGCCAATACAATATTAATGGGTTACTCCTTTACGTAATGTTTCTTCAATCTCCCAAGAAGATACTGCAAACAAGCTTACTTGATGGAGTAATATAACCCTACTCATTAATATTGCTATTTAATTTGAGAGTTACTCTACGTGCTCTCCAAAAAGCCCTTGAAGTTTATGCTTCAAGGGCTTTCAATGTGAATTCATAATATTTATCTTTGTTTTTTTCACTTGATTAAGCTATAAGCTTTAAAATAGATTGTGCCTGCTGGTTTGCACTTGCAAGCATCGCCTGTGCTGCCTGAGATAAAATATTATCTTTTGAAAGCTTCATCATCTCTTTAGCCATATCAGCATCACGAATTCTTGATTCAGAAGCTGTAAGATTCTCATTTGTGTTGTTAGTTGCCATAAGTGCATGCTCTAATCTGTTTTGGATTGCTCCAAATCGTGACCTTTCATATGAAACTCTCTCTATGGCATTATCAAAACCTTCAATCGCACCCTGTGCATTATTAGTAACATCCACTGATGATATCGCAAGACTGTCTGATGTCACATTGGAAAGCTTAACCTCCAAGGATATGGAAGCATTTGCACCAATCTGCAATGATAAAACTGCAGCCTCTCCAGCTGTATCCATTACAGGCCATATTTCATTAAAGCCTGAAAGAGGGTCTGCTGTTGGAGTTGCTGTTGGAGTATCTGGGACTGCTGCAGCAGCGTTCTTTCCTGCACCACCATCAGCATCTAGTCCTCCTATCGCCCCTGTATCAGCATTAGACAAGTCCATTTTGTTTATTATATAGTCATCTCCATTAGTAGTAAAATCTGTTACAAATCCAGTTAACCCTCCTACGTAAGCACCATGCGCTATGTTTTTCAATGCATCATCAAGGGTTAAAGTTGGATTACTTTTAAGATAGTCAAATACTTCTTTTATACCTGTACCCCCAGCATCCTGTATATGGTCATGGAGATATCGCACTGCAGTATACCCTCCAGAATAATGTATACTGTCATTTACCCATCCACCAGAAATAGTATTCGCAATATTGCCTGCATTTGCTGTTCCACCATCTCCAACTACTCTTTCATCTGCTCCATGTATAAACTCAGCAGTACCTTCCTTAAACCATGTAGGAAGACTTGCAAAGTTCATCGTTCTTGCCATGGTAGCATGAACAAGCTCATGGGCTAAAATTCTGTCATTATAATATGGTGCTGTACCTCCATTAGGCTCCGAAACTGGTACAAAATCACTCATATCAACATGAAGCTCAAGGTTATACCCCTTTCCGCTGCCATCAATATTGTATTGTACAAAAGCCAATGTTCCTCCTGGAGAACCTGGATCTAATTCAATTTTTAAATTTGCTCCATCAGCAGTTAGACCATATTTATCCTTAATAAGATTTTCTGCATTCTTAAGCCATGATTTTTGCAGCCAATCAATTACTGCCTGTTTGTCACTGCCTGATACTGTTTCTGCATTTAAAAGCTTTATTGTATTAAATTCTGTATTATTTGCTATTCTATCTATTTCATTTTTTATTTGGTTTATTTCATCTTGAATTTTTCCTTTATCATCCTTTGTTAATGTACCATTAGCAGCCTGCACAGATAATTCTCTTCCTCTTTGAAGAAGACTGTGTACCTCATTTAATCCACCCTCTGCAGTTTGTATTAAAGAAATTCCGTCTTGTATGTTCCTTGATGCTTGTCCCAATCCTCTAATTTGAGCCCTCATCTTTTCCGATATTGAAAGCCCTGCTGCATCATCTGCTGCATTATTGATTCTCAAACCAGAAGCTAATTTACCAGTGGTTTTACCTATCTTATTTGTATTAATTCCAATATTTCTTAGAGCATTTAGTGCCGATATATTATTGTTAATCCTCATATTTCACCTCCTCATCCTCTGTATTCCGCAAATAATACTATATTTTTATCGGTTTAAAGCATTAAATTCTTTAATATGAAATGTGTAATAACTATAAAAACTCAATGCTTGTGGTAATCCATCAAACATTGAGTTTTATATTACATATTATCCACAGACAAAATATTTTTTGCCCACATTATCCACGGCTTAATCCGCATTTTCATAATCAAATAGGGGATAATTTTTTTATGCCTCGGAATCTATATATTTCCCTAAATTCATATAACGCAATAATATCTTAATTTAAAATCTTTATTGCGTTATATATAGCTAATAAGGAATAATGTACATTATACCTGTTGTTGAAACTTTAATATTTATGCTTCATACTAATGATGTATAATATTATATATGTTATAGGTATTTGTTTGTTTATATTAATTGCACTATAGATTTTACATTAAGAGTTGTGCGATTAATAAGTCGGGGAAAGGATTTCGCATAAATGTTTAGGGTCAAGCAATGTAGGATCATTTATGCAAAACATCTAGAAGGGAGAATCAAATGAATTTTGTTGCAATAGATTTTGAAACAGCAAATGAGAAAAGAAATAGTGCATGTTCTCTAGGAATTGCTGTTGTTAAAAACAATAAAATTGTTGAGGAAAAATATTGGCTCATAAAGCCTTATGAAATGCGATTTGAGCCTATGAATATATGGATTCATGGTATTACAGAAAATGATGTTATAAATGAACCGCAAATGGATGCGCTTTGGTGCGAAATAAAACCTTACCTAGAAAATAGTTTTGTTGTTGCACACAATGCTTCCTTTGACCTTAGCGTGCTGCGTAACACATTAGATTCATATGGAATACCCTATCCTGAGTTAAAGTATTCCTGCACAGTAATAATGTCACAACTCTTTTACACCGGGCTTCCTAATCATAAGCTTAACACCGTTGCAAATCACCTTGGGATAAGCTTTAAACATCATAATGCCCTTGAAGATGCAGTTGTCGCTGCTAGAATACTTATAGATATACTAGATGAGCTTAAAATAAACACAATAGAGGAATTGAGCAGCAGGATGGGTCTGAAAATTGGCGCATTATACGAGGGTGGCTACACCTGTTCCGGAAAGATAAAGGATTTTACTCTAGAGAAAACCAGCTCTAGAAAAACAAAAGAAAACAAGGCTTGTTCTAAATGCAGCAGAAATTTAGGGCGTGCTTTTTCAAATAAAACTGTTGTAATTACAGGTCCACTGGAATCAATGTCCAGATCAGATGCAATGCAGAGAATTATTGACGCCGGCGGAATAGTTGGAAGTAGTGTAACAAGGAAGACTCATTACCTTGTTACAAGGATTCACAACATAGAAAAGCTTGCCCACAATATGAAGAGCACTAAATTGAAAAAAGCTGAGATGCTAATAAATACTGGACAGGATATAAAAATCCTGTCAGAGGATGAATTTTTGGATATGCTTAACAAATAGATTAATGAGCATTTATGTATATTTTATATTTAAAGTGCAATAATCCTAATGTTTAAATAACTATGATTTCACATAAATGTTTGGATCGGGCAGTGTAGAATCATTTATGCGAAACATATGGATACACGGAGGTTTTTATGATAGATAAAGCAAAACAAATTCTTAAAAAATACTACGGTTATGATTCCTTTAGGGAAGGTCAGGAGAAGGTAATAAAAAGTATTCTTGAAGGAAAGGATACCTTTGCAATAATGCCTACTGGAGCAGGAAAATCCATTTGCTATCAGATACCTGCCATGCTGTTTTCAGGCATTACCATTGTAATATCCCCACTTATATCCCTTATGAAGGATCAGGTTGACTCCCTTATAAGCCTTGGAATACCGGCCTCCTTTATAAATAGCTCCTTAAGCTATTTAGAGGTTCAAAGGAGAATCTATGGTGCTTCGAAAGGAGAATACAAGCTTTTGTATGTAGCCCCTGAAAGGCTTGAATCACCTGATTTTATGGAACTTACGGCAGAGCTTGGCATATCCCTTGTTGCAATAGATGAAGCCCACTGTGTTTCCCAATGGGGTCATGATTTTAGACCAAGCTACCGTTCAATCCCTCCATTTATAAAAAATATTAAAAACACTCCTGTTGTTTCTGCATTTACTGCAACAGCAACAGAAAATGTTAAAAATGATGTTGTAAATCTTCTTGAACTAAAAGGTCCAAATGTATATGTAACAGGCTTTAACCGTGAAAACCTCACATTTACATTGATAAAGGGTGAAAATAAAAAAGACTACCTATTAAGGTTTCTATCTAATAATAAAAACAACTCTGGAATCATCTACGCAGCAACAAGGAAAGAGGTTGATACTCTCTATTCAACTCTTTTAAAAAAAGGTTTTTCCGTTGGAAAATATCATGCTGGATTAACAGATAATGAAAGAGCAAAAAATCAAGAGGATTTCCTATATGATAATGTTCAGATAATGATTGCTACAAACGCCTTTGGAATGGGAATAGATAAATCAAACGTTAGATATGTCATACACTACAATATGCCTAAAAACATGGAAAGCTATTATCAGGAGGCAGGTCGTGCAGGAAGAGACGGAGAACCCTCTGAGTGCATACTTCTTTTCTCACCCCAGGACGTTATTATACAGAAGTTTTTAATTGAACAAACTACTATTAACCCAGAAAGAAAAACAGGAGAATATAGAAAGCTCCAGGACATGGTGGATTATTGCCATACTACAAGATGCCTAAGGCAGTATATTCTCGAATACTTTGGTGAGCAGGATGTCCCTGAAAACTGTGGGAACTGCAGCAACTGCAATAAAGATGTTGAGTTAACAGACATAACAACAGAAGCACAGATGATATTCTCATGCATAGTAAGAATGCAGCAAAGATTCGGGGTAGGTCTCATTGCTGATGTATTAAAGGGCTCTAAAAATAAAAAAGTACTTCAATTTGGATTTGACAAGTTGTCAACCTACGGACTACTAAAGGATTATAATTTAAATCAAATAAAAGATTTAATAAATATATTCATAGCAGAAGGTTACCTCTACCTTACTGAAAGCGAATATCCTGTAGTTAAGCTTACACAGCGCGGAGCATTAGTTTTAAAATCTCAGGAGAAGGTATTCCAAAGAATTGAAAAGCCTCACGAAAAGGAAGAGGAGGTTAATGAAAGTCTCTTTGATATTTTAAGAAGCCTTAGAAAGAGCATTGCAGAAAAAGAAAAGGTACCTCCATATGTAATCTTCGGTGATGCGACCCTTAGAGAAATGTGTGAAAATCTTCCTACAGACAAACAATCCATGCTTAAGACAAAGGGTATTGGTGAAGTGAAATTTAAAAAGTATGGTGGGGATTTTATAAATGCTATTGAAAACTATATGGAAGAGCATGGCATACCAAAGCCTCATCCTGTAGAGGCCATAGATGATGTAGAGTGTGTAGATGAGAAGGAAACCGCTGCAGCTTCAGAGGAAGTAAAAAGTCATGTTTTAACATATAACATGTTTAGGGAAGGTAAATCCCTTGATGAAATAGCAAAAGCACGAAGTCTTAAAATAGTAACTATACAGGACCATATAATAAGATGTGCCTCTGAAGGCCTTGAAGTTGACTGGGATTTATTCATCCCATCAGAATACGAAAGTGTCATATTAAAGGTAATAGAAGAGCTTGGCGCATCCAAACTAAAACCTATAAAGGATGCTGTTCCCCCTGAAGTGGATTACATGACAATAAAAGCTGTCATATGCAAGCATAAAATTTCATAAAAGGATCTTACCATAATTTGTACAATTATTCCATTTGTGTTACAATTTTAATATTATGATCCTACAAATATCCAATAACAAATGGATTAGTAAAATCAAAAGGAGGCCTTTTTATGAAAAACAGAAGGTTTAGAACCCTGCTAGCATCTATCATGGTTATAATTTTGATGCTAGGATCAGTTACAGTATCAGCAGAGGAAAAAGACAAAATTACGTCATACAATATGGATATAACTCTTAATGAGGATGCAAAAACACTCAAAGTTAATGAAACTGTAATGTTTACAAACACATATGATACTGAACTTAAGGATATGGTTTTTCACCTTTATGCTGATTCCTATGGAAGTTTTGATACTATGCCAAAGTTCAGTTCAATGCAAGAAAAAATGGAACTTGCTAAAGAGCAAATCGGCGATATAGACATAGAAAAGGTTTTAGTTAACGATAAGGAAGTAAAATTTTCAGAGGACAAGCAAATTTTAAAATTTTCTCTTGAAAATCCCTTAAAGAGATCTGAGGAAGTTAAAATTTCAATATGCTTTACAGTAAAAATTCCTCGAAGCAACTGCAGATTTGGATATAATGAAGGTGTATATTTTATAGATAACTGGTACCCAATAATATCAATATACGATACTAAGACAAATAAGTGGGACGAGAATCCATTTCATCCCGTTGGTGAATCCAACTATAGTGATGTAGCAAATTATGATGTTACTATTAACACAAATAAGGATATCGTAACAGCATCAACAGGTGTTTTAACTTCAGAAAACATAAAGGATGCTGACAAAACAATTAAAATTAAGGCAGAAAAGGTTAGAGATTTTGTATTTATGATGAGTAAGGACTACAAGGTTGTATCAAAGGAAGTTGATGGGATAAAGATAAATAGCTTTTATATAGCATCGAACAATCCATCTCAGGATACAAAGGCACAAGCAGAAAGACTTCTTGATGTTGTAGCAGATTCTGTAGATTTTTTCAGTGATACCTTTGGAAAATATCCATATCCTGAGCTTGACATAGTTGAAACATATGTTTCAGGTGTTGCAATGGAATATCCCCAATTAATACAAATGGGGAAATACCCTCCAAGTGCTACCATGGGGAATATGGGTGGCTTTGCTCCATGGCTTGAGACAGCCGCAGTGCATGAAACAGGTCATCAATGGTGGTATGTAAGCGTTGGTAACAACGAATATAAAGAACCATTTCTTGATGAATCTCTTACTGTTTATTCAACAGCACTATATTATGAAAATAGAAATGGAGAATATTCCAACAGCGGAGTTCTAGCAAGTATAAGGAGCAGATCATTTCCTTCTGAATTATTCAGTTCAGCCAACTCCACTGTAAATGATTTTAAAGATTTTGGAAGTTATGTATCAACTATATATGGAAAAGCTCCTATAATATTCGAAGATCTTAGGGAACAAGTTGGAAAAGAAAAATTTCTTAAGATTATGCAAACATATTTCAATAGGTATTTATTTAAGAATGCAACCATTGAAGGCTTCCTTGATGTTGTTGGTGAAATAGCACCAGCTGCTGTAAAGGACAATATTAAAAAGGCTATTACATCAAAGGACTATAATCCAACACATCTGCAGCCTACAGAACAACAAAGAATGATTATGCAAAAGGAAATGCTCAAAAGTGAATTAAAGGAAAGAGAAAAAAGAATGGGCCTTTCAATTGGAAGCTTTATGTTAAAGGCTATAGAAGGTGAAGACATTTTAATTGTTAAACCAGCAAAGCTTTCTCCTCAAGAAAAGGAAATAGTTGAAGGAATGATTAACACAACAAAAGCTCGACTTGAACAGCAATATAACGCAAAAATAACTGTAAAGGAAGATAAAAATATTACTGAATCTGATATAAAAAATAACCACTTGATGCTTGTTGGCAATCAAATAAACAATAGAATAATTTCAGAAATGTCCCATTTCTTCCCAATGTCAATTACCTCTAAGGGAATAATGATGGATGACATTATATTAAGAGGAGACAAAAATTCAGGTATGTTCATAATGAAACAACCTGAAAACCCCGATAAGTTAGTCCTTGTAACATTCTGGCAAAACACATCTCCAATGTATAATTCCTTCGAATGGGGTAATCAAACACAGTTTGTTATAAGAACAGAAAAAGGTATGGAGCTAAGAGGAAACTTCTAGCCATTATTGTATGTAACCCCAATTGTTATTCTACTTAATTCAGAATTATATCTAATCAATTATTATGAAACAAATAAGAAAAGGAGTCTTAACATTTTACATAAATAGTTAGACTCCTTTTTATATCAGGGTTATTGTTCCTAGCAGCATGGTTCTTCAGCAAGAACTATAAAAGGAGACCTGCCTATAGTCAAACGAAGCATTATTAATGAACAAATATTCTTTTTTATCTTCTCTACAGATGCTACCACTAAAGAAACCATTCCCTTTTAGCCTCTTAATAATTTCTTTCTTGAACCAATTTCCATATTATGGTATTATCTTAATAATCCTATATAAGAAGAAAGGAGTAATAATTATGAAAAAACTTTTTTCTATGACTTTGGTACTTTTGCTTGTTTTCTTTAACTTTTCAACTGCATATGCTGCTCCAAAAACCTTTTCAAAAATTAACAGAGAAAATCCCCAATTGCTTTCTTCCCCTATCTACATAGTAGGTCCTTATGACATAAATTCAGATGAGGGTTATGTAAAATACACTGATAGTAATGGTGACTACTATGTTAGAGTAAGAGAAACAAAGCTTGTAAAAGGCCCCGCAGATACAGATCCAGTTGTAAATTACAAAAGGTTTGGAATAGTTTATAGAACTGACAATTTCTCAGGAACCCTAAGTCAGACAGTATCTATTACTCAATCAGTGTCTAATTCAATATCCAGTACAACCTCTGTTGGTACATCTTTAGGAATAAGCTCTGATAATTTTTCATCAAATGTTTCTATGAATCATTCATTTACTATTAACGGCTCTATAGGAGAAAGTGTTACTAGAACCTATAGCTCTGGATTTAACTACGGCTTTCCAACAGCCAACGCACCAGCAAACTGCACTAAGGCAGAGCGAGGTGTTGGCTTCCAATTCAATACATATAGATCACTCATTGATATTAAAAAATATGTACGTACTTATCAATATGTTGATATTATTGGTTCAGAATTTGTAAACGAATGTGTAATTTGTAATAGACCTGATCCACGTCCAATACCTGACCATGTTCATGAAGGTTTTGTAGGATATATATTCACATTAGCAGATGGTAGAGAGGAATATGTTGAGGAATCTACAGTTGATCATTTAATTGCCTTTGGAAAATTAACACCTGACATGAGCCAATGGAGAGAAACAGTTTATGAATGGAAAACTGAAACCATTGAAGGGCAAGTGAAGGTTCCTGTTGATGTAATGGTTACTATTTATTATGATAAAGATGGAAATATCTTGGATGAAAACGGCAATATAATAACCCCATAAATTTAAAATATTCGTGTTAATTACCTATACATTTATTTGCAGCAGACACTTTACTACCATCTGGTCTTACATAATAAATTTCTGTATAACCTTCTTTTGATAATACATCACACTTATTTTTTGCATATGCTTCATTGAGATATGGTCCATATTTTTCGTTTTTTACTCCATATACAAAATACTCATATGTATTTTTCTTAAGGGGTATATTAAAGCAATTTAATATACCCCTTTCAATTGCTGAAGCTACTATATCCTGATAGCTCTCATCCAATAATTTTTTTAACTCATCATGATTACTAATAAACCCTATCTCTACAAGCACAGCAGGTGCATGTGTGTTCCTTAATACATAGTATTTTGCAGTTTTTACTCCCCTGTTTGAAGCTCCTGTAGCTTTTATAAGCTCCTCTTGTATTTTTATAGCTAATTTTTCTCCTTTTCCACCATGAGCTAGGCAATATGTTTCTATTCCATTTACACTCTTTTTCAATGCACTATTCAAATGTATACTAACAAAATAATTAGCCCCTGCTCTATTAGAAATCTCACATCTTTTACCTAAATCTTTTATAGGCTCCCTTGGCCATTCTACATTATCATTTGTTCTTGTATATACTACTTCAACGCCATTCTTTTTAAGCCTTTCTCCAATTTTTAAAGATATCCTAAGAGCTAAATCCTTTTCTTTTACACCCCCATTTACAGCACCTGGCTGGGTTCCTCCATGTCCTGGATCAATGCATATTTTAAGCATCTTTCTCCTCTCCTTCACCCTTATTTTTTAACTGAACCAAGGCATTCACCAGTTTTTGAGGTAAAGGTATCCCACACTTCCCCACATTCTCCAAAATAGAAATACCCTCATTTGCTATATAAAAATAGCAAACAAGGGTACGAAAAACCCATGTCCCTTCATTAAGAAGCCTATCCAACTGTGTTGCAACTATAATAACCAACAAAATAGCTGCCTTCCTCAATATTCCCTTAAACCCAACTTCACTATCCACTTTTCCCGCTATCACAGCAGCAATAACCCCGGTTACATAATCAACTGCCATAAGTGAAACAAGTATAATAAAGCACTTATCCCATCCTCCAAGGGCATAAGTAAATCCAGTTCCTAATACCGCCAAAACAAAGTTAAACATATTTTTTTCATTCATCTTCTACCTCCATAAAAATAAGTAAATAAAAAGAACCTTCTATATACTGGCTCTACGTTACCTTTTATCACATTATAATCCTAAAGCGCCAATAGTTTTTCGCTTACTGCCACAGTATAATCGCTTGGAACTATCTTTTGCTCTTGTGACTTCCTCTGTCCTTCCTCTAATATATAACTTCCCGCTTTTACTAATATTGCATAAGCCCATACTCTGTATTCCAACATAATTTAAACGCCTCCGTTAATTCTCTTTTCGATATTTTCAATTCTTGAAGTTGTATCAAGTATAAAACTTGCCAGCTGTATTTCATTTTCTGATACTTGGGGTTGCACTACCTTAGGAGCATATATAACTCTTTTCTGCTTCTCTATAAAGTCCCCGCATTTTGCAACAATAAAATATTCTGTGTCTGCAATTACAGGTTGTTCAACGATTTTTCCATTTTCTATTTTCGCCTTGTTAGCACCCTCTATGGTAAATATTGTATTTGTAGATATTGTTTCTCCGTATTGGTCTAAAACTTTACCTGTAAAATTATTAAAATCTGCAACTAACTTTACAGTCTTAGATTGCTCTGGTATAAATTCTTCACCTTTTTCCTCTGTCAGTAAACTGTGTTCTTTCTGTGTTTTTTCGTACTCTATAGCATTTCGACACTGTATATAAGCATTCTGCAATAACTCTTCTTTCGTCTTTGTAGCATCATAAGCTATCTGAATGTATACTACAAAATTACTTTCTTTAAAGCCTATAGTTAAAATATTTTTGTTTATTTCATATTTTACTATTTGCATTTTTACACCTCCCTCAAAACCCCATTTACTTTTGTCCATATTTTATCTATTTTATGTAACTGGCTATTTATCTTGCACCAACCGTTAGTGGAAGTCTTTAAACTATTATTTATCTTCATTATAATGCAAGGGAACTCTGGTTCGAACCAATATTTTCTTCGTCTAATAATTGTTTCTTTATGGTAATAAACGTAAACATATTCATCAGTTCTTTCATTGTATACCTCTTTTTTGTAATTTTCATGCTTTATAACACCCACATATTCACTAGAAATATAAAATGTATATCCATCGCCACCATTTTCCCCACTACCTTCGTAATCTTTAATATCACTATCCCACCTAAAATTTGTTCGGCAATAACAATTTTGACTTCCATACGTATCACATTCAACAATATTTACTATTTCCTCAGGTCCAACCATGCATATCCATTTTTGGCCATTTTCATCATAATAATCAGATGGCATTGTTTTCCCTCCCTTATTTATATTTAATCCAAATATCACCATCTTGCATTTGGTTCACATCTGCATCATTAGGACTCAGTATTGTATTGTGTACCTGTCTTACTGTATAAGAGGTGTTTGACTGTGCTGTGAGGATACCTGTCATTTGACCGCCGGATTCATTTATTATTCGTTTCCAAGGTGTCCACGTTGTACTTTCGTTTCTGTTTCGCTCATAAACTACATTATCAACTATACTGTATGATTTTTGATGTAAATACCCTGTTGTAGCATTCACAATAACTTCAAGTATTCCCCATGATGCCATTGGAGGATTATTTGTCACTCCTGAGCTTACATCAGCAATTATATATTTACCTTGTTTGGTAGCAAGATTAAAGTCAGTAATTATCTGACCTTTTCCTATTGCTCCAATTTCTTTAAAATGTGACGTATTTTCTACCAAATGTGCCTCAACACTACTTCCATCCGAAGTCTTGACGTTATTCGCTGTTGTAATAGGATAGAGTTCATCCCATGTAGTTCCATTCTTTTTTTTAATTAAAATATTTTTTTTAGCCACTAAAACCACCACCCTGCATTATATTTCTTGAAACCAGAAATCA
Source organism: Clostridiaceae bacterium (assembly GCA_032095175.1). Lineage (GTDB taxonomy): Bacteria > Bacillota > Clostridia > Clostridiales > Caloramatoraceae > DAMCZI01. The sequence goes on from DAMCZI010000012.1 coordinate 71,926, forward strand.
GCTGTAGAATCCTCTGTTGTTGCGACAGTTATCCTTGCTTTTTTAGTCAGCATTACATCAATTTCTGATTTTGTATATACATTTCCACTTGTCGGTATTCCAGTTAACTTTGTATCTATTTCACTTTTTGAATATACATCAACTAAATTAGCTTTTTTATTAAGCTCAACTTGCATATTTACTATATCTGCTATAGTAATTGCTGACCATGTTATACTTCCAACTGTAGATCCAGCCTTCAAAAACTTACCATTGCTAGAAGTTCCTGTAGCTGGAACATGTAAGTTTCCATCACCTGTTGGATGTACATAATTACTTAAAGAGTTAAGCTTATTCATCAAGACAGTAGTAAAGTCTTCTGTTGATAGTTGTTTTCCTGGTACCTTATCCAATTTATTAGCAAGAGTATTTGTTATTGTTACCGCAAAGTTAGAATCATTATTCAGTGCTGCAGCTAACTCTTGGAGTGTATCTAATGCAGCTGGTGCTGATCCAACAATTTTTTTAATTTCATTATTTACATCTTCTAGGCTTATTTTTGAACCTAGTACTGTTAGAATATACGCTACTACTTCCTCAACCGTTCTTCCATCATTCATTATAGAAATCGCTGCTTTTGTCTTGGGGAACAAATTATCCCACGAAGTACCATTTTTAATTTTCATTTGAATATTTTTATCTGTCATATTTCTCCCTCCTATAACACCTCAAATTTAATATCTTTATCATTTTCAAAACTCGCATTAGCAATTATAACTCCATCACCGCCTGAAATATTAAAGTTTTCGCCAACATCATGCAGCCAAAATCCATTGTCGTTTATATCTTTTGGTTCATCTACACTTACTATTATTTTTGTCATTCTTTCCTCAACAGTACTCCCATCCCCCATCTTTATCATAGATGCAGGATGTTCTGATGGATGTGAATAGTTGGATAGGGATGCAAGCTTTTGTTTTTCCTGAGTTGTGTAATCCTCTGTGGAAAGCTGCTTGCCTGGAACTTTGTCGACCTTATTTTCAATATCCTTTTGGGAAGCAAAGATAAGAGATTGGTCTATTGTGGCAGTCACATTTGTGGTATTACCAACTATAGCCGTTACGTCTATGGACTTCTCTATAATATCTGCTCCTCCACCTGCAGGGATATACTCTGCATTTGTTCCAGCATTGCCATAGCAATAGAGTATTTCTCCATTTTCAGGGTCATTAGCAAATATTCCAATTTCACGCCAGTAAAAACCTGATTTCATATCTTCGTTTGAGAATACAGCTCCAACTACAGCTTTACCCCCAGATAGCAATTTTAGTTTCACTATAGGTAGAGATTTAACCTCGTGTTTTAATGAACTTAAATCTAGAATAGATTCTCCTCCTATGTCATAATCTCCTAACGCAATTCGGGTGAAATGCAGGGCAGTTCCCAATTGAGCCTTTGCCTGCAAATTTCTTCCCTTGTTTGTAAGTATGAGGCCTCCAAATGCACTCATTTATACCACCTGCCTTATTATAATATTGTCGCCAATATGTACTACCCCTGAAAAATATAAATTCATTTCTCCAGCGAGGGATATCAATATTGACTCCAAATGAGATCTTTTATTTTTAACAGAATCAAGTACCTTGGTGAATTGTTCTGCAAGCTCAGAGGTCACGGAAGGATTGCTTGTTACTACCTTAAACATATATGGACTTCCTCCATATTCAAACCATTCTTTAACATACCCATCAGAGAAATAGGTTTTAATAATCCTTTCCACAGCATCTGGCGTACCTCTCGTCTTATGAATCTCTGGCGCTGTCTTGATCAGCTTTCGCTTTACATCTATATCTGCATTTGCATCATACCAGTCTATATCCATTTGCCATGCCAGTTCATCAAGTACTGCTTCTTCAAGCTCATCTATACGTGCATATATCAAACAATTCTTTACTTCATCAGCTAGCTTTTTAAACTGAGGATTAATGGCTGCACACATTGCTATTGTAGTCGGATCATTTTTCATATAGCTTGTTTGAAGACTTAAAAGATCCATATTTTTTAAATTCATCATATTATATCAATCCCCCATAAGTTATCTTGATTGTGCCTGGTTTTGCTACGCTGTCATTTGAAATCTTAGTATAAACAGGATTTGTTATGTCGATCCTAAAGGCCCCCTGTTCCAGCATTAGCTGCCTTAGATAGTCAGGATTTATTGCACGCCCAAGTTTTTCACACTGCCACAGCTTATACGCTTCAATGCTTTTTTCTATAGAGCCTTTTATTATATTTTCCATACTGCTTCTTTCATGGGAAATGTAGTAGGTAAGTTCAATGTCATATAATATTTCATTAGGAGCAGTTACTTCAACTTTATCTGTAAGTGGTCTGCGATTTTTAGCATTTACTGCAGTGTATACAGAATCCAGCACAGTTTGTAAAGGCAGCCTGCCCTCCTTCATCAGCACAATTACTCTAATAACTCCCGGAGAAGGAGAAGTAATTGCTACATCAGCAATGTTTGCATCTGCAGTTTTAGCCCAATAGATATATGCTCCTTCTGGACCAGCTGTTGAATAGCTTTCCTGTACCTGTCTTATTCTATCCCTATAGTGATCATCATCTTCAATGTCTGCACCACCGCTGCTTTCATCGATATTGGTTACAGATGCAACATAAGGTATAGGGTCAACTATATTTTTTATCTGACCTGGAGTAAATTTGTTATATTTCTCTCCTTCTTCAAGAGCTGCTGCAATAGCCCTTCCTGCCTCTCCGCCCTTTGGAATTATTAAGTCCTCAATAACTTCAAAATAAAGTATTCCATCAGGTGTTACTCTAGTTCCTCTGCTAATTACTACTGGAGTTAATTGTGGGGCCGATAGCTTAAATTCTAAGGTTACCTTTGCCTTTTGCGGCTTAAGTCTTGGAGTAATTGTTCCACCAATCGCATCTAGAATTTCGCCTCTTGCATACCTTAAAAAATTTTGTTTTGCGGTATCATTTATATCATTTTTGAGCCCTACTATTATAGGTATCAGCTGCAATAAAAAAATCCTGCGCTCATCGCCAGGATATAAAGTTTCTCCAATTGCATTTTCATATTCAGAAATAAGTTGATTTTCAATAGCCTTTGGATCCACCTCAACAAATTTAAAATCATTAGTCAATGTCCATCACCACCTTAAACTGAATTTCTTCATTAAAAATCCCAAGACACTTAACTTCCTTGACTGTTGCTCTTGGTTCCAAATCTGTTATAATCTCATAAATTTCAGCTGTTGCATCTGCAGCGGCTATATCTAGTGGCCTATCAATAAATGTTCCTGATAATCCAAGGGTTCTATCATAGGCTACCTCATATCTTAAAGTGTTTAAAAGATTTATAGTATTTTGTATAATTCTGTCCTTTCCTTTTGCGTTCCAGTTTATTTTAGTATTATTAGAAGTATCAATTATAACCTCCATTTATATCCCTCCTATGGTAAAAGCCCCTTTCTTATTGCCATAATTTTTCTTCTATTCTCACGCTTCTTTGAGTCCTTATTTGAAACTGTATTCCTGTTCTCTGTAACTTTTTTACTTTTATTTTGATTAGATTTTATTGCAGGACTATTTTTTAAGCTAGTGCTATTTAAAGTACTGCTCCCCTGAGCACTCCCAGGTCTCACATATTCCTCAAACTCAACATCTATTACTGCTGACAAAATACAACCTTTTGAATCGATTTTTGTATTACTCAATGCCACACTTTTTAAAATCCATTTGTTAACACCTACAGGCCTTCCTCCAAGTATAAAAGGATATGCCCTGCCTGCTTCCATAATGCTCTTCCAGCTTTCATACTCCAAGCGAGCATTAATTCCTAAAGAAGTGCCTACTGGTATATTAAAACTCATGCTTTCTAATGCCCCGCCCTTTACATATGTGCTGGGTTTTTTGCCTGCTACATCCTGACTCTCAGTGTTAAGACTACTATTAAGCGAAAAATCATTTAAAGTATATATCCTGCTGCTGCTAACTTGAAATGTCTTTTTAGAAAAGATAGCTACTGCCATATTCCTCCCCCCTTAGAATTTTGCTATTATTAATCCATCAGCCATACTTTTTGAAAAAAATATTACTGCTACCATATCATTTACCTCAAGGCTGCCTATATGAAGTGCAAAAGGAAGTTCAGGGGTGACAGAATCATCCATATCCTTTAAAATTATACGTGCTCTATGAGCAGCATTGTCTATCGTAGAAACATATCCCTTAAAAATCATTAATATTCCTCCAATGGCCTTCTAAGCCTAAGTAATGATTTGCCCTCTGTAAGTCTATGAACTATCTGCTCAATAAAATATTTACCATCACCGAATCCTATTTGATCGATATATAAATTACTGCCTGCTGCAAGTTCAGAATTTAATTTAATTTGAACTCTGCCTGTATTCTCTTTTTTATTTACCGCTCTTAGTAATCCTTTAGCAAACCTGTTAGCTTCCTCATGGTTATCAACATATATATTTCTTTTCAGTACAGGTCCTATATATTCATGTAAAGGCTCGAAGCTTGATTTTATTAACCCATTTACTGTACTACAGTATACTAAGCAGGATTTAAAAAGCCCTGTTGATATTGATTTGAAGTTATAGCTTCCATCAATATCATCCATATTTACTGTAATAATAGCATCCTGCTGCTCCTGGGTTCTTTCATCGTAAATTATAATTTTATTGTTGCAAATCTTCAGCATATACCCTTCAAGCAGGCACCTATATGCCAAAAATTCAAAATCTGGCTGTTCTATTTGGTCAACATGGCGATACTGCCAATCCCTTACACCATAGGTCTGAAGTATAAAACCATATTTATTTGCTATTTCCTCAGCTAGTTTTAGAAGTCGTATATTCTCCCACAGCTTTGCATTTGGAGTCTTAGCTTTTGGAGGCAATGAAATTGCCTTTATAATAAATTCACCACGTATTTGCTCCAAATAGTCTACAAACATCATCCCACTGGAGAAGTCCTCATTAATAACCTCTATTTTGTCACCCTTTTTAGGCTTCCATTTACTCCATAACCCTATTGTATCGGATAGCACTAACTCCACATTATCAGCTATACCACCGGCATTATCGTATATGTCGGCTTTTAGGACCTCTATTGAATCTGATATATCCACACCTTCATATATGATATTCAAATTAATCACCTCTTCCATGGAGGAAGCATTTCAGATATTTCGCTTTCTATCACGGGTATCTTAAGCTTTACCCCCGAATCAAAAACCAGTATATCCTTAAATTGAGGATTTGCCTCCATTATTAAGGGTGCATATACCTCATCGTTATAAAAATCAAGGGCGATCACATCAAATGCATCGCCCTGCAGGGTTTCATATTCATAGTACCTATCCAAAAGCAACCCTCTCCTTTTCATTAATCATATCCTCAATAACTTGAACTATATAATCCCTTGAAAGTTTTATACCTTCGCACACGTCATTTTTATTGTTAACAGGTCCATAAAAGTTGAAGCTTAATGCTACACCAGGCATGCTGCCTCCAGGCTCAGCACCTATGGCTTTTGCGGTTTGATTTAGTAAAGACAAGCTTCGTGGGTTTTTATACCTTATTGGTATAGCCATTTCTGGTCCTGCTTCACCACAAATAGATGGTTGTGTTGCAATACCGCCTTTTGCAAGTGGGGTTAGCTCAGGTATATTAATGCCAAAGGTTTTTCCTCCACCTAACCAATCTGGTAACCAATCTGGTAATGTAATGCTTATTGAATTTAATCCCCTAATGCACATGTTTATACACCATATAAAAAAGTTTACTATACTTGTGAAAATATTTTTAGCTCCTTCCCCAAGTTGAACAAACCAAGCTCCTACCTCACTTAATATTGGCATAATATTGTTTTGCCAAATGCCTACAATACCTGCACAGATTGCATCCCAATTTTTATACAACAAGATACCTAACCCTATAAGTACGCCAATTGCAGCACAAACCACTCCTATTGGATTAGTATTCCAAGCAAAATTCAACGCTTTTTGAGCAATCGTAGCTAAACTTGCTCCATCCCTTAATAATACAAGAACTTTTGTTGCATATTGCCATGCCTTAACAAGTTTTTGAACTACCATACCTAGGAGAGTTTCCTTGTTTAATGCCATCATTGCTATTTTATAGCCTGTAACTGCTGCTCCCACCCCAACTATTATAGGTTCAATTAGAGACCAATTGTCATTTATAAAATTATATATCTCCATTGCCTTATCTATTATTTCACTCATTGAATCCAAAAGCGGGGGAACTATCTCCATTATTTTTTGTGATATTGCATCAACAATAGATATAATCGTATTCTGTATTTCAGGAGCACGATTTATAATTTCTTGAATAAATGGTCCAATTATAGGTATTACTCGTGAAGCTATCTGATTACCAAGTCCAGCAAAAGATAATTTTACTTTATCAATAACACCTCCATAATTTTGTGCAGCTGCCACCTGTTCATTACTCATTACCATCCCAAGTTTATCTGATTCAGAGCCCAATCTTTGAATTTCCCCTGTACCAGCATTTAATATTGGGAACAAATCCTCCGCACTGCTTCCAAAAATTTTGAAAGCAAGCTCATTACGATGAGTTTGGTCTTGCATTTGTGATAGGGCTGCAATTGTTTCATTAAAAACTTGTCCCCGAGGTTTTGAGCCATTTACCTGTACTCCAAGAGTTTTAAAGGCATTAGCTGTTTCAGAACCTGTTTTTCCTCCACTAGACATATTCTTAAACATTGTACTTGCAGCTCCTCCTGCCTTATCAAAATCAACAGATAACTGACCTGATATATATTGGAGCTTTTGTAGTTCTTCATAATCAAGCCCTGTAGCATTTTTCATTTGATCCAGTTTGCTGGCACTTTCTGTAGTACTAGAAATCAACTTGCCAAGACCTTCAACTCCTGTTTTGACAGCAACTGTTCCAATGGACTTGACTCTTTCCCAAATTTTCGTAAAGGCTCCCTGAGCTTTTTCTTCAGCCCCCTTGTCCCCTTGTAATGAATAATTAAAGGTAATGTTTGTGCTTGCATTTATATTTGTTGAATTAAACTTATTAAGCATTACAGAGGTATTCCTTATATTGTTCTGTACCATTTTTAGAGTATTATTTAATGTAGGTCCTACCTTGTTTACTGTGACACCTATTTTACCAACAGATATCAATGCTTTATTAGCTTGGTCTTGCACTGCTTTAAGTGATTTACCTTCATCCCCAGAAGGTACAATTACCTTAGCTTTTTTGTTACCTTTCACTACTATGCACCTCCCTTCTGGTGCTGTTTTGCAATTTGCTCCATTTGCCTTGCCATTTCCTCATAAAATTGAATAAAATCAACAAGAGGCATATTCATACATTCCTTTATACTGGTTGATGTATTCATGGTTAATTGTATTGTTATTGTTCTGATGTGTCCGTCTGTGACATATCCTCCAAGCTTAGAAAGAAAAAATTTCTAACAATACTTTCCGCCTTTGCTGAATCCTTTGCATTCATCCTTAAAATATCTGTTATGTCTATTTCAGAGTTCACCTTTGAGGCTGCTTCTGCAAAAATAAAAAGATGATAATCGGAATCAGTTTCCTGAACGGATATAATGCCTCCCTGTGACTTGTATTTTCTGCCTGCATTTAGTTTATCCTGAGCAGTAAAGTTGTCAAAATCATAGGCAATTTCCTTAACTTCTTTTCCATTTATCATAATTGGTTTTGAAAGCTTTATTTTATCCATATTATTTCCTCCTAAAAATTTAAATTAAAAGGCAGCTCATTATAGAGCTGCCATAATCTGTGATGTATAATCTACACCATTAACCTTATAAACATAATTAAATTTGTCAATTAAAAGAACTTCCTTACCGTCAACAATTCTACGATAATAGAAAACTTCATATTCATTGGATCCTTCCATAGAAGCAGCTGGTTCTATCTTTCCAGAATCATGCTTTTTAGGTACGCATTTTATAAATGCCTTGTGAGATTCAATACCAATTTTAATATTGTTGCTGTCGAACTTATCAATAACCCATCTTACTTCAAATTCCTGCTGTGTTGGTGCTGATATCGCAATAACATCAGGGCCTGTGGTACGGAAATTTGCTACAAAGGTCATGCTTCCTGGCTGAGCCATGGATGGCCAATCAATCTCACCTAATATACCTGCTCCCTTTACCGAATCAGATACTGCTTCTAATGCTGGAAGTTGAACATCTGTCGCTTCACGAATCGGTTTAAGCTTGTCATCTATCTTTCCATATAAATTAAATGCTATTGTTTTATTTCCTATATTCATTAGTTTTCACCTCCGAAAAGTGTATTAATGCCCTGATTTGTATATTGTAATTTGAAGCTTAAGCTCTTTCCTGCAGGTGTAGTTGTTGTTCTTACATCAAATACAAAATCCCCCTCAACTATACTGTTAACACTATTACTTGCCTCATTAAATGTAATCTGAGCAAAAAGTAGCTTGCCATCAGCAACAAGAGAGTTCAGCCATACCTGAGAATCATTAAGAATTGTATCAACCATTGCTCTGTTTAAAGGAGAATCTACACTAGACATATACCTTTTCTGAAACAGGTTTGTTAGATACATCATCATTCTGATTCCGCAATCAAACTTATCCCTTGCATCTATATCTTCCTTACCAAACTCATAATTTGCATTATGCGGTCCCCATAATACCCAATTACCAGACCTGTAAGCCGCAGTAGTTATTCCCTTGCTGTTCAGCTCATTAGCCTGAACTTCATCAAATGATATTGCAGTTCCATCACCAAGTATGGTTCCTGTGATATCGATCGGTTTATTAGATGGACTTTCAAATGGGGTATCGTCGTTTGCACAATCTGTCTGCTGCATTCTGACAACAACCATAGTAGACATGAAAAATTCTTTATCATTATTAATAACCCTTGGCCAGCAAATTTTTTCTTCCTTTGATTTGTAGCCATTTGTTTCCTTCCATGCCTTTGCACCTTCTATTGTTTTTGCACTGCTGCTGTCTAAATCAATAACACATATTGCATCCCAATGACCATTTATTTTTTTGCATTTTTCTACAAGTGCTTTTTCTACATCAGGAATATGGCTCCATCCAGGGGCAGCTAAAACTGATGGTATAACTCCAAGAGTCTGATATACTAGATCTACGCAGGCAATACCTGTACGTTTACCATTAGCATCAATACCGCCTATTATATGTGTCTTTTCTACAGGTACTTCTGCTTTATGCACCTCAGGATTTAAGACATTTATAAGAATTATTGGTCCTATGCTTCCAACCTTGTTTTTAAAGTGAGCGTACATAGCTTCACACAACGTGTATTTTTTCCAATCATCTGAATACCCAAGCTTTGTTTTTGCTTCTTCAAAGGAATTAACCATTATAGGTGTATTCACAGCTATAGTATAGTTTGAAAGTGTCTCAACAGGTGCCGTCCCTATATATACTGGAATAGTTCCCATTCCCGACAATGGAAGTTTATCTTGTGTTGGTATCTGCTCACCATATGTTCCATGTTTATATATCATGTATCTTCACCATCCTTATTTTTTATAGATATTGCTGTGCAGTATCAGGTATATAATTTACAGCTGCACAGGATACGGGAAATGTCAGCCATCCATACCCATAGGGGTATGATGCTTCTTTATACATTCCCCATCTAAATGGCCGCTGTATTGTGGTTACTCCCTCTATTACAGCAGCTCTGCCAAGTTCTTCTCTTGTTAATGTAATTAGATTTAATAAATCTTTATATCCCTCAAAAGGCGGAATAAGCTTTCCTGTCTCATCCTTATTGCCAGGATCGTATACAGCAAATATTATCCTAATGTTTATTGCTGTATTATCACCATCAATACCCCTATCCATATCAACAATCATACATGGAATAGTAACACCTTGTTCAAGAGGTTTAAAATTTTCCGGGAATTTTCCAGGAAGCCATCCCATATATACTTCTGGATGAACAAATTGAGTTTCATTTGATGTCTGATCTTGACTTCGAAGCTTTATCCTTGGGGAAACATTTTCTTTAATAAATTTTTGCAATCCTTCAAGAACAATGTTATCAGTCATATACATCAATCCTTTTTACCCTATTCTTTATTTTGTACATCATCAACTATCATGTCATAGAAGCATTCATCATAAAAAACCTTGAACCGCATTTGCATAACTTCTATAGTTAGAATGATAGTTTATGCTTTTCATACTAGATGCTATCAAGCCTTTTCACCTCCCTTCAAAAACTCTACAACCATCTTTACCTTATCTGTTTCAATGCTCCACCTTTGTTTCTCCGGTATATATGCCCTTGCTTCATTAGTTTTTCAAGTTCACAAAAGGAGAGGTCTTCCGACCTCTCCTTTCTATTTTTATAAGTATCATCATTCTTCATATCATCTTCAAATCTATCATTGTCCTGTAGTGGTTTCTCATTTAATTCTTTTCCTATTTTAATCAGGCTCACCTTCTTCCATATAAAAATAAGACGGATAAACCGTCTTTTTTCGCTCTTTGAATACTTTTTTACAATACTATTGTATCATCATTTAAATGATATAAAGGGCATAAGATGTGCAGAAAACGGGAAGTGTTTTAGAGCCTGCCAAACATAGAAAGGGCAATTTTTTTAACTGCATTTCTTCTTATTTCTTTACACCATCTCTCGCTAAACGCTACACTGTAAGCTATTTTCCACCATTGCTCTCCCTTAAAATATCTTAAATCAATTATCTTTTTTTCTGTCTCATTAAGAGCATTTAATGCATTATCAATTATTTTTACCTTGTTTTCCATTATCTCAATTCTACCTTTTATGGTTGCCAACTCAACAGCTTTTTTCTCAGTTTCCGAGCAAAAGCTATTCGTTTTACTCAGTCGTTCTTTATCATATTGAATAGGTTTCCCATCTTCTAACTCCTTTTCCTTCTCTAAATACATTATTTTTAAATTCTCTATCGCTGTTTTAAATGTATTATAATTATATAACCATTTTTCTACTTCCTTTATATAATCCATATTATTCCTCCCTTTTTAATATCAGAAAACTTTTCTAACGTTATTTACGTTATTCATATTTTATTCTTTATAATTTTCTTTAGCAAACAATATTTATCGTATATATCGTTATTTTAGTAAAATATATTTCATTTCCTGCTATTTACGTTAATATTTTAATTTTTCTTGACTTTTTAACGTTTTATACGTTATTATCTGTATAAGAAGAGGTGAAATAAATGGTTCTATCAAAAAAGGAATTGGGCAATTTAATAAAGCAAGCCAGAAAGCTAAAGTCAAAAAATATAGGTAAAAAATATACTCAACAGATGTTAGCAGATGATATTAAAAAATCTCAAAGCTATATAGGAGATATCGAATCAGGAAGAACCTATCCAAGCTATGTAATATTAATGGAGATTGCTAGAGCTTGTGATGTACCGTTAAGTTTTTTTCAAGACTACGCATGTGAATCTATAGAAGAACATCAAACTATAGAACCTAATCCTATATTAAATGAATCAAAGGATACTAAATCAATGCCCTCAAATTGCGCTGCACAAAAAAGCAAAATAGCTGTAAACGAAAATTATTCCAACTATGAAATTCAATTTACAGATCCTCAAAAGGCCTTACATTTTATCTTAAAGCAACCATCCTTTATGGCCTATGGTGGATATAGCTTAGATAAAATGACTGATGAGGAAATACTGGAGATTGCAAACGATATGCTTTTTGCCCTGAAACTTTCACTTCAAAAATTAAAAAAGAAAGGTCTATAAATTTGGGACATAGGGGGTAATTGCTTTATATGGAATGGGTAAAAAATATTGTTCAGGGGTTAATAGAAACTTATGAAACTAGAAATATATATGATTTAATTGATAGCCTTGACATAACTATAATTAGAAAAGACCTTCAAAATGGGTTAAAGGCTAAATTCTTTAGAGATATATTTGGAAATGAGTTTATATACCTATCATCAAATATAAATGAAATCGAAGAGAGATTTGTATTAGCTCACGAGGTTGGGCATGCCATACTTCATACAGATATTTCTGTAGAATATTATTACAATTCCTTTGTAAACATTGGTAAATTGGAAAAGCAAGCCGATTATTTTGCTGTAGAATTGCTTATTGATGAGGCAAATATTGATAAACAGATTTTGCTTGATATGAATGTTGAGCAATTAAGTTCTTATTTTGGTGTTCCCATAGAGCTAATTGAGTACAAATTTTCCACAAATTATTTTACTCAATAGTTTGTTAAGATAAAAAGTGAGAAAAGGTTAATACTGTTTTATAACATAGCCCTTTCTCTTCTCTTGATAACTTGAAAAACTAATTTACACAAATATAATTGCTAATATATACAAATATATAGAAAATAAGTCCCCATCAAAATACTATTGGGAATGTCCTTAAAGCTTTAATATAATTAAATGGGAGTACTTTTATGGTTAAAAACTACATGGAGGTTATAGTAGATGCATTCCTACCTTCAGTCTTAAATCAATATAAAGATATTTGCAAATGTGAAAGATGTATTGATGATATAAAAGCCTTTGCATTAAATCGTTTAAAACCTCTTTGCTTTGTCTCTGACAAGGGAAATGCATATTCAAAGCTAAATAAGCTTCAAATACAGTTTCGAACTGATGTAACTCAGTAATTAGTTAAGGTCATTGATACATTATCAAAAAATGAACATCATTCTAAGTAAAAGTAAATCTATCTGGAGGCTGTACTCTAACGATAAAGATCATTAGTACGCAGCCTCTTTTTCAATGGATAAAGAACAGCAGAACAAATGTACGCTCAAGCCTCGGAAAAAGCTTCTATATATCTCAAATTATTGAGCAAAAGCTAATTTCTCAATTGCATCATCTTCAGTAGAAACAAAGAACACATCCTTGCCGTGATTACTCTCATACATAAAGTCTTTTAATGGCTTACTCGTATAATGAGAGAAAGCACCAACAATGGCAAATTTCATATGATAGTTAACAAACTTTTGAAGTATCTCTCCAGCAAGGCAAGTGCTTAGCTTGAAAAAGTTTTCTGTAATAGCTGCTTTATTCAGTGCCATATGATTACATCCAGTTTCATACTTTATGGTAGATATAAGATCTAGAGAAGACTGAACATCTGTTATTATCACTTCATCACTTTGAACAAGTGCAATAGATGTATTATTTCTTACTATCATTTTAATATTCATAAATTGTATCCCCTCCTATACTGCTGAGTAATGTAAGCATCAGAGTGCTTTTTTTCACCACTTGCTATAATATAAGTTCTTCCATAACGTGTATCAGCATAAATTTCCTCATATGGTGAAACCCACTTTTGAAGAAATGCATCATATGCTTCCAAAATCTCATTTTTCCACTCTTAAGTTTCTATATACAGTCTTTGTTTTCATATAATCCTCCTCCCCTTCATTTTAAATTAGTTGATTCTGCAAGCATAGAAATTGAGTTCAGCATTTCTTCTATAAACTTTACTTCTCCCAAAGTAATGCCTTTAATCTATTTTCCTTTGTTGCATTTTATTGAACTCTTATATCTGTTCCTTTCTGTTTATATATTGGTAAACCTAAAAAAGTAAAACGTACTGTTCGAACCTATTACTGTAACACTATGAAGTCTTATGTATATATTGTAGTGTATTCACAATTATACAGTAAGGAGAAGTATTATGGAACATAAGGATTATAATGATAACCTTGATGACAGCACTAGCAGGCAAATTAATTATTTAGATATAATTAATCATATGAACGATCTGGATAAATCAACAGTAATATCAGAATTTATAAATATACTGAATAAATATTTTCATATTAAAGGCTCCAGAATTTTAGAGCTTAGCAGTAACTTAGGTCGTTATTCCATGGAACTAGCTTTACGCGGCGCTAATTGCACATCCATTGATATAAGTGAAGAAGACTTATGTCTAGATATAGAAACTGCTGATAAATACAATATAAATGATTGTAAATTTCAAAAAGCTGATGGATTTAGTTTGAATTTTAACGATAAACAATTTGACATTGTATTTATTGCTGGAACCGCAGAGTATTTTGAAGATGATACTATTATAGAAATGCTAAAGGCCATGAGCCGTATTGGTAAATATGTAATTACAATAGTTCCATACAGCGGCTCTACAATATATAGAATATCTAAAGTATTCCTGCATCAACAAAATTCATTGCGTAGTGGTGCTGAAAGAGATTTCTTAACACTTGAAAAACTATTGAAAAGCTCTGGCCTAACTAAGCTCCATGAATGTATAATCGGTTATGCAAGTGAATCACTTTGCCTTAAAACTATAAATAGCAATGCTATTCCAGCAGTATTAAGTGAAAACCTCAGAAAAATGTTTGATAAAGAAAATAACATAGGCAATTGGTTAGTTACAATCTCCTCAAATGACGATGAAAGCATTAAAAAATTTAATAATCTAAATAGTGCAAACGTTATATGCTTCAATAATGATACTGCTTTAATGAAGGTCAATAAACCTTTGGTAACTATAGTATGTCCATTTTACAATTCTGAAGACTATATTCCTAATGTAGTAAACACCCTATCAGACATATCCTACGACAATATTGAAATCATATTTGTTAATGATGGTTCTAATGACAAGTCTTCAGAGATACTAAAAACCTGTTGTAATAAAAACCTAATAAACAAGAATTTCAAAATCTTAGATTTAACAGAAAACAAAGGAACATTTCACGCTAGATACGAGGGTGTAAAAAATGCCTTAGGAGAATATATATTCTTTGTAGACTGTGATGATGTTACATTTTATGATGGAATATCCAGATTAGTTTATGACATAAAAAATTTTGATAGTAATGTAATGCTTCCCGTATCTTCAACATTAATGAATAAAGGCAGCTTTATTGGTTCCATATGGCAGCATTTACTCCTGCCTAAAACTATTGAACAGATTATTATAGAAATATACAACCTTACTGGAAAGGTATCAATTTCAAATACACTTCATAATAAAAACATTCTGCTAAAAGCTTATACAGAAATCGATGCCTCATTAAAAAAGGCAGGTGTATCGAGACTTATAAATGACGAGGACATGATTGTTATAAATCACCTAATATTAATGGGATATGTTAAACAAATAATCCCCATCTACTATTCTCTAAGAGGGTACAATATTAGCAATGCTTCATCAACATCAAAAGACATTGAAAGCAGAATAAATGATATGCCTATAAGATTCGCCTATACAATTTCATATATGTTAAGTAAAAATCTTATCGAAAAAAATTATCAAGAGATATACAACATTATGTACAACAAAGCAGTTGAAATATACGGAGATTCGTTAGGAAGCAAGTTTATGGAGGTATTTGATCTGTACAGCAAAAAATTCATGAAAATATAAATGAATAGAGGGAGCATCTATAGATTTGTGTAGATCATATCTATGAATGCCCAAAATCATAGCCTTTCTCTCTTCTTAGATAACTTGAAAAACTAATTAACATAAATATAATTGCTGATATATACAAATGTATAGGAAATAAATTTTTATCAAAATATTATTGGGAATGTCCTTCAAGCTTTGATATAATTAAATCAAATATAAAAATTATCCATTTTACTAAATTCTTTTAAAATAAAAATATAATTAAATGGGGGTACTTTTATGGTTAAAAACTACATGGAGGTTATAGTAGATGCATTCCTACCTTCAGTCTTAAATCAATATAAAGATGTTTGCAAATGTGAAAGATGCATTGATGATATAAAAGCCTTTGCACTAAATCGTTTAAAACCCCTCTATTTTGTCTCTGACAAAGGAAGCATATACTCAAAGCTAAATGAACTTCAAATACAGTTTAGGACTGATGTAACCCAAGAATTAGTTAAAGCTATTGATGCAGTATCAAAGAATAATCATCATGATAAATAATATATGCTCATAGGGTTGTAGACAAACTTATCTACAACCCTATCTTTTAGTGCTACTATAATCACCTTGAAATCTTTATATTCAGCATAATTAATAAATGCCCCTTTGAATTATCATATTATATTTTTCAAAAATGTTATTGTAAACTCCGTTCCTTCATCAACCTTACTTTTTGTGGCTATCTCTCCTCTATGCCTCTCTATTATAGATTTTGCAAGTGAAAGACCTATTCCAACGCTGCTATTTTTAGAACTCTTTGCCTTATAAAATCTTTCAAAAATATAAGGTAAATCCTTTGGGGATATCCCCTCTCCATTGTCCTTTATTGAAATACTAATCATTAGTGGAGTTTCAGTTATTTGTATTTCTATTTTCCCTCCCTCTTTCGTATGTTCAATACAATTTTTAATTATATTTGTAAATGCTTCACAAAGCCATTCCTCATCATGGGGAAGGGTAATTCTTTTTTCTGGTTCCAATATTATTATTTTTTTATTTCCTTCCTTAAAAAAGGTCTTTAAAATTGAAAGACTTTTTCTTATTGTTTCATCAATATATCCTTTATGAATATTAAGTTCTATTGCCCCAAACTCCATTTTTGCCATCTTAAGTAGATTAATTATTAACCACTCCATTCTCTCAAGCTGTTCACTACTTTTCTCTAAAAATTCTCCAAGCTTTTCAGGGGTGTTTTTTCTTTTGAGCATTATATCATTTAAAATCATAAGGGAAGTTAGAGGTGTTTTTAGCTGATGAGAAATATCTGAAAGAATATCCTTTAGAAAAAGTTTTTCTTTATCTAAAGCTTCAATTGTAAGCTTTAACCTATTAGTCATACTATTAAAATTATGAGCAAATATGGCAAAATACCCTTCATCATTTACCGGTATAATTTGTATGTTGCCATCCACAGCCTCCTCTGCCATTTGTGAAAATCTGCCTACTTTTTGAAACATTTTCTTATATCCGCTATATATTAATGATAGAAACCCCATACTGCCTATGAAAAAAACAACAGCCATGCCTAATTTTATATTTTTAGCTGCTGCAGCTGCATAGGGTACAACAGCTATTGGCAGACTTTCATTATATTGATATTTATCTGTTATTTGTTTACCTATAGCTATTTCTTTTTCTGTAGCTTTCCTTGAAAATTCTTCCATCACAGTGTTTTCAAGCTGTGGATTTTTATCTACAATCTTACCAATAACCGCCATATTATGATCTATTATATTGCTTTTAAAAATATTCAATTGAAACGTTAATATAAAATAAACTGCTGTAAACAGTAACATTTGAAGTATTAAAAATCTCCAGGTTATTTCTTTTACTTCTGGATTGATAAAAAAGTCTTTCATTTTTTCACCTCTTTATGCAAAACATAAACATTGAACTTATAGCCTATTCCCCTAACTGTCATGATATAATTAGGGGCTGCAGCATCATCTTCTATTTTTTCTCTAAGCCTTCTAATATGAACTGAGAGTGTATTATCATCTATATAATCCCCAGAATAATCCCATATTTTTTCTAATATTTGATTTCTGCTCATAACTCTGTTTGGATTTGATGCTAGTATTGATATGAGTTTAAACTCTATCGGAGTTAAAAAAATCTCTTCTCCATCCTTATAAACCTTATTTGCTAGTAAATCTATTTTTATTTTTTCAAGATTTATTAAGGTATTCCTATTATTGCTTTCTTTTAGTCTATTTCTTCTTATTACAGCATTTATCCTTGATATAAGCTCTTTTACTCTAAAGGGCTTTGTAACATAGTCATCTCCACCGATATCAAGTCCTAAAACTACATTAACCTCATCATCACAGGCTGTTAAAAATATAATCGGTACCTGGCTTTCTGCCCTTATCCTCTTGCAGAGCTCATATCCCGTTCCATCGGGAAGTGTTACATCCAAAAGTATCAAATGAAAGTTATCGTTTTTAAATGTTGTATAAGCATCCTTTATATTATCAACAATCTTAACATCCATTCCTTCATCCTCAAGTGAATATTCCAAACCCATTGCAAGTGTTGAATCATCCTCCACTAACAGTATCTTATTCATCCTGCTTCCTCCTAACCATAGGATAAGTATATAAAATCATAATAATCCATATCAGCTCTATTTATCAATCTGTATGTTTCACATAAATGCTTCTATATTCTTTAATTCTATAAATTTACTCCAAATTACATTACTTAATGTACAATCATAGATGATATAAATACATTCCATTAAAACACTATAACCTTTATTAAAAATTATAAATAGCAAGTGACAAGTTGTTTAGGATTTTCAGCCTTTTAGAAAATCCACATTTAACTTGTCACTTTACTTTGTTTCACTCACTCTATAGATTGTGCTTTAATCCTATTCTTCCATTCTTATATCATCAGTTACATTACCTTCCTTTATTCTTTTAAGAGGAAGTATAACTGAAATTAAACCTATTAAAACCGCTGCTGCTAGTGAAATTAATATACTTACCCAAGGAATTCTCCATTCAAAGCCCTCTAGTCTGTTTAACAACCTTAGAACTGCATAGGAAATTGGCAGGCTTATTAATAAACCATAGCTTGCTCCAACTACGCCATAAAGGACACCCTCTAAAACAACCATCTTGTTTATTTGGTTCATTCCCATACCTATAGCCTTTAGTGTTGCGAACTCCTTTTTTCTTAATATAAGATTAGCACTAATTGTATTTACTATATTAAGACTGCCTATAAGAGCTATTACCCCAATAAAACCATAAAAAAATATAGAAATCTTAAGTTTTTCCTCTTTTATTCTATTTACTCTATCCTCTATATCAACAACATCAATTCCAAAAGCCTTATCATAAATATTTTTTATGGTTTTACTTATATTTGTTCTATTTGCATTAGGCTTTAGCTTTACATCAAAGTACATAAGCTCTGATGCTTGCATATGATTATTACCCTCTTTATTGATAATTCTATCCATAACTGTCTTTGATGTAATAACTCTCATTTCTTCATATGAATACTCATCTCCAAAGGGAGCTCTTTCTAATATTCCAACAACCTTCATGCTAAAAGTTTTTTGTGGGAAATCATTGCTTTCAAAATCTGACCTCATTCCTAGAAGTATTGTATCACCAATTTTTATATCTGCAATATCCATTTTATAGTTCTTTTTTTTAGCTTCACTATACTTATTTGTTTTAAGTACAATTATTACTCCATTTTCCCTATTCATTTTATTTTCATCAGCACTGCCATTTATCACATACTTTTTTGAAGCTTGTAATTTTTCTTGATCATATATTTCTATATTAGAAAGCATTTTATTATAGTTCTTAATACCATTATTTATTTTCTGTTCATTAAACAGCTTACTATAGTTTTTGTTCATTTTTTCTGATGGTATAAAAAGTGGATATTTAAAAGATGAATAAGATTTATATACCTTATCTACTCCCTCTATTTTTTTAATTTTTTCATATTCCTTATTCATATCTACTTTTCTAGAGTTATCATTATAATATGATTTTACTATTTTATAGTCTATACCTAATTCTTCATTACCTTTATCATGGATACTATAGATCATATTAATAGTGCTGCTGAAGCCTATATAAAGTATTATGCTTATTGCAATTGAAAATGTTGTTATTCTAAACCTTTTTCTATTTCTCCTTATATTTTTATTTGCCATGGTGGCTTCTATATTGAAGTGTTTGTCAATAAAACCCTTTTTGTTTCTTATTTTTTCTTTTATTATGCTTCCCCTGTTATAGATAGCATCAAGTGGCGAAGCCTTTGAACCGAGCCTAGCAGGTACATATGCAGAAAAGCAAACTGATAGAATACCTAGCAAAACGCTTATAAATATGACAAGTGGTGATATTATAATCTCCATGTTTATGGTCATAATTGATGCCACTAATAAAAACAAGCCCTTTAATCCAGCAGTTCCTAATAAAATACCTATAGGAATTGCAATTATACTTAAAATTGTTGCTTCCTTAAGCACAATCTTTTTAATCTGGGTTGATGTTGCTCCTATGGATCTTAAAATTCCAAACTGTTTTATTCTTTCTAAAACAGATATGTGAAAGGAATTATATATAACTGCAGTTGTAGAAGCAATAACTAACAATATTAATATCCCAGCTAAAATAGTGTATGTGAAATCACCCTTTGAATATGGATTTTGACCCATATACATTAAAAGCAATTCATTAAAACTAAAGCCTTTAGGCGAAAGCTTTTTAAATTCTTCTATATTATTTTTAATCGAAACTCCATCCTTTAGCTTAAAAAATACATCAACCTCCTTATTTGGAGGTATTTCATCTAAAAGAGCTATTGCAGTTCCAGTATTGATATATTGGGTAATCAAATCATTTTCCATAATACCTACAATTTTATATTCTATTGCACTTTCACCTATGCTAAGCCTTATTTTATCATTCAATTTAAGATTCTCTTTAATACTTGGCATTATCCAATCTTCTACAATTATTTCCCCACTTTTTTCAGGTAATCTTCCTTTTTTCAGGTTAACAGGCATGCTTTTTAGAGCATTAATATCATATTTATCCAATGTTAATAATAAATCATCTGAAATATTTATTGGTTTTTCTGATTTTTGTATTATGGATATGTTTTCAACCTTCACATTGCTTTTAATTATATTTATAAGTTTATTGTCTGCACCTGTATAACTAAAATAATAATCTCCTCTACTCTCCTTTGCTTCTTTTATCTCCATTTCCTTCATGCTATATGCCATTGTACCTATTGAACATATTAATGCTACAGAGAGTATTATACCTATTATGTTTAAAATGGATCTTTTCTTTTGCTTTTTTAAATATTTACCTGTTATACTGCTATAGCTTTTCATGCTCTCACCACCTCATCACTTGCAACCATACCATCCTTTAGTGTAATTATTCTATCAGCCTGAGATGCTATATTTAAGTCATGGGTAATTAAAAGCAATGTTTGATGATATTTTTTAACAGAGAATTTTAACAATTCCATTACTTCCTTTGTATTTTCACTATCAAGATTTCCAGTAGGCTCATCTGCAAATATTATAGATGGCTTTGTTGCAAGGGCTCTTCCAATGGACACCCTCTGTTGCTGTCCTCCTGAAAGCTCTGATGGAAGATGGCTTTTTCTATTCTTTAAGCCTAAAATATCTATGATTTCTTTAATATGATTTTTATCAGGTTTCTTATAATCCAATAATACTGGAAGCTCTATGTTTTCCTCAACATTTAAAACCGGAATCAGGTTATAAAATTGAAATATAAAGCCGACATTTCTTCTTCTAAATATTGCAAGCTCATTTTCACTTATAGAATATAGCTCTGTTCCGCCAATTATCACCTTTCCAGATGATGGTCTATCAAGTCCTCCTAATAGATGAAGCAAAGTACTTTTTCCAGAACCACTAGCACCAACCACCGCAACAAATTCTCCCTCTTCAATAGATAGGTTTATATTTTTTAAGGCATCCACCCTTACATTATCCGACCCATATGACTTGCAAAGATTTTCAGTTCTTATAATCTCCATACTTTTCACTCCTTTGTTAATACTTATATTTTAATAATAATGCATGAAGATTAAAACCAGATGACGTTGATCCTTAAGATTTCGTAAGGTTGCTATAAAAATGCCCTTTGTAGCACTTTAATTTTCAAATACTACAAAGGGCATTTTATTTATCTTTGCTTCTTTTTATATTTACTACAGTAACAGCTGTTTAATGAAATCTATTCCATGTATATGCACTTAAAATATCGTCCTTCTCCTTTTTTATATTCTGGCTCTGCATAAAAACCTGCTTTGACCAAATACTCATTTGTTGCACCAAACATAAAATGCCACAGTTCATTTGCTATATCCCTAGATTCTACCATGTGCTTGATAGATGTTAAGTCTGGGACATTTCTATCAAGATTTTCGATTGTTTCCTTTACGATTTCATATATGTTTAACGTTACCAAATCTGAAATTTCATCTATTATCACTTTATCATCCAGGCTAAATACAGGAACAATACATTTAATATCTGAGTATTCATCCTTAAAATCAAAATATCCTAATTCTTTAAGGAAAACTGCTACATCCTTTTCTTCTTCTTTCAGGTTATTATAACAAGTTCGCTCCCCTAATATCTTTAATAACATTTCTCCACATTTTTTTGCAATTACTTTATTATTATATGCATTTAATTTAATATAAATCCTATTTAAATCTTCATGCTCAGTTGCCTTTTCAAGATTACTCTGAACACTTCTAAAAAAGCTCATCACATCCTTTCTATCGCCATCTGCATCACCAAAGCTGCAAAATCCTATATTTCCAGTGTAAAATATATTGCAACTGCACAATAGCTTTAAGCTGTATTCAAATGATTTATCGCTTTCTTCATAACCTATTATCAAATAATCTCTTCCACCTGGTTGAAGTTTTGAGGTAGTTATAACACCCTTATCGGTAAAATAATCTATAGCTCCCTCATCAAACGTGCTACAGCCTATTGTATGATATCTAAGCACTTTAATATCGCAGCTTCTATAGCATGACAGTTTAGATAACTTTGCATCTATTTCATCCTTTAAAGAAATAATTTTATCTCCTAATAGCTTTCCTATCTTTATATTAAAGTCTCCAAGCAACTCGAAATCTTTTTCAATAAAAGCGGGGAAGTTAATTTTATACTTATTCTCCCTAACTGATATTGCATTTATTTTTAGCAAAGAATTCAGTGCATCCTTACATGCCTTAGTATCAATATCAAGCTTATTCTCAATATCCTCCTGTGCTAGTGAATATGGAGAATTATCTGCAAGCAAATATAGGATTTCCGGTACTCCATATCTGCTTCTTACATACCTTGGATTGTACTCGTCATATTCGCCTACATTTGTATCATATAGATACAAGTCTAATCTTTTGCTATCCAACATAGTTATTACCCACCCCTTCTAATTCAATTGACCCTTGAACCCATTTTTACCATTTTATCACAACAGTCACATTAATACATATCTACTTTTTATAAGCATAATATAACCTTTGCTCAAAATCATTTATAATTATCTTATCATACTTATAAATTGAAAATTGATGTTCTATGATTTTCTTAAACTGCTCACTTACAATATTGTTAAAGATAACTCCTGTGTTTTCAATATAAAGATTAGCTGCTACCTTTTTAAATTCTCCTGAGTTTATAATAATATTTTCATCTTCTATATACGGATTAAGCTTTACTAACAGTTTCCCATTATCCTTTAATATCCTATGGCACTGTTCCAACAATAACAGCATATCTGCTGGCATAATGTTGTCCAATATATTAAATAGAATTATCCCATCTGCACTACCACTGCTCATGTTTTTAATGCAATCAATTCCCCCACATATAAATTCGACTCTATCAACATACTCATTATTAGCTGCTGTTTTAAGGCATAGATTTATTCCTTCCTGTGATAAATCTATCCCTATCCCCCTACTTACCCCATTACTTAAACATTTAAAAATCGTCTTGCCATTTCCACATCCAAAGTCCATTATAAGCTTAGAATTTTCATTAACCCACTTCAATCCATCTTCAATTTTTTCTGGTAGCGCCCTTTTTTCATCAGAAGGTTTCAATCCTTTAAAGACTCCATCCCAATAGCTTTCTGTTTCTTCATAATTCAACATTTCTTCAATATCCTCTGCAAAAGGAAATCCATATTTCAAAAGCTTATTGGATTTTTCTATTATCCTTTTCATCTGTTTCATAGTTTTTAATATCAGATCATATTGTTGTCCCAACTCACTGTACTTATCCTCAACAATTTTTAAAAACTCCTTAACCCTCGCCCTTCCTTCATAATCAAGGCTCTTATCCTCCTCAAATTTCTCATCCAACTCCATCATGTTTTTAATATCCTGTATAGAAAAATTTAGTGTTTTAAGCCTCTTAATAATCACCGCTTCCTGCAGATCTTCCTCACTATAATTTCTTATTCCATTAATCCTTTCAGGTACTAGCAATCTAATCTTATCGTAATATCTCAATGTATCCACACTAAACCCCGAATTTCTTGAAAACTCCTCTATTTTCATAATACTCACCCCTAGCTATATCCTATATGAATATAATAAAACCTGGAGTTAACTCCAGGTCAAGTAAAAAATATGCAATCACTATAAAGAACTAACGAAAATTTATAAGCCTTGCAGCCTATCATTTCTAGTTTTATGGCATCGAGATATTTTGCTATCTCGACTATTTTTATTTATAAGTTCCATTTTTGACCCTGATACATTCTTCCAAGCTTCATCTATAATACTTATCTTCTTTGTTAATAATCCTATTTACTCTTATTTTCTTTGTATCTATTCAATGCATATGCACTTAAAATATCGTCCTTCTCCTTTTTTATATTCTGGCTCTGCATAAAAACCTGCCTTTACTAGATACTCGTTTGTTGCACCAAACATAAGATGCCATAGTTCATTTGCAATGTCCCTGATTTCTACTCCATGCTTGATTGATGTTAAACCTGGGATAGTTCTACCAAGGGTTTCAAATGCTTGTTTTACAATTTCATATATATTCAATGTTATCAAATCTGAAATCTCATCTATTATCATTTTGTCATCTAGACTAAACACTGGAACTACGCATTTAATTTCTGAATACTCGTCCTTAAAATCAAAATATCCCAATTCCTTCAGAAAAACTGCTACATCCTTCTCTTCTTCTTTCAGGTTATTATAACAAATTTGTTCCTTTAATACTTTTAATAACAACTCTCCACATTTTTTCACAATCACTTCATTATTGTGTGCATTTAGCTTAATATATGCCATATTTAAATCTTTATGTTCTGTCGCCTTTTCTAGATTATCCTGGATTCTTCTAAAAAATCTCATCATATCCTTTCTCTCTCCATCTCCATCACCAAAGCTGCGAAATCCTATATTTCCAGTACGCCATATATTACAGTTGCACAATAGTTTATCACTATAATCATGCATTTTTTCATTTTCTTCATTACCTATAATTATATAATCCCTATTGCCTGGCTGAAGCTTTGAAGTAGCTATAACCCCTTTTTCAGTAAAATAGTCCATAGCTCCCCCATCCAGGGTGCTGCAGCCTATTGTATGATATCTAAGCACCTTAACATCACAGCTTCTATAGCATGATAGTTTAGATATTTTATGGTCTATTTCATCCTTTAAAGATATAATTTTTTCTCCTAACAGCTTTCCTATTTTAATATTAAAATCTCCAAGCAATTCTATATCCTTCTCTATAAATGCAGGAAAGTTAATCTTGTATTTATTCTCCCTAATTGATATTGCATTTATTTTTATCAAAGAATTCAGTGCGTTCTTACATTCTTCATTATCAATATCAAGCTTATTTATAATATCCCCACATGATAATGAATATGGATCATTTTCTGCAAGTATATACAGGATTTCCGGTACACCATGTTTGTTTCTTACATACCTTGGATTGTATTCATCATACTCGCCTACATTTGTATCATAAAAACTTAAACTTAATCTTTTATTTATCATAAACATCCCCACCCTTTTTAATCAGTTGACACTTAGGCCTTTTTTTAAATGCCCCATTTTTACCATCTTATCATAAAAATCCTATAAGTGCTTATCTACTTTTTGAAAGCATAGATTTATTCCTTCCTGTGATAAATCTATCTCTATACCCCAATTCACCCCTTGAATCTATAATGGAGTACTTCTCTATGCAAATATTGTAAATATTGTTTAAGTGTGTTATGTTCAAGATAGAACATACTTGCTTTGTTCAGTATTTATATATAGTTATAGCTTACTTTATATTAGGGTGGTGGGTATATGAAAAATTATAAAAAATTTATTTTCCCTTTAGTATTTTTACTTATATTGGGTTTTGTTTTATATAATGAATTACCTAAACGTGGTACTTTCAATAGCTTAGCATTAAAAAAATATTCAAATGTTGAATTTATGAGAGTTGTGGTAGATTATGATTCTATTCATATTTCCTCTAAAGATACTGACCCACTAAGCAAACTCCTCTCTTATATGAAGGATTTTAAGCTTATTGAAGACAAACATTTAGATTATTTCCCCAAGGAATACAATTCAATATATGCCTATGCTGAGGATGGCAGTTCCCTTCAAATTATCATACATACTAAAAACCATATATATGTTGAAACATACCTAAACGGTGAAATTCAGCATAGAAACTACTATAAAATTATTGGCAACGGATTAGATATGAATTATGTACAAGATTTGTTAAAACAATTTAAGTCTAGTAAGACAATGTAGGATAATTCTTTTTATTGATGATACATATAGAACAATTAAGGAATATAAAAAACCCTAGAAGCCTTATACAACTTCTAGGGTTTTTCATGGTGCGCCAAGAGGGATTCGAACCCCCGACCTCTACATTCGTAGTGTATCACTCTATCCAGCTGAGCTATTGGCGCATATAACATAATAATAGTATCATAGAATAGAGGAAAAATCAAATTGATTTTCATGGAAGATTGATAGGTAGGATGCTGTATTTGTTGCCATATTTGCTGTTATTGATTAGAATTTAGGTAAAGGAGTTATTCTATTTTGGAGGTGACTTTTATGAAGATGTTTGAGGAATATACAGTAAAGAATATGACATTGAGAAATAGGATTGTAATGCCGCCTATGTGCTTGGATTCAACTGATGATAGTGGAAAGGTAAGGGATTTTCACTTTGTTAATTATGTTGACAGAGCCATTGGTGGAGTTGGGCTTATTATACTTGAGGCCACTGCTGTTGTTCCTAATGGAAGAATTACGCCCTATGACCTTGGGATATGGGGTAATAGCCAGTTTGTTGGATTAAAGAGAGTCGTTGATGTATGCCATGAAAATGGAGCAAAGGTGGCAGTTCAGCTTGCACATGCAGGCAGAAAAAGCGAGGTTAAGGATGAACCTATTGTAGCCCCAAGCCCTATAAGATTTAACGAGGATTATCCTGTTCCAAAGGAACTCAGTGTTAACGATATTAAGGATATTATAAATAACTTCAAGGATGCTGCGGTAAGAGCAAATAACATAGGCTTTGATACCATTGAAATTCACGGTGCTCATGGCTATTTGATACATGAGTTTTTATCCCCAATCACAAATAAAAGAGAGGATAGCTATGGGGGAAGCCTTGAAAACAGAGTTAGGTTCTTAAAGGAATTACTTGAGGGTGTTAGAGAGGTTTGGCCTGAGGAAAAGCCAATTCTTCTTAGGATTTCTGCAAGCGATTATGCTGAGGGTGGAATTGATATTGATGAAATGGTTAAGATAATAAATCTGATTAAGCAGTATGTAGATGTTGTTCATGTTAGCTCTGGAGGTCTTGTTTCTGTCCCTATAAAGACTTATCCTGGGTATCAGGTTGATTTTGCTGAAAGAATTAAAAAAGACTGTAACGTTCCAACCATTGCAGTTGGCCTTATAACAGCACCAGAGCAGGTTGAGGATATATTAAATAACAACCGAGCTGATCTTGTTGCCCTTGGTAGAGAGCTTCTTAGGAATCCATATTGGGTTTTAAACACTGCAAAGGATTATGGAATAGAAATAGATTATCCTGTGCAGTATCAAAGAGCCTTTAAAGTTAGAAAATCAGGATTCTAAAAAGGCTGAGTTTATATTTACTTATATGAAATCAGAGAAAACTTTAATACGCCTAAAAGCTAAAGAAAAAAGCTGCACATTGTGCAGCTTTTTTGGCGGAGAAGTGGGGATTCGAACCCCAGCTAGAGTTACCCCTACTAACGGTTTAGCAAACCGTCCTCTTCGGCCACTTGAGTACTTCTCCATATTAAAATGGCGGAGAGAGTGGGATTCGAACCCACGGTAGAGTTACCCCTACGCCGGTTTTCAAGACCGGTGCCTTAAACCAACTCGACCATCTCTCCGTATCGGACATTTATTATTATATCAACATATAGCTATGCTGTCAACATAAAATGCCCGACTTTTTATATATTTTATTTAGTAATTGTATCCATGCCGCCCATATAAGGTACTAGAACCTCTGGAATGATTACTGTTCCATCTGGCTGCTGGTAGTTCTCGAGTATCGCAGCTACTGTTCTTCCAACTGCAAGTCCTGATCCGTTTATTGTATGAACGTATTGTGGCTTTTCCTTTAAGCCTGGTCTATACTTTATATTTGCTCTTCTTGCCTGGAAATCCTCAAAGTTTGAGCAGCTTGAAATCTCTACATATTTGTTGTAGCTTGGCATCCATATTTCGATATCAAACTTCTTTGCTGCTGTAAATCCAAGGTCTCCTGAGCATATCAATACTACTCTATATGGTATCTTTAACATCTGAAGTACTTCCTCAGCATCCTTTACAAGCTTCTCAAGCTCATCATAAGAATCCTCTGGACGTGTAAACTTTACTAGTTCAACCTTGTTAAACTGGTGCTGTCTTATAAGTCCTCTTGTATCCCTTCCTGCAGAACCTGCTTCTGAACGGAAGCAAGCAGTGTATGCAGCATGCTTTATAGGAAGCTTTTCTCCATCAAGTATATCATCTCTATACATATTAGTTATAGGAACCTCTGCTGTTGGTACTAGGAAGTAGTCTGTATCCTGTACCTTGAATGCATCCTCCTCAAACTTTGGAAGCTGTCCCGTTCCAGTCATACTTCTTCTGTTTACCATAAATGGTGGGAATACTTCTGTATAGCCATGCTTTTCTGTATGAAGATCAAGCATGAAGTTCATACATGCCCTTTCAAGCCTTGCTCCAAGGCCCTTATAGAATGTAAACCTTGCTCCGGTTACCTTTCCTGCTGTTTCAAAATCAAGTATTCCAAGATTTGCACCTATATCCCAGTGAGCCTTTATATCAAAATCAAAATTCCTTGGTTCTCCCCATTTTCTTAGTTCAAGATTGTCATTATCTGTTTCTCCCCTTGGTACATCCGGATGAGGTATATTAGGGATTCTTAATAGAATATATTCAATCTCTTCGTCTACCTTTGACAGCTCTTCGTCATGTCCCTTTATCCTATCTGCCAATTCCTTCATGGCTACCATTATTCCATCAACACTCTGTCCTGCCTTCTTTAGCTTTGGTATCTCCTGAGACTTTGTATTTCTTTCATTTTTAAGAGCCTCAACCTCAGCTATTATCTGTCTTCTTCTTTCGTCAAGCTCAACAACCTTATCAAGCATATCAAGGTCGAATGCCTCCCCCCTGATTGCCATTGCCTTTTTAACGCCTTCCAGGTCTGTCCTTATTCTTTTAACATCCAACATTTTTTTACTACCTCCCTACTTAGTTATAATGCACTTATACGATGCAATAATTCACTAATAACCTAATTTTATATGCTTATAAAATAAAAAAAACCTCCCGTCCCTAAAAAGGGACGGAAGATATTATCCGCGGTGCCACCCAAATTGATCATATGATCCTCTTGATGCGTTTTAACGGACGCCATCCGTTTTGCTCATCGCAAACCCTCCAGGGTAGATTCAGCACTCTCTAGTACCTGCTTTCACCATCCGCAGGCTCTCTAAAACCTTTAAGCTGCTTACTATTTCCTATCAACAGTTTGTTTATTATTTTATATTATATCACTCTTTTCCAATAATTCAATAATATTTGTGTATAAAACCTAATTAACTTGTCCATAATCAAACTGGAGGGATTAAATGTGAGTGATGTTGATATTTTATACCAGATTTCGAATCTTAAGGAAACAGATTATAAGAACATACTTGTTTTAACAAGCCTTGTAGAGCTTCTGATTGAAAAGGGAATTATTACACGTGGTGAGCTTGTAAATAAAACAAAGGAAATGGACAATGTTGCCCTTATTTCAAGCAATGGTATTAATTAAATAATAGGCGAATAGATGATTTATTACACATCTATTCGCCTTATTTTTTACTGTGCCTTTTCCTTAAGCATATTCAATACATTTTCAAGTTCATTTAAGTATTGACCATATCCTGCCCAGTCTCCTGCCTTTTGAGCTTCCTTTGCTTTGTTAAATAGATCCGCTGCCTTAATAGAAAGATTTGAGACATTATCAGTCTTTGGTGTTTCCGGCTCTCCTGGAGCAGTAACGTTTCCGCCAGGCCCACCTATATCTGTGTTAAATAGTCTCTCGAAGGCCTTCTCTATAGTATCCTCCATTACTAGCCTATCACCAAATCCAACTATAACCTTCTTTAATTCTGGAAGGCTCTTTCCCCCTTCAGACCTTAAGTATAATGGTCTTATATATAGAAGGGAGTTGTCTATCGGCATTATATATGTCTCACCAAGTATAACCTGAGAGCCCTTCTGTCCCCAGAGGGTAAGCTGGCTTGAAATCGTTGTATCCGTATTTATTTTAGAGTTAAACTGCTGTGGTCCGTAAACAGCCTTCTGACCTGAGAATCTTACAAGCATCCTCTGTACAGGTTTTTCATCATCCATTCTTACAGCAAGCCATGATACCATGTTCTCTCTCTTTGATGCTGTAAATGGTACTGCAAGTAGGAATTCCTCCTCATTTTCACCTGGAAGCTTCATCATCTGGTAAACAGGCTCAACATCTGTTTCTTTCCCATCGCTTCCCTTATACTTCGCTATATTCCATAAATCCTGGCTGTTATAGAACACTACCGGGTTAACCATGTGGTATTTTTCATATACCTTTGCCTGAATCATAAATACATCCTCAGAATATCTTAGATGTGCCCTTAGTTCACCTGGCATATCCTTTATATCCTTAAACATTCCACCATAAATACTACCTATCGTCTTTGCAATGGCGTCGCTGCTGTCTGATAAGTAGAAGTCAACCTTTCCATCATAGGCATCTATAACTACCTTAACTGAATTTCTAATATAGTTTATGCCATTGTATGGTTCTGCAAAAGGGTATCTGCTTGTTGTTGTATATGCATCAATTATCCAATAGAATTTCCCATTTGCTGCAACCAGATATGGGTCATTGTCATACCCTAAAAATGGTGCTATCTTTTTAACCCTTTCAACAATGTTTCTATTCATTATCATCCTGCTGCTTGAGGTTATATCATTTGAAAGCAGGAAGTTCATGTTTCCAGTATTGATTGTAAACAGGAGTTTATTAAGTGGATTAAGCTTTATTCCTGCATTCCCACTGTACTTGGTCTCCTTGTTTTCATTTCCAGAAGGATAGTCTATTTCTTTGTTATTTCCTCCAACAACTATATAGTCATTACTTACCTCTCCAAAGTATATCTGAGGTTTGTCTATTTTAAAAGCACCACTTGTCAATGGCATATCCCTCATAATGAACTCTGGAAGTCCTGTTGAACTGGACATGTTTGTATAGGTCATAACACCGCCATATCCATGGGTATAATATAGATGCATGTTCTGCCATGTCTGATATTTAGGATCTATAGTGGTGTTATCAAGCTCTCTTGCTGCTACAAATACCTGCTTTTGCTTGCCATCTATTACATATCTATCTATATCTACATCATTGAATTTATAGTAATTTCTTATGGTTTGAATCTGATTAAATACCTCAAGGGATTGTGAAAATTCAAGCACCCTTATGTTTTCTATGTTATCCTTATTACTTTGTATATCCTCTGGAGTAAGAGCATTGTTAACCTCAAAGCTCTTTTCTGCTATATCATCAAGTCCATAGGCATGTCTTGTACTTTCTATATTGTATTTTAGGTATGGCAGTTCCTTATCCCTTGCGTTAGGAGATACAACAAACCTTTCGACAACAGTAGATATAATACCCTCAGATACTATTAGAACCAATATAAAAGCACCTGTAACTACTATCCATTTTACACGCTTTTTCATAATTGAATATGCAACAACAATTGATGCTATTATGCATATTATGGCTATTATCTTATACATAGGCAGAGTAACATGTACATCTGTATAGCTTGCTCCAAAGGCAACTCCCCTTGGTGAATAGGCAAGGCTTAAACCCTTTGTATAAAATACACCTGAGAGAAGTATAAGAAGCATAGCTCCAAATATTGAAAGCTGCCTTATTATAAACCTCGCAAGTGGACTGTCCTGTCCCTTTATATAGTCTCTAATACCAGTAAATCCATCTCTTATTTTTACAAAACCATAGAACATAAGCGCAATTGCTATGAGTATTATGATTATAGTTACCAAAACCCCAATTATAGCTTCAATCAATGGCAATTTGAATACAAAAAAACCTGCATCCATATTAAAAATAGGAGTTTTCACATTAAAATTCTTTGCATTGAAAAATTCAAGTATTCTGTACCAGAATATTCCCGTGAAACCAAGGGATATAAAGAATGCCCCTGCAAGTGATACTATGTTTATTATTTTATTCTGCTTTGAAATTTCACTTTTTTCGTATATCCTGTCTCCAAACTTTAAATATCCATTTCTTAAAAATCTACTGTAGAAGTTAACCAGTATAAACAGCAGCAAAAATACTGGAATAAATACTATTATTTTTGCTTTTAAGGATGTAAAAAATACACTTACATAGCCTACTTCCTTAAACCACTGGTAATCTACAAAAAAACCTGAAAGAGCTGACAGGACTATAAATAACCCCACCAAAACCAACAAAACTCTTGCTATATTCTTTTTCATTTTAACCCTCCTGCGAAATAAGATATCCCTTTACCCTAAGCGTTTCAACTATCCTATCCATTATGTCCCTGCTTTCAGCCTCAAGAGTATGTATATGAACCCCTTCAGTAAGCTGTGACAATGGTTTTGAGCCCTCTTCTTTGAGCTTTAATATAAACTGTTCAACGTCATACATGGATTTAAGCATAAGCTTACCAGTCAGTTCTCCATATATCTTGTGTTCTATTGTAACATCTATTACGCTTCCACCTAGTCCTACTATGGTTTTTAGCTCCTCTTCTATTTCTTTCTCACCATGCTTTACTGCAATAATTTTTCTTATTCTTCCTGGCTTTTCAGGGATTAATACATATCCTTGAGGTGTTGCTATTATATCCCTTCCCTCAGCCCTTAAAAGCGCTATATCCTGAACTATAACCTGTCTGCTTACATTAAACATTGTAGACAGTTCTGCACCCTTTATTGGGTTTGAAGACTCCATTAGAATAGAGAGTATCTTATCTCTTCTCTCCTCCCCCTTCATGCTATTCCTCCTCGTCTGTTTTATTTATTATACTATAATTATCCTTCTTAAAAACAAATTTTGCATTATACTGCTTAATAATTAAAGAATTGTTTACATATTAGGCACATTAATCCTAACTCTGTGAAGTCAACCAATCAACCAGCCAAACTCCATCTATTTTAACGGTATTAAACCTTACATTATTTGCAAGAACTCTTTTCCCTGATGAATCCCTGGTATAAAAGTTAACCTTGACCAATGCTTTGGAACCTGTCCTATCAACAGTATAATCTCCAACTTCAAAATCAGTATTTAAAAATCCAAGGGCCCTTATTTCATCCATTTCCGCTGCATATTCGTTATAATATTTTCTATCAGGGTTGTTCTCATCATCAGACATAAGAAGATATGCCTCAAACCATTCACCCTCTGCCTCAAGACCCATCTGCTTTTTTAGAACTTCCCCGGGATTTAAATTCGGATTCCTTGTAAGAAGCTTTCTATTCCTTTTTATAGGATTTTTTAGGTTTATACCATCCATTTTCATATTAATGGGCTTTCCCTCTGATTTTAAAATTACACCTTTAACCCCTGGTATTTCTGTAAGTGAATCTACAATTGAATATATACTGCCTGAATTTAAATTTTTTAAGAATTCCTTTGAAAGGTTAAGGGTAATATTACCATCATTTCGGGATAATGAAATAATTCTTGTCCCTTTAGGAATGGATTGCATGCTGCCCTTTATCGAACCTGAAATAAGGGTATTAACTACTGTCTCTTCAACTGTATTTTTAAAAGGCACTGTCCTTTCCTCTGGCACAAGCTTTAAAAATTCTTTGTCAGGGAAATATACTATTACTCTTACATTTTTATTTTGCATTTCCCCTGTAGCAACTCCCTTTTCATTTCTAAATCCTCTGCATCCAGAAATAAAAAAGAAAAGGGTGAGAAGAATAAAAGCTGTTCTTTTCATTCTAACACTCCTTAATGTGTAATTTATAAGGAATAGCTATCATAAACAGACTTCCTTCCCCCACCTTGCTTTGAACTTCTATTCTGCCATTATGGCGTTTTATTATTTCCTTTACGATGGAAAGTCCAAGACCGCTTCCACCAGTCTTTCGATTTCTTGCCTTGTCAACCCTATAGAATCTATCAAATATCTTGTATAAATCCTCCTCGGGTATTCCCGGTCCCCTATCCTTTACAAATATTTTAACCTCAGATCCATTTTCCATCCAGACATCAACTGTGCCGCCATCATCTGAGTATTTAACGGCATTCTCAACTATATTGTAAATTGCTCTAAATATATTATCCTTATTTCCATCAATAAATTCACCCTTTGTAGAACAGTTTACAACAATATTTCTTGCGTTTGCAATAGGCATAATCTTAGTAATTACTTCGTTTACCATCTTGCCAATATCAAATCTGTCAACCTTCATACCATACCCGGCCTCAAGCCTTGTAAGTTCCAGCAATCTACCTACTATATTGGTAAGCCTGTCAACCTCATTGTCTATATCATTAAGAAAATCATATGCAATTTCTTTGTTTTCAACACCCCCAGCTTCTAGGGATTGAACAAGTACCTTTATACTAGCAAGAGGTGATTTCAATTCATGGGATGCATCCGCAACGAACTGTCTTCTTTCCTTATCCATATCATTTATTTTTTCATTCATGTTGTTAAATGCATAGCAAAGTCTGGCTAATTCATCATTACCACTTGTCTCGACCCTCTGCTCAAGCTTACCCTCAGCCATTGCCTCAATTGCCCCTATGACCTTTTCCATCGGCCTCGTAATTTTACCTGATATGGCATAGCTCGCCAATATAAATGCCAACAGTGTCACAATAGATATTATTATAAGCTGTCTTTTTATTTCCCCTAGTGTTGAGTATAAATCCCCAAGTGAATTTGAAATAAATATTACACCTACAATGCTTGTATTTACCGTGACAGGTTCCGCTACATAAAGAAAATCTTCATCCTTTATTTTGACCTTCTCAATATATTCCTGCCCATCAAAGGCTAACCCTATACCATATGAATTATATTTTATTCTTCCAGAACTACGACTAAGATCATTATAACTTCCCTTTGATATTGAAGTAACATATGAGAATGATTCATATGCTAAATTTTCTTTCTTTCTCTTAAACTCCTGACTTTCAAAAACTCCTGGGACAGAAGCCTCCTTAGCTAAGTCTCTTGCTTTAGCACATATGTCTTTTTTTCGCCCGTCAATATAGTAATTTTCAAGTTTTCTAGCCGCAAGGGCATTTATAAGTATAAGGCAGAGTGCAATTAATATAAAGTATGATGCCATTATCCTCAGTTTTAATATTCTACCTTTAAACTTACCCTTTATAATAGTAACCAACCCCCCACTTTGTCAGAACATATTGTGGGTTTGAAGGATCCTTTTCAATCTTTTCCCTCAGCCTTCTCACATGAACATCTACTGTTCTAGAATCTCCATAGTAATCATAACCCCATATTATCTCTAAAAGCGTCTCTCTATTGTATACCTTTCCAGGGTTTGTTACAAGAAGAAACAATATGTCAAACTCTTTAGAAGTCAAATCAATCGGCTTTCCTGATATGTTTACCTTTCTTGATGGAACGTTTATTGTTATGTCTCTACTGTTAATTATTTCACTCTTATTACCAGTACTGTCATAGGTCCTTCTCATTAAGGCCTTAATCCTTGCCCTTAACTCAAGTATGTTAAAGGGTTTTGTAAGATAATCATCAGCACCATATTCAAAGCCTAGAACCTTATCCTCGTCCTCACCCTTTGCTGTAAGCATTATAACTGGTATGGAGGACCTTTCCCTTATTTTTTTCAGAAGAGTAAGACCGTCTACTTTGGGAAGCATAATATCAAGGATAATAAGATTGTACACATTTTCGTCAATAAACAATAAACCTTCTTCTCCGTCAAAGGCTGTGTCAACTTCATAGTTGTCGAGTTCGAGGTTATACCGCAACCCCTTTACAAGCTTTTCCTCATCATCTATTATTAGAATTTTGTATCCCATAGACACTCCCCCAAAATATATATTTTAAATAATTATAGACTTTTATTTAATAAATATAAATACCTCTAATAACTATTTTAGCTTTTTGAATCAATTTTTTGAAGTATTCTTAATTTTTCATCCCAAACAATTTCATAATTATGATGATTTTTAATAAGAAATGCTATATACTCATCTGTATTCTCCAGGTATTTAAGAGCAATTTCGGGATGATTGTAGTATGCATTTATACTTTTTATAAATGTAAGTTTTTTCATTCCTTTAGGAAATATCCTGTCCATTATAACAAGAATAGATATTGTAAATATGTTAAGGCTAGTGTTAATCTTACCAATATCGTGAAGCAGCGCAGCTTTAATAAGTAGTACATCATAGGCATCCCTTTTTAAGCATTCCTCAAGAACACCCTGTGCAACCTTGACACTGTGAACCTGTTCGAATACTGGAAGGGAAAAGAATAATGACTCTTCATAGTCATTTAAATATTCAGTTGCAAATTTTTTATCTTCGTCCTTCAATTTAGCTGTCGCAGCCCATAAAAACTGCTTTATCCTATAAAACATACACTTGCTATCCCCCGCTGGTTGTGATGCGAAATTAAGATGTAATTTACATAAGATTATATTCCAAAGTTTATTTCTTTAGCTTCATAGATGATTTGTAATTTAATTTTAATCTTTACAATAAAGTTAATTAACATATATATGTAATCATTTTAACATATTACATCCTTTCTGTCACATAATAAAAGAGCAAAAAGTTAAAAAAGGTGGAAAAAACCACCTATTTTAGCTCTGGAAGACTATTTATATCGAATCCCTTTCCCTTTAGCTCCTGATTTTCTTCACCACTATATTGAACCTCTACATTTTCTATTTCTCCATTGCTTGCCATATATACTGCCTGTTCAATATCAACAATTGAACCTGAATCTAATTCGTAAGCTATAACATCCCCACTGCCATCTCTTATAACCTTCACTATTTCAAGCTTTTTCATAATCCTACCTCCTGTATTTAAAAAAGTCCCTGCCAAAATATATAAAAGATTTATTAAGCATCTCATATATATTTTGTAACAGGGACTTTTTTATATTCATTTGTTTTTTAAAATTAGTTATTCAGTCCTTATAGCCTCGATTGGACTCAGCTTCGTAGCTCTCCTTGCAGGATAAAATCCTGATATAAGCCCTACAAAGGTAGAGAAAACCAGCACAGATAAAGCAAGCCAAAGAGGTATTATTGATATTTTACTTGATTCTGTTACAGGAGCAATATTAATCATAAGCTTACCTGCAAATGTATTAAGTAAATAAGATGCCAGTTCACTAAATCCAAGTCCCAATATTCCTCCCATAAAGCCTATTAATCCAGATTCAAATAGAAAAAGCCTTTTTATATCCTTTAAGGATGCTCCAATAACCTTCATTACCCCTATTTCCTTTGTTCTTTCATATATGGACATAACCATTGTATTTGTTATTCCTAGTGCCGCTACAAGAAGGGATATGGCACCTATTCCTCCTAAAACCATCTGCATTGTTGCTGCAGATTTTTGTACCTGTTTAAGCCAGTCTGTTAAGCTATAGGCTTCATAACCCATTTCCTTTATCTTTTTTTGAATTTTTTCAACATCCTTCATATCCTTTGCCTTAACCATTGCTCTTTGATAACCGCTCTGCTGCTGTCTATATGGATCATATCTCCCCTGCTGATTATTGGTATTTTTCGAATTTTCCTTTACAAGTTTTTTGAGTTCTTCTATATTTATAAAAACATTATAATCCCATTCAGGCTTTCCTTCCTGAAGAATTCCAACACCCTTTATTTTATACATTTTCCACTGCTTTTGCTTTTGAGGCTGTGTTCCTGGAGTAACTGGCTCACCGTAGCTCATATCAAAGGTCATCTCTAATTTGTCCTTCATTACATCAACATTGGGTTTGGCAGGAGGGCCATAGTAATATCTATTTCTTGATTTCGCATTATAAAAAGTAGTTGCAACCTGACTTCCAAACACTATATTTAGCCCATCCCCTCCCTGAAGAAGGCGCCCTTCCTTTACCTTATATTCTAAAGCTTCCATTGCAGCAGGATTAACACCAGTTAGCTGTATATAAGCAGTGTACTTTCCGGAAATCATTTTAACACTTGCATCCATAATTGGAGATACAACCTCTACCCCCTCTATCTTTTCCATTTGGGCAATTGCCTTATCATCCAATGATTTAGTTTTCACTCCTCCAGAACCACCAGGTCCCATTCCATAGGATGGAGATACGTTTATAACATTTAAGCTTCCCATCCTGCTAATATCCGCTTTAAAGCTTTCATTCATTCCATATCCCAAGGATACCATTACAACTATTGAGGCTGTTCCTATGACAACGCCAAGGACTGTTAGAAAGGTTCTTACTTTTCTTCTAAAAAGGTTCATGAAACCCATTCTAATCAAGTCAATTTTATTCATCCAATGTCATTCCTTCCCTCTTTTTAATTACAGCCTTTCTTATGAATATCACTACTGCGATGACAACAACTCCAAGACCAATCCAGGTAAATGGGCTCTTTAATATTTTTTTAAACCCTCCCTGCTTTGGTGCCCCCGGTTCTACCCCAGGGTTTTCCCCAGGTCCTGGCTGTGGCTGAGGCATTTCAACAACATTAAACGAGAAATCCCTTTTTAGCTCTACATGCTGCCCTGCTGGATCATCATAGGAAATGACTACCGCTCCATTTAAAACTCCAGGGCCCCTAGGTGTAATAGCTCCCTCGTAATGATCATTACCTCCTGGTTCAAAATTACCAACAAAATAGTTGGAATTTGGTGCATCAAACTCTCCTTCAAGCTTTATCATAAGGTTGCTTAATGTTACCTTTCCCATATTATAAAAATCAAAGCCTACAGGAACTGGCTGTCCCGGGTATGCCTCTGGTGGAAAGGAGACCTCAGTTGTTTCAAGTCTTGTCTTCTGCTGAACAGGTACCCCTATCAGTTCCGTGGATTTGTACTCATTTCCATCACTATCCTCGTACTCAAAATTTGCTATCATTGTGTAGGTTTTTGCCTTCGCATCTGGTATTGTGAAAAACTCCAATGTTTGCGAAGCCTTTCCCTTCGGCTCTATGCTGTTAATAAAGAAGGTATTGCTGCTGTTTACAGGGGTAAAAAGGTTTCCTCCTTCATTACTGGCTTCATTAACTGTAAGGTATATCTTAATATTTCTTACTCCCTTTGCCTCACTTGTGTTTATAAATGACATATTGAGTATAAAGTTTTCTCCTGCTCTAACTATTGAAGGGTTACAGCTATATTTTTCTAGTATTATTTTGGGGACAGTTTTAACATTCGTGTTTTCACTATATACAGGAATAAAAAACTGTTGTTCATCGGTGTAATCTTTGCCCCATTGATCCTTGTAGTCAAGCTTTACAGTTATCCCATAGCTGCCATTTGTGAGTTTATCCGAAACCGCTAGTTTGAAGACTACCTTGTTCTTCTGATTTCCTTCAATTTGCGATATGTACTTTATATTTGTTCCTCCTATAACAGAAAACCCATCATCCTTTAATCCTAAAATTGATACCTTTACATCCTTTGCCATAAGTGTACCTTCATTTAATATGTCTATATCAACTCCTGTAAATCCTCCAGGATAAATAACCATTTCAGTACACTCAAGGTTTTTAATTGTAAGGCGGGGAGCAGTATCATTATTTGTCACCTTTACATATATGGTTGTTTTATATTCATACGAATTTTTATATGCATTTTCAAAATTAAAATTCAGCCCTATGGGATATGTCTTCTCTTGAATATTTCCTGCTATCTTAAATTGAAGATTTATTGATTCAGCCTTGTTTCCAGCTATTTTTGAAATGCTTTGTGTAAGATTTAAACTATCTATTTCAAATGGAATATCTCCAGTCTCTCCAAAGGAGGGTGTTATTATTACATTTCTTGCTTCATATGAGCTTATATTTTTTATATTTAGTGGTATGCTAATTGAACTTCC
Organism: Clostridiaceae bacterium; assembly: GCA_032095175.1. Taxonomy (GTDB): domain Bacteria; phylum Bacillota; class Clostridia; order Clostridiales; family Caloramatoraceae; genus DAMCZI01. Next base: position 112,171 of record DAMCZI010000012.1, read on the forward strand.
TGCTTTCCCTGATGATATTGGACCGTTTGAAACTAAGAGTTTAGGTGCATACTTTGATGTGTCTATTGGTGTAGTATCTGTGTCATCTGGAATTGCATTTATTGTGATATTGGCATTGGTAACCCCTTCCTCTTGATCTTTGGTGTATCTTATGGTCACTGGAAGTCTTGTAGTTTTCCCACCAATATATTTCATTTTAAAAGTTATTTCTTTACTAATATTATCAACAGATTTCGTTTGTTCTCCATCTATAGCAATGAAAGGAGAGACTTGCTCTTCATCAATTGATAAAGTTATATTACTCACTTCAGTTGATCTTTGTACTAATTTGATTATCAAATCAAATTCATCACCTGGATATATTTCTTTACTACCTAAACTAGTTCTATAACGCCCTATGTTGACATCTCCTGATGGTGCTGCTTTTGCCACAAATGTTGAAGGAATAAACTGAAATGCAATAAGGAATAAAGCTAATACTATCCCCATCCACTTTTTCATTATGAATCCCCCTCAATTTTATTTCTGATCTCTATTTTATCTATGTCACCATCCTTGATGTATATTACCTTATCTGTATAGGCTGCTATCTCTACATCATGGGTTACAATAATTAGTGTCTGCTTGTTTTTCCGTGCCATTGAGGTTATTAAACCCATAACCTCTAAAGTTGTTTTAGAATCCAAATTTCCCGTCGGTTCGTCTGCAAATACTATCTCTGGTTTGGATATAAATGCCCTGGCAATACTTACTCTTTGCTGCTGGCCACCACTCATCTGGGATGGCTTGTGTTTTAATCTTTCTCCCAGCCCAACTGCCTTTAACATATCCTTAGCCCTTTTATCCCTTATTCCCTTTGGTATCCCCTTAAACATCAAGGGAAGAGTTACATTTTCAAGAGCACTTAACATTGGTAAAAGGTTGTAGGATTGAAAAACAAAGCCTACATGGTTTCTTCTAAACTTTGCAAGCTGCTTCTCACTTAGTTTTTCTATATTAATACCTTTTATTTTAACCTGCCCTCTAGTTGGTTTCTCAAGGCCTGCCAAAAGATTTAGAAGTGTGGATTTACCAGAACCTGAAGTTCCAAGAAGGCAACAGAATTCTCCTGGGCTTATTGAGAAGTTTATATCATTCAATGCAACTATCTTTTCATCTCCCATCCTATACACCTTTCTTAGTCCCTTTACCTCTATTATATTTTCCAATTACTGAATCACCTCCAATCCCTTTTCCTAAAACTATTTACAATTCAGTTGTATATTAAAGTTATATTTTACAACGATTTCATATATGTTAATATTTTACATTGCCATAGCGTTTAATTGGTTACAGAATTATTAAGAATAGACCCTAACTACAAATTATCTTAATCCGTAGTTAGGGTCTATTCTTAATATATGTTATTCAGTCTTTATAGCCTCAATTGGGCTTAACTTCATAGCTCTCCTTGCGGGATAAAATCCCGATATAAGTCCTACAAATGTGGAGAACAATAACACAAATATTGCAAGCCAAATAGGTATTATTGATATTCTGCTATTCCCTGACGGTGCAATCATATCAGTCATAAATTTGCCTGCAAAGCTATTTAGAGCAAATGATGTTAACTCACTAAATCCAAGCCCTAAAAGACCTCCCATAAAGCCTATTGTTCCTGCTTCAAATAGAAAAAGCCTTTTAATATCACCTAGTGAAGCTCCTATTACCTTCATTATTCCTATTTCTCTGGTTCTTTCATATATGGACATTACCATTGTATTTGTAATTCCAAGAGCTGCAACAAGAAGGGATATGGCTCCTATTCCTCCAAGTACCAACTGTATCGTTCTCGCTGACTTTTGCATCTGCTTAAGATAATCAGTTAAGCTATATGCCTCAAAGCCCATTTCCTTTATCTTCTTTTGAACCATCTCAACGTCATCAATGCTTCTCACCTTAACCATTGCACTCTGATATCCCTGCTGTGTCTGTCCGAATGGATTATCACTTCCGCGTAAGCTGTTGTCCTTTGGCTTTTCCTTCACAAGCTTTTTAAGCTCATCTATGCTTATAAATACATTATAATCCCATTCAGGTTTTCCTTCTTCTAGAATGCCAACACCTATTATTTTATATAGCTTTGCTGGCTTTGATTTCTTTTTATCTTCTGGTTGAGGTCCATTATTATTAGAAGTTCCATAGCTTGTATCTAAAGTAAGTTGTATTTTATCCTTCACAACATTAACCTTAGGCTTTGTATTATTACCATAAGAATATCTGTTGCTTGATTTCATATTATAAAAAGTCGATGCTAATTGGCTGCCAAATACTATATTTAAGCCATCTCCTTTTTGAAGAAGCCTGCCTTCCTTTACCTTGTATTCCAGAGCTTCCATTGCTTCTGGAATAATACCTGTAAGCTGTATATCCGCTGCATATTTCCCACAAACCATTTTAGCACTTACATTCATCAATGGGGAAACCACTTCAGCACCATCAATCTTCGATATTTTTATGATTGCCTTATCATCAAGGGGGGTACTTTTACCTCCTCCAGAACCATTAGGTCCCATACCATAGGCTGGTGATACATTTATGATATTGAGGCTTCCCATACTGCTTATATCCGCCTTAAAACTTTCATTCATTCCATAACCTAGTGATACCATTACAACAATAGAAGCTGTACCTATTATGACACCAAGAACGGTTAAAAATGTCCTGACTTTTCTTCTGAAAAGGTTCATAAAACCCATTCTAATCAAGTCAATACTACTCATCTAGTTCCATTCCTTCCTTTCTTTTTATTATGCGTTTTCTTATAATTAATCCTGCTGTAATGGCTATTGCTCCAACTCCTACCCATGTAAAGGGACCCTTTAATATCTTTTTAAACACTCCTACCTTAGGTGTTTGAGTATCTACTCCTGGATTTTCTCCGTTTCCCGGCTCCACAGGCATTTCAACGACATTTAAGGAAAAATCCTTCCTTAACTCAACATGCTGTCCTGTTGGATCATCAAAGGAGATTACTACTGCACCATTTACTACCCCTACCCCCTTTGGAGTAATATTTCCTTCATAATGTTCATTTCCACCTGGTTCAAAATTACCAATAAAGTAATTGGAATTTGGTGCATCAAAATCCCCTTCAAGCTTTATCATAAGGTTGCTTACTGTCACCTTTCCCATGTTATAAATATCAAATCCTATAGGAACAGGCTGACCTGGGTATGCCTCTTCAGGAAATGAAATGTCTGTTGTTTCAAGTCTTGTATTCTGCTGCACAGGTATTCCTATTAGCTCTGTGGATTTATATTCATTTCCCTCAGCATCCTCATATTCAAAGTTTGCTACTATTGTATATGTCTTTGCCTTTGCATCCGGCACTGTACTAAAAGTCAATGTCTTTGCCGTCCTCTCCTTTGGCCCTATTCTATCTATAAAAAAGGTATTGCTGCTATTTACAGGAGTAAATACATTTCCTCCTTCACTTCCAGTTTCATTTATAGTAAGATATATTTTAATATTTTTTACTTCCTTTGCCTGACTTGTATTTATAAATGACATATTCAGTGTAAAGTTTTGTCCTGCACTTACTATTGATGGATTACAGCTGTATTTTTCAAGTATTATTTTAGGAACTGTCTTTACATTCATGTTCTCACTATATACAGGAATAAAAAACTGTTGTTCCTCTGAACATACTTTATTTTCTTGATCCTTATAATCAATCTTAATGGTTATGCCATAGTTCCCTTTAGTAAGCTTATCAGAAACACCAAGTTTAAAATTCACTCTATTTTTCTGATTACCACCAATCTGCGATATGTATTTTGTATTTGTTCCCCCTATAACTGAAAAACCATCATCCTTTAATCCTAAAATTGAAACTCTAACATCCTTTGCCGGAAGGTTTCCTTCGTTTAATATATCTATATCAACTCCTGTAAAACCTCCTGGATAAATAACCATCTCACTGCATTCAAGTCCTCTTATGGAAAGGCGTGGAGCAGTATCATCATTTGTTACCTTGACATATATTGTTGTTTTATAGTCATATGAATTTCCATATGCATTTTCAAAGTTAAAGCTTAATGGTATTGGATAAGTTTTTTCCTGTACATTTCTTGCTATTTTAAACTGAAAATTAATTGTTCCAATGCCGTTTCCACTTATTTTTAAGAGAGTTTGTGCTAGACTTAGACTATCTATTTCAAAGGGAATCTCTGCTCCCTCACCAAGCTGTGGTGTTATTGTTATATTTCTTGCCTCATAGGAACTTAAATTCTTTATTTTTAATGGTATGCTAATAGAATTCCCCGATTTTCCTATTGATATTGAGCTGTTTACTATCGATAGCTTCGGTGCGTACTTTGATGTATCCACCGGTTGAGGTGGTACAGAATCCTTATCTTCAGGTACTGCATTTATTGTTATATATGTGCTTGTTGAACCTTCTGCATAATTTATAGTGATAGGAAGTCTAATATTTGCTCCTCCATTGTATATAAGTTCAAAGGTGGGAATTGTAGCTTCAGCATTCTCTTTTAATTCACCCACAGCTATTATTGAGCCCTGTCCTTTTATAGAAAAGGATGAGCTTTGATCTGAATCAATACTTAATGAAACATTAGTTAAAGTCTTGCCAGAAATATTTTTTATTACTAAACCAGACACTGCAAATGTCTGCCCTTTATATATTCCTGATTTAGGATTTGTATTGTAATCTGTTATAGTTACGTCTGCTCCAGATGCTTTTACGCATTGAATTCCAAATAAACATTGAAGTGTGATAAATGTTAAACTTAATATTACTCCAATCCATTTTTTCATTATGAACCCTCCTCGATTGTACTTTTAATCTCTACTTTATCTATATTTCCATCTTTAATAGATACAATTTTATTTGTGTAGGTTGCTATCTCTATATCATGTGTTACTATTATAAGAGTCTGTTTATGATCCTTTGCCATAGATGTTATTAAATCCATAACCTCTGTGGTTGTCTTTGAATCCAAATTTCCTGTTGGCTCATCTGCAAAAACTATCTCTGGGTTAGTTATAAAAGCCCTTGCAATACTTACCCTTTGCTGTTGCCCCCCACTCATTTGAGATGGCTTGTGATTCAATCTTTTACCTAATCCAACTGCCTCTAAAATATCCTTTGCTCTTTTCTCTCTAATTCTCCTAGGAACCCCCTTAAAAACTAAAGGAAGGGTTACATTTTCAATAGCACTTAACATAGGCAAAAGATTATAGGATTGAAAAACGAAGCCTATATGATTTCTTCTAAACCTTGCAAGCTGCTTTTCATTCAGCTTTTCTATATATGTATCCTTTACTCTAATCTGCCCTCTAGTAGGCTTTTCAAGACCAGCCAAAAGATTTAACAATGTAGATTTACCAGAACCTGATGTTCCTAGAAGACAGCAAAATTCACCTGGGTCTATTGAAAAGTTAATATCATTTAGTGCAACAATCTTTTCATCCCCCATTCTATAGACCTTTCTTAATCTTTTTACATCGATTATACTCTCCAACTACTAATTCCCCCTCCTATCTTACAAATCACATTACTCTACTTACAAAGGAGATATTAAATCTTTTAATTTCTAAGTGTTTAAAAAAGAATTTAACGTTAATTGAAAAACTAACTTCCGATTCCTTAAACCCATTGTAAATGAAAGACTAAGCTCTGCTTTTTTGTCTTTTTTTACTGTTAAATTTGCTTAAAATGTTATATAATTCTGATAAGACAACAACAAATCAAGGCATTTTTGGCATCAAAATAGGACCACCAGAATTTCGTTGCAAGAGTAAATTCCGCCGGTTATTGTTTTGAAGAATTAAGTTCCGGCGATATCTGCCTGAATTTTTGTTATCTTATTTTTTCAAAAGCATAGGTTTTAAATGAACTTCATCTGCTGGAATTTCTCTTAATGACAATCTTTCCAGCAATGATTCATCAAGCAACAGTTGAGCCAGTTTATATGGGGTACAGCCATTTAAACTGGCTCTAGCTGTACTATTGATATGGTTCATTGCAAGGGTAACATCTTCCTGAGTAAGATTCTTGAAGGATTTACCCTTTGGCAATATGTATCTTATATATTCATGATTCTTTTCTATATATGGCTTCTGATATGAAGCCATCGGATTACAATAAAAGACTTTTGTTCTCTCGTTGCTATTATCGTCATACTCTATTAATTCTGGTGATTTGAATTCTGAACCATTATCAGTAAGTATTAAAGGAAAGCTCTTCTTGAATACTTCTGTACCAACTTCATCATAAAGCTTATCTACTGCTTCTCTTACACAATCTTTTGTACATGAATCTAGGAGGAAGGCTATCATTAAAGAACAGCTTCTAAAGAAAAATGTAAGAAGCACTTTTCCACCTTTAGTTCCATATACAGTATCCATTTCCACCACAGATGCTCCTGGATTAGCCTCTATATATGTATTGAAGTCATCGTATGTTCGACCAATCCGATGAACAAATGACCTCGAAGCAGGGGTAACCGCCTTTTTTCTTGGTTTGTACCTTACTTTACGTGGAAGATCGATATTTCTTGCAGTAAACATATTTTTATCAAAATAACTGTACAAAGTTCTTTCGGAGCATCCTATTTCAGTTTTATGATTAGCGAAGATATGCGTTAAAGACTGCCCCTTCAATATCAGTGGTGATATTAAATCATCAAGTTTTGTAAGTTCATGTGAAGTAATATCTACACCTTCTCTTGATGATTTCAGTAATTCATGGTAATTTGCATCTGCTACTTTCGCTCTATAGTGCTGCTTTTCTATGTGACATATGGTTATACGTTTACAACCATTACATACATGTGGAAAACGTGTAAGGTTTATGCATTTCATAGAGGTATAATCTGGGCAGCTTCTGTAGCAATTTAAAATCTTGCACCTTTTACATAGTTGATCACATGATTTACCGCAAAGATGCATTTTTTGGCAGTCCTTTTTATTATTGCAGTTGATAAACTCCGCCTGCTTATGTCTGTTACTTGCTATTCTATTCCTTCTTATTTCCTTAGATATAGTTGTTGGGTCTTTTCCTAGATTCTTAGCAATTTCTTTAAGTGAACATTTCTGATTTAGTGATTCTTCAATGTAGTATCTGTCTTCAAGTGACAAGTGCTTTCCTTTGTTTAATTTATCTTTTTTCATAGCTTAATTTCATCTCCTGATTTTATCAGGACAGATATCTACTTAAGCATACCAAATTTCTCTGCAATACTAAATTCCGCTTCTCCTTTTGTTATGGAATTTAGTTTTTCATTTTAGGACATTTTGTATAACATCAAATTTAAAACAAGATAATCTTTATTAATTATGAAAATTATGTATTAAATTAGTATATATTGGCGAATTTTATGCTAACATTTTACATTATGTCAAAATTTAATAGGTTACAGAATAATTAAATGTGAGTTTATATTTAGTAAAATATATCAAGATTGATGAATATTATTGGAAACTACATTACTTCAATTATCATATTAATACATTGAAAAATTCTAGATGTGAGGTCAGATTTGATATATTATATGTTTCACATAAATGATTCTTCATTGCTCGACCCTAAACATTTAGGCGTATTAAAGAAAATAACAAGTCAAAGATTTTGAGGATATTTTGCGTCAGACGAGGAAATGAAAGCTCAAGCTAGTTGTGCTAACTTGAGCTTTCATTGACGAAGTATGACACAAAATAGACCAAAATATTGACTTGTTATTTTCTTTAATACGCCTTATGCGAAATCATATTCCTTGATTCATAAATCGCAATATACATTATTCAAAATCTTTATTGCGATTTATATAGACATAATTTCTTAAATATACATAAGTCCAAAAAATAAAAAAAGCCCGACTTCTCGGGAAACACAGAGTTTTATTTGGAGCGGGTGATGGGAATCGGACCCACGTGACCAGCTTGGAAGGCTGGAGCTCTACCATTGAGCTACACCCGCATATGCAAATCCGGCGACGTCCTACTCTCCCATGCAGTCTCCCGCAAAGTACCATCGGCGTGCTCGAGCTTAACCTTCGTGTTCGGAATGGGAACGGGTGTGACCTCGAGGCTATCGCCACCGAATTAGATGTTAGAGGTTGGATGTTGGATGTTAGAACCTTAGTATTCCTTTAGGCCTATTTCCTTTATCCACTCAACTTAACATTATTAAGAACTTTATTTTGGAAAAGATTTTCATTTAGAGTTCTCGGTTATGTCTAACCTCCAACTTCTAACTTCCAACCTCCAAGTTTTTAGTTCTCTCAAAACTGCACAACAATTATCAAGTATACATTTGATCAAGCCCTCGACCTATTAGTATTAGTCAGCTCAACGCCTCACG